>JAKFYD010000071.1 GCA_021731025.1 Pseudobdellovibrionaceae bacterium | reverse complement strand
GATCGAAAAACATAGGGAATGTAAATATTGTTGCCCTTGGCATCCATGCCTGAAGCTCCTTTGTTTGAGTTTTCGTCGCACAAAAATCAAACCAGAACTTCAGCCGGTTGTCCGGGGCTTTTTTATTTTTGGTCTAGCTTACTTATCCACATCTTTCCCACTGATATTAGAAAGATCCTGGATTTAAATTATATAGAGAGCGCCGATCACTTAATAAAAATGTACAGTAAACGGGGATATAAAATTGTAGCGACGACCTGTTGGAATGAAACCAATTACCAATCTGTTATTATGAGTAAAGACTTAAAGTGATTTTTTACTGCCAGGTGGTGGTGGAGTTTCCTTTATTTAGTAAATTATTTTCTTGACTGAGTTTTTGGATTCACAGTGGCTGTGTAATTAGGATTTTGTTTAGATCTCTCGATCCTTCTTGTTTAAGTATTTTCGCTTCAGTGTTGAGCTTTTGTAAGCGTCTGAGATACGTTTTTTAGTCGAGTTTACATTTCTCTTTCATCTCTATTTTCCCTCTGAAAATGGCTTTTAAAATGCATGATATAAGTTTTGTGAGGTGAATATGATTTCAAAATTAAATAATAAAGAGTTGGATCAGAAAATAAAATCATTAGCTCGAGCTGAGAATAGACTTTTAGCTTTAGTGATTGAACATATTAAAGAGGCTGATAAAAGAAGACTCTATTTGGATTTCAATTATCCAAATCTCTATGATTATTTAGTTAAGGAATGTGGATATCCCGGAGGTTCAGCTCAGCGCCGTATTGATGCAGCAAGGCTGTTAGCTATTGAGCCAAAGCTTAAGGCTAAAATTGAGTCTGGGGAGATTAATTTATCTCAGACCACACTTTTACAAAAAGCCTTCCGAGAAAAGAGTCAAACGGTTACCCTAGCGCAAAAGCGAAGCTTAATTGCAAAAATCAGTGACATGACCGTTAATGAATCCCAAGTCATGATCGCCAAAGAACTTGATCTTAAAATTAAAGAACAAACCAAAGTAACTCATCAAAAAGATGGAAGTGTAAGGTTTGAAGTGACCTTTACACAGGAACAGTGGGAATCCCTTCAAAAAGCAAAAGACCTTGCCTCAAATGCGATTCAATCAAATGATTTACCCACACTCATCAAATACTTATCTGATAAATTTATTAAACAAAAAGAAGGATCCACCGCCACCGTGGCGGTAAAAAAACAAGTTCTCCAAAGAGATCAGTGCTGTCAGTACAAAGACCATAAAACTCAAAGGCTTTGTGGAAGTAGGTGGAATCTCCACATCGACCATATCAAACCCAAATGGGCCGGTGGTACCGATCAGATCGAAAACCTCAGGGTCCTCTGCCAAAAGCACAATCATCATGTATACCATCAACAAAGTGGAATAAGAATACTCTCGAGCTGATTCAAAAATTATTATTTCGAAGCTTGGATGAGAAACTCGCGCACTTCAGAATCAGTGCTTCTTCGAATTTCTTTTTCAATCAATGAACGGATCTCTGGCGCTGGAGGTCTTATGTTACTCAAGGCTTCGGCGACAGAGCGTTTTACCTCGGTGAAGTCGTCTCCTGCTAAAACTGTCAGTAAAGTTTTATGCAGTTCAACATCTTGAGTTCCCGTGTGGCCTAATGCGCGTGCGGCAGCTGATCGCACCTGCTTATCACGATCTTTGAAAAGGGAATTGGCTAACACCTTGAGGGCTTCGGTGCCTGTGCTCTCTGACGCCGCCAAGGCTTCAGCCGCGGAGACCCGAACTGGAATCGCTCGGTCGGTCTGCAATGACTTCACTAGGCCAGCTCGCAGGGTAGGATTAGAACCTCCCGTATGACCAATGGTCTCTGCGGCAGCGCTGCGGATCTGAGGACTTCCGCTCGAAACTAAAGTCTTTAATAAGATCTTTTGGATCTCTGGATTTTTGGAATTAAATTCTTTCAATGCAGTTAGCGAAGCCAATTGAAGTGGAACTCCCGTATCGTGGATCAGATTTTCAGCGACTCGGTTTTGGAACTGAACACTTTTTATTTTTAGACAAGCTAACAGACTCACAAAAAGCTCTTCTCGCCAGCGAGCCGGGGGAATATCTGCGGGATTGATCTCGACGGATGAGACTTTCAACGAACAAACAAAATCTCGATATTCGCTGCGAATAGGACTCCTCAAAGCCTTCTTCAAATTAATAACCTTTTCTAATTGCTCGTTGAAAGAACTTTGCTCGACCCATCCCAAGTCCCTTGCGAAACTCAGTAAGTTAACTTGCACGGCCTGTAGACCTTGCATGGGGTGTTTTAAAAATCCAAGGACTTCCGCTTTACCACTTTGGCTTTCACCTAGCCGAGTGAAAATACTTTTTTCCTCTTCCGTCAATTGGCTCTTACTCAACAAGCGGGAAATAAAATCTTCGATATGAATGACAGTGTTCAAAAGCAAACGCGAATCTGGATTTCTCACAACAGAATCGACCCAAACCAATTTGTCCACGTTAGCCACTTTTTTGTCGTTTAAAAAACAAGCTGGCTTTTGAGTCCACTGCTCTCCGCGATGACCTTTGGATTGCATCATCGAAGTTTTACTAAAGATATTGAGCAATTTCTGATTGGGCGCTTGAACTTCCGCAGGATTTTGACTTTCCAATGACTGACTGTAGCTCTTTGCAGTGGAACTTAAATATTTTTGCAACAGAGGCTTAACGACGGGACCTACTGGGGCTACGCTATTGAAACCGTAGATACGCTGAACTCCGCTAAAGGCCTGTGACATTCGATCGTGAAAACTTTCTCCAATAGGACTATAGCGAAAAGCGACGATTCGCGCTGCTTGCTCGGCGCTGAATCCATCTTCAATGAGAATGCGGTTGTACTCTCGCGGTGTCCTCGAGTCTTTATTCTTACCAGCCAAAGTGTTACAGCCAAATAAAAAAACTTCTTTAGGATCGTTCAAAATCCCATCGCATTGAGAGTTGCAACTGGCGGCCTCAAGATCTTCGAGTGACAGGCGCTTCGAAGAAGATCCAAAGAAGGAGCCACCAAAGTGACCTGAAATAATTAAGATGTCGCACTTGATCCCTTGGGCACAGGCACGAGTCAACCACTTCGAAGATTTATCCAAAGGATTTTCAGCAAATTGAGTCAGCTCAATAAAATTAAATTGGCCTGAAGGCAAATACTGTTTGAACGCATTAATTTCATCATCAGAGTTGATCGTGATCGAACAAACATTTTTTTTGTTTACAGCTTGAGTACCAGCAACAGCAAAACTGCTAAGGCCGCCCATAAGAATTCCTAAAAGACAGCTGGTTTTAAAAAGTGAAAAGTCTGTTCGGAATGATTTCATATTTCTGATTGCTCATCTGAATACGCAAGCCGCCACAAAGGACGGCTTGCATTTATGAATTAAAACTCGCGCTCGAATTTTTCGATGCTTTCACCGCTGATAATCAATTTCATTTTTGGACGTTCGCTCTTCACCATTTTCAGGAAAGTTTGGAAAGCTCGTGGGCTTTTCATAATCGCTTTACCTAAAAGTGAGTAGTCAGTCAAAAATTGATCTGTGGTTTGCGAATAGCTGCGGTTCATATTGTTGATAGCTCGGGCGATATCTTCCATCTCATTGCGAATTTCAGTTTCCAGCTCGGATTCGCAGGCATAGCTTCCATTTTCGTTCGAGTATTTTTCACACTCACGAACAATGTAACTTTGCCAAGTCTTCATGCCGTTTTCAACAAGCATGCGGCTTTCCAATGAAGAACGTCCCCAGCGTCGCAATAAGTCTGTAGTGGATGCTGATAACTCCATATTGAACTCAATGCGCATATAACCAAAATCACGTTTAGGGTTTGGGCTTACTTCAGGTATTCCAGAAAGATCGACATTCAGCTCATTTTTCAAACCAGTCAGTTCGCGAAGATCTTGCAAGGCTAAACGAATTTCGTGCTTACTTCCAAGGTCCGCCTCATGCTTCCATACATATAAAGCGTTGTAGTTTATTTCTTTTCTACCTTTTTTCGAAGACAAAGTATTCCTGTTTGCGTAAAAAGCACTTTCATCCGAAGTGTGAGTGAAAAGAACGTTCGAACGTGACTCTTTACGGAAAACTGCGAACTCAGTTTCTTCTAACTCTTGAGTCTGAATATTTGTCTTTTTTTCTGTATTTTTTGTTTCAGTTGAAGTTTTCGTAAAATTCAAAATTACAGGTAATCCCAACCAAACAAAAGAATTACCAGAGTTATCTCCTTTTTCTGTCCCTACTGAATTCGTAACTGCGGTCACTTTCGAATTTTTCTTCAACATCGCTTTTTGTGCGTTTTCTGCTTTCCCTTTGACAACAAATTCATCAAAGGCTTGCGCCGCTGCACGATCCTTCAGGTCAAAGTTAAATTCCAATGTTGTCGTTTCTTTATTAACTTCGCTGTTACTGATCGAAGCTAAAAGATGACCGACATTAGTTCCTTTAACCATCTTACCTTTAACGTGGGTGTACTTAGCATTGACGACTCCGTTACCTAACATTGTCACTTGAACAACGAAGTTTCCGTGTTTTTTCATCAACTTTCCAAGCCCAGGAAATTGATCCATATCCTGAGTCGCATTAACGGCTCCCCCGAATCCACCGATCAATCCCAGACCGGCAAAGTAGCTTATATAACCATGACTCTTGTAAGCGATAGAATCGCCTTCTTGATATTTGGACTTTAATAATTTTTCCGAAGTCAGAGGATATTCAGGAACTTCGACCTTGTGAATTCCCTCGGCCTTTTTCATTCTGACATTGATCATGGCATATTCACCCCAAATCGGGACGATTCCGAGAAGACCAATGGGAATAAAAACTGAAGCCGCGTCTTTCATAACAGTTACGCCTGTCGCGAAACCACCATCCCAGCGGTAATATTTAATACCTCGATAGTCGTTACTGTTTGTGTTGACTTTAACAGCTTGAGCATTTGGGCTTGATTGTTTCTGATTTTCGACGATCTCATTTTGATCGTAATCACCCACCGGCGCTATAAAGAAGCCAACTTTAACCTTAAGTTTATCCTTATTTTCTGCAGGAGCAGCGGCTTGCTCTGGTTGCGCCTCTTGCTTCGGCTCTTCTTTAGCCTTCTGTTGCGGTTGTGGCGCTGGCGCTGGAGCTGGCTCTTGCTGTGGCGTCTGCTTTGGTGTTGGTGCAGGTGCAGGCGCAGGTGCTGGCGCTGGCGTCGGCTTCGGCGCAGGGGGTGGTGTTGGTTTTGGTGCCGGTGCAGGCGCAGGTTTTGGCGCAGGCGGAGGCGTCGGCTTTGGTGGAGCTGGAGGCGGTGTTGGTTTTGGCGGTGGTGGTGGAATTGGTTTAGGTGGCGGTGCCGGCGGCTTTGGTGGAGGAGCTGGTGGTCCACAGAAAGGGTCATTCTGGGTTGCTGGATTTACGTGGATAACGTTCCCATGCCCGTAAGTTGTTTGAGATAAAAAAATCAAAGAAATAACAGTTACCGATAGTCTTTTCGTGGCTCGCATAGCTTCTCCTAAAAATTAAATTACATTCAGATGCAAGATCCACTTGCGACAACGATTCCATCGCCGGCACCGTTTAAAATGAAATAAACGCCTAAATCTTGTCGATGTTTTAAACACGAAACAAAATCAGGCCTTTTCTAAAACATGAAAAAAAGACATATGTTACGGGGATTTTCTCCACAAAAATTCTTGAAAACACTCTCGAAATGAATTATTCGGGCTTTCGAAAAAAAGGAGTTGCTTTTGCTCTAGCCTCAACGGATTTTGTCGGCGCATTTGCAATTCAAATCGGTTCGAGAAACTTTTATCAAGGAGTTATGAATGAAAACCACAATAACAAAAACAATCTTGATGATGTTTGTGAGTTTGTTCGCGTTCGCAGCTTTTGCAGCTGGCGAGAACAACCCAGGCATGATCACTCTCCGTGTAGGACCTAATGGTGAAACGTCTTTTGTTGAAGGCGATGGCGTTCCCGCTAATGGCGCGGCCAATGGTGAACTTAACTGGCAAAACGTAACCCCAGAGAATCAGTCTTTCGGTCACTTGCATTTTAATCGCGGCCGTCACCCAATGCCCCCACGAGCTTACTACCCTCAACAACCTTATGGTTACTGGGGCGGTGGTTACTACCAAAATTACTATCCTCCTTTTTATCCTAACTACTACGGTTACACAGCGACTCCTTACATCTGCGGAACTTGGGGAATTTGGCCATTCGTTTATTACCGCTATTGCTGGTAAGCCTTTTTACACAAAGATTATTTAAAAACCCTGCTTAAAGAGCGGGGTTTTTTTTAAAAAAATCACTGAGCTGCGCAAAAGCCAATTGCGAGACAACTTTTGCCTCCTTCAAAGAATATGGTATATGTTTCCTTTATTAAGGAGACTTCATGGCCCAAGCTCTATTGCCGCGACTTATTTTAAAATCAGATCACCAAACTTTAGCTAATGTGCTTTCCGTTTTTGCGGGAATACTTTTGATTTCTTTACTCGCGCAGGTCTCGATTCCTCTTCCCTTCACTCCGGTTCCTATTACTGGGCAAACCTTTGGAGTGGCTTTAACAGCATTGCTTTGGGGGCGGAAACGAGGTTTTGCCACTGTGCTGGGATATTTAAGCTTAGGTGGATTGGGTTTACCAATTTTTGCGATGGGTAAATCGGGCTTTTTGATCGGACCAACTTTAGGATACTTAGTGGGAATGCTGGTCGCTTCATTCTTAATGGGAACTTTAGCGGATCTGGGTTGGACGAAATCTTTCTTAAAGACCTGGTTTGCCGCATTTCTGGGAAGCTTAGTGACTTTTTCTTTTGGCCTGTGGATTTTATCTTACTTTGTTATGACTGAACACTTGTTGATGGCGGGGCTTTTCCCTTTTATCCCCGGCGATCTGATCAAAACAGCTTTAGTAAGCCTGATTGTATATAGATCAAATCGCCTGGTGGAATAAAGAGCGAATAAACTAATTATGGTTTAGCAGGAACAGATTTGTTTTTCTTTTCTGCTTTTTGCTCTGGAGATAATCCCCAAGGCGAACTTTTTTCTGAACGGCCTCCGCGACCTTTACCCCGACGAGCATTTTTTGCGTCTTCCGCAGAAGGTGCTGGTTTTGCTTGAGTTAAGAATTCAGGAACATAGTGATGGTCTTCAACTGAGAGGGCTTTTTCAGGAGCCGTTTCGCCTTCATTCAATTTTACAACCAGAACTCGTTTCAGGTTTTGAGTATTTTGACCAGCGACTTCAAGGGCGTTGACAAAATGTTTTAAACGATCGCCTTCCATTTTTAAGCTCTCGCCAAGACTTGTTTGGATTTCTTCAGGAGTTTTACCTTCCCCCGTCAAAGCTGTTTTTGTCTTGAGGCCTGCATTCAAAGTAAATACCGGAAATTCTGTTACTGATTTCATGATTTTGTCCTTGTTAAAATTCAATTGATGATGACCAGAATCCCTGGGAAAGGTCAACGAAGATTAGCAACACGGCCCTCGATTAAGGGGCTTTTGCGGTAGCACGAATAAAAGAGTAAAAGAAAACAGAATCTTTGGTCTTTTTTACCATGGCCACTTCCTCTTTCATCAGCGCGATTTGCGCCTTGGTCACTCGTCCTTCGGCAACCAAAGTCTTTTCAGCACTTAAAAGAATATCAAAAAAGAAGTCGATAAATTCTGCTCTTTGACGGGGATTTCGCGAGTCAAAATGAAAGGGGCGGACCTCTAACTTGATGTCGACAAAACCAGCGGCCTTCAGTAAATTCCCAAGATTCGCTCCAATAAAAGGGTGTCCTTTGATAGTCCATTGATAATCATTGAACTGAAACCAGTAACTCAGATAGGCCGGCGTGTAGGGCTCCATAAAAAGAGTTTGATTAAAAACTTCGGTGCAATAAATTTCGGCACCTGGTTTTAAATGCTTTTTAACCCGCTTCAGCACCTCGAGAGGACGAGGAACATGCTCTAGAAACCAACACAGGAAAGCCGCATCGTATTTTTCCCGATCAGGAAGAGCCAGCTTTTCGGCGTCTTGTTGGAAAAGACGAACTTTTTTGCTTTTAATTTCTTTTTCTAAAAGTTCTTTGGCCATTTGCAGCTGTTTATCAGAACGATCAACACCGTCGATTTTTATTTTAGGAAACCGTCGGAGCAGAATTTGAGTTTGCGCCCCTACCCCACAACCGACCTCAAGCAAATTTTTACAAGATTGCAATTCAATGCCTGCATAGACGTAAGGCTCTAGGAAATCCGCCTGAAACAGAAGCCGTTCTTGTTCAACTCGATCAAATCCATGAAGGTATTTCTGCTTTTCCATGGACACTGTTTTAATATTTTCAATTCCCGTTGGCACTATAAAATTCATTTTCTTAATTTTGTTTACTTTCTTAAAATTAAGATTAGGATTTTTTCAGGTGATTCAATTTGTCGCAGAGGGAAAAATGGAACTTGTTTGGCCTATTCTTATCGGAGTTTCTGCAGGAATTTGTTCCGGTCTCTTTGGAATTGGTGGAGGCATCATCATTGTGCCTTTAATTATTTTTGCTTATGGCTTTACGCAACAAGTGGCAACGGCAACCTCATTGGCTGCGCTCCTGCTTCCTACGGGAGCTTTGGCTCTTTGGCAGTATTACTTAGCAGGTCAAGTCAACAGCACGACGATGAAGCTCGGTTTTATTATTTCTGCAGGCATGTTTGTTGGCGGCTTTTTTGGAGCTAAGATCGCCACTTCGTTGCAAAGTGGAACTTTAACGCGAATGTTTTCTATTTTCCTGATTTTAATAGCTCTTCGACTTTGGCTAACAGCTAAATGATTTTAAGCTTTAGCGACAATTAAAGGTTTGAGCTTCAGAACGTTCGCCCTGCACCCAACTGCCGAAGACATAATCATTGCGATAATTTTGAAGACTCAATTGGTATTCTGAAGGATGTGACTGAGGATTTAACTTGATTTGAAATTCAACGTTGATTCCCGTTTCGTAGCCAACACCTAAAACTTCCGAGGTGATAATTATCTTACGATCTAAAACTCCGGCTCCTTGAAAAAGGTTGTTCGCCGAATTGAATTCAGAACCCATCAGAGAAGGGCCTCTGAGGTCCATTTTTTTATTGTTTAAATCAAACTGAACTGCAGTCAGTTTTTGCACTCCATCTTGAACTGCAGAAGTGTACATCACCTGGCAAACTGTACCCGAAGGCAAGCGCCCAGAAAATTTTTTAATTCCACTGTCGGCAGCTAAAACGCTCAATGAAAGCAGACTCGAGATAAGAAAAGTTGAGACCGATAAAGTTTTTTTCATAGATATAACCTCGGTAGATACTTAACCAATTCATTTCTTAAAGTCTAGATGGCCAGACTAAAGGCGTTAGCGGTCCTTTTGACACTAGCTTTGAAGGTGTTTCGGTGAAGTTATTGGATTTCACGCACTTCGCATTTCAATTTATTCAGCAGCAAAACAGTCCTATTTTGGAACCAGATATTTATTTTTGATAATGAGTACCGCAAAGCCCTCTTTAAGCAAAAAATTCCATGGCTAATGATGGACGTCCCTATGCAGTGTCCTCTACAATTCTTTAATGAAAGAAAAATGGCATAAAGTTATCGAGCAATGCTCGAAATTGATCCTGGATAAAAGAAATGAAATTCAACAAGCCATTGTTTGCCTTTTAGCTCGTGGACATCTTTTAATTGAAGATGTCCCTGGGGTCGGCAAAACAACTTTGGTTCAAACCATAGCTAAACTTTTAGAGCTTGATCATCAGCGCATTCAGTTCACCAGCGATCTCTTGCCTTCAGATATTGTAGGAAACTCTATTTATGACGATCAGAAAAAAGAATTTCGCTTTTTTCAGGGACCACTTTTTGCCCACTTGGTTTTAGCCGATGAATTAAATCGAGCAAATCCCCGAACTCAGAGCGCCTTACTGCAAGCCATGGAGGAAGGACAGGTTACCGTTGATCGCCAAACCTGGAATCTTCCCGAACCGTTTTTTTTGATAGCGACCCAAAATCCCCGCTTTCAAACGGGAACTTTTCCTTTGCCCGAAAGCCAGCTGGATCGTTTTTTGATGTCCTTAACTTTGAACTATGCTTCGACGGAATCAGAAATAAAAATTTTTCAGGGGCAGGATCCTCGCTTAAGTTTAGCGGGGCTTAAACCGGTGATGACAAAGTCCGAATTGATCGAATCCCAAAAACAAGTCGATGGCGTGAATGTTTCTCCGCTTTTAGCTCAGTACATCTCGAATCTTCTGAATGAAACTCGAAAGCGGAGCGATCAGTTTACGCCCTTGTCCACACGAAGTGGTATGGCCCTGGCCAAGGCCGCCAAAGCTTACGCCTTTCTCGAGGGAAGAGATTACGCACTTCCCGAAGATGTTCAAAAAGTTTCCCGGGCAGTTTTAGCTCATCGTTTAGGAGGCATTGACGGAGTCACCTATGGTCAAACGCGATCTCAGGAACTTATTCAGCTCGTGGCCGTTCCTTCCTAAAAATCTGAACTCGAAGCGCACTTATATCTTTCCAACTCGCTTTGGAATTTATTTTGCCTTGTCGATGTTTCTTCTTTTAGGCATTGCTTTTATCTATTCCAACAATGTTGTTTACTTCATTTGTTTTTTCTTAAGTTCTTTGGGTTTAGTCACGATGTGGAAAACCAATCTCAATATCGAAAGAATTAAAATCCGCTCAATTCCCGTCAATGATTTTTTTGCTGACGAAAACGGACGGCTGCAACTGATTGCAGAAAACACCGGTCGCTGGCCCAGCTATCTTGTAAAAATCAGATTAAGAAATCACTCACAGGTTTATTCTATTGATGAAATCACTTCGCGAGCAAGCCAGACCCTGGATGTGGTCTTCTCTGCTCAACAGAGAGGTTACCAAAAAATCCCTGATCTTATTATTGAAAGCGAATACCCCTTTGGATGGCTTCGAAGTTGGAAGTACTATCGGGTTTCTCAACCTGCTTTAGTTTATCCCAAACGTGAAGGGATTTCGCGCCTGCCTGAAAAGACGGAAAGCGAAGGGCAAGAAATCAGCGGAAAAAAATATTTCCTTTCCTCAGAAAATATTTTCCAGGGGCATCGTCCTTATCAAAAATCAGATTCATTGCGCCAAATTGACTGGAAAGCTTTAGCTCGAACTCGTGAGCTTTTGGTTAAGCAATTTGAATCCGAAAGCAAGGGAAGTCTGCAACTGTGTTGGGATGACATTCCAAACTCCGCAGTGGAAAAAAAGCTTTCTCAGTTAAGTCTCTGGATCCATGAATGTGAAAAACAAAATCGTGTTTACCAACTGGTGCTGCCTCATGAAAAAAGCCCTTGGGGATCAGGAACAAGTCATGCTCGAGAGTGTTTAAAAAAACTAGCCCTGTTCGGAGAAACTAATGCCGATTAAAATCATTCTGGGCGAGAAGGTCTTTTCCCTGGCCATTTTTTTCTCTAGTCTTATTTTATACCCCGATGTGCCACCATGGGCTTTCGCTTCAGCTATGATTTTTTGGATTTGGAGATTTTTGGTTGAATACTTCGAATTTCCTGTTCCCAGCAGGTTCTTAACGGGATTTATATCGGTGCTTTTTTTCTTAGCCACATATTATTCTTTCCGCAGTCTTGTTGGGAAAGAAGCCTCGACTTGTTTTCTATTAATTTTAAGCAGTTTGAAATTTCTTGAGTATCGGGAAGACAGCGAAAAAAACTTTCTGGTTCTTTTGGGATTCTTTTTAATTTGCGCTAAATTTCTTTTTTCTTTGGACCTTATTTATGCCCTGATCGAAATTCCGCTGTTTTTTATTTTATTATTTTCTTTACTGCCCCGCGAATTTCAAAAAAAACCTTGGCGTTTTCGGTTCAGAATTTTGGGATCTTCAATTTTGGTTGCTTTGCCTCTGACTTTTTTCTTGTACGTTTTTTTTCCTCGGTTTTCGCAAAGCTGGGTCGAGTCCCGCTCGGCCCGTGGTCAGTACGGGATCACCGGCATCGCCGATGAGGTTTATCCGGGAAGCGTAGCCAAACTTCTTGAGTCGAATGAAGTTGCCTTCCGAGCTGAATTCAATGCCGTTCGCCCTCGCCTGCATGATCTTTACTGGCGAGGTGAAGTTTTTAATTTGCCCCAGGGTTTCCGGTGGAAAAAGGGACTGCATTTAAAGTCTGAACGCTATCGCGAGAATGCCGTTTCTGAAAACAATTGGAACGTCAGAATGACTTTAGAACCTCACTTTCGAAATTGGCTTTTTATCCTGGAAGGAACTTACGCCTTAAAGTCTGAACAAAATTCAATTTACAAAAATACAGCCTCGGTCTTCACCTCGCAATTTCCTACGGAAAAACGCAGCATCCTTTGGGCGCGATGGGAAAAACCGAATGGTCTGCCTGCTGACGAAGAAGACTTTAGCCCTAAAAATTCAAAAGTTTCATTTTCAGAAAATATTCAAAATCTTATCAGCGAAATATCTCATCAGAAAACAACACCTGAAGAGTTTGCTGACATACTCTTAGAGTACTTTCCAAAAAATCATTTTCGTTACACGCTAAAGCCTGGAGATCAAGGCACCCTCACCTTGGACGATTTTATTTTTAAAACAAAAAAAGGGTTTTGTGAACATTATGCCTCGGCGGCGGCACTTCTTTTCCGAGCTGCTGGGTTCCAGGCTCGCGTGGTTGCCGGCTATCAGGGGGGAAGTTTTAATCGCTTTGGAAATTTTTGGACCATCCAACAAAAGGACGCCCACGCTTGGATGGAATACCTGGATTCAAAAAAGATGTGGCAACGATTTGATCTCACTTCAGTCATTGCTCCCTTAAGGCTTGAGCTTGGCGCAACGTCCTTCCTGAATCTCGGCGAATCAGAAAGAGAAAGCTTGGATGCACAAAGCCTGCGAAATCTTTCGTCGAAAGAATCTTGGCTGAGCCAAATTGACTTTTGGTTTGAAAATCTCAACTACCGATGGAACACACTTCTTTTAGATTACGATCTTGAAAAACAAAAAGAACTTTTGCGTGGACTTGAAATCAAATGGGGAGAACTTGCATTACTGGCTCTGGTTTTAGCTTTAATTTCCTATTTTATTTTAAATTTACTTTCGCGAAAGCCGAATCATCAGGCCCACAAAATTATTTTTGCCCGACTCCAAAGTTTTTTTTCTTCTTACTCTTTAGAAAGAAAATCGCACGAGGGACCACGCGACTGGTCCCATCGCATTGTTTCCCAGTTTCCCAAAGAGCATGAGCTCGTGGAAGAGGTTTTCCAGTGCTATATTCAAGAAGCTTATGCTCGGAATTCAACCGATGAAAATCTTAAAAAGACAAAAAAGTTATTAAGACGCTTGCGAACGCGAATCAACGTTCGTTACAGGTAAATTCCGCTTTTGATGTGAAAGCTCGGCGAGTTTCTAATTCACAATGTTTGAAATAGAATTCCTTCTTCTGCACTTCGCGAAGAGGCATGCCTTGCTCGATCGTAAAATTGTCCATCCCGTTAGCTGCTCGATGAACTTTAGGTTGAACTTCTTCGGAAGTACTTGCACAAGAAAACAGCAGACCTAAAATAGGGGCAAAACACAAAGCTTTGAGAATTTGACTGAGCATTCTTTGATTCATGATCTTCAGAGTAAATCTTTTTAAGCAAATTCGTACTGTCCGTTTTGGACCTGGAACCAAAACGGAACTTAAATCCAGCGCCAAATCGGCGCCGAAAAAAGTATTATTGTTACGGAAACAAGCTAGACTTAGTTTTTCTTTGAGCTGAGATAAAAAAAACTTTGGCATCAGAATGGCAATGGCAGCCTCATGTCAAATTCAATGGATGGATTTTTCACGGAGGATTTAATGAAACTTGTTTTGGTGCTTTTGACTTTTTTTTCCGCAGCTTCAGCATTCGCTGGGAACTTACACTGCGTGTCTAACTCGAACACTTCTGAACAGATTGTAATTCAAGGTCCGATTTCTCAGGGAACGGTTTTGGCTCTGAATATTCATGGTCGCCAAAACGATCAGCAGTTAGAATTTCTTGTTAACAGCATCAAGCCATTTAATGAGTTCGTTGAAATCACTGGTGTTGCCCGCAATCGACTTTTCGTTGGCGGAGGACAAATGGAATTCCAATTGATTCTTCCTTTCAAAGAAGTTTCACCTTCGACTTTGAAAACAATAACTCCGGTGTTTAACCAAGCTCCAGCGATGCAAGAAATTCCAATGTCTTGCCGGGTTCAAAATCTTTATCAAATTCCACCGAACGCCTCTGTTCTTGCCACAATGTAATCTCGAATAGAATCAAAAGCTGACAAAGCCATGTCAGCTTGCTATCAATTTTAACAATGAACAGACGATTTCTTTTCTTTGTTATTACTTCGCTCCTTTTTCGCATTCTTTTTTCCTTGACCGTTGGGCTTATTGACGATGAAGCCTATCATTGGACCTGGACAAAAACTTTACAACTTTCCTACTTTGACCACCCAGCGATGATTGCTTGGCTGGAAGCCATTTCGACTCAACTCTTTGGTGACACTTTAATTGGTGTGCGGCTGCCTTCTTTCCTTCTTTACCTTGGTGTTCTTTATTTTTCTTGGCGTTTAGCTCTGGAACTTTTTGGTGAAAGATCGGCCCAGTTTGTGGTTGGTTTGATTTTATGGACACCGCTCTGGGGATTTGGGGGCTACGTGGCCTCGCCAGAAACTCCGTTTATGTTTTTCTGGATTCTGTCGTGTTGGATTTTTTGGCAGTATGTTCGTCAGGACGCTTACGCCTGGAGTGCAAAGAAAACATGGATTTGTTTAGGCCTGACTATGGGATTGGGACTTAATTCAAAGTTCATCATGGCCCTGCTTGCTCCAGGCTTTGGCTTGTACATGCTTTTTAATAAGACCAAAAAGAAAGACCTGTCGACACGCTGGCCATGGATAGGTTTTATCTTGGCGACTTTAATTTGTTTACCTATTTTTATTTGGAATCATCAACAGGATTGGCCAGGATTTAAATATCAATTTCATGATCGTCACACCGGAGAAAGTTTTTCTTTGGCCCGCTGGGGAGGCTGGTGGGCTGCACAGTGGCTTTTTTTAACACCGACAGTTTATTTTGCATTGATACTGACATTTTTAAAATCGATGCAGTCGAAAAATGAAACTAACTGGAGATTCATTTTCTTCTTAAGTCTTCCTGCAATTTTAGTTTTTTATCCTCAACCCTTTTTTGCTGATTACAAACCTCATTGGCCGGGCTCAATGTATCTGATTCTTGCACTAGCTCTTGGTGCGCTGTGGACCGATGGCTTCAGTTGGAACTACAAACCCATATTGCGTCCCCGCAGCCGCGGTCTTTTCTGGAGCACGGTCACCGTGTTGGCCGTGCTGAATTTAATTATTTACTCTCCGTTTATTTCTCCTTGGTGGCCCAAAGCTTTTCGCGTTTTAAACTCGCAAGGACAGTGGAAAACAACTTACGATATGAGCAATGAGTTTCACGGTTGGTTGGAACTTGGACAAAGAATGAATCAAAAGCAAAGAGAGATTCACGGAGAAACAGGTCGTCCTCCTTTTCTTGCAGCTCTTCGCTACGAGACAACGGCACAGGCATGGTGGGGAAGCAAAAATCCCGTCTACATGCTGAACACTCCTCGAAGCCATTACACCATTCGTCAAGAGTCTGAAAAACTTTTTGAAGTTTTAAAGGGAACAGATGCTCTTGTGGTCACAACGGAAAAATATCCTGGTCAACCCATGGATTTCGCAGCCTTCGAGAATTGCACTTCTGAAGAGTTAAAAACCTATCGCGATGATGAACACTCTCGCACTTTCACTCTGTGGTGGTGCAAAAATTTTCAAGGATTGAAACTTTAATTATAGGTTAGGCGCATCAATTAAAAAAAATTAATCTTTAATTTTTAAACATTCCCGAATATGACTTAAGGAACGCAAATTTAAACGACCACTTATGGTCACAATAAAAGGAGATACTATGAAAATGATCACTTCTGCTTTGATCACTTTGATCGCTGCTGCTGCTTTCGCAAACGAGCCTACTACAGCTCCAGCTGGAACTACAACTCACGAGGCTACTACTTCTTCAACTACAACAACTACTCCAGATCCTAAAATGGCTAAAGCTGATGCTGCTATGGAAGCAAAATGCGCAAAAAATCCAAAAGCTGCTGGTTGCGATAAATGGATGCAAAATAAAACAAAAACTAAGTAATTAGTTTTTTCGTCTTGTTTTCTTCAAAAGCCTCGCAAATGCGGGGCTTTTTTTATTTGTATTGAATATTTTCGATGGTCACAGCTTCTTCGCCGGCGGGTTTATGAATAATCACTTCATCCCCGATCTTTTTTCCAAGCAAGGCTTTTGCGACGGGACTCTTCCAAGAAATTTTTCCTGATTTAACATCAAACTCATCTTCACCGACGATTTGGTAAACCATTTTTTGTTCATCCTCGTTCAGAATGCTCACCGTAGCGCCAAAAACTACTGTTGTGGCTGTAACCGTTTTAGGATCGACCACCTCAGCCGCTTCCATCTTCTGAGTCAGGAATCGAAGACGTCGATCGATCTCGCGCAGGCGGCGCTTTCCGTAAATGTAATCCGCATTCTCGGAGCGATCCCCATTGCTGGCGGCCCAAGCGATGACTTCAACAAGCTTTGGCCTTTCGCCATGCAAAAGCTCATTGTATTCAGCCTTAAGCTTTTCCAATCCCACGGGAGTGATATAATTTTTTTCGGAAGTCATAGGCTGCCCTAAGTATTAAGAGCAGCAGCTGGACGAATCAGAGTAGCGCCAGAAATTTCTTGTGATTTATAACCGGCCTCGATCAAAGGAGTTTTATCATGAGCACGAACTTCTTTCGGAGTTTGCTCTTCTTGAGTGAAAGGAATGTTTTGTAACTCACACATCAGCTCTTTCACAGACATGATGCGATCAATTCGATGAGCTGTGTGGCCAACGGTGTAGAGCTCTTTTTCATTTTGATTAAGGTCAATTGAAGCTAACAATCCATTGCAAATGCAAAAAGTTTTTTCATTTTCATATTTTGAAGGACAATTCCCCTTGTTCAACAAATAGCCTTTGTCGCATTTCGGCTCTCGTTCACGGCGTAAAGCTTGTTGATAAAAAGGAGATGGCTTCAACACGCGAAACATCATGCCACAGGGCGAACCAGGTCGTGTTGCCAATTCAATATCATCTTCTTTACAATCGACGAGTAATTTTTTGTAAACTTCATTGGCACCGGATTCATAGGTCGCCAAAAAGCGAGTTCCCATTTGAACACCAGCGCAACCACTTTGAATGGTTCGTACAATGTCTTCATGAGTGTAAATCCCGCCGGCTGCAATCACCGGGAAATTTCCCCAATTTTTTGCCACTTCAAAAACTTGGGCTAAAAGATTTTCTAAACGATTTGCAGGGTCAGTGGCTTCTTCTAATTTTCTCCAAGCAATGTGTCCACCCGCTAAAGGGCCCTCGACAACAACGGCATCAGGTAAGCGACCTGTCCGTTTCCAGCGCTTACAAATCACCTCGAGAGCACGACCTGAAGAAACAATAGGAATCAAAGAAACTTCATCCGCACGAGGATGATTGAGTGCAATCTCTGGAAGAGCCATAGGTAAGCCAGCTCCACTGATGATGGCATCGACTCCGCCATCCATTGAACCCAGCACAGAGTCTTCGTACTGATTGATCACGGCCACCATGATGTTCATGCCGATTTTGCCGCCTTGACCTAAAAACAAAGCATCACGCACATCTTGAGCTGCAGCTTCACGAGCCCGAAAACGACGACCATGCCTTTGAGAAACAATGCGATCTAAAGCAGCACTGGAGAGAACTCCAAGCCCACCTTCTCTGGCAACGGCCCCGGCTAAAGTATAGCTGGACAGACCAATACCCATACCCCCTTGGATGATGGGAACGGGAACTGTACCTTTTCTTAGCTTAAGACCAGGAAATTTCATTTTCTGATCAGAATTTTCTGTAAGCATCCTTACCTCTTTGAACCTCTACTGTAACCTGTTTCCCGTTGGAAAGATAGAGCTAGATAAAACACTTTCATGGCCCAGTCATGAAAAAAAATATTCATAAAAAAAAGTTCACTTAACGAGTCTAGTTTTTCGATCAGACTCAAATAAATAGCTTAAAACACCGAAGAATACCCAAGGGGAGGTCCGCGATGAAGTCGCACTTCAATCGTCTTTCGTTGGCTCTTTTTCTGTCCGTATTTTCCTTTTTTGGAACTTACTTTTGGCATAAAAAAGCGACTGAAGATTTAGATCGAAATTTAGGAAATAATTCAGCACCACTTATTGCTCAGGTGAGCAATGTTTCCAATGAAGTGCAGAAGAACCAATCCAACCAATTGATGTGGTTAAAAGTTAATACCGGGGACCAACTTTACGATGGAGATTCAATTCAAACTTCCAGTCGTGGCGAAGTGCGAATTCAATTCGATGACGGCCGTTATATTGATTTAGAATCTGACTCCTTAATCAAGCTGGAACGCCTTCAAGGTGAAATTGCTCTCGATCTGGTGGAAGGATCACTTTTTGTTAAGGGCGCCGTTGAAAATTCTACAACGACGAATGGGGAAACCTCACCTAACCTCGTATTGGCCTCTTCCTCTGGCAAAGTCGACCTTTCGAAATCAAGTGCCTCTTTAACCAGAGATAAAAATCAAACTGACGTCAGTTTACAAGTTCTCGAGGGAAAAGCGAATCTCGTCAGCAAAGATGGCAAAGTCAGAGAGCTTTCTTCGGGACAAGCTGGGAAGATCAATAGCTCAGGTCTTACCGATGACGAACACACTTTAAAAATTATTTCTCCGGTGCCTCAAAAACCTTTGTTTATCGACGCTGAAGCTCGCCGTCCTTTGGTTTTCAAGTGGAGTGGTTATCCCAAAGACTGGAAAATTAAATTTTTCGTTGGACCCAGTCGAAAACAGCTCAATGAAGACAACACGGTTACTTTTTCAGGAACGCAAAGCCTCATGCAAAGTGCTTCTGTAAAATTAGGCGTTGGTACTCACTATTGGAAATTGGTTGCTCACGATCCTAAAACAAATCGCCTTATCACTCAGAGTCCCGTTTTTAAAACAGAGATTCGTGCTCGCTACGCTCCTCTGATGGTTTTTCCAGCGGCTGATGCTTTATTGCCCATGCGCACTTTTCCGATGGATATGACCTTTAAATGGCAAAAGACGGAAAAAAGCAGCAAAGTTATTTTGGAAGTGGGTAAAGACCAAAATTTCGCTCAAAAGCTGATCACCAGAACATTCACTAGCGAAGAAAATTTTATCTTACCAAACCTGAATGTCGGAACCTACTATTGGAGAATGTCTTCTTATTCCGAAGGAGACGATCAGCCTTCCATTGGAAAAATTCAAAAATTCACTTTGGAAAAAGTTGGCAATACAGCACCGAAAAATCCCGTGGCTGTGATGTGGAATTTAAAGCCGAATCAAAGCACACAGTATTTCGTCGAAAAACCGACTTTGGAATTGAGCTGGGCTCCTAAGAACCGCAAAGAAGATGTTCATCTTTGGAAAATTAAACTCTTAGAAGAGGGCACTCAACCCGCAGTGACGACTCAATTTGATGTTAAAGATTCTCAACTGAAAACCCCAGTCGCTAAACCTGGAAGATACACGGCTTCCATCGAAGCTGTTGATAAAGAAGGTAACGTCATTGGCGCTTCAGAAACAAAAACGATCGCAGTAGCGCCCCTGCCATTGCTGAACCCACCCAAACTTCAACCGAATAATGGCAGCACGATTTTAGCTTCTCCGGATGGTGCTGCTTCCATCACTTGGGATGCCATTCGTGGAGCAAAAGAATATGTGCTCACTGTGCAAAACTTGACTGAAAATAAAACCAAAGAATTTAAGGTGCAAAAAAATCAGGCTGTATTTAAGGCCCAAACCTTAAGTCCTAAAAACCAATACCAAGTTAAGGTTGAAGCAATCGACGAGTACGGCAGAAAAAGTTCTTCTGGAGAATATATTAAATTAGATGTGCCTCAAGAAAGTAATATTCGGGCCCCAAAACTCAAAGGAATAAAAATTAAATCGAATGAATAGGCTTGCTGTAGGACTTTTCTTACTTTTAATTCCCCTAGCTGCTTGGAGCGAAAGCTACAAGAGATCGGTGGCCTTTGAGTGGGAACCTATTGCGGGGGCTCAGTCTTACGAATTGCAAATCATTAAACTGACAAAAGACGCGGAAGAAAAAGCTTTTACTTTTATCAGTCAAAAGCCCGAGTTCAATGGCAAGCTAATTCCTGGCCGTTACAATATGAAATTGCGTTCGCGAGATCGAAGGGGCATCGCCGGCACTTGGGCGGCTCCCAGCCCTTTCGATGTGCCATTGGAAAAAGTAAGGATCACAGCACCCAAAGAAAAAGCTAAAATTTTAGCGAAGAATGAGACTGAAGAAGAAATCACTTTTTCCTGGAAAGAAGTTGGCGGGGCGGATGGATATTTATTCGAGCTCACCGGTGATTCAGGCAAGATCCAAATCAAAGAAGAAGTTAAAGGCACGGAATTCAAAACTAAAGTTCCCGTGGCTCGCAATTTCACATGGAAAATCAGTGCTCTGGGTGCCGATGGTCTGAATAGCGAAGATGTCGTTACCTCCCCGTTCATTGTTTTTGGGCAAAAAATTTCTAGACCTAAAATTGATCGTCCTGAAAATGAATTTGTCAGGGATGTAAAATGGATTCGCCCCCCGTTTGCGGAAAGCTATGATTTCTTAATCTCACGCTTCAATCCAAAAACTAAAAAGTGGGAAAACCAAAAGAACGAAAAAAACTTTACTGCTGATAAAATCACCTTTGATTCTCGGTGGCCAGGTGGTCGATACAAAATTGTTCTGCGAGCCAAGGCTCAGCTGCGCGAAAATTCCGAGATCGTCTCTGAAGTTTTCAATGTGCGCAACGGGGATCGCTCACCTGCCGCTGAATACATTGCCACTGTTAGAAAATCTATTGATCGCGTGAATGGTTGGTATGCGCTGGCCAGTTACTTCATCACAGAAATTGGTTTTACCTCGAATTATCGAAATCTTTTTTTAGAACCTATCAACTTCAAAGCCATTGGTGGAACTGGTCGCCTTGGCGGCGGTTGGATGTCTGAAAATAATCCTTGGGGTTTCATCAGTATCGCGGATCTCGGTGGATTTATTTACAATAAAAAAGTTTCAACTTACGCTTCCATTGAAGCTTCAGCCATTCACCGAATTTTAATTGCAGATCGCGATGAGTTCCGTACTCACCTTGGGCTTTTCTACAAAGAGACTCCTCAATCATTGCCCGACATCGACGATCCCCAATTTGCGAGTCAGGCCTCGAGTGGCGCTTTCTCGACCGTTGTTAAAAATCAAGCGACTTTAGGGCCTCATTTAGGATTTGAGTACTGGCGTTCTTTAACACCTAAATTGGGTTTGCAGTTCAACACTCACTTTTACTACAGCAGCACAAAGGTCAGCACTCCCAGCGGCGGAGCGATCAAGCCTTCACTTTCGACCCAAGTGGGTTTAATGGGAAGTTATCGCATGTCGAAAAGATTTACGGGTTTAACAGGGCTCACCTTCCGGGAAGAGAATTCGTCTTACATCGACGATCAAAGTCTTCCCGTCAGTGGAAATAATGTGACTAATGAAGTGACAACAAAAATCCAAGGCTTTTATTTAAGCTTTTACGCCGAGTATGCTTTTTAATGAAAACGGAGAGTGTGTTATGAGAATTCCCATTTCAGTCAAATTAATTCTAATGACGGTATTTCTCTTACTGAGCGTAACCATTCCTATCGCCATTCAAAGTTCAGATGAATTTCAAAAAAATTCAATGCAAAGAGAAACGGCCATCAACCGCGAACTGGCTGAATCCCGCGCTCGTCAGCTGGAAAATGTGATTATGAATTTGGTCGACAAGATAACTCTGTCTGCGCGAATTTTAATTAAGCCCGGAGCAATCGAATCTTCAGTGGTTTCTGAAGAGTTCACCATCAATTTTAATAACGATAGTGATTTTATCTCTCTTGAAGTTTATCTTCTGGATGGAGTGTCAAAAAAAATGCTCGTCCAACAGATAAAAGACAAAGCCTTAATCCCCTTCTCTTTATCGAAAGATTACATTGCTCGACTTCGGGACACTCGTGATCAACAAAAGTTTCCTTTCAATTCCGTCATTGAAGACAAAGGCCACGTTGTTTTACTGAACTCTTCGGGCCTTCCCGGAAAAGAACCAGCAATGATCACCGTGGGTTTACCACTGTATAAAGATCCTCAAGGACGAATCACTCACATTGCTATTGCTGAAGTTCAACTTTCTATTTTTCAAAAGCCTTTCGAGAAACGCTCGGCCAGCAGCTTCTTTGTCACGGATCGAAATGGCGTCGTCTTGGCACACAGCAATCCGGTCGAAGCCACCAGCAAACTCACCAAGGCAAGCTCTAAAATCTTTCAGTACGCTCAGAAAAGCGCATCCCCTTCGGCTGTTCTGACTTATCTTGATGCTGAATCTGAAAAAGAACTTTTAGGTGCTTATGCAAAAACCAGTTTTGATGCGACGGTGTTTTCAACGATTGAGCTGGAGAAAGTTTTAGCTCCGGCCTTAAAAGTCAGATATGAAGCTTTTAAAATTGCGGGCTATTTTTTATCGGCAACTTTATTTCTGGTCTTTTTAGCATCATTGACTTTAACCTCTCCTTTAGAAACTTTAGCTGGGCTCATCGGCTATGTTTCCAAAGGGAATTTCAACGTCAAAGCCACCACACAAATTAAATCTTATTTCCGGGACGAAGTTTCAGAGTTGGCGAAAGCTTTTGATAATATGATCGAGGGATTGAAAGAGCGAGACAAAGTTAAAAATCTATTTAACAAATTCCACGGATCCAGTATCACCGATGACTTGATGAAGGGTGATTTGAGTTTAGGTGGATCGAATAAAGACGTGATCATCTTCTTCAGTGACATTCGTGGCTTCACCGCTTTCTCGGAAAAGCGCCCTCCCGAAGAAGTGGTGGAAATGCTGAATGAATATTTTGGAGTGATGGTGGGAATTATCAATCGCCACCACGGCGTTGTTGATAAATTTATTGGTGATGCCATCATGGCCGTTTGGGGTGCCCCAAAGTCGACGCCGAAAGATGCTCATCATGCCGTCAGGGCTTGTTTAGAAATGCGAAAAGCCTTAGATGAATTAAATGCGAAACGTCAGCAGCGGAACCAACCTCCAATCAACATTGGAATGGGATTGCATTCGGGCCGCGCGATTTCAGGAACAATCGGTTCTACGGAACGTATGGAATACACTGTGATTGGCAATACCGTAAACACAGGATCGCGTATTGAAGCTTCAACGAAGGCCTTTGGTGCTGATCTGCTGATCAGTGAAACTGTCATGGAAAAAATAGGCGAGGATTTTAAAGTGGAATACGTCGGTAGCGCCGAAGTTAAAGGTCGAAGCGAACCTTTGAAATTATTTAAAGTTCGAGGCTATAAAACAGAGAGCGGCACTTATGTTGAAATCAAAACTCCCTACTCGGATTATGAACCCGAAAGCGCCGACAAAGTTAAAATCGCAGCTTAAGATTTAACACTAAGGCCGTCCTTCAAAGACATTCGCAGAGCGCGAAGTGAAGGGTATAATCCAATAATCATTCCCGCGAACACCAGAGCGAAACTGAGAATGATTTCGTTGGTATTCATCAACGGCCCTTGAATCACGAATCCATATTCGTTTTCCAGCCATGGCTTTAAAGAAAATATTCCAATTCCTGTCAGGGCCCAGCCTAAAATCATTCCCGCAATTGTCAGGAAGCCTGATTCAAAGATCAATAAAAAAAGAATATGTTTTGATTGAGCACCGATAGCGCGAAGAATGGACATTTCTCTTCGCCTTTCATTTAAGACTGTCGTTAATGAAATCAGCATCGCGCTGAATGAAACTAAGATCACAAGCCACGAAACAAATTGCAAAACACGGTCTATCGTCGAAAGGCCGCGCCACAGTTCACCCAGAACAACTCCGGGAATAATTGCTAACAAGGGCTCAGACTCTTCATTATTAATTTCTCGCTGAAGTTTTAAAGTTTCAATGCGGGATTTCGTACGCAAAAAGAAAGAGGTGATATTCGAAACCTTAAGATTTTCAGAGTGAATCTTTTCAGTCGGTGTCGATTTTTCTTTGGTCGGCTGTGCCCCTTGCTCCCAATCGATATGCAGAGCTTCGAATCCTTTGAGTGAAACATACACTGCACGATCAATCGGAGTTCCTGTGGACTTTAAAATTCCACTCACAACGAAGGGTCTGTCCCCGTGTTGTTGAATGGCCTCACCGCGAGTTACTCCGTGAGACAAAATTAATTTTTGTCCAAGATCATAATTCAGGCTCCGAGCGACTTCGGCTCCGATAACAATATCCCACAAGTCTTCGAAGTCTTTTCCCTTCTCGAATTGCACAGATTGATGGCCGCGAAAGCGATAATGTGAAAAGAAATTGAGATCTGTACCAATAAGGCGAAATCCGCGATGACTGTCACCCAAAGTGTAAGGAATGGTCCATTCAACAGCAGGATGCTGTTGAAATTTTTGATAAGACTTCCAAGTGATATTGTTACTGGCCGTTCCTAAATTAAATACCGTGTACAAAATCAGTTGCAAGGATCCCGTGCGGGCTCCGACAATCAAGTCAGTTTGGCTCACCGCTTGAGTAAATCCGTCTTCGGCCGCTTTTTTTATTTTGCCCACACTGATTAAAAGGGAAAAGCCTAACGCGATGGAAAAAATTGTCAGCGTTGTCGAGAACAATCGGTGCTTCAAAGAGAGATAAGCTAATTCAAAGAGGGCTCTCATCGAAAGTCCTCGCTTTTGGGGACTTTCACTTTTTGTAAATCACGCAAATCCATCGATCGGTCGAATAAAGATTTTAGACTGTGGTCGTGGCTGACGAAAAAAATTCCCAGATTCTGCTCTTGGGCGATTTCAAAAACCAAATTTAAAAATTTTTCTCGATGTTCGAAATCTAAAGCCGAAGTGGGCTCATCCGCTAAAAGCAATTTCGGTTTGTGAATTAGTGCCCGCGCCACAGCGACTCGTTGCTGCTGCCCTACACTCAATTGCAGCACATTTTTTTCCAAGAGGCCTTCAATCCCTAAACGCTGAACTAAATGCTGAAGCCAAACTTCCGAGTCTTTCTGATTCAATGGCGGATGGGGATTTAATTTTAAAGGCAAAAGAATATTTTCTTTCACCTTCAAATAAGGAATTAAATTAAAACTTTGAAAAATATATCCCAAATTTTGCGAACGGAAAAAATCTCTTTCAGAAGCGGAAAGCGAGGTCAAATTCTGACCACAGATGACCACTTTGCCTTCAGTTGCCGGCAAAACTCCCGATAAAACTTCTAAGAGCGTTGTTTTCCCTGATCCACTGGTTCCATAGAGAAAAAATCTTTCCCTGGGGGCCATCGAAAACTGTTCGATGTCTAAAATCAGTGGGGATTCTTTCGCGTATTTGAACTTGAGAGATTTAAGATGGATCAAATCACTTGTAGGGTTCAACAAAGTCCCCAATCAGTTCGAATGAAGCATCACCATACATGGATTTCTTTGTCACAATATTCAAAGTCCCGTACACCCAAACCGGCCCGTAAGGGACTTCCGCTTTAGCCCCTGAATCCATTTTGACGTAAACCATCTGATTCGGAGGCGGAGCAGGAACATGAATACAAGCTTGGGGGCTTGGCACCAGTAAAAATTCGCTGACGGTCTTGGCGTTGTCTTCAAGGGGCACTATAAATCCGGGCATTTTGATTCTTTGACCGTTCAAGGCCTCGAGCTCTGTACTGGCCTTAGCCGTGATATAATCCATTTCTCCGAGCAGACGCCAATCCACTTCAACACCCGTCGGAGCCCGTCGAGCCTGCAGACCAACTTTATAAATGACGGCACCAAAAACAATCGCTAGGAGAAGGCCGCCCAGAGTAATCCCTAATTTCATAGCGGGATCTTCTCACAGGAAGTTGGAATGTCTATCCTCGTCACGGTGTTTCCTCTGGGAAAAAGCCTCGTGAGTCTTCACAAAATTTGTTAGGCTGAAATCCTTGGAGGACATTATGAAATTTCAATCCGTGCGTGGCACTCAAGATTTTATGCCCGAGCAGGCAGAACGAATGAGAGCGGTTGAAGAAAAATCTCATCTTTGGGCCAAGCTTTTTGGTTTTGGTGAAATCATCACTCCGATCTTTGAATTCACTGAAGTTTTTCATCGCACCATGGGTGAAACCTCTGATGTCATCCACAAAGAAACTTACACCTTCACTGACCGCGGAGGCGATAGCCTGACCTTGCGTCCCGAAGGCACCGCCGGCGTGGCGCGGGCTTTCGTTTCTGAAGGACTCGCTCAAAAATTACCTCTGAAATTTTACTACGCGGGGCCGATGTTTCGCTACGAGCGACCGCAAAAGGGTCGTTACCGCCAATTTCACCAAATCGGTGTGGAAAGTTTAGGTTATGAATCACCCATGGCTGATGTTGAATGTTTGCAATTGGCTTGGAGCTTACTGAAGGATTTAGGATTGGACACTCACTGCCATCTTGAGATCAACACTTTGGGTGATAAAAAAAGCCGTGAGGTTTATCGCCAGAAATTAGTGGATTTTTTGACGCCGCTGAAATCTCAGCTATCTTCGGACAGTCAAATGCGGTTGGAAAAAAATCCACTGCGCATTTTGGATTCTAAAGATCCTGGAGACAAAGAATTATTAAAAGGCTGTCCCCTTTTGCAAAATGAACTTTCCGAAGAATCCCAAAAATTTTACCAACGGGTGAAATCGGAATTGAAGCTTTTAGAAATTCCCTTCAAAGAAAATTCGCAATTGGTGCGCGGTCTCGATTATTACTGCCACACTGTTTTTGAATTCGTCACAACTCAATTGGGTGCCCAAGGTACCGTTCTAGCGGGTGGACGCTACGACGGCCTGATCGAAACTATGGGAGGCCCTGCTACTCCCGGAGTTGGATGGGCTGCCGGTATTGAAAGATTGAGCGAGCTCGCACAACTGGTAGCTCCTTCACAACAACAAAAGCAACTCGTGGCCATTGCACCTGCCGATGAAGCTGGGGAAAGCGAAAGCCTGAACATAGCCCAAGTGCTACGCAAGTGCGTAGCACTTGGGCTATGTTCAGGCTTTCGCTTTCCCCAGCTTCATCGGCA
>JAKFYD010000036.1 GCA_021731025.1 Pseudobdellovibrionaceae bacterium | reverse complement strand
GTGGAGATTCCACCTGGAGCCGCACACTCGATCGGATGCGCGATCTTTGTACTGACAACATTGATCTCTTTGCAGAACTTTTTTCTTTACTGCCACGGTGGCAGTAGATCCTTCTTTTTGTTTAATAAATTTATCAGATAAGTATTTGATGAGTGTGGGTAAATCATTTGATTGCGTAGCATTTGAGGCAAGGTCTTTTGCTTTTTGAAGGGATTCCCACTGTTCTTTTGTAAATGTGACTTCAAACCTTACACTTCCATCTTTTTGATGAGTTACTTTGGTTTGTTCTTTAATTTTAATATCTAACTCTTTAGAGATAAGAACTTGAGTCTCAGCTACTGTCATATCACTGATTTTTGCAATTAAACTTCGTTTTTGCTCTGGGGTAACCTTTGTCGTTTGGCTCTTCTCACGGAAGGCTTTTTGTAAAAGTGTCGTCTGAGATAAGTTAATTTCTCCAGATTCTATTTTAGCTTTAAGTTTTGGTTCAATGGCGAGCAGCCTAGCTGCATCAATACGGCGCTGAGCTGATCCTCCTGGGTACCCACACTCTTTAACGAGATACTCATAGAGATTCGGATAATTAAAATCCAAGTAAAGCTTTCTTCTGTCAGCTTCTTTAATATGTTCAATCACGATTGCTAAAAGTCTATTCTCAGCTCGAGCTAATGATTTTATTTTCTGATCTAATTCTTTATTATTTAATTTTGAAATCATATTCACCTCACAAGCTATATAACATGCATTTTAAAAGCCAATTTCAGAGAGAAATTAGCGGTGAAAGAGAAAAACAAACTCAACTAAAAAACGCCGCTCAGGCGCTCGAAAAAGCCCGGCATTGAAGCGAAAATAATCGAACAAGAAGGATCAGTACAACTAAACAAAATCGTGATTACACGACGACTGCGAACTCAAAATCTCAGTCAAGAAAAATTACGTACTACACAAAGAAAAACTCTACTGCCACCATGGCAGCGACACCGCCCCGGCTCCCCGATCCCAATCTCTCGACTAAAACTTAAACCCGATCCCGAAGGTCCCATAGAACGTATTGAAATCCACGCGCTGATTCGTGGGTATATCAGAAAAGGCGTAGCGCTTCAGACCAAATCCCATTTCGCCGAAGAAACGTTCGGACCATAAGACTTGGCCGTGGAAATTTAAGGCGATGTTGTTATTTAAAGTCACATCCGATTTTAAAGTGACAGGATAATAAATAATTTCCAGATCCACCCATTTGGGATAATCCATAAAAGGAAGCAAATTAAAAAGATCATCAAAGACCTTGGGCATCGAGCGCGCCCAGAACCAGCCGGCCCCGATCATCGGCGACTTCAATGCGCCGAAAGAGATATCTTGATAAGACAACATCATCCCTGTCGTTTCGTCACGCAACCACAAACCTTGGTCAAATCGGTATTTCAAATCGACGTTCAACACTGTTAAGTTAACTTGCGTTCCTTTGTTCGTGATCGACAGCGGGTTCAGCGACGAAAAATACTTTGTGCTGATGCCCCAGCGCTGCACCGACAAAAGATTATTGCTCCACCCGAAAAGAGATTCGAACCAATGATTGAAAGCTCCTTCTGCCAAAACATTAATTCCTTCAGAAGCTAATACCCCAAGACGTAAACTCAACTCGTTGGCATAAGCCCGATAGAGCTCGTAGTAAGACTTATAAGTTTTTCCATCATGAGTGATTTCCACAAAGCTGCGATTGTATTCTGCGGCTTTTGGAGCCGCGAAGGTCCACTCAAAAACACTGGGATTTTTTTTACTGACACGAACCTTCACCTGCTCGGAGGATATTTTATCTTTGGCTAATTTGCGACCGTAGATCACCTTCTCCGAAAGATAGGTTCCTTCCGGAGTGGATTCAGCCAAATAAGGTCGCGCTTTAGCCTTAGGAACATCTTCCAAAACAAATTTCTGTTTAAAGACTCCCCCGCCTGAGCCCGGAAAGTAAAGCACGGGGTCTTGCTTGGACATTTCGCTCATCCAAAACTTTCGCGAATCAAAAATGGTCGCCTGGAACCCCAGTATCGTCGTCAATCGACTGTATTGATCAGGATTCAAAATGGTATAAGAAGTTAACGGAGGAATATCGTAACCCACCACTCGCACCGTTTGAGTATTCAACGTTTCTGAAAAATCCACTAAACTTAATTTGGGAGGTGGACTAATAAATTCATAGCTTTGTCCCGTGGCTAAATCGGCATAAAAACTAAATGGAATATCGTAAGGAATTTCTAGGGCGCCTTTCAGTTCGGCTGTTTCTTTTTGAAGAATGACTCGGGGAACGAAGCCTGTCGTCAGAGCTTGTAAGAATGGAATCTTATCTTTAAATTTGACTCCATATCTTTGAGTGCACAGACGAGTCACCAACAGTCCATCGTTTTTAGTAAAACAAAAACGAAAAATATCTTTTTGTTTGAAAAGAGGTATGCCTGAAAGATCTTTAAAAACAAAAGATGCTGCCGAATCACGATTGGATTTCAGAATATCTCGGCTTTTAGCGGCTCGGAAAGATCTACCCAAGATTAAGGCGTTCATCTTAGCTGCTTCCTCTTCCCAGTCCTTTTTTATTTTATCCGTTAATTCAAATTTCCACAGAACTTGTCCTTCACGAGAAATCAATTCAATCAAGCCGTCATGAAAAAGTTCTTGGGGCCATTTCATAGCTAGAATTAATTTCCGCGCTTCTGATTCTGGCAGTAGAGATTTCAATTTGGGATGAAGTTGTCCTAAGGTTTTCACTTCGACACGAAATGTTTTTTCGTTCAACTCGTAAGGACCAATTTTAAGAGAGCGGCTCTCGTTCGCACTCATATCATATTCAAATTCGGGAGACTGCAAAGTGACCCGGTCTTCAGAGTCAAAAAACATGGGACGCGTGTACTCTTTGTTCATGGCTGACGAAATGATCTTCGACCCTGATTCTTGGGGAAGAACAGTCTCTGGCTTTTTCGGTTCTGAAATTGACGGGTTTTCCTCGGGAGAAATTGGTTCCTGCGAAAAAACATTTGGGCTTAAGAGCAAGGCCCAACTGAGGAGGAAAATCCTCAAATAAATCAATTTGTTAAACAAATAGTCTCCATTGGGGTGATACTCTAAAATTAATCCATCTCTGTAGTTAATAGCAATTGAATTCCATAGACGATTTCCCTATTTCGAGATAGTTTACTTTTTCTTCAGTGAGGAAAAATAATGAGTTCTGTCCGTACGATTTACCAGATGAAAGTCTTGCAAATAAATGATCCTACGCCCAAAGTTCGAGAACTTGTGGTGCGTTGTCATGAACCTGAAAGTTTTGAATTTAAAGCCGGCCAATTTGTCATGCTTCACGTTCCACAACCTGAAGGCAAACCCGCGCTGCGCGCCTACTCTATCGCATCCAGCGAAAAGCAAAAGGATGGCTTTCATCTGCTCTTTAAATATGTCGAGACCGGAAAAGCCTCGGAATACGTTTGGGCCCTCAAAGGAGGAGAAACTCTCCAATTCACCGGGCCATTCGGTCGAGTTTTTTTTCAAGAGCCTCCCACCGAACAAATTATCTTTATGAATACAGGAACAGGTTTATCCCAGCATCTGTGCTACCTGCTTTCGAAAAAAGAACAGTATCCTGACTTGAAGTACCGCATGCTTTTTGGCGTGCGCAATGAAACTGAAATTTATGCTCAGGACCAATTGGATGAACTCAAAAAAGAGCTGAAGGACTTCCATTACGAATATGTCTTAAGCCGCCCCTCAGAAAGCTGGGAAGGAAAAAAGGGCTATATTCAGAATTTCTTAACAGAGTTTGAGTATAAAACCACACCCACGACCTTTTACCTTTGTGGTAATGGCGGTATGATCAAAGACGTTAAACACCAGCTTGTTGATAGCGACGGAATCGATAAAACAAGAATCTGGGCCGAAGCCTTTGACTAAGAAAGCAGACAGGACTTGAGCACTTCATTTCAAATGACCAAAGAGCGAGCCGTTATCGAATTGATTTTTGCGGGCGTCATCTGGGGCTTCGGCTTTATCGCCTCGAAATACGCATTAACCAGCTTTTCAATCTATGAACTTTTATGTTACCGATTTTTTATTGCCTTTGTTGCTGGCGAAACGATTTATCTTCTTTTTTTTAAAAGAAAGGCGAGCGTTTTTAATTATGCCAAAGAATTGAAACTCACACTTCCTGCCGGTTTGTTTATGGCTGGATTTATTATTCCCCAAACGATTGGTTTGGATTTAACCACGGCCACCAAAAGTGGTTTCTTAACGACGCTTTACATTGTCATCGTTCCTTTTATCGGCCAGTGGTTCTTTAAAGAAAAAATCACGCCGAAAATCTACTTTTCGGCTTTTTTATCTTTGGTTGGTGCCGGTCTGTTGATGAATATTCAAAATGAAACTCAAATTAACAAAGGCGATATGTGGACTTTGTTGTGTGCAGGGGTCGCCGCTTTTCATATTATTTATATTGGCCACGCTGGCCGAAGAAGCTCGAATGCTTTTCGCTTTAACAATTATCAATCTCTGTGGTGTTTACTTTTCTTGCTGCCCTTTTTGTTTTTGCAAGAAAAAATTAATTTGATGTCTCACCAGCTGTTCCCTTGGCTGGGCGTTTTGTTTATGGCCTTGGGCTCAAGCTTGATTGCCTTCACCATCCAAGTGCGAAGCCAAACGGTTCTCTCTAACACCACAGCCAGTATGCTTTTTCTTTTAGAGTCGCCCTTTGCTTTTCTCTTTGGTTATCTTTTGCTGAAAGAAACTTTAAACCCGCTGCAAATTGTTGGCGCTCTGGTTATTCTTGTCAGCTCTTACCTAACTGTTCTTTGGGAGGAGCCCACTTCACACTCCACAGCACCGCTAGCCCAATGATCACTGCGCCACAGAGACCGGTGATCCATTCAGGAATATGGAGAAAAGGATCGGCCAGCATCATGATGGCCAAGGAAAGAATCGCGTAAAAAGCTCCGTGTTCAAGGTAAGCAAAGTGGCTGAGGGTGTTTTTCTCGACAAACAAAATCGTTAAACTTCGCACGAAGAAAGCACCAATACTCAGACCAATCATGATAATAAATAAATTTTGAGTGATTGCAAAAGCACCGATCACGCCGTCAAAGCTGAAGGAAGCATCCAAAACTTCGAGATATAAAAACATCCCCGCACTGGCGCGGTTGATATCATTTTGTTCTTTTCCTGAAAGTTCCAACCAAGAACCTATGCCGTCAACGACCACATAGGTGATAACACCAGCAAGTCCCGCAACAATAAATCGCGCTTGATCTGCAGAAGGCAAAAGTTTCATCAGGATCACCAAAAAAATTAGGGTCAATGCAACTTCGACGGCTTCAACCTTGCCCAATTTAGCCAAGGGCTTCTCAATAAAACTGATCCAATGGGATTCTTTATTCTCATCGTGAAAATATTTAAGTCCCACAAGCAGTAAGAAACTTCCTCCAAAAGCAGCCACTTCTAAATGAGCCGCAGTCATCATCTCGGCATAATCTTTGGGACTGGTAGCAGCCATAACTAAGGCTGCCCATGGAGAAATGTGAGCCATGACAGAAACAATCGCTAAGGGAAATACCAATCGCATTCCAAAAACGGCGATCAACATCCCCCAAGTGATAAAGCGATGGCGCCAGAGTGGAGTCATTTCTTTCAAAACCATCGCATTCACGACAGCGTTGTCAAAAGACAGTGAAACTTCAAGCACACCCAAAACTGTTGTTATAAAAAGAGCATTTAAAAATCCTGCCGCCGTCGGTGTGTAATAATAACCGATAAAGGCTGAAGCAATGAGACCAAAAAATGTAAAAATAAAGGAGCCATGGAAATAAGAGAGATTGGACTTCATTTTTTAAAACTCCTTCATGAACAGCTAATTATTTTTTTTGCTTTTAAAAATTAAATTTAAGAATTTCCCAGTCTCACTTTTTGCAACGCGCACGATATCTTCCGGAGTTCCTTCGGCCACGATTTCTCCACCATGTTTTCCCCCGTCAGGTCCAATATCAACCACATGATCAGCGGCTTTAACCACTTCCATGTTGTGCTCGATCACCACCAAAGTATTTCCTTGATCCGTGAGCTCCTGAAGAAGTTCAACCAATTTGCGAATGTCTTCAAAGTGCAAACCTGTTGTGGGCTCGTCCAAAATGTACAAAGTCTTTCCGGTACCTCGTTTAGAAAGTTCCTTGCTCAGTTTAACTCGCTGAGCTTCGCCTCCGGAAAGGGTCGTCGAGCTTTGTCCCAAGGTCATGTAATCTAAACCCACGCGATGAAGTGTTTCCAGTTTTTTGTGAATCGAGGAATGATTTTTAAAAAAGTCCAAAGCTTCAACGACACTCATATCCAGAACATCGCTGATGGATTTTTCTTTGTACTTAATATTTAAGGTTTCACGATTGTAACGTCGGCCTAAACAGGTGTCACACTTCACAAAGACATCACTCAGAAAATGCATCTCGACGCGAATCTGTCCATGGCCCATACAGGTTTCACAGCGCCCACCTTTAACATTGAAACTGAAACGCCCGGGCTCATAACCCCGAAGTTTGGATTCAGGAAGATGCGCAAAGAGATCGCGAATTAAAGGAAAAAGTCCAACATAAGTTGCCGGTGTTGAACGTGGAGTTCGTCCAATCGGTTTTTGATTGATATCGATAACCTTATCAAGTTTCTCTAGACCCGTAATCGATTTGTAAGACGAAGGAACTAAACTTGAACCATAAAATTCTCGAGCTAGAATTCGATATAAGGTATCAATGATCAAAGTGCTCTTACCACTGCCCGACACTCCCGTGATGGCCGTGAAAGTTCCCAGGGGAATCTTGAGATCAATGTTTTTGAGATTATTCCCTTGGGCTCCTTTAAGATGCAGAAATTCACCCGAACCTTTTCGACGGGCTTTGGGAGTTGGAATAAACTGTTTGCGCGAAAGAAATTGCCCCGTAAGGCTGCGGGGATTTTTTTCAATTTCCTCGGGAGTTCCTTCAGCAAGAATTTCCCCGCCCAAGCGACCTGCTCGAGGACCAAGATCGACAACGTAGTCGGCAAAACGAATCGTGTCTTCGTCATGTTCAACCAACAAGATTGTATTTCCACGGTCACGAAGCTCGCCGATGATTTTCAGCAAGCGATGGTGATCGCGGGGATGTAAACCAATGCTGGGCTCATCCATAACATACAGAACACCAATCAAACTTGATCCCACTTGCGTGGCCAAGCGAATACGTTGAGCTTCCCCGCCAGAAAGAGTGCGCGAGGGTCGCGATAAACTCAGATAACCTGTGCCAACGCGAATCAGATAATCCAAGCGAGAAACAATTTGTTGAACAATTTTTTCCGAGATCAATTGATCTTTGGATTTCCATTTAAGTCCACTGATCCAATCACGCAAATCCGTTGCGGCTAAATCAGAAATTTCAGCAATATTTTTGTCGCCGAGTTTTACATTCAAAGCTTCGGCTTTAAGTCTTTGTCCTCGGCAAGTGGGACAAGCCGATACGACAACTTCGTCAACTTCTTCTTCATCGTCTTCGCCGACATTTTTTCCCTTAAAACTCCAGCGAACTGATTCCAGCTTTCGCGCGCCCACGTCGGAATCACTGAAGACTTCCTCTTCAACCATGTCCAAAGTTCCTAAACCATTGCAGCTAGCACAAGCTCCGCGAGGATTATTGAAACTGAACAGACGAGGTTCAATTTCGGGAAAACCATAACCACATTCAGGACAGGCCGAATGCATCGAGTAGGAAATGCGTTCTCCTTCGAAGCTTTCAATCACCACACGTCCTTGCGCATTACTGATGGCTGTATTCACACTTTCGGCCAAACGCGATTTAACATTGTCTTTCAACACCAACTGGTCGATGACCAAATCGATCTCATGAGTTTTTGTCTTTTGCAGTTTGGTCGCTTTTTCAAGATCAATGAATTTCCCATCGACCTTCGCTTTAATGAAACCTTTTTTGAGCCACTTCTGAAACTCGGCTAAGAATTCACCTTTTTTCCCCTGGGCCATTGGTGCTAAGACATAAAATTTACTGCCGTTGGGTCTTTTCAGAATATCTTCAATGATTTGTTGAGGAGTTTGGCTGCTCACAGGGATATGATGAGTGGGACATTCAGGCACACCGACTTTGGCGTAAAGTAATCTCATGTAATCATAAATTTCCGTAACGGTTCCTACGGTTGAACGCGGATTTGTACCAACAGACTTTTGATCAATAGCAATTGCGGGAGACAAACCTGTGATGGAATCGACATCAGGCTTTTTCAGTTGCTCCAAAAAATTTCGTGCATAGGCCGACAAGCTTTCTACGTAACGTCGCTGACCTTCAGCATAAATGGTATCGAAAGCTAAAGAAGATTTTCCACTTCCACTCAGTCCGGTAAAAACGGTGATTTTATTTCGTGGAATAGCTAAATTCAGATCCTTGAGATTATGTTCCCGCGCCCCTTTGACGATGATTCCTTCAAATTGTGTTTCGGCAGGAGGCAGATCGTGACTTCGCTTCATCCCATGGATTTTATTTTTTGTTCTTCCATCTGACAAGAAGAACAAAGGCCATAGAGTTCCAGTATATGATGAGTCAGACAAAATCCGAATTGTTGTGCCACTTTTAACTGCAAGTTTTCGATGGATTTGTTCTCAAACTCGCAAATGCGGCCACAACGAGTGCAGGTCAGGTGATCATGATGCGTCCGCGAATTCAGCTCATAGCGTGCGGGCATATGCCCCATCTTAACTTCCGTGACAAAATTGTGATCGGCTAAAGAGCGCAAAAATCGATAAACGGTGGCAAAGCCAATCCCTTTATCTACACGCAGTAGTTCTTCGTAAAGCTCTTGGGCTGTAACGTGACGGCTGCCTTGCTTTAAAGTCTTAAGAATCAAAACTCTTTGCGGAGTTGCTTTTAAATTCAAAGACCGAATAATTTTTTTAATGTACCCGTCATTGGGGGAATCCACAAAGACTTTTGTGTCTTCAGATTGTTGGCGGGGCAAAAAGGTCCAATCACGATTCATGGTCCGATAGATACAGTTTTGCTAATAACTTGGTCAAGGAAATTGAAAATGATTATCATTTACCCGCAAAGGGCGAGATCAGCTCATTTTTATCCTGAATGAGACTGCGATAAAGATTTTTAAACAACGCCTGGGTAAAGGCGATGGTCTTTTTTTCAGAGGCTATATTGAGTCCCGGGACATGGCTGACCACCAATTCCGTGTGATCGGCTTTAACATGCCCCATATTTTGCCCAAAAAGATTCAAAACCATATTTTTTTCAGAAATGATCCCATCGCTAGCTTCCTTGAGACTGTGCCAAAGCAAGTAAGCAGGAAGTCGAAAGACAAAAGAAACTTCGGAAGGCAATCGAGATCCTGAAATGTAATACACACGTTCACTGAATTTTTGTTGGTTCTCGGGAGGCAGTGATAAATATTTTTGGTGAACGGACTCATAAACCTGCTGCGCTCGCAAAGAATCCATACCTTCCAGCGAAGAAAAATGAAACCACAGTGAAGGCGCAATCCAATGATCTAAAAATGAATTTCCATTCAGTGGCGATTGCATCACAATGATTCGCGATATTTGATTTCCTAATAAGCTGATGTCCGTCAGAGCTAAAGAAAGGGCTTCGATGCCCCCTTTCGAGTGACCAAAAATAATCAGGGGTTTTCGTCCCCCGTCCTCGTAGAGTTTCAGAATTTGCGGATGTAAAATTTTGATATTTTCACTGACGGATTTTCGGGAAGCCGGAAATAAAAGAGAAACTGTTTCGATCTTATTTTTTTTCAGTGCCGTCACATTATCTTTAAAATACCGAGCCCTCGCGCCCTCATTTAAAAAGCCGGCAATAAAAACCAAGTGGTACTGGCTTAAAACTTCAATTTCGTTCGTGCTTAAATTTTCAAGAGGATGCTTTTGAAAATGGAGATAATCTTGATTCAGAGAAAATGATTGGGCAAAGGCAAAGCTAAGGGAAAAAAACTGCACCGACAACCAAACAAAAATTTTCATTCTGATCTCGTCTGTTAAAAAAACGCGACAGCTTCGTGAGGGTGAAGACTTTCCACATGGTGGACTTCTCCGCTCAGCAATTTCCATTGAGGATGATCGCTGAAATGACCCTTTAACTTTCGAGCTGCGTCCTCACAGAACATCATATTTTCGCCATTCAGGCGAGCAAACTCCTGCTCGTCGATACGTTTAACTGCACTTTGGACCGGAGTTCCCAAGGTTTTTTCAATCTCATTAATCAGGTTTTCAAAATCTTCAGGCCGCCCCATCTGTGGTCCAGGCTGCACTTTGATTTTAGCCCAACTTCTTTGGGCGTGAGGAGTTGCGATAAGACCCTCTTTCGACAAGAGCCATTGCTCAATGGAAGACCTCGAAACCATATCTTGCTGCGCAAAGGTTTCATGAAAATGATTTTGCATAAGTTGTCGAGAAAGCGCTGCTGATGCAGGGCAAGTGCTCGAGTACAGCACCGTCAACTCGACCGAACTTTGCATTTGACCTTGAACATTTTTAACTTCGAAAGCGGCCGGATAATTTCGACTTCCGCTGAGTCCCGATTTTAAAGATTTTTGAACTTTGGGAATTTCAAAATTGATTTGCAGACGGGCCGACTGACTGCTGTCGGCATGGGTAAACAAACTCTCGTTGAGGATATCTTCCATCAATTGAAAAGAAAAAGGGAGTGAGTTTAATTTTTCCTGAACAATCAAAAACAACCGAGACATGTGGATGCCTCGGTGATTTCCTTTGTCTAAACTCACTTGCACTTGCGCCCGAGCAGGCAAAAAATAATTTCCAGATTCGCGATGGGGCCATAAAAGTCGGGCTTCAATGTCCTGCATCCCCACCCATTTCAAGCTCAAGGCTTGGTCTTGCAGTGTTGCGGCGTTTTCCTTGGCCACATCCGGGAGACTTGTTTTTGACATTGGCTTTTCCATAGAATTGACATAACAAATCAGCTTTCATTTGAAAATGAAGAAAGAGCCCTGATGAAAACTTTAGTCCTTGGCAGCACCAGCCCCTACCGCCGTCAGCTCCTTGAAAGTTTAATGATTCCTTTTATTTGCCGCTCTCCCCGCTACAATGAAGACGAGGATAAGGCTTTAGAAAAAAATCCTCACCGTCTTGCTGCTCTTCTCGCTCGGAAAAAAGCTCTTAGCCTTGTCGAATCCGACCATATAGTCATTGGCGGCGATCAGCTGGTGAGCTTTAACGACCAGATTTTAGGGAAATCCCATCATTTCGAAGGCGCTTGCCAGCAACTTTCACAACTGCAAGGCCAAACCCATGAGCTGATCACCGCGGTCTGCCTTGCTCTTGAGGGAACTTCCCCTTCGACGGAGGCTCGCCTTATCGAATTTATGGATGTGACTCGCATCACTTTAAAGCCCCTTTCTTTGGAGCAAATTCAGACTTACCTTCGCAAAGATGAACCCTGGGATTGCGCGGGCTCTTACAAAATTGAAAAGCATGGGATGAGCCTTATTCAAAAAATCGAAACACAAGATTTTACCGCGATCCAAGGTTTACCCTTGCTTCAGCTTTCCCAAGTGTTGCACAATTTGGGTTATGAAATCCCGCAAAGCGCAAAATAATTCATCACGTCCTCTCGCTTCCCAGCTGATGCAAGAATTGCTTCGCGAGGCTCGCCTTGCTCAAAAGAAATCACATTCCCCTTATTCGGGATTTAAAATCGGAGCTGCTGTCCTAACGGACCAGGGCGATATCTATTCGGGAGCCAATGTTGAAAATAGCAGTTACGGGGCCACCGTTTGTGCTGAACGGGTTGCTATTTGGTCAGCGGTGACCGACAGCCTTTCCAAAACGAAATCCAAGAAAAAATTTTTAGACGTGATTTGTGTTGTGAGCTCATCCAAAGAAGCCTGGCCTCCTTGTGGAATGTGCCGCCAAGTGATCAGTGAATTCGCTCATGCCAATACCCTTGTTCTGACCCAAGGCCTCAGCGGTAAAGTCAAAAGTTATAAATTCAGCGAATTATTTCCCGAAAGTTTTGGCGCGGAATTTTTAAAACCCTAAGCGAAACCATCTCTGGTGTTGGCCTAAAAAATCCTGAACTCCAAAGGCCGCCAAATGTTTGATCTCCATCATTTCGCGATTCAGTTCTTGAGCAGAATCTTGCAACTCCCAAAGCCTTTTCAGTTGTTGAGCTTTAAGCCTTTTAAAAAGAGGAACTGACGAGCCGCGATGCTCTGTGAAAACTTTATAAACTTCAAACTGTTTAGATTTGGACTGCACTTCGATACGATGCTGGTGCGTTAAAATTAGGTTTTCCTTTTTCCAGGGAAACTCCCACTTCAGTTGGCCCCAAGAAGTTTTCAATTGCAAAAAAGTCAATTCCGCAGAAAAGGGCGCGTAAGTCTTGTCTAAAAAATCCTTTGCGCTTGTAAAAAAAACTTGAATGTCACTGATCTCGGACGAAGAAAACTTATTTTTGAAAAGTTTTAACCCGTGATCGATAGCGACCAAATTTATAATCATTCCCGAATCGAGATCAATTTCCCCACCTAGGCCCACGGCCCAAGAGCAAAGATCTCGAAGTCTCTGCCCTCGATCATCGTGAAAGATAAGATCGACATCAATTTGTCGGGAAATGTTCACTGGAAAACTTGATTATTGATTTCCACGGTGGCCGTACGACGATAATCTTCGACCCAAGACTCTAACATTTGCATGGCTTGGCGCTGCTTAAGACTATCCTTTTCAGCATCGTTCATAGCCACGTTTTCTTTTTTGGTGTCTTTCAATTTTAAAATGTACTTCTCGCCCCCGGAACGCACAATCTGTTTAGACAATGGATTCGCAGGGCTTAACTGAAAGACGGCTGAAGCTAAATTTTCACCATCAAGCTTTGGCACCATTTCTACACCCAGGTCGAAATAGCCAGTCTCTTGCCATTGTAAACCAAGGGATTTCAATTCAGCGTTAAGGGCCGTTTCGTTACCTTGAGTTAAAAGCTCTTCAATGGATTTGGTTTTTTTCTCGAGAGCATCACGGGACAAAATTTTTGCGGCGATATCAACACGTTGATCTTCTAAACTGGAAGTGATTTTTTGATTCACTTTAATCAAGTGATAGCCAAACTGACTTTTTACAGGCTCAGTGACTTCATTGACTGGAGCTGCGAAAGCCGCATTAGAAAACTCGGGCACCATTTTTTCTCGAGTAAAAAATCCTAAATCACCTTTTTTGGTTTTTGATCCGGGATCTTCACTGAGTTCCGTTGCCAATTGGCCAAAGTCTTCTTTTTGAGTGCGTTCCTTGATAGCTTTGATTTTTTCAAGTGCTTTCTTTTCGGAATCGGCATCGCCCTGTTTAAAGGCGACCAAAATATGCTGAGCTTTAACCTGATCTTTTTTGCTGTATTCTTGAATGTTGGCTTTGTATTCGTCTTCCACTCTTTTCAAAAAATCGGGATTGGACAAAGCTTTTTTGGCTTCACTCTCCATCGCTGCAGAAATTTTGCCTTCAGCTGATGAATTTAATTTTACATAAGCGACATTCCATTTAATCTCTTTCAAAGATTTTTGCTGTTCCAATTCCAGTTGAGTCGGTGTCGCTGCAATTTCAAAAACTTTTTGCGTGCGAGTTTGTTCCACCTGCTTACGCACACTGGATTCAAATTCATTCGCACTCAAACGATTGGCTTCAAGAAGACGGAAATACAAATCACTTTGAAAACGTCCATCCTGCTGAAACTCGGGAATTTGGCGAATTTGATCAATCACTTCATTGTTCGAAGCCTTTATGCCCTGGGAATGTCCAGCCTGTGCCAAAAGCTCCATATTCACGAGTCTTTGTACAGCTTGACGGCGAATGTCTTTCTGGCGCTCTGCATCGAATGAAACAGGCTGGCCTAACATCTGGGCGTAGTACTCTTGCATCTTTTGTACTCGTTGTTCTTCTTTTTGAAATTCGGCCAAGGAAATCAGAGTTTCATTCACTCGTGCCACTGAGCCGATTCCCATTCCCATTTTTCCTGGGAGACCGAAAAATACAAATACTAAAACGATAGCTCCGAAAATCAAAATTGAGGTTACATTTCGCGCAGACATCCGTCGGCGTAATTTCTCGGCAAGAGATTGGCTCATGAAAAACTCCTTGATATAGAAAAATCAATGACATTCTAAATTTCCTTATTTTTCAAGGATAAACTGTTGGAAACCGTCTCGCTTTTTTGTTAGCCTGTTCAGACAGGAGGAGCTTTGCATTTTTTTAACTTTAACCTGAAGAAGGCTATTACCTTTTTGATTTTGTTTTCGCTTCCCCTGATTTCCATTAACATGGAGCAAAAACAATTCGAGACTTTTTGGTTTTCAAAACCCTTCTCATGGATATCCAGCTTGGTTCAGGAGGGTTTCTACGGTTTTAGCACCGGGGTAAAATCAACAACGGCCATGTATCTGGATCTGATCAACATCAAAAAAGAAAATCAGCTCTTAAAGAATAAAAACGAAGAGATGATGACTCGCCTTCTCGCTCTGAATGAGTTTCAACTTGAAAACACACGACTGAAAGCCCTGCTTGATTTTAAGGCTTCAACAAAAATGGAATTAATTTCGGCTCAGGTGATTGGCCGCGATCTTGTTGCGGATCATCGCACAGTGACCATCAATAAAGGTCTTAAGCATGGATTAAAAGCTGGCATGGCTGTGATGACGACCGAAGGTGCGCTGGGTTACATTTTTCGCCCTGAAACTTTGACTTCCAACGTGATGCTGATCAATGACCGCTATGCCGTGGTCGATGCTTTGATTCAGCGAACCCGCGCCCGCGGAATCGTCGAAGGAAGCTCTAATGGGGGCTGCGTTCTGAAATATGTGGAACGTTCAGAAGATGTTCGCCCCGGCGATTTAGTTGTCACCGGTGGACTAGACAATATCTTTCCGAAGGGTTTCCCGATTGCCATCGTTGAATCAACAGAGAAGAAGAATTACAGTGTCTCTTTAAAAATTGATCTCAAACCCATTGTCGATCCCTATCGGGTTGAAGAAGTTTTCGTTATTAGCAATTCGGTTAACGAAGATATGACTGAACGTTTTACCATGAAGGAAACGAACTGATCCATGCGTTTTTTCTCAATATTAAGTTTACTGATTTTTACATTTTTACTTTGCGGCGCCCAAACGACTTTATGGAGTCAAATTTTCAGCTGGGTCCCTGCGCCTCTGCTGTGGCTGAATCTGGTCGTTTACTTAACAATTGAGCGTCCCACTTACACGGCCTTAGCGCAGATCTACTTTGTAGGCCTTATTGTTTCAACATTCACCGCAATGCCTTTGGGCCTATTGTGGCTCACTTTGTTTATCCTGTTCTGGATAATTCATTTTGTGCGCACGCGGATTTATTGGCATGGATCAATGTATTTTGCATTTATGTGTTTCATTGGCTCAGGTTCTTATCAGGTGATTTTTCTTATTTGTTCCCAAGTGATCGAAAACAATCCCACGGGAATTCTTTTTTTCGAACGCATCGTGCAGATTCTTTTAACCCCGCTGTTTTCGTTTTGGATGTATGTGGTTCTCAAAAAACTTGATTTTTGGTTTCGCGTTACTGGGCCCGAGCTTGAAGGGATTAACTCATGAGTGAGTACGTCAATAATCCCGACGAAGCCAAGGAGTTTTGGGGACGCTATAAATACTTTTATTTTTTGGTCGGCATGACCTTCGTGATTTTTTCGTTGCGCTTGTGGTATCTGCAAATCATTCAGGGAAATGAACTTCGAGAGTTCTCGGAAAAAAATCGGATCAAGCAAAATAAAATTCCGGCTCCTCGTGGTCTTATGCTGGATCGCGAAGGTCGCTTTCTTGTTGAAAATCTTCCTGGCTTTGAAGCTATTCTTTTGCCTCAGTACATCGAGGACATGGGAAATCTTGCTAAAACTGTTTCGGCTATTCTTAATACCGAGCCCGAAAAAATCATTCAAAAAGTTCAGCGCAGTCGCCGTATCAACGGTCCCTTCGCCCAAGTGAGGATTAAAGAGAACCTGACTCGCGAAGAAGTCTTTCGCCTTAAGCGCATACGCCTTGAAAACCCGGGTTTGGAAATTCGTGAATCCATCGTTCGTCATTATCCTCTGCTGGACAACGGGGCACAGATTTTTGGTTACGTCAGTGAAATTTCCAAACGCCAACTTCCTTTACTGAATGAGCTCTACAAAGGACGCTTGAAGTTTGAACAGGGCGACATCATCGGAAAAAGCGGATTGGAAGAATCTCTCGAGAGAGACATTCGCGGAATTGATGGAATTAGCTTTATTCAGGTCGATGCTCACGGACGCGACACTGTGACCAGCACTCCTAATGTTTACGGAGAAAAAATTAAAGACCAAGAAGCTAGTCATGGGAATAACACGGTTTTGACAATCGATCGCGATATCCAAGAGGCCGCTTACAAATCCATGGTCACTTTACAGAGGATCGGCGCCGTGGTCGCCATGAAATCGGATGGCCAAATTTTAGCTTGGCTGAGCTCTCCCAGTTATGATCCCAATGCCTTTTCGGTGGGGCCAACAGCTCAATACTGGAATCAACTGATCAATGATCAACACAAACCTTTGCGGAACAAAGTGATTCAAGATCACAATTCTCCGGGTTCAACTTTTAAACCTTTTGTGGCTTTGGCGGCTTTGCAAGAAAAAATCATTGGCCCATCCACACTGGTGAATGCGCCCGGTGTGTTTTATTTTGGTAAACGTCCTTATCATGATCATCAGCGAGGCAGTTACGGTAACATCACCGTGTTGGAAGCTCTCGAGCGAAGTTCGAATGTATTTTTCTACAAGATGGGAATCGCTTTGGGTGTTGATCGTATGTACGATTACATTTCGACACTGGGGATTGGCAGCAAAACAGGAATTGAAATTGATCGCGAAGTCGCCGGCAATTTGCCAAACTCGGCTTGGAAAAAAGCGACCTATGGAGAGGAATGGCAAGGGGGAGAAAACCTCAGCACCGCCATTGGACAAGGTTTCGTGAACGTGACTCCGCTGCAAATGGCTGTTGCTTACAACACCATCGGCACCGAGGGCAAAGTCTACAAACCCTATGTGGTTCAAAAAGTGATCAATCAAGATGGAAAGGTCATCCGAGAAAATTTTCCAACCTTACTTCGGGATCTGACCGAAAAACAAAAAAATGGAGTTCAAATCGATCAAAAAACTTTTCAGGTCGTCAAAGAAGGACTTCGAAGAGTCGCCAATGGAGAGCGTGGAACAGCTCGCATGTGGAAGATTCCCGGGTTTCAAATGGCGGGAAAAACAGGAACGACTCAGGTCATGGGATTTTCGGCCGATCAAATTCATGTGAAGTGCAACACTCGCCCAATGCATATGCGCCATCATGGGTGGTTCGTTGCATTTTCTCCTCCGGAAAAACCAGAAATTACCGTGGCCGTCTTGGCCGAACACAGTTGCAGCGGCGCTGGTGGAGCGGCTCCCGTTGTTCGTGATGTCATCGAAGCATTCCATCGCAAATACCATCCAGATATTGTTGCTGAAGCTCTAAAAAATAAAAAAACTCTGCGTGCGGTTGCTGCTCCTGCACCTCCAGTCGAACAAGAGATTGAAAGTGAATAGGTTTTACTGATGGATTTATCTTTACACTTAGAAGAGAGAACAGCTTTTCGTCGTATTGACTGGAGCTTAATCATTATTATTTTTTGTTTGAACTTTATTGGATTAATTAACCTTTACAGCGCGACTCATGGACCAAACTCCAAAGAAGTTGAAACTCTTTTCATGAATCAAATCATTTGGCTCTTTGTTGGGTGGAGCATTTTTTTCACCATTACGATGGTTGATTACGCCATTGTTAGTCGTTTGGCCTATGTCGTTTATGCTCTTAATTTTTTAGCCATTGTGTACGTCACCCTTTTTGGAAAGGTGGCTCTTGGCGCCCAGCGATGGATTGATTTTGGGTTTTTCCGCTACCAACCTTCCGAAACTATGAAGTTGGCCTTAATTGTTTTGCTCGCAAAAATTTTGGCCAACCGAAATACTTTAAATGGAGGCATGGGCTTTCGAGAACTTGTCATTCCATTGGCTATTCTGTTAGTTCCCTTTGCACTGATCGTTGAACAACCGGATTTAGGAACGGCAATGATGTTGGGAGCCATCGGCGGCAGCATTATATTGTTCACGCGAGTTAAAAAAAGAATCATCATCGGTGCCTTGATTATTGGTCTCTTTGGTCTTTGGGGCGCTTGGAATTATGGGCTCAGAGACTATCAAAAAAATCGTATCCTCACTTTCCTTTCCCCAACAAATGATCCTCGAGGCACAGGCTACAATTCTATCCAATCTCGCATTGCGGTGGGCAGTGGACAATTTTTTGGCAAAGGCTTCCGTAAGGGCACTCAATCTCAACTCGAGTTTTTACCCGAGCGTCATACTGATTTTATTTACAGCGTTCTCAGTGAAGAGCATGGCTTCGTCGGTAGTCTCCTCACCATGGGTTTATTTTGCTCTCTGTTCTACTTTATTATTCGAATTGCCCTGAATGCGCGGGATAAATTTGGAGCACTTCTGTGCATTGGCGTTCTCTGCTATGTTTTTTGGCATATGTTCGTCAATGTGGGTATGGTCATCGGGCTCCTTCCTATTGTCGGAGTTCCTTTACCCCTACTGAGCTACGGCGGCTCAAGTATGCTAACGACAATGGCTGGCTTAGGCCTCGTTTCGAGCGTTGCTTTCAGAAGATACTTGTTCTAAATTTTGAGCCTACAGCCCAGGAGGCTCTATGCTTACAAAAACTTTTTTATCCTTGATATTTATCGCCACTGTTTCTGCTACCGCGCAAACCGTGGATGTTAATGTTAAAGACATTACTCCTAACACACCCCAAGAAGAGACCGGTGTCGGCAAAGAATCCGACGGCGCGATAATTATCAAAAAAGGTAAACTCAACGAGGTCGCACTTCCCAAATACGAAATCACTCAAGGCGACGAGGAAATTCTTGGAGATGCAGCTCCACTTCTGAAAGACGCTCGAGCCAACTGGAAAAAAGCCTGCGCTGACTGGAAAAAAGAAATGAGAGACAACAACAAAGATAACCAAGTTATTGCTGTAAACTGCGGAAGCATGAGTTGTTCAACCGCAACTGCAGAAAATATTTGCAGATCAAAAGGCATCTACAAACTTAAAGTAAAAACAGGCCACTAAAATACTAGAGACTCTCCTAAAACTTTAAAGATCAAGGCCGCACGACTGAGGGCGACTGAGGCGTCCTCCTGGACGTCGCAGGGAGCCCGAGGGAGGAGAACGCAGAGATTTAAAGTTTTAGGAGAGTCTAGATATTTTTGTTTAAAAAATCGAGTATAGCATCTTTTGGGTGATTGCCAACGAGCTGGCCAACTTCTGATCCCGATTTAAATAAAAGCATCGCAGGAATTCCACGCACTCCATATTTTTGGGGAGTCATTTGATTTTCATCCACGTTAACTTTCACGATCTTAACTTTTTCACCTAACTCTTGAGCGACTTCTTCCAACTTCGGAGAAAGCGAGCGGCAAGGACCACACCATTCTGCCCAGAAATCCACCAACACAGGCACGGTCGATTTTAAAACTTCAGAATCAAATGAAGTGTCAGTAACAGCTGTTGTGTTTGTTCCCATACGAGACCTCCTCGGTAAATCGAAATTAACTTAGACCGTATTTTATTTGCTATCAAATCATTTCTTAAAGAGAGCTTTTACGAAATTTCTTCGCAAATCGTCTTGCTCTTCAGCTTCAGTTGGATCCCATTCTGAATTTAAGTTTTTTTGCGCTAAGCGCACATCAGCCCTTTGTAAGCTGGATTTTCCCCTTAAAGTTAATTGTTTCGTAAATTGGAAATACTTTTTGGTACGCTCGGCTAAATCCTTTTTCGCCTCTTCGATTTCCTTTTTAAAATCAGGCCCTGTGGGAGCCTTCCCCTCAGTCTTTTTTAAGGGCTCGTTACCTAATGAAAAAGGCGTAACTGAGTTTTCAGAATCGGTGTCAGACTCGATTGTTTCGGCCTCGGGATTCAGGACAAACTGCTGACTTTTAGCGCTTCTGGAAGAGGAATCTTCTCCTAACTTTTCAACCTCAAGGTTCATCTCAAAGGATGGCCCATCGGCAGATATTTTATCCGATATTTCATGGGCTCCAATGACGGTGTGTGTTTCTTCGCCGGGCTCTAGTTTTCCGCTTACAAAAACACTGTCGGCCTTTGTTTCGCTTTTTGATTTTGCCGTCGACGAAGAGCCTGCAGCCTCTGTCGCTTCCGTCGCCGCAGCTTTGATTAATTTCTCGACCAATACCTGATCGTCTTGATTGGTCATCTTCGCTAAAATTTGGATTAATCTTACGGTCGGAACGGGTGCTTCCAGCAAGAGATCCATCCGAGTGCGAATCAAATCTTGAGGATCCGGCTTCATTCCCTGAGGGAAAATTAAAATCGCTTTCCCTCCCCATCGTCCCATGTCTTTTAATCGTTTACCGACACCTATGGTCGTCATTTTAGGACCTCGCCCATAAGCAATCACGATTTCAGGATTAAAAGACAGCAGTTTTTCCTGAGTGGAAAATTCGCTGCTGATAGCCACAACATCGAATCCTACTTTTTTTAGGGAAAATTCAACGGTCGTGAGTTCGGAGTAGTCATCGTAAATTAAAAGAATCTTGTTCATATCTTATTTTTGAAGATGACTGGGCCTGGGTCAAATACCTTTGAAAAGGTCTAGACATAACTCGGTCCGACCAAAGAGTATAGAGAAGATGATTCGTGGAAAAAAAACGATCCAGTACATATTTTTTGAAACCTTACCCAGTTTTATCCTGGGCCTTATCGTTTTTATTCTTATTATCTTGATGTTTCAGGTCTTACGCCTGACGGAATTCGCTCTCGTTCACGGAGTCGATCTGTGGACCATTGCCGAGATCGTGGGTTATATCTGTATTTCGCTGCTGCCTGTGCTCTTTCCGATGAGTTTATTGTTCGCTGTCATTTTGACTTACTCTCGGCTCAGTCAAGATTCAGAGATCATTGCTTTTAAATCTTCAGGCCTATCGATGGTCACCTTGGCGACTCCGGCGGCTGTGTTGAGTTTGATTGTTGCCTTAATATCGGCACAAACCTCTTTTGAGATTGCCCCTTGGGGAAATCGCCAATTTGAAGTGCTTTACACTCGTCTGGGGAATTCGAAAGCTGCAGCGACAATTAAAGCCGGTACTTTTTCTGAAGGATTTTTTGATCTGGTTGTTTACGCGAATGATGTGGACTCGGAACATGGGCGCTTAAAAGATGTTTTTATTTACAATGAGCGCGACAATGAAAACCCACTCACCATCATTGCGAAAGAAGGCGAAGTGATTCCCGATGCCAAGAATCCGGGTCACAGCACTCTGTTAAGATTGAAGAACGGCGACATCCACCGAAAGTCCAAGACGCACACAAAAATCAAATTTGAGACTTACGACATTCAGTTGGTCGATCCGATAAGACTCGAAGAAAAAGAAAAATCTCCGCAGAGTATGACGCTGAAAGATCTTCTTCAGTTATTGAAGACACCGAATCTTAAAGTCGAAGATCGCAGAACTTTTCAAACAGAACTTCATAAGCGATGGGCTATCGCTGTCTTGTGTTTCGTATTCGCTCTCTTGGGTGTTGCACTAGGTATCCAAACGAATCGCCGACAACAAAAAGCAGGCGGTCTTATCATGTGCTTAGGCGTTATCATCTTGTATTGGGTGCTGTACATTGTACTCGAAGGTATGGCACGCAATGGACAAGTGAATCCGCCTTTAGCGATCTGGACACCTAATGTAATTTTTGGAATTATTTGCGCTTATTTATTAAACAAAAGTTCGAAGTGAAGAATCCAAAAAAAGCGAGCGATGCAGTAGCATCCATACCACCGCGGTCATCCGTGACCACATCGCCCCTCCCATAGACTTATGGTTGTCGAAGAGGGATTTTTTTTCAAAGACTTTTTTCATTATTTTTCACTTTTTTATGTGGACATGTCCTTTATTTGAATAAACGTAACGATAAGAATAAATAAAGGCCATGCCCCTCGTTACAGAAAATGGCGTTTAAGAAATCAGCTCACATTCAAAAAATATTTTAAGATCTTCCCTGTTTCTGACCATTTGCCCCCCGAGAATCATCAATTCAAGGCTGCCAGCAAACGAATTCATCAAGGGGTGGCCAGGGACTACCCAAACCGGCTTCGACATTTCAAGAGCCAATTGCGCTGTCATCATTGTTCCACTTTGTTTTTTAGCTTCGACAATCAGCAGTGCATGATTCATGGCGGCAATCAATCGGTTGCGATGTTGGAACAAATGCTTTCGAACTTCGAAGCTCGAATCGTATTCACTGAGCACTCCACCGCCCGCTTCAAGAATGGCCGGTAAAGATTTATTTAAGGACGTCGGATAAAGATTCTTAACACCGGAAGGTAAAATCACTAAGGTCGGCTGAGCTAAATCCAAACTTAAAGAATGAGCCATAAAGTCGACTCCCCGAGCGCCCCCACTGACGACACTTAACGGAAACATCTTCAAGAAGGCCCTTAATTCTGTCTTCATCCAGGAAACCGAATAAGGATGAGGTTCTCGACTGCCAACAATAGAAATACAAGGACGATCCTGCCAACACTTCTTTCCCAACAGCGAGAAAATCAAAGGCGGGTTTAACAACCTGAGAAAACTTTGGGGGTAATCAGGATCGTTCCAACAGATGAACTGAATGCCATCATCAAGATCAGCTTTGATTTTTTCCAATTCCTGAAGCCAATTTTTTTTGAGGGTTTCTTTTTTTTCTGAGAGAAACCATCCATCACGAAAAAAAACCTCTTCAATATGATCCCAAGAGCAGAAGGACTGTTCTCTAAGAAGAGAATGCAAGGGATCTATATTCAAAGCTGTTTTAAAATTAATTTTTTCAAGAAGTTTAAGCAAAGCCCAGTGAGAATTCATAACTGGGCTGTCAGCAAAAACAAAACCTCAAAGAGCTAAAAGCTTTCGCTGTTAAAAAATTTTTCCAGACGAAGAACGTCTACAAGGTCAATTCATCTTCGGGATTAAGTTCTTCTTCGGGGGCGGCCTCTGGCTGCTCGGTGGTCGGTGCCGAATCCAAAGATTCGCTGCTCAACTCGTCATCCAAAGATTCTTCCGTAGAAGGCGAAGGCGCTGCCGATGAAACCTCACCACTGAATTTCGAGGTCGAACCCACCATATCGCCCTGCTGGATATCTTCCATGGAATTTAAAACATAAGCCGTCGACACTGAATCATAGACCTTAACAATTTTTACAGAACCGATTTTTCGTTCATTCATGGTCGCCGAAGATTTTTCATTGCGATTTTTATAAGTGGCGTAAACGGGCAAGACATCCCCCGCGCTGTAACCCTGACTGCTTCCTTGATTCAGAAAGACAACGGAATTTGCGGAATAGTAAATATTAGTTTTACCGTACTGACCTCCAATGATCACTGCGGATGAAGCCGATTTTTCAGGCGCTGAAGTGGTGTCTATTATTGGCAAAGAACCAGGGATTAATTTTGCTCCCACTTCAACTCGCAGCAAAGTTTTTTTAACAAGAGCGCGATAAAGATTCGCGCTGTCGTCGACTTTGTTAAGGATTTCAATCTCCCCTTGCACTTCAATGTGCGAGGCCGAACTCAGTAAACCCAAAGAGATCGAAGGATTTTCTTTAACGACGGTGTACACTTTTTGATTTGGATCTTGAACTTCGACAAAGACATATTGGAATTCAAAAGCAGAGCTCGAACCAATTTCCGTTTCTTTAATTTGTCCGACATCACCAAGCTCTTTATCAGTGATGTAATAAGGCAAAGCGACAAATGGTGAAGGTTTCTTTTTGAGTTTAGTTTCAACCGTCAATGTAGGTTTTTCGATGCCCACCACTCCATACTCGGGAAGACTGCGCGGAATTTTTTTTAAGACAGGAACACGAACGCGGGGTTTCGGTGTTGAATCTTCCTCGAGAGGTGGGACAGCCAGAGGCCCTTCGGTTTCATTCTTTGCGATTTCAACTGGCGCCTCAGGAACAGGTTTTTCCGTTAGCCCCAAGGTTGGTGGTTGAGATTTAGTTCCTGGATAAAATGTTAAGTGAAGTTTGGGATTAATTTGATGAGGATTGTAAATACTCTCTTTATTAAGAGACCAAATTTTCGGCCAATAGTTAGGATCATCAAAAAGCGTCTTTGATAAATCCCACAAAGTGTCATTTTTCTGAATCACGTAAGCTTCGCTGGATCGTTGGCCCACAACTTTTTCCCATTGCTCGACGCTAGTGGGATGTTGATTAAATTTTTTATAAATCGAATTGAAGCGCTCTTCCTTTTTGAAATCAGGATCGCTGTTCGTTCCACTGATAATATTAGGACTGACTTCAGCCGGCGGAGCTTGCGGAGGCAAAGTTTCGGGAATAGCTATGTCTTGAGTTGGCGCAGCTGGGGGCTGCGGCTTCGGCACAACAGGTGGTGGCGTCGGAGCTGGAGCCACAGGTTCTGATTTTGCGCTTTTACCGCCATCATCCAATTCAGGTTCGGGACCTGGAGTTAATTCCGCTTCTCCGGGAAGATTCAGATCACTGCCATTTCCGTTTTTGCTGGGAGTATCCCCCAGGTTAAATTCATCATCCTGCGCCCACGACACGGCACCGGATAAACTTAATACAAGGAGAAGCACTAAGGGATGGTAAAGTTTTCTTTTATTCACGCCGCTTACCTTGCTAATTTCATTTCGCTTTCAGCGCGGTAAGATTCGGGACTCCCAGGAAATCTTTTTTTAATGTCTTTTAAGACACTCTTCGACTGAGGGACCAAGTTCATTTTTTTATAAGTCATGGCTTTCGCAAATTCGGCCGAAACCATGCGGTTACTTTGTGGATAATCTTTAATCACTTTTTGAAAGTATTTGATGGCTTCAGGATAATTGCGATTTTCCATGCTCTGTCTTCCAGCAAGGTAAAGTGCATTATCTATAAAATGACTTTGTGGAAATTGACTCATCAGCGACTGCAATCGATGCTTTAATCTTCGCTGATCATTGGATTGATAGAAAGCGACAATCTCTGAATATAAAGTGAGATCATCTTTTCCTTTCGTTGGCCCCATGAGTTCTTTCATCAACTCATCCTTGTTTAGGCCATCTCCGGGACTCTTTAATCCGTGGGAAATTGAAGATGTTAATAAGGATAATGCGATGACAGAAATTAAGGCATAGTGATGATAGAACGACTTCATTTTTTCCACTCCTTGGATATATTCAGGTTATGACACAGCTTGAGATCTGGCAATAGAGTCGAGTTATCCACAGAAATTGTTAAGATGTCTTGTCTCTCGACCTTAGACTTATTAAAAATCAAGGCTTTCACCTCTTTGCTGAAGAAATAAACATGGCTTAAATTATCGATTTTACTTTGTTTTTTTAATACCCCCTTAAGGACAAAAAATTTTCTATGACAGATCTTAAAATGCGCTTTTCGTCTTCGAAATTTGATAATTTCAGCTTATTTTAGAAACCTTGAAAGCTCAAAAATTGCTAACCCCTTGAAAGTGATGATAATTACCCCATTTCTATTTTTGCTTAGCACCCTGAGCTCATGGAATTTGCTAAATTTTTTTTCAGAAATCAGTTTTTCTCTTCAAATATCCTGTGAAAACCTGGCTTCAAAGAATTTGGACTTTAAAATGATCCACAGTTCTTTGCTTTGCGGCACTTCTTTAGGAAACCACGAACTGAGTGAGCCATTAAAACAACAGAGCTTGATCCATTTATTTGTTGTCAGCGGAGGCCACTTTTTATTTTTAGAGAAAATTTTGCGACTGATAAAAGGACCACAATTTTGCCATATTCCATTGCTGCTTTTTTATAATTTTGTGACGGGCTTCCAAGCTCCAGGCACCCGCTCTGTGACTCAAATGATGCTTTCCCGTTCATTCTTTTTGAACTTACGTGAAGACCAAATTCAGTTTCTGACCGGCTTTTTACTTTTGGTTTTATTTCCAGAGCTGGGGAAATCAGTTTCTTTTTTATTGAGTTGGACAGCGGCTTTGGCCCTAAGCCTGAGCTCCTTCTTTTTTTACTCTCACTCGAGTCTAAAAAAAATTTTGCTGAGCCAATTTTTAATTTCGGGAATTTTATTTCCATGGCTTTGGGCTTTTGGCAATGGCCATCCCCTTGGCATACTGTGCAATCTCGTTTTAGGACCTGTCATTGTATTTATTCTTTTCCCTTTAAGTTTTATCATTGTGCTTTTCCCAAGCCTTTCCTTTCTGTTCGATGAAGTCGCACGAGTTTTCACCTTACTGTTGGCTCAATCGAATGAAGTGTTTTCAGCTTACACGTCTCGAGAACTTAAACTTGATTTCTTTTGGATCTATCTCTTTGGATTGCATTTTTTATTTCACTTTTACCAAGTTCACTACTGGCGAAAATCGACCTAAGGAAAAACTCTATGTTGCTGATTTTGTTCCTGTGGATTTTTTTGTCCCCGACTCAACTTAAAGATGCTCATCACTTTGATGATTCCTTTGTCATTTGGAACGTCGGTCAAGGACAGTGGATCACTTACAATACTTTAACCACATGTTATCACTTTGATGTGGGTGGTGAATTTTTCCCGCTTCGAAAAATCAAACAACTTTGCCGCGATAAACAAAATGAACTTTATATTTCCCATTGGGATTTTGATCACCTTTCAGGATTAAAGCACCTGGCGAATTGGTCCCGAGTTTGCCGACGACAGGATCCGCTGGGCACCGCTGCTTTTAAAAAAATGAAGCTCTTAGCCCATTTCCCGTTTTGCCAAGACCCTCCTCATCCCGAAATCAAATTGATCTTTCCATTAAAAAAAGAGCAAGGACAGCTGCCTGATATTAGCAATGCTCAATCGCAGGTTTTCCTTTTTAAGAATTGGCTTATCCCTGGGGATTCCCGGCAGGAAGAAGAAAAAATTTGGTCGCTGCGAGTTCCTGATAATGTCAAAGCTTTGGTTGTTGGCCATCATGGAAGCAGAACCTCCAGTTCGCCGGAACTGATCCGTCGAATACCAAAACTTCAATGGGCCATCATCTCTGCAAGGTGGCGCCGGTACAAGCACCCTCATCCTTTAACTCTACTGAATTTTTCTCAGCAGAAGAAGAGAGTGCTCCGTACGGAAGATTGGGGAAACTTTCGTTTCGAGAGCCTTAAATAGGTTTGTACGCTTTGTATTCCATATGCAAATCACGAGCGACGGGCTCGTAACAAACTCCACCATTGTAAACATTCAGGCCTTTCATCAAAGCCTTATCTTTTGCGATAGCTTCTTCAACGCCCATAGCTGCTAACATGGATGCATATCTTAAGGTCACATTTGTCAGTGCATACGTCGATGTTCGTGGAACAACCCCAGGCATATTCGGAACGCAGTAATGGATGACTCCATCAATTTCATAAGTGGGAGTTTGATGTGAAGTGGGGCGACAAGTTTCGATACAGCCCCCTTGATCAACAGCAACGTCGACCACGACGGAACCTTTGCTCATGGAAGAAATCATTTCTTTAGAAACTAAAGTTGGCGCCTTATGACCCGTGATCAAAACTCCACCGATCAATAAATCAGAATCGCGGACCGATTCTTCTATATTTTTCGTGTTCGAAAATAAAGTCATGCAACGACCTTGGAAAATATCATCAAGATATTCTAAACGTTTAGTGTTTACATCCAGCACGGTCACTGCAGCACCCAAACCCACAGCCATTTTTGCAGCGTTGGTTCCAACAACTCCACCACCGATAATGGTGACTTTCGCTGGACGCACTCCTGTGACTCCGCCTAACAAGATCCCTTTTCCGCCATGATCTTTTTGCAAATAGAAAGCACCGATTTGTGTGGCCATGCGACCAGCAACTTCAGACATGGGAATCAACAGGGGCAACGAACCATCAGCGGGTTGAATAGTTTCATAGGCGATGGCTTTTACTTTTCGCTCACACAAAACTTTGGTCAATTTTGGTTCCGCAGCTAAATGCAAATAAGTGTAGATGATTTGGTTTTCGCGCATCAAATCGTATTCGTCAGGAAGAGGCTCCTTCACTTTCATGATCATGTCGGCTTTAGCGTAGACTTCTTTTTTGGTGTCTAAAATTGTCGCCCCAGCTTTTTCGTATTCTCCGTTGGAAATACCTGAACCCAGTCCGGCATCTTTTTCGACAAAAATTTTGTGTCCTTCTTTGACCAGTTGACGTACGCCAGCTTCAGTCATGCCTACCCGATTTTCACTGATCTTAATTTCCTTCGGAACCCCGATAATCATAAATGCTCCTTAAATCTAATTTTGATTTCGACGCTGTAGCTTATTCAAAAATTTAGGTCTGACGTCAAGATTGAACTCGAGCAAAGAAAAGGTCAAAGAGATAAAACTCTAGGAACCAGGGACTTTCCACGACGAATATCTAGCTGTCTCTTCGGAGATATCGGCACCAAGTTCGACGAAACGATAGCACTGAGGAGAATCGAGGATTTTTCGAACCAGTTTATTCATAATGTCATGGCCCGCTTTAAAGAGAACTACGTGCCCCATTAATGGCATTTCGAGAGTCACCAAATCCCCCAAGGCATCCAAAGCTTTATGACGAACAAACTCATCAACAAAGCGCAAGCCTTCTGGATTCATGATCCCGCGGTCATCCAGTACGATGGCGTTCTGCAAACTTCCACCTTTAGCTAAACCCCGGGCCTTAAGATCTTCGACGTCTTTCAAAAAACCGAAAGTTCGCGCCGAAGCAATTTCTCGAGCAAAAGAAGTGTCATTGATGTCTAAATCAATTTTTTGTTTACCGATAGCTGCGTGGGGAAAATCAATCGTCACCGTCAAACGCAAACCATGGTAGGGAACCACGTAGGCGTGTTTTTCCCCTTCGGAAAAATAAATGGGCTCAGTGACATAGCAGTAATTTCGCGGTTGATCCTGCTCGAGCAAACCCACCGCCATCAATGCATTTAAAAATCCTTGGGCACTGCCATCGCCAATGGGAATTTCAGGTCCATCCAGTTCAATGAATAAATTATCAATTCTCAGAGCAGAAAGTGCCGACAGACAATGTTCGATGGTGGCCACGGAAAATTCGGGGCCAGAAATTGTGGTTTGGTAACTGGTGGCATCAACAGAGCGTGCAGAAACTTTTAAGGAAGGTCGCGAAGGCAAATCAGAGCGGATGAAGTAAACACCCGTGTTTGAAGGAGCGGGACAAAAAGTCAGACGGCAAACTTGGCCTGAATGAATTCCCAAACCTTCAACGACTGTCTTTTTTCGAATGGTTTTTTGCAAAAACATTCAGTGCATTTCCTTTAACTGAATTCGCCCGACAATTTCCTGGCGAGTATTTGTAATTTCTGGAGTCAGCAAGCGGCCCATTTTATCCATGAGCTCTTCAGGAAGCTGGGCGTGATCCCGCAAAACTCCAAGAATTGCCGCGGGTACGGCTCGCCCGTTTCAATCCAATACCTTTAGGGCGAAAGCTAAACCTTTTTCGGGCAGAAGACCACAGCAAA
>JAKFYD010000010.1 GCA_021731025.1 Pseudobdellovibrionaceae bacterium | reverse complement strand
ACAGGTTTATACTTGCACAGAGGGTGGAGCTTTCCTGTGTCAGGTGAGCTTCGAGCAAACCCAGTAGTTTCTTAAATACAAATAAGTCAGTGGATTTACGACCAGCGCGAAAAGATCCGTAGGATCTTGAACCAATTGAATTCGAAACAGATATTGATTGAAAAAATCTTCAATCAAGCGCGCACTCGGCGCTGACAACTTAACTAAGATAAGTAAAAAATCCGTAAATGCAATCGCAGCAGTTACCGAGCTTGGGTTCACGCGAAATCGTTTTAAACTAAAAAGTTCATCGATTACCATCAATATGGCGAGAAGAAAAATCGGCAAATAAAAAATTCCACAGAAATCACTGAGCTTCCCCATTATCGCGTTAGCAAATCGATACTTAAGCCAATGATCATTCAGTGCCATTGCAAGGACAGCAGATAGCGGCAGTGGATGAATAAAAAAATGAATTCTGCTGGGAATATTCTCGATAGCCATAGTGTGATCAGTCAGTCAATGCCACCTGACAGTGACTTCCCTACTCTACCAACTTTTCAGAAGTTTTTCGCAAGCTTCAAGCTCAATACCGTGTTTGATATTAAAAGCCGCAAAAGAATGATCAGATTTTTTTTTATAAGACAAATTAACTCCACTAATCTGAACCGGTCTTAAAGCCACATGCACTTCATGGTGACATCGCAACATCTTATCTTGATCAAACACACCCATGATAACTTCACTGGCAATGATTTCGTTCGTTACCTGAAGAGTTTTTTTCTGAGCATCGGCTTCAGACAATACTTTCCACAGTTCGCTACTTTTTTGAATGGGCATTTCATCTCGGACATAGCCGTAATAGATTTTTCCAGGAGGACCTATGATATCTGTCAAAGCTGCAAGGTTGGGTGACGTGATCGCGGTGCTAAACTCACTCGGGCTCGAAAACCCAAAAACAGTCTGCCCGCCTTTTTCTCCAAAATAATATTTACCTGGGGATGTTCCGGAAATGCGAATAAGGATCTCGTCATAGGCTGTATGCTCGAGAGAGTAAGGTGACTGATTGTAGACCAACGGACCTGCGTAAGGACGACTCTTCAAAATCTCTACCCCTATACATTGGGTCGAACGGGATCGGTGCCAACCGCAGGTTCGATCTTCTGCGAAGGATAAAGAGCTCAACAAATTAAAAACAAGAATTAGACTTAAAATTGCAATCACAGACATTGGTTTCATAAACACCTCAATGCAGCTATAGTTTGAAAACCATAAGAAGAATATCAATTTTGCAGAGGAATAGTTGCGTCAATAACTAGCAATTTTCCCAGAGAAGCCTTAACCCTATTTAAGTTAAAGAAAAAATTCAATCTTAGGAAATTATGAAAATTCTCATTATCGGTGGAAATCGATTCTTTGGTAAAAAGTTAACAAAAAATTTATTAAGCTTAGGCCATGAAGTGGCTCTCTTGAACCGCGGAAATCTTGATGATGGATTCAGTAATCGAGTTGAGCGCATCCTCTGCGATCGCGATGATCACGAGGCTCTCAAAAGAACCCTAAACCGTAGATCTTGGGATTTGATCTATGATCAAGTTTGTTTTGATGCCCACCAAGCTCGATCAGCCATTGAAATTTTCCGTGACAGAACTTCGTACTATATTTTTACATCAAGCCAATCCGTCTATGATCTTGGCAGCCATATAAAAGAAGAAGCTTTCGATCCGTTAAATTATGAGTTCACAGAAATCGTTGATAAAGATCAAAACTATGCCGAAGCCAAAAGACAATGTGAAGCCACTTTTTTTAAAAATAAATCTTTACCAGTCACTGCAGTGCGATTTCCCATTGTTGCTGGTGCCGATGACTATACAAAACGTTTTCAGTTTCATATCGAAAAAATTCGAAATCATGAACCAATTTATTTTCCTAACATCAATGCCAAGATATCACTGATCAGTTCAGACGATGCAGCTTCAGTGCTAAGCTTTCTTGCTACTCAAAAAATCCAAGGTCCAATCAACGCCGCATCCTATAAGCCCATCGTACTTAAAGATTTGGTCTCGCTCATAGAAAAGGAACTTGAGATTCCAGCCAACTTAGCTATCGACCAAAATCCTAAAGCGGAGCCTTCGCCTTACGGAATTAAAAATGATTGGTTTATGAATGTGGAAAAACTCAAACTGTTAGGGTACACGGCCGAACCCATCCATGAATGGCTTCCCCGAGAGGTCGCCGCAGTACGAGGCTAAAAGCTAAAATAAATACATGTAGGAATTAATTATGTACAAATTTGCCCCAAACCCATACCCGTAGGATTAAAGTAACTTATAAATCCCGTTTCCCTCTCAAAACCCTACACTTTTTAGCTCATCACTCTTAAAAAAATATGCTACTCTCGTCCAAATTCACAGGTGGAAATTATGGAACATCCTGAACTCGCAAAGCGTATTAAAACTGGCGTCTCTGGACTTGATGATATTTTGGACGGGGGACTTCCCGCAAATCGGGTTTATCTTTTGGAAGGAAATCCTGGAAGTGGAAAAACAACTTTAGCCCTTCAGTTTCTTCTTGAAGGTGTTAAAAATGGCGAGCCCGGTCTTTATGTCACTTTATCAGAAACAAAAATTGAACTTAGTGAAGTAGCTGCTTCCCACGGCTGGACACTTGATAACATTAATCTTCATGAACTCTCCGTCTCTGAAGACACCCTGATGCCCGATGGGCAATACACTTTTTTTCACCCTTCCGAAGTAGAATTAGGGCAAGCCACTAAAAGTTTAATCGACGAAGTCGATCGCACAAAACCACTTCGAGTCGTCTTTGATTCTCTTTCGGAAATGCGCCTTCTTGCCAGAGATCCTTTGCGTTACCGTCGGCAGATCCTGGGACTTAAACAATTTTTTATTAATAAACACTGCACCGTTTTACTTATCGATGATCTGACTTCCTCAAGCTCGGATCTTCAGCCGCAAAGTCTTGCTCATGGAGTTATTACTCTGGAACAAAGTTCACCCGAATATGGAATCGATCGACGCCGTCTGCGAATTGCAAAACTTCGCGGCGTGCACTTTCGAAGCGGCTACCATGATTTTGTTTTAAAAAAGGGTGGACTCGTCGTTTTTCCCCGACTTATTGCTGCTGAACACAAGCCTTCTTTTAAACGAACTCAAGTCAGCAGCGGGCTCGAGGGACTCGACGCTCTTCTTGGTGGCGGACTTGATCAAGGCAGTAGCAATTTGATTGTTGGCCCCGCCGGCGCTGGGAAATCAAGTATCGCAACTCTGTTTGCTTGTGCAGCTGCTGGCCGCGGAGAAAAATCAAGCTTCTTCATCTTCGATGAAATCTTAGATACTTTTATTGATCGCTCTGAATCTTTGAATATGCCGGTCACTAAGTGGATTGAGTCCAACTTGCTCTCGGTCCAGCAAATAGATCCTGCCGAAATCTCTGCCGGTGAATTTGCTCATCGAGTAAGGAATGCGGTTGAAAAAGATAAATCAAAAATTATCGTTATCGATAGCCTTAACGGTTACATGATCGCAATGCCCGAACAACGCTCGTTGGTGGCGCAACTGCATGAGTTGCTGAGCTACTTAAATCAAATGGGTATCGTCACTATTTTAATTTCTTCTCAACATGGGTTAATGGGTCAGCACGATGTAGGAATTAATGTCAGCTACATTGCAGATTCAGCAATTCATATGCGATTTTTCGAAATGAAAGGTCGAATTCGTAAAGCAATTTCAGTCCTTAAAAAACGCTCCGGCGCGCATGAAGACACCATTCGCGAGCTTATGCTTCGCAAAGGCAGAATCGAAATTGGCGAACCATTGTCCCAATTCCAGGGCGTGCTGACGGGTGTCCCCACCTACATGGGGTCTTCGTCAGAACTTATGAAATTAAATGATGAAAAAAAGTGAACAGAATTTTCCTCAGCTTGAAGTCCTTGTTTACACAGCCACTCGAAAAGATGGAGAACTCACCGTCAATATTCTTTCGAACGCAGGGTTTTCAGCAAGAGCTGTAGCGGATTTTAAAGACCTCACTGAATCCATGCTGAACGCCGGCGCTATCATCATCTCCGAAGAATGTTTGAGCACGTCATTACTTAAGCAATTGCGGGAGAAAGTAGAAGCGCAAGCTCAGTGGTCTGATCTTCCGATCATTACGGTCACTGCCGGCGACAATTCCTCGATCGAATCTAATGAGCGCTTAGAAACGATTGTAACTTATCTTCAAAATGTAACTCTTTTAGAGAGGCCAATTCGTTTAGCAACCTTGATCACCATCATTCGCACCGCACTGTCGTCGCGGCGAAAACAGTTCGAATTAAAAACAATTCTCGAAGATCTTGAATGGTCGAAAAAGATTGCGGATGAGGCGAACGAAGCTAAATCAATATTTTTGGCAAATATGAGCCATGAAATTCGCACTCCCCTGGCGGCCATCGTCGGTTTTGCAGGTTTAATTAAAGATCAACAGCTTCCAACTGAAGAACGATTGAGCTTTGCTGATGCTATTGCTCGAAACGGTGATCAGCTTTCGAGCTTGATCAATGACATTTTAGATCTTTCAAAAGTTGAAGCCGGGAAAATAGAAACGGAATTGATTGAAGTTTCGTTACCGGGATTATTCCAGGAAGTTGCCAACTGGCTTCGACCTATGGTCGAAAATAAAGGTTTGAAATTTGCCTTTCGACTTAAGTCGAATGTTCCAGAACTGATTAAGGCAGATATCACAAGAATTCGCCAAGTTCTGCTTAACTTGGTTAGTAACGCCGTTAAGTTTACATCGACAGGTTCTGTGAGCGTCGAGTTTGAAACCAAAGTGGTGAGTGCGGACCAAGTTCGAATCCTCTTCGAGGTCATCGACACTGGCATCGGCATGAGCGATCAAGATAAATTAAGACTGTTTAAACCCTTTTCGCAGGCTGATTCATCAATGACCCGGCGATTTGGGGGGACTGGATTAGGTTTAGTCTTATCGAAGGCTCTCGCGAACGCGATGGATGGAGATCTAAGACTTGTCGAGAGTCATCTCAACAAAGGCAGTCGCTTCGAGTTTTCATTTCGCGCCGAGCTGATCACGGATTCGCCCTCTATAAAAATTAAGAGCAAAATAGCTGAAGAACTTCTTCAAGGAACAAAAGTTCTTGTCGTCGAAGATTCGCCAGACAATCAGTTCCTGATGAATCGTTACCTCACCAGTGCAGGTGCAGAGGTCACAACGGCCGAGAACGGAAAAGTGGGCATCGAATGCGCACTCAAAGATCGATTCGATGTGATCCTTATGGACATTCAAATGCCCGTGATGGACGGCTTATCAGCCACAAGAGAACTTCGAAATAAGAATTATCGCGGCCCTATCATCGCATTGACGGCCCATGCGCTGAAAGAAGAAAAAGATCGATCATTAAATGCCGGTTGCAATGACCATCTGACAAAGCCTATCGATCGTGAACTTTTGATTTATGCAATCGCGTCCCACGTTGAAACTCGGATTACTTAAAATTGGAGCTCAACTCGGAATACAATTCCCGGCGTTGCGACAAATGATTGAGGTTTTGCAAAGGAAACTGAAGGACTGATGCTGTAACTTAAAACATTGCGGTAAATGACTTCGGCCCAAGTTACAGACGTTGTGTAACCTTCCAAATGATACTCGTCCCTATTTGTCGATTCAAAAAATAAATTGTAAGCCAGGGATTTAAATTCTGTCAGTTTGTGACCCAGAACCATCCCGTTAGTTACCACCAATGTGTGAAGTTTATCTTTGTACTCGGCATCGTTAACTGGTGTCAGAGTAAAAGTGTCATTGATATTAAAATGAAAGTTAATAGCGAGATAAGTACCGGCTCCTTCGTTGGCATTCGCGAAGAATTCGAGTTTAGGGTTGAGCTTATACTTATCCGTCTCTGCGACACTTTCAAAAACTAAACTGTGTGAAACCTTAAGACCGTCTTGCAAAGCTGCGCGCGGTTGAAATGAAGTTCTGACCTTCCCCAAGTTTCGAAACAGAGCTAAGGTCGCTCCGTAATTCCTTTGCCGTGGAGTCCTACGAAAAGTTCCTCTTTGGATAATCCGACGATCCTGATTCGCATCATAGGAAGTGAACTTCAGCTGCCAGTAATCTTCAACATTGGGTAAGCGAAGATTAACATCAAGCTCGGCTGTTGTCTCGGTCCCTTCACGCTCTTTAACAAAAACTGAACTCCCCAGTAAAACCTGGGTTTCATTTTTTCGCTTCGTTACCTTCCGACCGATCAAAAATAAATCCAGACCCTCGGCCACGTTGTCGAACCATTCTGAGATCTCGATGTTTTTTGCAATGAATCTGTCTTTAGCGGATTTATCTGCGCTTATCACTTCGGCAACTTCCGATGCTGCGAAAGGATCTTGAGTTGGCTTTCTGCGAGCCCAAGAGGGCCCAGGAAATGTGATTCCTAAAAAGAAAAGCCCCAGAACCAAAAAGTAAAAGAATCTGTGTTTCAAGGTTGCATCACCAATTGTATTATGACCAGACTGCTTCTATGGTTAGCAGAATCGAAAAATGAAAGCTATAACTTTAATTTTTATAACTATTTTCAGTCTGTCGGCTGGGGCTTACACCCCTAAAGAGGGAAACGTTCACGGAGTCTTTGGACATTACTTGGCTCAGACTCTCTATCGAAACTCGCCCAATAAGCCTGACCCCATTCCCCGCTTTGCTGGTTTTTCGTTAATGGCTCAAGGAGATGCGAATCAACGCGGTAATGTTGAAATATGCATCAACTATTTTAATAAAGTTTATTTTCGCGAGGACGCTGATAACCTGCTTTCGGAACAAATTCAAAACTTACAGATCACAATGGGTTATCGCTACTGGCTGGATAATTACTGGTCAGCGGCGATTGCTTTTTCATCCAGCTATCCTTTGGGCGACCCCCACATCGTTTCAAAACAACTCGGATCAGATTTAAGTTTTGAAACTTCGGCCCATGATCCTTCCGAAAGTGGTGCTGATATTTCTATTGCTTATGATTTATGGATTCGTGAACCTTACAGCGTTGTCGCCGACCTTCGTTACACATATTCTTTTTCAAGTCGTTCCGGGGAATCGGGTGATAATTTAGGAATTATCGTTGGGCTTCGTTACCTCATTCAAGAAAAGCAAACTAAGGGCAAACAATGAAAATAAAAAATCTCTTCTTCTTCCCATTATTTTTTTGTTTAGCTTGTTCGACTTCCCCTAAAGTTTCATCAACATCTAATAGCACAGACTTGCAAAATTCCACGGAGAGCCCAATCACTTCAGAAGAAATGAAAGAATTCTGCGACAAAGGCAGTTATATTGCTTGTTACACCTTAGCTCATGCAGCACTTGAAGAAAAAAATTGGGCCAAAGCATCAAGCCTATTTGAAGAAAACTGTGACAAAAATTTTCATGCCTACTCGTGCACTCAGGCTGGTTATCTTAAACGTTTAAAGTTGAATGATTTAAAGGCGGCTCTCAGTTACTCGGGGAAAGCCTGCCAGATGATGGATGCCGTTGGTTGCTACAACTTAGCCTGCTACCAATGCTTACAACAACAAAGCGAATCCGCTCTTAAGTCTTTGCAAGAAGCCGAAAAGGTCGGCTTTAAATTTACAGACAAAGTCACTCAGGATCCTGATTTAGCGTGTCTCAAAGACAAACCCGAATTGATGCGAATAATTAATGATGGAAAAAATAAAACTCAAAATCGCACTTCCCCTTATCATATTTTTTTCCCCAGTTACAGCTTAGCGATGATCCCCCCGACTCTGTTTTCTTGGGATGGATCACCAACGATTGTCTTCACCGACACTTCCGGCGCCTTTGTTCAGCCCCTTATTTACGCACAGGCCTACGAGAATTCTTTAAAACAATACCGACTGCAAAATAAAGACGATAAATCCTTAAAAATTCAAGAGGGCGAATCCAACGGCCTCAAAGTTTTCGTTGGCCAAAGAAAGATTGATGTCAATGGAAGGACTTTCAAAGAGTTCACCTATTTTACCGGTGATCAAAATTACACCGTGGGTGCTATAGGAAATTATCCTGAAGACTTCGAAAAAATGTTAGGCGAAAATATTTTGCGAAGCCTGACGACGATTGTTTACAAGCCCATTGTTGCTCCGCCGGAAGAATCGCTTCCATTTAGCAGCGATTCTAAAAAATTAGGTTTTCGTTTTGGAGGCTACTTTAACACTTCTGCCGTTTTCCACTACAATGATGGTAAAGATAGAACTCAAAACGCTCGCGTTTTCGTTCATATTGTGAATTACAAAAATGAAGATTCGTTCAAAAAAGAAAAAGCTGAATCTTTCTGCAAAGAAAGCGAAGTCGTCAAAGTTGATAAGCCTTTTACAATTTCGCCTTTAAAGATGGGCGAATTCCGCGGCATCACCTGCGAAAATACCGTCGTTAACGAATCCTTATCCGAAAAAATTCATATCCGAGGCTGGGTGTTAACACGAAATAAAAAATACGAAAGACTGGTGGTTCAGTCCATTGATGACGAAAAGCAAAATCACCGACAGCTCATCGAAAAATTTGTTCGCAGTTTAAAAATTAAAAAATAATTTTTACGGAGAAATGCGAATTAAAATTTCGACCTTGTCTTCAATTCCTAAACCGTCGGCCATCATTGGCCTAGCCCCGGGGCTAAAAGTGTAAGACCGTCCCCCTGAAATTTCGTGGGATCTGATGATTCTCAGTTGCTGGACCGAATCCATGTAATGACCGGCAAGCTGGGGGCATTCCGAAGCTGAATGAATTTTTAATGCAACTGCATTTATTGGAATTAAAATAAAAAATAAGCTGACAAGTCGAACCATAAAGTTCTCCTGAGATGAATTCTGTTATATTCCTAGGCAAGCTCATCCGCAATTCCCATTAGGAAAGTGACTCGTCTCGTTGGTTAGCCTGAATTCAAGTTGACTGAAAAAATAAGGCTGATACCTTTTACACAGGCTTATATCTATAGGCATTTATCTTTAACCAGGGGGATTTTTATGACTCACCTGCATGTTTCAGTCGAAGAATTTACAACACCAAATCCAATCACCGCTTCGGAAGAAGATCCGATTGATAAGTTAAGTTCCTTGATGAAGGACAATGGGATTCGCCATCTGCCGATTCTTAAAGATAACAAAGTCATTGGCATAATCAGCGATCGCGATCTGCGAGTGGTTTCGAATCTGAATGCTAAACAAAAAATGAAGGTTCATGCTGCTGATATCATGGTTAAGGATCCTTTTACCGTAAGCAGCGATATGACATTAGCCGATGTCGCTTTTGAAATGTCTAAGAATAAGATAGGTAGTGTCATCGTTAACGATGAGAACGACCAATTCTTGGGTATTTTTACGGTGACAGATGCGCTCAATGCCCTCATTGAAATTGTGCGCGATCCCGAGCCTGACCTTAGTCTGTAACGAAGCGCAGGAGGCACCTTGAAGTCTGCATTATTTATCTTTTCATTCTTGGTGTTCTTCCAGGTTAATGCGAAGGACCAGGCTATTTACCACGAGGCCTTTGTCTCTGCGCCTGGGCTTTTCCCCGCAAATCATGGCTCAACTGTAGTTGATCTACCGGATGGCTCCTTATTGAGCTGCTGGTATGCAGGAACAGCTGAAAAAGCCACTGACGTGCAGATCTACTGTTCAAAACACTCGTCACAAATCGATGGCCTCTGGGAAACTCCTGCCGTTGCGGTCGCCCGCCAGGAAAAAAAACCGAATTCATTTTTTAATTACCGCTCCTTAGGCAATGCCGTTTTGTATTTAGATAGCGAGAACATCCTTTGGCTTTTCTACACGCCAATGATGTTTTTCAATGGCTGGAGCGCTGCTCACGTCGACTATAAAATTTCAAAAGACTTTGGAAAAACATGGAGTAAAGCCAAACCCTTCAAGTCATTTATGGGTAACCTGGCTAAAAACAAACCGATTAAGTTAGATAACAATCGCTTCGTTCTTCCACTTTACCATGAGCTCACTTCACACAATGGTTACACTTGCACGATCAAACACAAAGCTGGAAAAATCATCGAAGAGGAATGCCGAAAGATTTACGGCAATGATCAAATCCAACCCAGTGTCGTCATGCCAAAGCCCGAAGAGCTGTTTGCCTATATGAGAATGAACAAACACGTTAATATTGGCGTCGCTAAATTTAATTTTAAACTTAATCAGTGGAGCGAAACCGAGCCAACCAATCTTCCTAATCCCGACGCTGGCATTGATTCAGTGGCGATGGAAGATGGGACTGTTTTGATTGTTTACAATGACAGTTACCAAGCACGGAATATTTTAAGCCTGGCTTATTCCAAAGATGGAAAAGAATTTAAAAAAATATGGGATTTTGAAAATGGAGTTGATTGCTCTTACCCTGCAATTATTCGCTCACAAAATGGGCAATTTCATTTAACTTACACCTACGATTTTCGTGGCGCTATCAAACACATTTCATTCAATTCTGAATGGATTAAAAGTCAGATAAAGTGACTCAAGGGGCACGATTGCGTGTCCAGATGTAAACATTCATAGCGATAATGAAGACAGCAAAGCTGAGCTTTCCCACCACGGGAATTCGCTCGTTAACACCAATGAAGTAAACAGAAACAGCCATCATCGAAGAAGCTATAATTTTATACTCGGTCCTGATGGCTCGATGTTTTTTCCAGTCCAGTATGGGCGGACCGAATAAGGGGTGGTTCAACAACCACGAATGAAAATAAGGCGAGCCCCGATCAAAACAAAAGGCCGCCAAGAGCAAGAATGGCGTCGTAGGCAATAAAGGAACTACAATTCCCACAACACCGACAAGCAAAAATAATATTCCTAAAAAAAGAAAGAGTGTTTGTGTGGTCCTGCGAAACATTTTTGCTCTCGACGTAAAAAAGTTATAATGATTTATTGTCGTTCGTTTTTGTCACATAACTTCGGCAAAAAGTCACACATTCCTCATCATCTCAGGTCAATTCGTTCTCGTATGGCATTGAATATGCAGATTTTGTTTGCATTTGTAGCGTCTTAAAATTTAAAACGCAAATCATGGAGGAAATGTGGAAAATTTTTTTGCATCAAGAAATTTCATTATTTGGCTGATTCTGATTGTCGGTGTTCAAGTCGATGCACAAACCTGGCAGATGGAATCAGAATTGAACAACGGCGCAAAGATCGAAAAAATTTTTAATTACACGATCGGAAGCGGCGGAATTGCTTTTCAAGTGAACTCGGGAGGCTGCACCGATAAGAACAATTTCAGGATTGAAACAGCGAGCGATGAAGGGCAAACAAAGCTGACTTTAGTTCGTACCACTCCTGATTATTGTAAAGCTCGAATTCCTGGAGGAACTTTAATCATCTACAGCTTTGAAGAGCTCAATTTGGATCCCAATGTGCAGTACAAGATCGAAAACCCTGTAGATCCAGAAAGCTAAAATTTTTAGTAACTAGCCTTATCCCAAAGGCTAGTTCAACTGGACTTAGCTAGAAATTAAGTTATTCTGATTTCATGACTGCTGACAAAAACAGTGAACGAAAAAAACACTGGTTACTTATTGTTGATGATGAAGATGAAATTCGCTCTTTAATCACCGAGAAATTAAAGACCTTGAGTGACGCTCATGATGAATTTCGCATCATGGAAGCCAAAGATGGATTAGAAGCGACTCAAAAATTAAGAAATCAAAAATTCGATTGCATCATCACTGATCTGAACATGCCCAAAAGAACCGGTCAGGAAGTTATCCAAGCGGTTAAACGCGGCGATCTCAATGCAAAAACACCCATTATTGTTGTGACAGCATACCCTGATGCCAGTCTACCCGATATGTACCTGTATCTGACCATGATTGAAAAACCCTTCAAGGTGAACGATTTGCTGAAGGTGGTTCGCGAACAAATTAAATTAGGTCCCATTGATCAGCGAGTCCCTGTTCATATTTTTAATGTGTTTTTAACGGCGACTGAAAATTATTTTAACGAGATGTTTAAACTGGAGATGGTCCGACAAAACCCATTGGCCAAAAAAAGTGGTGATGATTTTCATGATCGATCCGTTGTTGCGGTTCGTATGTCCATGGGCGCCTTAAAAACATGGATGGCTTTTGGAACTGATAATGATCTTCTGAATTATTTTACTCGAGCCTTAAAAAAAGATAAAGATCAAGTTTTGGAATATTTAACTTCCGGAATTATGAGCAAAATGACCGGACTGATGCCCAAAGCAACTTTAGAGATTCACGAAAGCCTGCTGATTACCCCTGAAAATATTCAGAACTACAGCTTAAGTGGACTTCAAGGGATCACTGTCCCCTTCAAATCCATTTACGGCATGGTTTACTGTGAAGCGATGGTGGGAAATTTTGCTCTTAATAAAAAAGCTTAATCCGAATTTTCTAGGCCGCTTTCTTTGCTTGCTGCTTACAAGGAAAAGTGATTACAAAACAAGTATTTTTAGATTTCGAATCTAAAGATATCTTCCCGCGATGTTTTTCAACGATCCCCTTAGAAATACTGAGTCCCATGCCCGTTCCCAAGCCAATTTCTTTGGTTGTAAAAAACGGCTGGAATATTTTCTTTTGCACATCTTCGGGAATTCCTTCACCAGAATCACTGACCATAAAAGTAATTGTTTTTGCGTCACCATGGACCTGCAGCTTGACCCAAGGATTTGCTGAATCTTTCACGGCGTCGAAGGCATTGTTCAGGAGGTTGAGCAAAACTTGAATGATCTGAATTTTCTGGCATTCGAAGCTCATGGATTCTACGGAATCTTCAACGATTAACTCGACGGCGTTGGCTTTAAATTTTTGACTGCACAGTTCTAAACTTTCATCGATGATGGTCTTGGTCGATACGGAATCAAAAGGATCATTGCTTCCATCCCTTGCAAAAGATTTTAAACCTTTTACAATTTTTGATATTCGCATTGATGTTCGGTCAATGCGGGCAATAAGCTCTTTGGCTTTTTCGCGGTCAAAACTTTTTTCTTCGAGCATTAAACGCAGTTCTTCATTGTCATTAACGATCAAAGTTAAGGGGTTATTAATTTCGTGCCCAATGGCCCCCGCCATTTCCCCCAAAGTTGCAAATCGTGCGGATGCCACCAAAGATCTTTCAGTCTGCTTTTGTCGAGTCACATCGACACCGATAATGGTGGCCTCTTTTCCGTCGTCCACTTTGTTAGCGATGCACAAAATTTCGCGCGGGCCCTGCTGGGTTTCCACCGTAAATTCGAAATTAACTTGGTCTTCGGTGCTCTCAAAAACTGATCTGACAAAACGAAGATATTCGTTGTCACCGCCATCACGAAAGCCAATGCTTTTCCCCGTAAATTCCTTTGGCGGCAGACCAATCATCTTTGCCAAACGCCGATTAACAGCAACATATTTTAAATCCGAGGATACCCAAGAAATGGTGCAAGGAACTATATCTAAAAGTTTTTTGAATTTGCGATGCTGTCGCCGCAACTTTTTGCCAATAAAATAGTTCAAAGCAAAAAGAATCAGATTGCTCGCAATTAAAAAACCAATAGCTTCATTAAGATAAAAATCTTCCACAGTGAGTTTTCGGCTTGTTTTGATATTATCTAGAGACTGCCCCAAAGGCGTGGGGCTATAGTCCAGCCTTAGTAAGAACGTAGAATTTCATGGAAGGGCCAGGAGAGATTCCCTAACTCAGAATTCTTATAGGAACCTTCCAAATAGAGCTGCCAATCTTCTTGGCGAACCACTTCAACCAAAGAATAGACTTCGCTTGAAGTTAATGGATAACCGCGCTGACGCTGAAGTCTTTTTGATTTGATTTCGAATCTTTCCTGGATCATTTCTCCAGCGTCCTCGAGAGCCATGCCAGCACCTATAAATTCTTTAGGCATCGTGATAGGGATACGATCACGAAGAAGGTAGAAAGGCCAATGGCGCAAATGCCAAGCTCCATTGCGGGACACGACATTCGATAAGGTGAATTTCAGAGAGTAATTTTGATCTTGCATCCAATCAAAAATGGAACTGAGGATCTGATTCTTAGAGCGCATATCCTGAAGTTGAGTGAAATCCCGCCACTCGGCAATCATCTCGACCCGTGGATCGATCTCGATGTCCTCTGGGGAAAAGCTGATGTCTGTTTTTACTCCAATACTGTAAACAAAAGGCATCAGATTTTTGGGGAGCTTTGTTGTGTACATTGGAAAGCGAATTTTGTTATTGGAGGCAATCTTAAATCCCGTGCGAACAATCTCGGTACAATCCATAGCTGAGTCATCATCCATATTTCTTTCAAAATCGTAAGGCCAAGTGTCTGGCTCTTTATACTTGCGAGCCAAATCGTAAATGGATTTTGCTGCCAAGCGAGCCATTTGTTCATCAGGATAGCGATAAATAACTTCGCGCAAATTCTTGTACTGAAAATGGAACTCTAAAGGGCGAATCAAAACGCCGGTCTCGATGTGAGATTCAATGGTATAAATTTTTCCAGTTTTCTCGTCGATATAGATAAGACTTAAATGGCTAAACTGTCCTTCGGATTCACTACTGCGAGCAATAGCGGCGCTGACGAAACTTCGTCCCCGGCTCATTAAGATGTCACCCGATTTAAGTCCTTCTGGAAACTTAAAATCATTGTAGCGAGAGTTGACGAGCGTGTGAGGAAAGCTCTGACGTAAAGCCATTTTCAAGTCAGCTTTTCTTGAAGCCGGATCAGCTTGCCAAAGTTGGCCAACATAATCTTCGATGTCACGTTGGATATTTAGAAATTTTCGGGCGCTTTGAACGCAATCTAGTGGAGGCTGCTGCCCTTGATGAAAGACCTTTAACTTTTGTTGAAGTGATAAACGCAGCTGCCAACTTTCGGCCAAAAGCGCTTCGGAATTATTTTTTAGACGAGGAATATCTAAATGCTCTCCCCGAAGACTCTGTATTTTTTCAAGATGTGTTTTTAGAACTCCCGCACAAGCTTCTGCAGTGAAATTGTCAGCATTGATTTGCAATTGAGTTTCGCGAACAGTTTGCAAAACATCAATTTTGATTTGGTCAGAGGCTTTTGCAAATAAAGTTTGGCTTACGAAACAGAGAGAAAAAATAAAGGATAAAAATCCAAGAGGCTGCTTCTTCATGGCCGCAACCTATTCGATTTCCACTGAACTGTAAAATATTTTTATTTTTCAAGCGAAGATTAATGTGAGAGCGCTTCATACGCTCTCTTTTTTGATTAAGTCAAAATTCCCGGAATAACAGAATTTCCAACATTAGTGCCATCACCAACTTGTTTCATATTACTTCCCATGGCTTTCGCTATGGTGAAGTAAAGTTGGTTCATAGTGTACTTACTGTTTTTGGTGAAGTAATCCCCGTCACCAAAGCTATGAGATGCTCCCGTACGAATAGCTCCACCGGCATTTCCTAAGAGGATTCCCGTGTAGCCCCAATGACCATAGTGATGCACTCCACCCACATCGCTGAACCACAAGATCAGTGTATTATCAGCAGCTGTGCCATTTCCTTCAGGAGTTTTTTTCAATTTGTCGTACATTTTTGCCACAACACTGGCGTGAAATTTCAAGATTTCTTTACCACGTTGGATAGCGGTTGCGTCTCGATAGGCCGTTTTATCCAGCACATGACAAATTTGCTCGTGAATATCGACATTGACGCCGATGTCAGGATAAAATTGATGAGCTTCGTGATATGCAGAAACAAATGTTACGTGGCGAGTAATTCCACATCCCACAGCTAAGGCCGCCATTTCCGCATGCAAATATTCGTTCCCACAAAAGCCATTGCCGCCCCACCATGGAAGATTGTTGGGATCGCCACCAAATTCAGCCGTAGGATAATTTTGACCACCAGGTCCAATCCCTCGTGAAGGTAAGGTATACCCGTTTCCACATTCAGGAGAAGTTGGCCCTGAAATATTGATCCGACTACCCAGATCTTCGACGTTCGTTAAAAATTGAGTGAATTTATCTTTTTCGGGACTAGCTAAACCGCGATAGGCTCTTTTAATATCAGCGGCCGCAAAATCTAAAATGCTTTTTTTCATTTTTAAAGCCGTTTGATCAACTTGTTGACCTCCGGCCCCAGAAATAAATTTGTTAAAGACATCCCTTGGATTCATCACTGTAGGCTTAATTTTATCGTAAGCCTCGGCGAGTCCCGTTTGCGAAGGGCGTGTGTAACCAATCGCCATTTCTTTATGGCGGGTTCCTCCACCAAGCTCAGTCGATAAAACAGTATCAAAGCTAGGACCACCTGGGCGTGCATTCAAATAAGCAAAATTATCTCCGGCACTCACACCAATCGATGGAAATCCACTCAGTGTTCCGTAAAGATTTCCATGGAGATTAGGATAGACGGTGCAATAAAGATTTCTCAGGACAAGCATTTCTTTTTTATAAGCTTCAAGTGGGGAAAAAATATAAGGCAAGGTGTAATTGGGATTAGTTCCACCCGTTACCGTCCAATCAGGAGGCATATGACCACCCGTCATATAAATGATCAGCCGTTTCTTATTCGCGACCTGTCCCCAGGCTTCACCAATCAAACTGTCTAAAATTGGATTCAGTAGGAAAGCTCCCGAAGTTAATCCCATCCGTTGAATAAATTGTCGGCGTCTTAAAAGTTGACTCATAAACCTTCCCCCAAAATTACCACTAGTTTTCCAAAGGACCAAAACGTGGAGATACTAAAAATTCAGCAAAAATTTCCGCAAACACTTGGACAACATCAGTATTGACTGAACTTTGCGATGCCCTTCTTACATTTTGAATAAAACAATCGCTGCCAGCTTCGTTCACTTGTCCTGTGACATACAGATAGGATCGTTGCATAAAGCAGGTTTTGACCAGATCGGAAGAAGCCAATTTTCTTCCCAAAGCAGCACCACCATTAAAGGATCCATCGATTTCAGAGTTCGTGTAAGAAATCGCTCCACTGTCATTCACTGGATAACCATTCTCTGTCGTTCGAATGGCTCCCACGGCATCAAAGTTTTCAAAGCCCAAACCAATTGAGTCCATATATTTGTGGCAAGAGGCGCAAGCAGGCCGTGTGTGAACTGCTAAACGTGCTCTTTGAGTCGGATATTCGGTTGAGGAAACGTCCTCAAGCTGTGGAATTCCCGGAGGGGCTTCTGGAACATGAGTGCACAGCAGTGATCCGCGTATCAATGCACCCAGTTTCACCGGACTAGTTCTCGCCTGAGACCCGACACTCGCCAAGAAGCTGGGCTGGGTTAGCAGACCTGCTCGGTTGGCGTCTCGGGTTTTCGATATAACACCATTTTGAAAGCTTCCAGGATTTTGATTGTAAAAGCCGGCCGTTAGTTGCTGAGTCATGATCATATCGGTCGATAGAAATTCTTTTATGCTTCCCGTACCTGACTTCAAAAGTTCAACAATCAGCGCATCGGTTTCATTAACCAAAGCTTGGGCAACATTGGCATTAAATTGAGGGAACATCGCTGCATCTTTCGTTCTTGAAGTTGCAGCATCATAGTGAAGGTACTGTCTGAAAAAATCGATAAATAATTCATAGCGACCGCTTTTTTTAGCTAATCGAATAAACTGATTTTTGACTTGCTCCCGCGTTTGCAAAGCTCCGGATTGAGCGGCAGCTAGCAATTCCTCATCAGGAACATTGTCTGCCGCCGAATAGGATATCAACGCCGCTCTCTCGTATGGATCCAGAACCCCTGTTGTTCGGTCACCAATTTCGTAACGGAAAAGAAAATTTGGCGAAAGAAGTATTCCCTGCACAAATGTCGAAATGCCGTTCGGCTTTCCATAAGTTGCGACGCTCGTTACTAAGAATTGGGCGTAGGAATTGATTTCGGTTGCCGTTAACACTCTTCGAAATAAATGTGGGGTTAGTCCCTTAATAACAGTTGTTGCACATGCATTATCCACGGTTCCATTTAAACAAGAATATGTTTGCTGTAAGCTTGCGGCAGCTGCAGGTGCAAGTTTTTCATTTTCTGCAATTAAATTTTCAGTGAGAAGCTTCCCTAAATTTAATCCATTGGAGTTATTTGAAAAGGCTCCTGCTGCTGCTTCGCCTTTGAAAGGATTATTTACGGTTTGGACCGATGGAAAAATGGATTTAATTGTATTAACGTATTGGGGCCCTGTTAATCTCCAGGCCCGACGAGGAAAACTCGTGGACTCGCCAACTTTACACTGAATTGAACTGAAAATATTAGAACCTAAAGAGACCGAACCGAATTGAGCTGCATTAAATCCAGAACATTGATTGAAGACAAGAGCGCAGATCAAGCCCATAAGCAGATAAAGACTGCCCTTTAATTTTGCCATGCGTTTCATCCCCGGAAAAAATTAGGTAGCTCATTTAGTATGCCTTTAATTTGAGCTTAAAGATGTTAAATTTTTATAATTTCCCATAATTTAGCGTAAGTTGAATCGAGCTTTAGATCAGCTGTGGAGGTCGTTTCATCTTGAGATTAAACTGATGGGCTTCTACCAATGACGTCTCAAATTTTAACAATTTCTATTTCCGACGAACAAGACATTCGACTGGTAAACAAACTTTTATTTTTTCGAGATAAACTCATTATCTTTAATGTAAAACCTCAGCGGCCAGTCGACGGCTTCTTGCGCGGAAGCTATTCCAATTCGTGAGCGACTAATAACTTTTTGTTTAGGGATGCTTAAATGGTCTTCAATAAATATTTCTTTCCCGAGTAAACTTAAGCCATCTTGCTGCTTCGTGATGTTCAAAGCCCGGCATAACTTCCCTGGGCCATTCGTTAACTTCTTGATGTCCTGTTGACCTGCTAATTCTTGCATCTGGGAAATTCCCTCGACAGGCTCAAGAGCGCGAATCAATACAGCTTCGGGATGGGCTGCTGTTCGTGTCACCACATTGAAACAAAAATACATTCCATAAATAAGATAGACATAGGAATGTCCCCCATCAAGATACATTGATTTCACTCGGCCTGTCTTGCGTCCACCAAAAGTGTGGCAGGCCCGATCCGTTAAGCCTAAATAAGCTTCTGTTTCGGTGATAATCCCAGAAAGACGTTGTCCATTGTGAAGGTGAACAAGCTTTTTTCCTAGGAGTTGTCGTGCGACCGTTTCTGTTTTTCTTCGATAAAAGGAGTTTTTCAATTTCATGCATTCATTTCCATTAGATTCTAAACTAAAATAGTGCATGATTGTTGTTATGGGAATCGCTATTTCCCTTTACCCCTCTCCTTTCGTTTGATCTAATACAAAGCACACATCTTACGGAGGGGACTATGCTTTATAAATTCGGGGCAATTTGTATTTCTATCTTGTGGTCAATCAGCAGTTCAGCCGCTTTAAAGTTTGAAATTGAAAGGGTCGACCGCGCAGCGCCAGGAAATCGCGTGGTCCAACTTGTATTAACGAAAACTGGCGACAGACATTTAGTCTACACGGGTTGCTCTGACACTTCTTGCGAAAACAGCGAGCTGTACTATGCAACGAATAAGAACAATCAAGGATGGAAAGCCCAATCTGTGGATAAAGGTAACAAGGACACAGGTTGGTTTCCTAGCCTTTCTTTAGACACTACAGATCAGCCTCATATTTTTTATGCAGATCATGAAGAGCAAGAACTCCGTTATGCTTCGCAGGTTAATGGAAAATGGAAGCTTGAAACTTTAAGCTCGGGTCGTGGTGGTTGGTGGACCTCTTCGGGTTTTAAAAATGGGAATTTGTTTGTGGCGCACACAAAACTTCCTGATTCGGGTTGGGATTACGCCTCCTTAGAAGTTGGGCACTTGCAAAATGGCAAATGGTCCTTTGAAACTGTCGATGCCAATCAAAATGCGGGCTGGTTTACTTCAATGTCTTTGCTCCCCAATGGAAATCCTGTCGTCAGCTACACTTCAGTTGTTGGCCAGCCAGTTGGTTCGATGAAACTAGCTCTCCGTGAAAATAACAAATGGAATATTCTGGACATTGATGACATCTCTATCAAACATCATGTTACTGTTGATAAAAATGGAGCCGTTCATTTAGTCTACCAAAAAGTCTCTCCTATTTTTGATAATCAATTTCCGGGTGGGCTTCACGATCTTTATTATGTGACCAATACCTCTGGATCTTGGGTTCGTGAACGATTGCAAGAGGGCGGAAGAAATGGAATCACTGATGCGGGCCAGATGCCGAGAATAACCACAGACTCCGAAGGTGGCTTGCATGTTGTGAGCATAGGCGAACGCAATAAGTTAATTTATGCTCGAAAAATGTCCCCCACGTCCAATTGGGAAACCATGACCGTAGATAATTTGGGATCACCTATTTATCCTTGGGTCGAAGCCGGTCAAGACGGTCAAATCCACATGGTCTATGAAAAAGCCGGAACTGTTTACTACGCTTCTTGCGCTGAATGCGCTCGCCATTAGCTCTTGGCCAATTCTAAGTCTTATATTTGATAAAAAAAGCCCGGAGCATTTCGCTTCGGGCTTCAATTTTTCTGGTACAATCGTTTCTAATGAAACCGAAAAATTACATGGATGTTTTTTCAGCGGGTGCTGCAGGAGTTGTATCAGCGGGTGTGATGATGATATCAACACGACGATTTTGCGCACGACCTTGAGCTGATTTATTTGTAGCGATTGGTTTTTCAAACCCGTAACCTACAGATTCAATTTTACCTTCTTCAAAACCATTTTCACGTAGATAAGTAGCTACCGATTGAGCACGCTCTTCGGAAAGAGTTCGGTTCAATTCTGGTTTTCCGGTAGAATCTGTATGTCCTTCAACAACCACTTCTTGTGAGTTCAGCGATTGAGCAACTTCTTTCACTTTTGACAAAAGAGGCAGAGCCTTTGTTGGTAGGTCTGATTTTCCTGTAGGAAAATTCATGGATTTAAGACGAACCACCAAACGATTTCCTTGTTGGAAAACTTCAGCTTCGGATTTGTTGAATTCTTTTTGAGCTGTCGCTAAAGCTTCCTGAAGCGAAACGGCTTGATTGGCTTTTTGTAACTGCTGATTAGTTTGCGCTAATTGTTGATCACGATCTTGCAAATTTTGATTTAGATTTTGAGCTTGCTCACCGGCAGTCGTCAGATTTGTTTGCAAACTTGAAATTTGCATATTTTTTCGGACGATTTCAACAGCAGCACTTTCTTCCATTTTTTTATGTGATTTTAATTCGCCCATCACTCCATCCAAAAACATCGCTGAAGAATTGGCTTGATTCACGGCTTGTGAATAACCTTCTGGGCTTTTTCGATTCGCAGTGATGGTGTTTTCTGCATTTTTCAAATCAGTTTCTGCACGGGCCAAAGACTGGGGAGCACGTCTTTTCGCTTTATTATCTAAAGCCGCTTGGATGGTTGAGCGAGCTTTACCCAGTTGGCTTTCTTGGACAGCAGCTAATTCAAGATCCATATAATTGTTTTGGAATTTGCTAAACTCTTCGGTTTTAATTTTATCAAAGGCTCTTGCTTCATCCCGAAGATCATCATCGTAAGATTTCAAACGCTCACTCAACTTAGGAAAGTTTCTTGCGCCAGCTGCAATCGCGGCACGACGAGCATCCAGAACACCTTGAATCGCAGGACTGCGTTCAGCAGCTAAACTTTGCGCCCGGGCTAAATGGCCACGGCCCTTGCGAACATCATCCAAGATTTCTTCTTGCTTGTCGTTATCAGCTAAATCTTTTTGCGCTTCCTTAGCCCATTTTTGAGCCTCTTGAATATCCTTCGGTGCTAATACATCTGCGTGATTGCTGATGGCACTTTCAATATCGCTATTCAATTTTGAGATTTCTTCTTGGGGCACTGCCGACGCTGGAATGTCAGCACGAGGTGCATTTGAGCTGCATCCCGCCATTAACAATAGACTGGCACCGACCATTAAGATATTTCGTAAATCCATTTCTAAGCTCCTTACATTGGTGTTTTTAAGTTCGTAACCCAACTAACAAGAGCACAGGACATGCCACTCGTATCCTGTGATTTTTGTGTGAATTTGTGCGGTTGCAACAGAACCATGAGGAAATTTGACCCTGACTCGGGGTGTTTTTAGCCTTTCCCCCATTTTTTCGATTGAATCCTTGATCAAACGAAATAAGCTTTTTTTTAAATTTAGAAATCAAAGGAGGATTTATGAATTTAATGCGCCAAGGACTTTTCTTTTTGATCGCAACTGCGGCGTTGCCTTCATTAGCCGCTGAAGTTTTCAGTGCTAACCTAGGAAATTACAAGGTTGAATCTTGTGAGTTTATTGACAATGAAGTCGTTCAAAGCCCTGATGCTCAGTGCAAAGACTCAACTGAAGTTAGGTTAGCTAAGGACGAAAAAGGTTTACTGCAACTAACTTTAAAAAAATCTAACGGCGAAACACAAAATTTAGCCATTGAGCTTTACGATCGCTCAACCGTTGAGCACCTCGATACGGCTAAATACGAAGAGTACGGAGACTTTCGCGTATGGACTCACCTCCAGGAGTCTCGCCAAAATGACGAAGTTCTGTTGAAAATTGAACGTTATATTTTTGAGGTGGACGAATCAAAGGCTGTTATTCTGACAATTAATAAATCAGCTTTTACCATGGGCGTGAAAAACCATTCTTATTCTCACCGCTATAAGCTTGTTAAACAGCCATAATTCGAATTTTCTCATTTTGAGAATCCAGCCTGGGCGATCTCGACTTTCGTGTATCGAGAATTAGCCTAAGGCTGGTTTAGTTTTCGCCGATGAGTCGGTCATGAAAACTCAAACAGCGCCAACGTTTAATAATAGTTATCTTTCTTGGGACGTCCTTCTTATGGGTGGTTTATCAATCATCTTTTGTTTAGGATTTTGGGTCTTTTTTGATAAGTCCCTTTCCTTATTTACCGTATCGCAAACGGCAGCTACTTTGGCCTTCATCGTCAATCATCCGCACTTTTTGTCGTCTTATATGTTGCTCTATGGTGACTTCCGAAAAAAGATTTTAAAAAGTAAACGCTACTTTTTTGCGGCGGTGATTGCCCCAACGATTCTTTTTGCAATTTTGGTTTCTGCTCTTTTCAATCAGAATCAAGCGCTGATGGGTCATATAATTACAGGAATGTTTTTCTTAGTTGGCTGGCATTACGTTAAACAAATTTTTGGTTGTGTGATCGTGAGCTCGGCCCAAAGAAAAATCTACTATAAGGCTGCTGAAAGAAAATTGATGTTATTTAATCTTTTTACCGTGTGGTTCATGTCCTTTTTAGGAAGCCATGTTGGAAACGGAACTTTCGAGTTTTACGGGATTCCTCATCACAGCTTACAACTGCCCCCGTGGACACTCCAGTACACTTATTGGGGAGTTGCTCTCTCTGCTGCCCTAGTTGTGATTATGCACATTCAAAAGTATATCAGGGAAGGTGTTAAGCCTTCGGCTCCTGGTGTTGCGGCTTACGCGGCCTTGTATGCTTGGTATTTACCGACTTTAAGTCACCCTGGCTTTGGCTACTTAATCCCCTTATTCCATTCCTTGCAGTATCTGGCCTTTGTGTGGCTGTTGAAGAAAAACCAAGTGAGCGACAGTATCAAAGATCTTCACGAGGTCAAATGGCGCCAGGCTTGGGTCAACAAATTTGGTGGATTTCTTTTAGGAAGTTTTATTCTTGGTGCTTTATTCTTCGAATACATTCCAAAAAATTTAGACGCTTTGGAATTAGGATTAAAAGGTCCTCTCGGTTATTCGCCTTTTCTAGCTTCATTTTTATTGTTCATCAATATTCACCATTACTTTATTGATAATGTGATTTGGCGTTCAGACAATGAAGTGGTGAAAAAATATTTAATGCAGCCTGCAGCGAGTGAGACCACTCGCCAGTCGAATAAGGCTGCTTAGACTTTTAGTTACACAAAGATGGTACAGCCAAAATCTCTTGAGCATTCGCCGGAGCAGTTCCACCGCTGGTGAAGCCAGTGCCCCCTGTTGCCGTTGCGGTCACGTTCGTGACATTTGACAAAGCTCCACAGTACTTCACTTCCGTCACTCCACCACCGCCACCGCCGCCGGTGTAAGTTCCTGAGGTACCATTACCGCCATTCGCTAAGATGGATGTTGTGATCGTCGATGGAATCTCTTTCACTGTTAGGCTGACTGTGCCACCGCCACCTCCGCCAGTTCCAGAACTTCCTGTGACTCCTTTTGAACTCAGTATCATAGCCCCGGAACCTGAGATTTTTTTAGCGTGAATAAGAATAATTCCTCCACCAGTACCACCTGCGCCTGCACCAGCTCCGCCGCCACCACCGCCGAAAAACATTTTTTGATCTCTTGCCGGCAAACAAGGGGTAGCACCTAAACAGAATTTAACTCCCATTCCCTTGAGGCCAGGAGTAGTTCCTCCACTGTCACCGCCATCGGCTGAACCTCCACCGCCACCACCACTATCAGCACTTCCCCCACCATTCATATTGGAGGCTGCGACTGTGACATTACCAACACCTTCAACTCCATTACCTTGTGAACTTGTTGCTGAAGCAAAACCTTTTCCATCAGTGCTTACGTTCAAACTCGCACCTGAATTGATAATAATTTCGTTAGCCTTGAAGGCGATGATTCCCCCGTTCAGTGAAGTAAAATTAGAAACGGTAAAGCTCAACGACTGTGTCGCTGCTATGTTAATCGTGTTAAAATTAGGAACTCTTGAAACATGAATGCGACAGAAAGGAACTCCCGGAGAGGCTGATGCTTGCCCAACATTGGTGTTATTGATGGAACCTGGCGTTGGCGTAATCGGTTTATCGAGCACCAAAGTTTGTCCTGTAGACACTGAAACTATATTCGCAAAACCGTAGCGTCCTCGAAACAGTGAAGAACCAGCTCCACAGCCTTGATCATCAGGATTTGGACTTCCCCATGCTGATGAAACATACCAAAGGACTTCATCACCCGACTCTAAATCAAAGTTCATGACACCACTGTCTAATGTGAGGACCGTGCCAGTGGCATTATCGATATGAGTTACCCGTCTTGAAGTTGATATTTTTTTCGTGGTATTAATCGGTGAATTAACTGCCGCCGTCTGAGCGGCATCAGGATCTGCACTGTAACTGTCGGTTCCAAAATTCAAAAATGCAGGCCCAGTAACACTTAGATCCCCGTCACGACCGTTACCGAAAAGATTGGCAGGAGCGGTTCCACCACCACCAGAAATAAAGTTGCAAGTATCGAAGGTTTTCGAACTGTCAATCGAACGGGTCATATCCACGTAGACATCACCGGGCTGAAGATCCAAGGTTTTTTCACTCAGGATGTGAGGCACTGACAAATTAGAAAAATCGGGACTTTGGCTTGCCCCCATTAAGGAGCAAGCCGTTCCTTGGGATTTCAATCCGACAAGATAAATTTGTCGCGCTGGCCCTGAAGGAACTTCAATGCTGGTTTCTGTTCCTGCTGGAATAAAAAATCGGTTCGGTCCAAATTTCATACGTATCGCGTTGGAAGTGGCATCCGAACAATTGTTTTGCTGCATAAAGGTTTCAGGGCCACCGATGAAAATTCCGTAGCAGTTAATATCAGAAACCGCGGAAGGATTCAGCGAGGCATTAAATTGATTGGTGGATTGGGTATTAACTCCCTTAGCAGAAATGCCATGATATTCTGGCAGTTTAACAGTCACCGTGGTTTTTAACGTTTCACGAGTGCAACTCAAGAGACCCAATAGAATAAGACAACTGAATACGATTTTTTTCACGCCAACCTCACCTTTATCTATTTAATAATTACCGATCGATTTTGTCTATGGACCTAAGAACAGTGTTGGACCTAAAAGCGGGATGTCTTAGATTTTAGGCAAATTGCCCTTGCCCACCAAAAACTCCTATGCAATTCTTTTGTCCAAAGGCTGGAGTTCTCAAATGATAAAGTATTTTTGTTTATTCCTGTTCATCGGTGCCCAATCCTTCGCTTCGACAGACTTAGGTCAAGAGCTACAACTGAAAAAAACAGCTGAAGGAAACTTTCAGTTCGGAGTCACCTTCTCTTATGAGAAAGAAACTCCAAGCACTGCCGTTGTTCCTCGTTGGAATGTCATCTTCGGCCTGGATATGCTGACGGCTCCTCAACAATTGAAATGGAATGCCTATAGCACCCAAACAAAAACCTATTTAACGGACTGGGCCCTACAACCTGTGCAGAATGGTCGTGATCTTCTAATTCTTGGCAATATTCAAGTCCGCGGCGAAATGGCGAAAAGTATTATTCGCCATCAGTCTTCGGTTGTGTTGGTCTTTGGTGATCCGTCGGGAAAAGCGCTTTACCATATTGATCTCGGAAAAATGTGCCGCAAATTTCCGACTTACTTTATGAACCTGACCGAAACTTCGGTTCGTTGCGATCAGGTTGAGCTGCCTTAGTTTCTGTAAGGAAATTCTATTTTAAAAATTCAGCCTTAATTTTATAGTATTCCGCAGCAGTTATAGTATCCATTTTTCCAGAGTGGAGAAATCGATTAAAATAAGCTAATTTCAAAAAATTCTTTCTTGGAAAATAGTTCCACAACCATTCATGCACCCACAACATCGAGACTTGAATATCACCGAACTTTTGCGATTGAACCTGAGCAATTAGCTGAGGATCGTAAAAATAGCTTATGTAAGGAATGTCCTTATACGGCGTTAGGAAATAAGCGGCTTGTCTTTTGACATTACATTGTGCTGGCAAAAGCTTATCAACGTCAGGATCCCACATAAATTGGACCTTATTTTGCGGAAACCATTGATATTTCTTTCCAGGAATCTGTTGGTAAAGCAAAGACATATAGTCCTGTAAATCCAGCGCAAGAGGGTCGTTGAAACGCTGAAGATTTTTGATCATCTGCTGCACTCTTTGCTTAAAATCAGGTTGAGGCCGTGTTTCGCCAAAAGGATTATTTACAGTTAAAATGTAATCGTAAGAATAGAACTGGCCATCAGCGCATTGAGCGAACTTGCCTCCGTTGCCAATCTCTTGACCGGCTTTAGCAGACAGAGCATAAAAAATAATGACAAAAAATAATTTAACCATTTTTTAATCCTTTGAGTTCCTTAAGGAATGATCCAATTGGAAAAGTTGAATTGCTAAGTGATAAACGTTCTTTTTATTTCCCGATTCAAGAAGTGCATTCATCCTTGATCGAAATTCTCGAATCAACTCGACAGCCTCTGGAAGTTTATCGGTGTCGATCGCCATGGTAACGCCCGAAAAATGTCGCTTACTAAATTCTTGCTTTTCAATGGCTTCAGCAGCGTTTGCAAGATGTTGACGGTGAAATTTGCGAATCTCTGCAGATGGAGTATCCTGAACGGTGCTGTTTTTTGATTTCACCCATAAGCCTTGATCGTTCTTTTGCATCAATTTGGCATCCTTAAGCTGCGATAAAGCGATCTCGGCCTGCTTTACTTCTATTCCCAATCTTTTAGCGACCCAAGTCGGCTCATCACAAAAGCCCGGGATTTCGGTCAGTTCCATGAGAGCTACATAATACCAATCCGAGATCGGGAAGAACTGTCGTGGTTTCAGTTTTTGAAACTGCCCATAAAACATTTCTGTTTTTCGCAATTCACTTTTCAAAAACTTTTTAGCTCGGCCGGATTTCACATTTCCAAGTTGAGCCGTTTGAAAGAAGATTTGGGTTTCACGCCAGCTCCACCCCATGGACTGAGTGATCTCTAGAGCTTTATCCAGGCTGATTTTTTTTCGACTACCTAAGATATCAGAAAGAAAGCTGGGACTAATTTTAAGGTCACGAGAAAATGCCCTTAGCGAATACTTTTTGTTTTTCAGCTTTCGTTCGCTAAACTCATTCTTAAGCAGGTCGGCAACGGGGTTTTTCATGGAGTTAGGTTATAACTAAACCTTCGAATTTTAGCAATTGTAAGGATTATTATCCTGAAGGACTACTGTTCTCTACCAGCGTACACTTCATCAAGTAAACCTATATTCGTCCCTGGACAATTTGAACAAACTTTTGTTTAAGGAACAACAACCAAGTCAGGAAAATTTTACTGGCTAGAACTATGATGCCTAAATCCAAGGAGTCCTCAAATGAGAATGACAATTTCCCTTTTCTTACTTTTATTTTCGCTCGCAGCAAAAGCCGCTGAATACGAAAAGTTTTATGGAACATGGCTGGCTACTGATGGTTGGCTAAAGCTTGGCGATGTTCAAACGTTTCCAAAGTCGCCTATGGTTTATATCAAAAATGATAATCAAGGAGTCATTCAATCTATCGAAATTTTAGCTAGTGGAGTTGTTTACCAGGTGGTTAGAGGCCCGCTTATCTTTAAGCCAAATGACAATAAAGTTTACGGTCGCATCAACGGAGCTATAAAGCCAATTGGATTTGTCTCGGCAACAAATAGTGAATTGTCATTTTACATCTCACAAAATGGCCTTATCGACTACGCGAATATCGGCATGAGTTTAACCAGGACAGGGACTATTCATGGAGTATTTAACATTCTCGGTGCTCCTGGCGGGTCTTTCTTCTCCGCCAGAAATCTTGTTCGTCAATCATTTCAACATGAAATAAAAGATTTCAATATGACAAGCCCGTCTTCGAATGGAAATGCCTGTTTCGTTCGAATGGATTTTACCTGCCTCGCAGGACGAATATTTTATGCTCTTGGCTGGGGCCCTACAACCAAAGATGCCTTACAAGAAGCTCGATATAAAGCCTTAGGAACATGCAATTGGCGCGAATATAGAATTGATTCCATCGATTTTTCAAAAACATGTACATCTAAATAATTTTTAATTTACTAAGGAATTCTAAAAAATGAAAAATATTGGAAATAATTTATCGTTGAACACAGTAATCAGCGCCCTACTAATTTTAACAGCCGTCACAGCATTCGGGAAATCAGACTTCCCCCATTATTTCCAATGCGAGCAAATCTGCGTTGATATGACCACGAAAGAAAGTTTGCAGGTGATGACTAACAATATAAACCAAGCTCAATACTTAATTAATCGCTCATGTGAAAATATAGGCAGAAAAGCTATCGGAGAAATGAAATGTTTGCCCGTCAAAACTAGCGATCAAAATACCGAGGCCTTTCAAGCTTGTGTCAATGGCACAAACACCAAATGGTGGTGGATCTGCCAAACAGTTGGCAAAGTTTATATAATGAAGAAAGGCACTCCAACACAAGCTGTTACCCTTAATAACAATCTTTCAAAAAAATCATTTCACGAAGCTGATCAGGTCTTACTGCGATACTGCAAAAACTATCAGAACGGCTTTCCTGACGCCGAAGTGATCTGCACTTTTCTGTACAATGAGGTTTGGAAACAAGAGTCCTTAAATCGATTTATGCCGCTGAAACAAGGGTCGATAAAGATGCCAATAGGCCGTGGCCGCAGTGACATGGGAAATCAGAACGATTAAGGGAACAATCATATTTTCCAAGCCTGGCGTAACAAAGGCATGCAGCAACACAATATTGAGTGTTATTGGCGCTAAGATAATTAAAGCCAACGCCGGTGCGACACCAATTAACAGCAATAAACCACAAACTGTTTCTGTAATTTTTAAGAAAGGAAAAAAGTATCCCGTGGCCATAATTCCAGCCATAAAAGTTGAAAGTGCAGGTGGCAGACTTTCAGGCGGAGGCTGAGGTAATAAGTTAAACAAACCAGCGGCTCCGAAGACGAAATAGATCAAACCCAATATGTAGCGTGAAATCTTAGGTGCTAAACGTTTCATCGGAATCTCCCCTTCACTTTATTGGTGATATTAAAATTCTATTTAAAAATGACTATTGTTCAAGTGATTTAATGGATATTAAGAGCCTATCCGAAAACACCGGCTGCTTTAAAAGCAATGACTGCAGACACAAGGTGGAGGCAGGCCTCGTAATTGGCTGCCTTCTTTTCCCATCGCACCAACAGTCTACGGAACTTGTTGAA
>JAKFYD010000051.1 GCA_021731025.1 Pseudobdellovibrionaceae bacterium | reverse complement strand
TTTATCGAGGTGTGGTACAACCGTCAAAGACTGCACTCTTCACTTGACTACATGACGCCAGAACAATATGAAGCTAAACAATTATCAGCCGCATAATCCAGTGTCCATTTTTTCGGGGCCAGACCAAGCTGATTGAGACATGCTGTAAATCGTAGTGATAAATGGTTCGGTAAAAGAGCACTTAATAATATCAGCCTGGCTGAATGAAGATACGAGCAAAGAAACAATCACAAATACTTTTTTCATGGAAAAATCTCCTTTAAATTTTGAAGGTAAACTGATTGTGGGACATTATTCTAGATTTTAAAAAATATTCAATCACCGAGATACTTTTCGAAGAGTATTCAGTCTAAAGCAATTGCCATTTATTTCATTGAATGAAAGATCATAAATGGCTGAACTTCGATCAGAGAATTGCACGAGCACCTTTACATTGGAAACTTGAGTTGAGGCTGGTAAAATCGTCTGTGATTTAAACTGGAGCTTACCAATTTGAGGATTCATCAATTTTTCGATTGAAGCAACCACGCTAACTGCTTTTTTCTCACAAGGTCCTTCAATCGCTAATGAAGCTTGTGCAACAAATGTTAGAACCAAAGATAATAGAACTTTCATAAAAACCTCTTTATTTAAATCAATTGTTCTCAATATTCCTGTCGAACTCATCTACAGGTGACAATATCCGTTACTTTTTAAATACGATTTATTATCCGCCAAAAGCATCAGATGATTTTAACATCGTGCCGCCCCCATAACTTTTTTGACCGCAAAAGATAGCCGATTTAAAATCTTTGCCACTTTTGCTGTGATAGAAGACAAAGACTTCTGTATGATGGCCAGGGACAAATTCGCCGTTAACCAAATGCTGAGTATCGATATAACAAGTTTGCTCCGAAATCTTATTTGGATCGAGAGGACTTCCATTTTCGTCTCTCATTCTCATGAGCTTATATTTTAACTCTTCAATTTTCGCACTGATTCCCGAAGATTCGTATTGAAGTTTGTAGAAACGATCATATGTAGGTGGTTTTGAATATAGTGTTTCGGAAAGAACGATCATTGTTGCAGAATCGTTAACAGGAGCTGCAGCGAAAATTTCTTGAGAAAAGATTAAACTTAAAGCCAAAATCATTTTTAGTTTCATAAAAATTCCTTTAAAAATTAAAACTCTGATGAAAATACAAAAATACTTATAGCAACAAACAGGCCATAATTCAGGGATTCCAAATTGGACTTTATCTTGCTTTCCACTAAGTTATGTCAAAGCCATTCGCCCTAAGACTGATCTTAAGAGCCTCTTCGCCCTTTTGCTTTGTTATCACAAAGTTAAGAGGTGCCCATTTTTTTCCAGTGTCCAAAGTTTTTACAGTTTTTTTGGCTCTTATATTGGCTACACCACAAGCCTATTCGCAATCCCAAGAGAAGAAAAATGAGAATCAAATTTTCATAGAGAATCCAGAGGATTTGAAACTTCAAATTTCTCTCGAAGAAGCCAAATCTTTACCGCCAATTAGCCTCGAAATTTCAGATCCCAAACCGGCTTCAGAAATTACAGAGTCAGAGATTTCTTCCGGCAATACTTTATTCATGCTCAGCGCGGATATCTACAATGAGATTCGCCACAGTCTTGATACTCGCTTCTGGCAACCTCTAAAAAATAAATCACAAAAAGCCTACGGCTATATGGCCTTAAATATTCCTCGAGTCGCCAATGATCTGAAAGAAGCTTTTCGCCATCCACTGAAGTCAGGAAAAAATGTAACGATTGTGACGACTGTTCTGGGCATAACATCCACTGTTGTTTCTTTCACCGCTGGAAATATTTCAACGGATGGTAACATTGATATGACTCAAATCGCAGTACGAGGAGTCTTACTTGCAATTCTTTCAGGTTTCTACCGAGCTAACTTTGATTCCATTGGAAGCTTTTTAACTTACACCGGTTGGAGCCGGGCCGACATTAAAAAGAGCAGCGAGCTTCAGAACATCTATGAAGAAAACATTAAAAATTTGAAGGATGAAAAGCCCGCTGGTTTAGTGGAAGACAGTTTAAAAAATCGCATAGCAAAAAGCGCTTTGATCGAAGTTTTCTTCCTGGCTGCAGCTACTGGCATCGATCTTCTTTTTCCAAAGCCTGAAACTTCATCGAATAAAAGTAGCAAATGGGCTGGAGCTCATTATACTTTCGCCAATATCGAATACACATTTTCCAACTTTGTGGACGCTCTTTTAACTCGCAAAATGATCGAAGAAAAAGTTAAAGTAAAAGCCTCGACTCCCGAAGAGATCGAATTGAAACAAAATAAAATTTCATTCATCGTTAAAATCCTATCCATTGCACTGGGAGCTGCACAGAACTACCTTGTGGTGAAAGCGATCAGTGGAGATTTCAAAGCCCATCTCGCCTTGGGAGCTTTCGGTGGTTCCGTGGTTCTTTATGAATACATCTCTACCCGCAAAAATAAAAATGCATCGCAAGGTTTAAATTGTTCATCGGTGTTCGCACATTAAAGTTAGAGATATAAGATATGAGATTAAAATTTATTTTCTTATTTTTACTTTTGAATACCTTCGCCCATGCTGACGAAATATTACGGCCGCAAAGTCATGCGGACCATCCGCCAGGTCTTCGTTTTGAATATGCTCGAAAAATAAAAGGGGCTCAAGTGGCTTGGGCTAACTACGAAGCCTTAAGGCGTGATTTCCCTGAGATCGAAAGCTTAACCGACCTAGAAATCAATAGATGGTTAGAAACCAATCTTTCTTACATAGGTTCACAGCAATCACGGCTTAATAATATCCGTAATACTCCTGTTCCCATCGAGGGTGACGAAGTCAAAGAGGCTTTTCGACCTGAAGGCTGGCATAGGTCAGCTCAATTGGAAGTCCGGGATTCTCAAAATAAAAAGACCATTGGAATGGTCGATATCAAAGGCTTTGGCTACGGAGATCATTCGGTCGACAATGTTGATAAACAAAGAGAGCTTTACAGACTGACATTTGGTGATTTCAATAAAATTAATAGTCTAAGAATAAGGGATCACAGTGATGGCCTGATGAGCTTTGGGGAAGCCATCGCGGAAACAACTCGACAGATGGCCATTCAAAAACTTTTTGAAATGAAAGGGCTTCCCTTTGAAACGGTAGAAACCTATGCGGTTTTTAGACTGCCTTTTAATATTTTAAAAGAGAACTCCCAAGAAATCCCAGCTGGTTTTTACGTTCGTCAGGCTCACACCGGCCGAGCTGATCGGCTTCCGGTACCTAAGGAAATTTATATTGATAATTTTGGTTACAAGCAAATGACGGATCAAGGGACTGCCGTGGATTTTGGTGGGGCTATAATTACCGATCCTCTACTCAAAGAAAATTACGGTGCCCCTGAACTCGCGAACCCTCAGTCTACGAAGCCGTGGGTCTGGGGCCATGAAGTGGCCTTAGCTTTTGATCGGGGTGATACAGATGCGGTCTTTCGCCACGTCCGAGAAATGCTTTCACCACTTCAGACTTTGCACCAAATTTCTCGTCACGTGCATGATCGCAAGAAGAAAGACAAAGTTCTTCGACGTTACCTCAAGTCTCTTCGAAAATCTGGAATGAGTTATGAAAATATTAAAGAAAAAATAAAAGAAGCCCAAAATACAACTCGACCTAAGATTAAAATTACTTCGGCAAAAAACAGGCGCTCTTTGAAGGAGCTCCAAAAAGATATCAATTCAGAAGAGGTTGGCGTAGTTAACGAAGCTATTAAATCCTTGGACGGCTTTGACTTTGATACTATAGAACCTATTCTCAACAATCGTCGGCTCTTAGATAAATCTCCTCATGCTCTCACCATCACCAAGTTGTTATCAGAGATGCCTGAGGACAGAGCGCTTCCACTACTTAAAAAAATTTATGGCGCAGGAAACCGCATGCTTCGATCGATGGTCTTAGGCGCTTTAAAAAATAAAAACGGTCCCCTTGTCTTGGATATGATCGAGAATTCCTTAAAAAGAAACTTTCAGACTGAACAAGAATCTGCCGTCACGGCACTTTCCTCCCGCCCAGAAGCTCGCGTTCTTAAACTCATCAAAATAGCTTTAAAGAGCCCCTACGCGACAGTAAGGGAAGCAGGAATAGCTGCTCTTGCAGGTCATACTGAAGATATAACTTTACCTATCGTCAAAAATTACGTTCAGAGCTATCCCTTTTCAAAGCAGGCGGTTATTTTATTAGCTCGTTTTAAATCAGAAGAGTCCTTAGATATTTTAATAAATGATTATTATTTAAAGAATGTTATGTCCGAATTTGTTTTAGAAAGTTTAAAAAACCGCACCGACGTAAAAAGTTTAAATTTCTTATTGGATTCCTTAACTAAAAGCATTTATAGAACCATTGTCTTAAAAACATTAGCTTCACGTTCTGATTTATCCAATGAGCAGCGCCAAAAATTTGCGAGCGATACAAACTTATCTTCGGAAATAAGATACCTTTTTTATAAATCACTCATCCCACTGATTTGCACTGCTGTCTTTCAGAAGTGATCCAAAAGCGTGAAGAAAATAACTGCTCTGGCTAACCTCTTGCTCCATAAATTTTTCTTATATATCATATCAAAAAGTTTAAAATTCATCAATAATATCATAAGGTTAGTGTCATTTTGACCTTGCTTTTCTGGCCTTTAGATTGCACAAATATCTAGCAAGACTAAAGAGTTGGTTTTTAGGGGGTCGTTCCAACTCGTCAACCGAGTGAAACTTAAGGGGAAGTTTCACTCGGCTGAATCTGGGTGGTGTCATCATTGCCCTGAAAAAATGACAGGGGATTAACCGAAATCTTACAAAAGTAGGTCTGAATTATGGAACGAGATCTTACAATGTCTACAGATCTTGAACTGGTCGAAAAAGTCAAAGGGGGCGAGCGCAAGGCTTTTTCGGAACTCGTAAAACGACATCAAAAGGGATTGCTACGTATGAGTTTACGGTTCTTGAAGAATATCAACACGGCTGAAGATGTGGTTCAGGAAAGCTTCATCAAGGCCTACGAAAAGCTCAATTCTTTTGAAGGGCGCTCCAGTTTCAAAAGTTGGCTTTACCAGATTACGGTTAATACCGCCCGCAACAAACTTCGAGAGGCTCGGCTGGAAACAACCGACATCGAATTTGTGCAAATTTCTGTTGGCGCCATTGCGGAAACCTCATTGGTGCAAACAGCTGTTAAAGATATGATTCAACTTGAAGTTGATAAATTACCACTCAAACAAAAAACCGCCTTGATATTGAGAGTCTACGAAGATCTCAGTTTCAAAGAGATTGCCGATATTATGGAGTGTCCTTATGACACTGCAAAAGCGAACTACAGACACGCTTTAATTAAACTGAAGCAATCTTTAGAACAACGCAAAGATCTGAAATCCTGGACTGAGCAAGTTGGAGGATTTATGACTGAAATGACTCAATACGTGGAGGCCGAGGGATGAGTAACGACATTATCAACGCGCTGAAAACGGCGGACGATGTTGAACTTCCGATGGACGAGGCTTTTTACGATAAGCTTCATGATAAGATTATGGCCCGAGTGGACGACACTGAAATTAGAAAACTTCCTTCGTGGACTTTCTTTGTGGCTCGGCCTAAAAAATATCTTAAGTCTCATTGGAAAGAGTGGTTGGGCACAGGATTATCTATGATAGCCGTCGGTTATGTAGGAATTCAGGCCGCGACTATGGCTTCTTCGGTTATCCCCCAGAGCCACACTTATAAAGTGGTTAAAAACGAAAGTGATTTTCTCAAAGGAGCCTTGGGCTCACCAGAAAGTTTTTCTCACACCCTGATCAATCATCAATCGCAGGACGATTTTATTGCCGAAGTGGCCTCTGGAAGATTAGAAATCTCTCAGGAACAATTTGAACAATTGAAATCTCGTATTAACTAGCTACCCTCTCTCGACTTTAATCCTAAATTTGACCTGATTTTGGCCTCACGACCGAGAGCGACTGAGCTTACAATGGGGTTTGTCAAAACCCCTTGGTCTTAGTACCTTTTAAATATGAACTTATTTTTTATCCTTATTTTGAATTTGGGCTTTGCTGCGCCCGAAGTACCTCCGGCAAAGAAAAATCAACTTGAAGAACTTTTTATCTGGAAACTCAGCGATGAATTAAAATTGGGCCCTGCCGAAGAAAAAAAATTTTCTGAGTTAGTTCGTCAATTGAATCAGAAAAAATTAAAGGACAGCCAAAAAATCGAACAGGTGACGAAAGAATTTCAAACAGCAAAAACGGATAAAGACAAAGAGGCCGTCTTTAAAAACTTAAAAAAAGCTTACCAAGAATATAATCAGCTTTCTGTTTTAGAATTAGATGAAATGAAAAAATTATTAGGGCCACAGAGATTGAGCACTTATCTTAATGTGAAACAAGATCTCACCGCAAAGGTGAAATCGCTTTTAATCCAAAAAACTGAGGACAAAGATAATCGCAAAGACTTACCACCACCAAAAGTTATCGAAGAAAATAAAAGCGAATAATTGAATTAGACGATGGTGACGCGATTGCGGCCATTTTGTTTAGAGACAAACAAAGCTTTATCGGCGCGATCGAAAACAGTGCTCCACTCGGATTCTGTCGGTTGTTTGCTGGTGATCCCAATAGAAACTGTTACTGGTATCTTTTTACCTTCAAAAACAAAGTCATGAGTCTGTATAGTGATGCGCACACGTTCCGCAATTTCACCGGCGGTTTGGTTAGGAGTTCCTGACAGAATCAGAACGAACTCTTCCCCCCCATAGCGGGCAAAGAAGTCATTGGAACGCACAAGTTTATTCACGGCACGGCAGAGCTCTATTAGAACATGATCTCCGCAAGGATGCCCGTGAGTATCATTGATTTTCTTGAAGTGATCGATATCAAACACCATGACACTTAAAGGCTCACTGAGGACCTCAGAGCGTTTGATGGCCTCAGGACCGCGTTCGAGTAAGGCACCTTTGGAGTAAATGCCAGTCAAAGCATCGCGATTCGCTTTTTCAAAAAGAGCTTGCGCAGTCAGAGCCTCGATATTTCCTCGCTCGAGAAATTTAAAAATAACGTTGCCGGTTTTTACTTGATCATTATTTTTTAAAATACAGGGCGCCATGGGCGCCAGAATCAAACCGTTAACGATGGTTTTATTGGTTGATCCCAAATCGACAATTGTGACTTCAGCATTTTTCATATCTACACGAGCATGGGAACGGCTTAAACTTTTATCATCAATAAAAATATGAGACTCGACAGCTCGTCCAATAACAAAACCATCGGTGAGAGCCCATTGTTTTCCTTGATAGCCGGCCGGTCCCATTAACACGACGATAACAGGCGGCGCAGAATCTGCGGGCATCATCTGCTTCTTCAAAGTTGTATCAGAAGCAATAACCGTTTTTTCGGCTATCTCGTTTGTATCTTCGTTATCGACCATATTCCCATCTTACAACCGAGGTAAATCTAATGACAATCATGCATTTGTAAATTTGTAAGACTGTGCCTTGGCCCTGCTCAGTTAAATTTTTTTGACCTAGGTCTGGAGTCAGAGTGAATTAGCTGACGGCGACGTCTTCTTCAATTCGGTGATAACCACGCCATTCCTTTAAACGTCCTCGAGGGCGTCCACCATCGTCGGGATACTCAATTAATACATAAGTCAATTTCGTGATTTTACCTAAAGAAACGATATCCAGCGAGGTGATCTCGGTCCATGTTCCTGTGTTGAAATACTCTTTATCAGAGGACCATTGGCGATACTGATAAACATGACTGTGACCGAAAATTACGGTGTGCACACGGTCGTCAATGAGTATTTTTTCAGCAGAAGAACCCAGATCAGGAAAGATAGCACTTTCGAAAAGAATTTGCATGACCCGCTTGAAGGGCCAATGCCGTCGTGGATCACTGATAAAAATCGTTTTTGCAAAATAAAAGAAAAGCGAAATAAAACTTTTAAACATCAATTTAGTTTCATTGACTAAAGCCCAACGAATCATCTTCGAAAAGGGCCTGATCTTATCGACGTGGGGATATTTGTGTTTAATTTTTAAAACAAGCTCGACAAAAAAATGGGATCCAAAGGGGAGATTTAAAATAGGTTCAGCCAAGTCTTTTTTTAGAAAAAACTTTTTAGGATCCAGGCGATTCGCGGCTTCATGCATATGGCCGTGTTCGATGTGGACCCCATCTACAAAATAAATAATGTTCTTGTAGCGCACTGGTGCGCCAATGATGGAATTCAAGTAGACGCGGCAAGCAGGCCACATCATGGCCTGATCATGATTACCGACAACGTAAGTGATCGAGTTCCCCGAAATGGCCGCGAATTCAGCCAGAGCTTTGAAGACCTTCGGGTGACCTGCAATGATCGATTTAAGAACATCCAGTGAGATAGTCTCGGTGATGACTGTCAGAAAATGTCCTCGGTAGTCGACTTGTAAAAAATTAAGGAAGTCACCGTTAATGACCAATTCCACTTCATAGTCACGATAGATTCCACTGGAGTAATAATGGATAAACTCGACAAGCTTTTCCCCGAAATAAAATTCTTCCAAAGAATTCAAACCACCATTTTCTAAAATTCGCCCTTTGCCTAAATGCAAATCACTGATGACAACCTTAATTTTTTTTGGTGAAGGAGGAATTGGGGTCGATGATAATGTGGTTGTTTCTTCCATGCAGACCTACTCGGCTTTTTTAAAAACAGTGAAATTCTCGTCCTTAATCTCGAGATTAGTCAATGCCAGCCGCAGAGCTCTAACCGTACGTTTCATTTGATCTTGGTAACCTTCGACGGTTTTATTCAATTCTTGGACTTTCTCACGGTAAGTCGTAAGTTCCGCCCTCATCTGATCGATTTTTCGTTGCAAATCCAGAATATTGTCATCCTTAGCACGAACGAGAGCTTGCTTTTCAGCACGAGCTAACTCTAAGCGATTTTCCAGTTCGCGCTCTCGCACGCGAATTTTTTTGAAGTCATTTTTCAAACGAGACTCTAATTCTTCAATTTTTGTCTTTAGTCTTTGGTTTTCAACTTCTTTGTGCTGCAAATTTCCTTGAAGAAGTAAAATTTCATTTTCATAATTTTCTTTGATCTCGTTGCTATTTTTTTCTAGAGCTGCGGCTTTTGAATTCGAAGATTCAAATTTTTCGCGAATGATTTGCCCCGCCGAAGCTAATTCTTCGTTTTCTGAACGAAGATGATCCAATTCTTTTTCCAGATCCATAATGCGTTGCTGAGCGATCTTCAGATTTTCAGCTTGAGCCAAACTGGCATCAATGGAGGTGTGAACAAGCCCGGACTTTACGGAAGGGCGTAACGAGCCAACAACAACCTTAGGCTCAGCTGCAGGAGCTAAAATATTTTTTCGTTTGGCGAAGGCCGTAACCGCAATGGTTTTTTCGGCATCGGTCATTGTGTTCGTCGTCTCAGCTTTTACCAGAGGTGAATGCGTAGGATCATCAATCGCTACAGTGCGATCGTCTGATTTATTATCTTTATCATTCTTATCGCTAGCTTCAAAAGTATCCGCTTCAGGAATTTCAAAGATGTCTGTCGGAGAAAATTCTTTTTTAGAATCTGGGAAAAGCGCTTTTGATGACGATGACTTTGAGTCTTGGGGAAATTCAATAGGATCAGATACATCAAAATCTGATGATGGCTCATCAATCGCATTCACATCATCGAGAAGGCTATTGATTAAGTCTTCGTCTGGTATGTTGTTTTTACCCTTTTTTTTGCTCATTTTCCTAATCATGTTATCGGCTCGAGGGTCTCGGCCCTTGAGGGAAATAACCGAAAAGTTTGAGCTTTCTCAAATTGAAAGAGCTTCTGGACCTATCGCAGTCGACGTGTTTTGCCCTCTGTGAAACTGGACTAATGTCCTCTCTTGAATGTTCATAAACTCGAGGGGAAGCTTTTTATCTATCATCTGAAAAAAATGACGATGTGATTCTATTTCCTTAATCCACAGGTCTGCATCGACTTTCATCAAGCGATCAAACTTTTCTGGATTTAAGTTCAGACCCGACCAATCGAGGTCTTTGTAGCTGGGCACCATCCCTAAGACCGTGGTCTGAGCTTGGCCCTCTTTCTTAACTCGTTGAAAAATCCATTTGAGAACGCGCATGTTCTCGCCGTAACCAGGCCAAATGAATTTTCCATTTTCATCTTTTTGAAACCAATTGACGACAAATATTTCAGGCAACTGAGCCGCGCGATTCACCATGCGCAACCAATGTTTAAAATAATCACCGATGTTGTAACCACAGAAAGGCAACATCGCCATTGGATCTCGGCGAACAACACCCACTGCGCCTGTCGCGGCCGCTGTTGTTTCCGAACCGATGGTCGCCGCAAAATAAACTCCCGTTGGCCAATCTTTCGCTTGAAAGACAAGAGGAACGGTATCAGCACGACGTCCTCCGAAAATAAGAGCTTCCACGGGAACTCCGGCAGGATTTTCCCAATCAACATCAATGCTAGGACATTGCGAAGCTGGCGCCGTAAAACGCGCGTTGGGATGAGCAGCCTTGCGCCCACATTCTGGTGTCCAAGCTTGACCTTGCCAGTCTGTTAAACGCGCCGGTGGCGTATCCGTCAGATCTTCCCACCACACATCACCGTCTTCTGTCAGCGCAACATTCGTGAAAATTGTGTTTGCAGCGATGGTCTTCATCGCATTGGGATTTGTTTTATAACTTGTTCCTGGTGCAACTCCGAAATAACCCGCTTCAGGGTTGATGGCTCGCAATTGTCCTTCGCGATCAACTTTAATCCAAGCAATGTCGTCACCGACGGTTGTTACTTTCCAGCCCTCAAATGCTTGAGGGGGAATCAACATTGCAAAATTAGTTTTTCCGCAAGCACTTGGAAAAGCGGCAGCCACATACATTTTTTCACGTTTAGGATTTTCAACTCCTAAAATAAGCATGTGCTCAGCCAACCAGCCTTCGTCTCGCCCCATCGTTGAAGCAAGTCTTAGCGCGAAACATTTTTTTCCGAGCAAAGCATTGCCACCATAACCGCTGCCAAAAGACCAAACTGATCTTTCTTCGGGGTAATGAACAATGTATTTTTGATCGGGATTGCATGGCCACGCCACATCTTTCTGTCCTTCGCTTAAAGGCAGACCCACCGAGTGGACACATTTAACGAATTCTTTTTGGCCTAAATTTTCAAGAGCGCGCTCTCCCATCCGAGTCATGATTCGCATATTGACGACGACATAAGGTGAATCGGTAATTTCCACTCCATATTGGGACATGGGTGAATTCAAAGGTCCCATGCAAAAGGGAATCACGTACATGGTTCTCCCTTTCATGCAGCCCGTGAAAAGGGAATTCAAAGTGACACGCATATCACGAGGGTCAGTCCAATTGTTCGTAGGACCGGCATCTTCTTTTTTTTCACTGCAAATGAATGTGCGATCTTCCACGCGAGCGACGTCACCGGGATCAGAACAGGCTAAAAACGAATTTGGTCTTTTTTCAGGATTTAATTTTTTGAGTGTTCCTTGTTGAACCATGAGATCTAACAATTTTTGATTTTCTTCTTCGGAGCCATCGCACCAATGAATTTGAGACGGTTGAGCTAACTGTGCAATTTCATCGACCCACTTCGCTAAATCAGAATTATTTACCTTCATGGCCCCTACCCTTAAATTATTATAAATAAAATCATTTAATAAAGCCTTGAATCATCCGTCAAGATCAGATCTCGACAAAATCTTTTTCAAAACTGACGATCTTTTTGTAATCGTGACGTCGAGATCTCAGGTCGTTCAAAGTGACCTTAGCTAATGATTTTACTCCGAAATCTTGGATAGTGAAGCTCGCCAAAAGGGTCCCAACCACGCAGGCTTTTTTCATATCTTCGAAAGAAGGACGACGATCCATAGACGCCAAAGTTCCAAAAAATCCGCCGGCAAAAGTGTCACCCGCCCCCGTTGGATCTATAACATCTTTAATGGTCATTGCCGGCAATGAAAAGAAGCCGTGATCGCGGTGGAAGAGAACAAAACCGTACTCGCCTCGTTTTATCACAACAGCTTCGGGTCCCATTTTAGAAATTTCTGTTGCCGCAGCAATAGCATTCGCTGCCCCTGTCAACATTTGGGACTCGCCTTCATTGATCAGAATGACATTTACTTTTTTAAGCACATCAAGAAGCGCCGATTTTTTTGAAGAGATCCAAAAATTCATGGTGTCCATACCAACAAATTTTGGTTTATCAACCTGGCTCAAAACCTGAAGTTGAAGCTCAGGGGCAATGTTCGCTAAAAATACAAATTGAGAATCTTTAAATGACGCCGGCAATTTTGGATTAAAATGTTCAAAGACATTAAGATCAGTTTTTAAGGTCTTCGCTTCGTTCAACGTTCCTTCGTAATAACCTTCCCAATGGAAAGTTTTACCTTTGACCTTTTCTAGTCCAGAGAGATCCACGTCTCTTTTTTCAAGAAGTTGATAGTCCTCTTGGGCATAATCATCTCCGACCACACCAACAACACGGACTTTTGACAGCAAAGAGGCTGCTAAAGAAAAATAATTCGCAGAACCGCCTAAAGTCTTCGGCGCTTTTCCCGCTGGTGTTTGAATACTATCGTAAGCTAGGCTCCCGACGACTAGGATCTGTGACATTTTTTCCTCCCTTTATTGTTCTTGTCAGTTTTGAATTCGAAATGTCCATCTGTCCAGGGTGATTTTCAAAAGCACTACGCAATTGGCCACAAGCTGCAAAAATATCTCGCCCCATCGTCCGTCGCAACAGCACGTGGGCGCCTAGATCCATCAATTCTTTTTGAAAAATCCCGACCTGCTCATCACTGGGGCGCTCGTAACCCGAACCAGGATGCTCATTGAAAGGAATAATATTAATTTTGCACGGAATATCTTTAGTGAGCTTATACACCATGCGTGCATGCTCAACCTGATCAGTGATTCCTTTAAGTAAAACGTACTCGAAAGTGATGCGGTCTTTGGTTTCTTTGTAGTAACGGCGACACTCATCCAAAAGATCTTTTAAAGGATATTTTTTATTGATGGGCATAACTTCGGAACGAATTTCATCGTTAGGTGCATTCAAACTGACGGCAAGGCGAACCTTTGCATCAGCAATGCGCCACATTTCTGGGATCAAGCCCGAAGTTGAAACTGTGATCCGCTTGCGAGACAAATTCATTCCCCAAGGAGAATGTAAGACAGCGATAGATTTAAAAACAGCTTCGCAGTTGTCGAGAGGCTCGCCCATTCCCATAAACACGATATTGCTTATACGTTGGCCCTCTTCTAAGCGATCATTGACCTGCATGAACTGCCCAACAATTTCATCCGCTCGCAGGCGACGTTGAAGCTTTTGTTTTCCAGTAAAACAAAATTTGCAGGCCATATTGCAGCCGATTTCGGAAGATATGCATAAAGTTAAACGGTCATCCGACGGAATTAAAACAGCTTCAACACTTTTCCCTTCACCCACATCAAATAAAAATTTCTGAGTGCCGTCGACACTTTTTAAATGTTGGAGAACCTTGGGCAGCTCGAAGCTTAAAATTTTTGGTAAATCAGCACGAAATATTTTTGAAAGATTGGTCATTTGCTCGGGGTCAGTGATGCGGGATTCATAGACCCATTTGTAAATTTGTTGAGCGCGAAATTGCTCTTTGCCAAACTTTTTTAAAAGGGATTTGAGATCTTCGAGGGTTAAAGAATAGAAATTAACAGGTGTAGAAACAGAAGCTTCTGTGACGATCGGATCCATGTTTTTCTCCTCAAGTCGTGTTGACGGAGTTGGGGCTTTGTTACAAGCAGTTTTTTATATGTGGCAGAACTATCATAGGAACAATGAAATTTGAAGGGGAAACTCCCTGCGATATCAATGGGTCAACTTTTATGAAAAAATTCTAATCAAAGTGGTGGGGCTCTTGGATATAAGTCTTAAGCTCATCCAATTCACAGGGAACACAACCGACTTTTCCCACGACAACCCCAGCTGCAAAGTTAGCTAAACGGCAAGCGTCAACAAGGCTCCATTGGGCGGCTAAAGCCAAGGAAAGTGCCGCAATAACGGTGTCACCTGCCCCTGTCACATCGAAAACTTTGCGAGCGAATGTCGGGACTTCCGTAATCTTCTCTTTAGAAAAAATAGTCATGCCATCTTTTCCACGAGTCAGAACGATTTCGCTGGCTCCGGTTTTCTTTTGGAGAGCACGGCCTACTTCGTAGACTTGATTGGGATTTTCTCGAAGCTCGTCGAAATGTAAACCTGACAGACTAACTGCCTCCACGTAATTAGGCTTTATCAAATCCGTGCCCTGGTAAAATTCGCCCGCATTGTTGCGATGAGGGTCTGTAAATACTTTTTTCCCATTTTTGTGTGCCAAAACAAAAATTTGTTTAACCAGGTGGGCACTCAACATGCCTTTTGCGTAATCTTGCAGAATGATAGCGTCCGCATTATGCAGTTCTTTTTCAAAAACTTTGAGCACTTTGGCTTCAGTCGACGGACTGAGATATTTTTTTAATTCATAGTCTACACGAACCAAATGGTGATGCTGAGCCATCACCCGCGTCTTCCGCGTTGTTGGACGCTGCGAATCGCTGATCATGTGTTCCCAACTGACTTGAGCTTTTTTAAAAAGATCCTTCAAACGATCCGCGCCGGCATCTTCACCAACGACAGAAATTAGGGAAACTTTTCCTCCAAGACTGACCACGTTTTGCGCGACATTGGCGGCCAATCCTAACCGCAAATCTTCATTTTCAACTTCCAGAATAGGTACCGGAGCTTCGGGACTGATGCGCCGAACTTCACCCATGATGTACTCATCCAGTCCCACGTCCCCAAGAATCAGAATTCTTTTTCCTTCGAGGGAAGGCAATTGCTGTAAAAGAGCTTTTTTCTCTTTTTCTCCAGTCATTACTTTTTCTACGTTAACCTGCGACATGAATTTCCTTTACTATTTCTATTACTAGTGGAATCTAGGTTAAAGAACAATTGATTTTATCAGGGTATGGCCGCATGGAACTTCGACGAACACAAAATTTAATTTACCAAAAGGACGCCCTTGATAAAAAAAATCGTCAGGAGCTGGTCGATTTTTTAGAGGGGCTTTTTCCTCTGTGGGAAATGCGATATTCAAAGTCAAATCCGCCGCCGGCTGATGATCAACAAAGACGTCTCCTTCGGCCCGTCTATTGGTTAGGAAATTGGCAATTTGCCTGCTTGAATTATTATCATCCTCCGAAAGGCATCAATCATCGCTGTGTGGAAGCTGAACCATTTCCGCCAGTGCTTCAAAACCTGGTCGAGAATATCGAGAATCAAGTTCATCAGGAATTTTCTCCTCGTGATATTCCAAGAAATTGGCATTTGAACACCTGTTTAGTTAATTATTATGGCTCTCAAAAGATGAATGGAAAATGGATTGATATGGCTCGGGTTGGAGAACACAAAGATTTTGAGCCTGGACCTGTGGCTTCGGTTTCTCTCGGAGAAAAAGCTCTTTTCCAATTCGTCCGCAGTCAAGGTCGTGACCGCTCTCAAAAAAGTGAGGTGGTTTTACAACAGTGGCTCGAGGATTCTTCTCTGCAAATTTTTGGTGGCGATAAATTTAAAAAACAGCTTTTTCACCGCGTTCAGCGAGTCGAAGATAAGGGGCAGAAGACTTTCAAAATTAAGGTTGAGGACTTCCAAACACGTCGTATCAATTTAACCTTCCGCTATGTCCCCGATGAGCACATTCAGAGTTATCAAGAGTTCCCTTCTCAGCTTCGTGAAGACATCCGACCCTACATTGAAACCCTCGCACAACACTCGAAATACTTCCAAAATCTCCTAACTGACTCGACAAAATGATAGGATTAGGACTCAGAGTCATGCCTTTTCCCGAGTGACAGGCCTAGGGTCCTTTACTAAAATCAAAGCTTAAATACCTTCACTGGAGTTATAATTTAATGGAACTTTCCAATGCAGAAGCTCATCTCAATGGTCCCCTTTTCAGAAATGCTATTCAAGTGGTCGAAGAAGCAGCCAAAATTATTGACTGCGATCCCAACGTGCTCGAGCGTCTTAAGCGCCCTCGACGAAGCATTATTGTCTCGGTTCCCATCCGGATGGATGACTATAGCGTTAAAGTTTTCCAAGGTTTTCGTGTTCAGTACAGCGCGACTCTAGGTCCGTTTAAAGGAGGAGTTCGTTATCATCAAAATGTGGATCTTCCTGAAGTTGTGGGGCTTGCAGCACTGATGACTTTCAAAAATTCTGTTTTGGGTCTTCCTCTTGGCGGTGCTAAAGGCGGAATTTGCGTTGATCCCACAAAACTTTCCCGCACTGAAAAGCAAAATTTAACCCGTCGTTATACTTCTGAAATTGCTCATTTCATTGGGCCAACTAAAGATATTCCTGCCCCCGATGTCGGCACAGATCCACAGACTATGGCGTGGATGATGGATACTTACTCTCAAGAACAGGGTGGTTACTCGCAACCTGGAGTCGTCACTGGAAAGCCCATCGAGATCGGTGGGTCCCTGGGTCGAAATCACGCGACGGGCTTAGGCGTAGTCTACGTTGCCGAAAAAGCCTTCGAGAAAAAAGGCATGAAGATGGATGGCGCTCGCATCGCAATTCAAGGCTTTGGTAATGTGGGGTCTTTTGCGGCTCTCTTTTCCTACCAACGGGGCGCCAAAATTATTGCGGTGAGCGACGTTGGTGGCGGAATTATGAATGGGGATGGTCTAAATATTCCTGAGCTGATGGATTATATTAAAACTCAAAAGACAGTTAAGGGTTTCCCGCATTCCCAAAATATCACCAACGAAGAATTGCTTGAACTCGAGTGCGATGCTCTTTTCCCTTGTGCTCTTGAAGGGCAAATCGATGTGCATAATGCTGAAAAAATAAAAGCGAAAGTGATTGCTGAAGGCGCCAACGGCCCAGTGACAACGGCAGCAACAAAAATTTTGCACCAACGCGGAATTTTTATTGCCCCTGATGTTATTGCCAATGGTGGCGGTGTGATCGTGAGTTACTTTGAGTGGGTTCAAGACATCATGTCTTTTTTCTGGGATGAAGATGAAATCAATAAACGACTCAAAGGAATTATTACTAAAGCTTTCGAAGTGGGCTTCAAACTCCATCAAGAAAAAAATGTCGACATGAGATCTGCGGCCATGGCGGTCGCTGTTCAACGTCTTGAAAAAGCAATGCTCTTGCGCGGATTGTATCCTCGCTAGGGATGAAAGAATTTTGGATGAAACCTTGGCTGCTGATTCCCCCACGATGGGCTCACGAACTTGGCCCTTATGCGCTTCGAGTCTCCTCACTTTTTCAGAGTGATGAGATTCCGCAATGGCATCCTCGAAAATGGCGCAATTTTGAATTTCGCAATCCTTTAGGTCTTGCCGGGGGCGTGGATAAGAACGGTGAAAATGTCAAAGATTGGTGGAATCACGGTGTTGGATTTTTAGAAGTTGGAACCGTAACTCCACGGCCGCAGAATGCTAATCCTGGAAAAATCATGGCTCGTGATCTGAATTCTTATTCCTTATGGAATCGCATGGGTTTTCCCAGCTATGGAGCCGATGAAGTCTTAGCGAATCTCAAACTTATAGGAACTCACCGCACACCTCTATTTTTAAATTTAGGAAAAAATCGCGATACCAGTTTAGATAAAGCCGCTGAAGATTACACACAGCTGATGCGCACTTTTCAGGACGTCGCTGATGCTTACGTTATTAACATTTCCAGCCCGAACACTCAGGGGTTAAGACTTTTGCAAAACAGTGAAAATTTTGAAAAGTTCCTGGCTCCTTTAGTTAAGGAATCTAAAAAATCGAATTCTAAGCCCTTAATCATCAAATTGAGTCCCGATGAAAATGATGAATCTTTAGCAAGAATGATCACTACGTCCGTTCGCTGCGGCGTTGATGGTTTTGTGCTTATCAATACGACGACTCAAAGATTTGGTTCCCACTTTCCAACGGAAGGGGGAATGTCTGGAGCTCCTCTTAAAAAACGTTCACTTGAATGTTTAAAAATCGCCTTAGAAACTTTAGGAAAGAATCGCGAACAGCTGCTGATCAGTGCCGGCGGAATTATGACTTCACAAGATGTTTTTGAAAGAATCGAACTTGGTGCAGATCTCGTCGAAGTCTACACGACCCTTATTTATGAAGGCCCTTATTTTTTTCAAAAAGTAGCAAGGGATTATGCAAAAAAAGCCACGAAGTAAAAAAAATCATTGGATTCCCGTTGTCGCTGGCTTTCTAAAAAAAGATGGAAAAATATTAGTAGGTCAACGTCCCGAAAATAATTCCCTAGCAGGCCAATGGGAATTTCCTGGGGGAAAGATTGAGCTTGGAGAAAGCCCCGAACAGGCATTGACCCGCGAGCTCGATGAAGAGTTAGGAATTGAGGCCGAGGTCGGTGAACTTAAAATGGCTTGCTCACACACCTATGGTGACGTTGGCATTTTAATTTTATTTTATGAAATCAAATATTGGAAAGGTGAACCTAAAGCCAAGCACCACATGATGCTCGAATGGATTTATCCTGAAGAATTAAAATTGCGCACAATACCTGAAGCCAATAGAAAAATCCTGGATCGCATCTTGCAAGCTTTAGGAGGAACATGGCGAAAATCCTCTTTGTAAGCGAAAAAATAAATGAGACGTCTTGGTCGATGGCCACGGCCCTTAAATCGCAAAATAATGAAGTCCTTTTTTTAACGTCTCGAGAGCAAGATGTCCCGGCGGGAAATAACAATATTCAAATTTTAAGTTATTTTAAAAAATGGAACTCTTGGGAAGTGATTCGCCTTTTCCCGATGCTTTTATCTTTTCGCATGGATGTCGTGCATTTTGTTCTTGAGACCGATGAGCTGAATGCAGCTCAATCTTTTTTAACTTCAGCCTGTGTTGCTTTGCCACAAACTTTAATTTCAACTTCGCTGTTAAATATTTCTCAAGGATTATCACGACGGAATCCCGTTAGATATCTCATTGAAAGAAGTGATTTGGTGACGGCCCCAACCATGGATATGTTGGCGGAACTGCGTGGATTGGACATTAAAAAGCGCAAACAGATTCGCGGTGTTATTCCACCCATCATTCCCGGAGCTAAAGATCCTGCTTTTCACGAAATTGCAGAAAAAGTTTCTCAACTTTTACTGGCAACGACGCAGAAACCCTTTGTGCTTGTTCCTTTATTGGACCCAAAACATCAGTACAATGAGTATGCCCTCGCTCCCCTTATTGCCTTGTCGAAAAAGTTTTTTCTTATCTTCGAAGGAACCTTAAAAGATTGGACCGTGCCCGAAAGAAAATTGTGGGAACAAACGATGACTCAAAAACTGGGAAATAATTGGTGCATCAGCGGTGAACTCACAATGGAAGATGAACAAAACCTTCTCGAAAAAGCCCAGGCTCTTTTTTTAGCGGGACAAGAATTTTCACCCTGTCAGGTTACTCAATGGGTCGCCCTGGCTTCGAAAGCTCAGGCGCCGGTGATTGTTGATGATCGCCAGACACGATTGTATCCTGGTCTTTGGGAACATCAAAAAAACTCATGGGTTTTCCCCCGAGTTGACCTGGCCAACGAATTGGAGCGATGGATCCAAGCTGGTCCTCCCGCTTTAAGCTCGAGCTTGCAAGAAAGTCTTCGTGAAAAACAAGACATGTTGGATGCCCCCTTGAACGAGTTGCATCGTCTTTATAATCGTCTTCCTTTATAAGAGGCTTTTCTAAAACTTAAACTCTTGCTAGAGTAATGCTATGAAACCGCCGATTCCCTCTTCTTTAAAGATTTGTTTGATTGGTCGACATTTCCAAATTTTAAGTCGATCAACCGATCATGGCTTTTTGTGGCCTATCGCTAAGGGCCTTGCTCGCCAAGGGCACGAGGTCACCGTACTTTCTACGCGCAGTCCATTGGGAAAATTTCACGTCGAACGTGATGGTGTTACGGCCTACTACTTGAAAGAAGGAAGTCAGGGTTTGGCTCGAATGGAATTTTCAGAAGCGGCCTTTCGAAAATTTTCAGAGCTTCATCAGAAGAACCCTTTTCACATTGTTCACAGCCTTGATTCTTCCGGAATTAAAATTGCCAAACAAAAAAAATCTTTGAAGGTGGCCGTTGCTTACGACGTTGAAGCCACACAGATGTCGCAGCTTTTTTCAATTTTAGGAATGAGCGGGGAATCCGTTGGCAGCTTGCTGACGACCGCCTTTGCCGTTGTTTATAAATTTCTGACAACTTATTTAGGAGGCGATCGCGGCCTTCTTCTTTCAGCTGACGGAGTTTTCGTGACTCATCCTCAGCAGCGATTATTGCTGGAGCGGTACTATTTGTATCCTGATTTTCACACTTACACAGTTCCCTACGGAATCGAATTGGGAGACTTAACCCCCAAAGAAAAGTCCATCGAGTTACGACGCCGTTTAAATTTGCCTGAAAATGCCCATATTGCCGTAACGATCTCGGATATGACTCAACTGTTAGAAATGAAAAACTTGCTGGCGGCTTTTGAAAAAGTGGCCATCAAAAAACCAAATTCCTATTTAATCATCATTGGCAATGGACCCTTATTTAAAGACATCGAGTTTGAAATTTTAAATCGCGCCTTGGGAAATCGCGTTTTAATGACCAAAGCTTTAAAAGAAAGTGAAATTCTGGATTATATTCTGTTGGGTGATGTTTTTATGAATATGAGCTCTCGCACCACTGGATTTGAGCCCAGCATGATTGAAGCTATGGCGCAAAAGAAATTAATCATTGGTTCCGAGGTAAGCCCGATCTCAAATGTCGTTGAAGATGGTGTCGATGGATTCCTCCTCAGACCAGCAGATATTGATTCACTCTCCAACCTGTTGATGGAAATTTTCTCGGGGACACTGCCGGTTGATGAAATTGGCGAAAAAGCTCGACAAAAGGTCATTGAACTTTTCGATACTCAAAAGATGATTAAAGCCCTTTTAGATGCTTATAAACAAATTCTTTCGAATACAGGGATGTTCCGCACACCTCGACCTTCAATAAATCTTGCATCGAGCCAAGCTTAAAATTCACTAGCTCCAGCCAGATTTTTCTGTAGAATCTAGTCATATCAAGAGCTTACGTGAGGTGAGTCTATGGCATTGACCAAAGCAGATCTGATCAATTTAGTGTCTGAAAAAGCAGGTATTACTCGAGTCAAAGCAGAGACTGTGGTGAATACAATTTTCGATTCAATGGTTGAATCTTTAATGAAAGACGATCGCATTGAAATCCGAGGATTTGGTTCGTTCGTCAATCGCCAGTACGGAGCTTACAAGGGCCGCAATCCCCGCACGGGTCAAGTCATCGACGTCGGTGAAAAAAAATTACCTTTCTTCAAAGTCGGTAAAGAACTGAAAGAAGACATCAACGAAGGTGGATCTTCGAAGAGTTAGTTTCTATTTTTTCTTCCTTACAAGTGTAAATACTTTAGACAATTTTCTCTCGGCGTTTCTTTTGCATTTTCACCAGTGAACTTCAGTGAAAAATCTGAATTCTCATTAGGTTTAAATAGGAACGTTTTCGGGAGTATTTTGAAGACTTTTTTTGGCGCTGTCTATTTCATCTCCACATTGCTGGCTTTCGCTGCCAAGGCGAATCCTCGTCCTGAAGTCATGGCGAACCAGATGGTTGAGGTCATCGAGAAAATGAAGTGGTCGAATCGATGTGAAGGCTTTGTCTCGAAGGAGCAAATTGGTCCTTTGGGCCAACATATTATTCGCTCTCTCAATCGCACTCGTTACCCTGAATTGTATCGCTCCACCGAAGATTTTAAAAAAGTTTGTCCGAACTTTAATAATTTGAGAGATGCGGAAAAAGATTATGTTTGGGTGATGTTTTTAACTGCGATCGCTTTCTTCGAGAGCACTTGCAATCCACGAGCGACAGCCGTTGCTCCCAATGGAGTTGCTCAAGGCCTGATGCAATTGCATTTCAATCGCGAGGCTTCTTATTCTGACGGCTGCACCCAGGGGGATTCCCTGAGGCCGAACCTAAGCTTGAGCTGCAGCCTTTCTATGCTTAATGATCAAATTCGCCGCGGGCAAAAAATTTTCGACCAAAGTTCTTACTGGGAAGTTTTGCGACCTAAATCCCTTTCTGATAAAGCAAAGAATGTGGCCTGGGCCATGATGTTCTTTGCTCCCTGTAAAAAGCGCTAGGCTTCTTGCAAAACTGAGTAAGACCAATTAAAGCTTGCCCATGAACCGAAGCGATTTTCTTAAGAATGAATGGCAAGCCTATTTGCCAATGCCAGAGCGGGCTTTGATTTACGGAGCTATTCAAGAAATCACTCGCGAGGAATCTTCTGTCACCGTGAAGATCAACCACCAAGTTTTTAGTTTAAATTTAGCTTCGCAAGAAAAACGTGATCTTCAGTTTTGTGATCTCAATGATTTAGTTGCTATTGATCACGAAAAACAGTTCACCTTATTGGCCCCTTGTTTAGCTCGCTCGGTTTACCATTTTAATTTAGACCGGCAAAAAAAATGGAACTCCTTTATCAGAAAGGTGAGACATTTTTTTGAAGAGCAAAATTTTATTGAAGTGCAAACTCCCAGTTTGGTTGTCTGCCCAGGGCCCGAACCCACTTTGGAAGTGTTTGCAACGGAATTGCAGTGGGGTTCGCGACGAAAAAAATTATTTTTGCCGACCAGCCCTGAACTTTCCTTAAAAAAATATCTGGCTCACGCCGTTCGCGAGCAAGCTGATCTGAAAATTTTTGAAATTGCCAAGGTCTTTCGCAATGGCGAAATCACGGAAAGACATCATCCCGAATTTTTTATGCTCGAGTGGTACCGCAGCTTTCAGGGTTTGGACGCTATTGTTGAAGATCTTACTCGAATGGTGAGTTTTTTAAGTGGGCGAGCAGACTTGAAAGTTCAGCGAAAGTCTATGCAAGAATTGTTTTTAGAAATTCTCGATTTTCCTTTAACGCCAAGGACTACGGCCAGTGATCTGAAAAATTTGTGTAAAAAAATAGGATTAGAAACGCGGAACATTGATAATTTCGATGATCTTTTTAATTTGTTGTTTATCGAGAAGATTGAATTTCAATGGCCTAGTGAAGACCTTTTCTTTCTTGAAAAGTATCCTCCTTCCCAAGCGGCCCTAGCTCGGGTGAGTGAAGATGGCTGGGCGGAAAGATTTGAACTTTACTGGGAAGCTTTTGAACTCGCCAACGCTTTTCATGAACTGAACGATCCTGTCATTCAGAAGCAGAGGATGGCTCAAGATCTTGATCTTAAAAAAATTTATGGCCGCCAAGAAATTTCAGGCGATGATAAATTCATTCAGTCTCTCGAGTACGGAATGCCTCCCACTTCGGGAGTTGCCCTTGGGCTTGAGCGTTTGTTTATGGCCTTAGAGGGAATTAAAGAAATTGCGGAGCTGAAATTTCCGCTGGATATTTGATTTTTTTTAAAGCAGGAATTTCTCGGCGCCGCGAATTTTATTTTAATCATAAAAATCTTGACCGCCTAGCTCGTGATTTTTTCGCTCGGGATTTTCATTGTGAAAACGCGTATTAAATACGGTATTGTTTACGTTAATAACGTCTGCCTTGCCTTCATTTTCAAAATACATCATCAGCTTTCATAAAAAAATTCTGCTCGTCGTAGCTCAAATATAAGCGGAAAATTCTGATTTTAAACTTATGCTAAATTCACCTCGGAATCTATTTTGCAGAAGAGGATTGTTATGAATTTGAAAAATATCACTGATAACGAATTAATTAAAAAGACCGAAAATCTTGTCCGCACGGAGCGTGAAACATTAACAACTCTTCTTCATCATTTACGAGAAGTTCAAAGGAGAAGATTATTTTCAACTCTAAAATATAAATCCTTATTCGATTTTACAGTGCGCCATTTGAAGTATCCTAAAGATCAGGCTTACCGGCGTATCTCTGCGATGAAACTTTTAAATGAACTTCCCGAAGTCGAAGAGAAAATCAATTCCGGAGCGATTTCTTTAACTCACATTGGTCTTGCTCAGTCCCTTTTTCGTCAAGAGAAAAAGTTTACTGAGAAAGAACTCACCACAGATCAGAAGAATGAAGTTTTTGAAATGATCGCTGGGAAGTCCGTGAGAGAAGCTGAGCGCATCACACTGGCTCTTGCTTCTAATCCTGTTGAAATAAAGCCAGATCGAGTAAAAGCAATTTCTGCAAATCATATTGAAGTCAAATTTACGACTTCTTGTGAAGTTGAGAATAAAATTGAAACGCTCAAGGGCTTACTTGCGCATAAATTTCCTTCGCTTTCGATTGGCGAGTTATTCGATAAGCTTTGCGATCTTGGTATCGAAGCTTGGGACCCCGCCGCGAAAGGAAAATTCGCGGCGCCGAGAAAAGCTTCAGCAGAACCAAAGAAAATCTCTCAGGCTGAAGTTCGCCGAAATGTCTTCCGTAAAGCTCAAAACAAATGCGAAAACTGCGGGTCAACTTATGCCCTTGAAATCGACCACTGCGAGCCCAAAGCCTTAGGGGGTGACTCTGCGAAAGAAAACCTCCGATTGCTATGCCGTTCCTGCAACCAAAGAGCAGCGATAAAAGCCTATGGAATAATCAAAATGGAGAGGTATCTCGATGGATCATGATCGGTAGCGACTTTACTTGCTCCGAATATAAAACTACTCGGCACAAACCCCTGAAGAACGCAGCTCATTCACATTCTCCATGAGACCGTCGAGATCGTTAGCGCCCGCGACTGGAGCATCGTCTAAAAAGATCCGGTGCTTTTTCCAAGCTCCTGAAACTTGGCCTTCGCCGCGCAATTGGCAGTTTTTACTCAAATCAGCACAGTTTTCACTTTTCATTAATGATTTTAATTCAACAATAACTTCAGAAGTCGATTTTTTCCCACTCACAGCCTTTTCCACAGGGCAATCCTCACTGCCCGCGGCAGCGATTTCGATAGAACAAATTAAAGTGAGCAGAACCGCAAACATCACTTTTTTTGATAACAGAGATAACATTGTTTTCATCATTTTCCCTTTGGCTGAGGATCTGTTATATCTTGCATTTTCAGCTCTAAAAAGGCTACATACCAGAATCCAAAGTTTTCTTAACTGGTTTAAGGTCCGTAAAAAATTCTCGAAGAAAACTGACTCAACAAAGGTGGATTTATGAGCTTCGATATCTCTTCCCTACTTCAAAAACATAAGGCGGCTGCAGACTGGGTCGGAATAAAATGGATTTCTGAAAAAACCACCTACCGATCCGTCAGAAATGAAAATCCCGAACTGAACCAAACTGTTCACGATCGCGGTTTACGCATTGAAGTTTTGATTGATGGTCATTTTGGTTACGCAGGAACATCGGATATCAGCACCGAAGGGATCAACCACGCTGTTCAAAAAGCTGTCGCGCAAACTCGGCAGTGGTCCAAACATAAAATCTTTTCTTTCACAAAAGAACAACGGCCCGTAACTAAAGGTCACTATCGCAGTCAAATTCAAAAACCATTAGACTCTCTTGGACTCAAAGAGCTCACCGATATTCTGCGAGATTGCAGTTTGAAGATGAAGCTCTCTGATCAAATCGTTAACCGCACAGCTCGGGCGATGATTGTAGAAACACAAATCAATTCAGTCACTAGTGATGGCGGCGAACAACTTCAAGATTTTTCAATGGTGAGTTTAGATCTTCAAGCTATCGCTCGGTCAGGCACTGAAAATCAAATTCGCTCAGCCGGTTTTCAAAACCAGATCGGGGCCGAAGTTTTTTTACGGCATCGCCTTCTTCCTGTCAGTGAAAGTGTGGCCCAACAAGCTCTGGAATTATTAAAAGCTGAAAACTGCCCGAGCGAAAAAACGAAACTTCTGCTTTCACCCGACCAAATGATGTTGCAGATTCACGAATCCATTGGTCATCCTCTGGAGCTGGATCGCATTCTGGGCGACGAAAGAAATTATGCCGGTTGGAGCTTTGTGCAAATGGAAGATTTTGGCAAACTTCGCTATGGTTCTCCACTGATGAATGTCACCTTCGATCCGACTCGCTTCAGTGAACTTGCAAGTTACTGCTTTGACGACAGTGGCGCTCGCGCGACGAAAGAGCATTTGATCAAGGATGGAATTTTAGTTCGCGCTTTGGGTTCGGCTGAATCCCAAGCCCGCAGTGGGGTCCCCGGTGTCGCTAACTTTCGATCCTGTTCGTGGAATCGTCCACCCATTGATCGCATGGCCAACATCAATCTTGAGGCGGGAACCACATCCATCAAGGATATGATCGAAGGTTTGGACCGCGGAATTTTAATGCACACCAACCGTTCTTGGTCCATTGATGACTATCGTAATAAATTTCAATTCGGTTGCGAGTACGCCCAACTGATTGAAGAAGGTCAGGTGAAAAAGATCTTCAAAAATCCCAATTACCGAGGGAAAACTTTAGACTTTTGGAACAATCTGATCGCCGTTGGTCAAGAGATCGAAACTTATGGCAGTCCTTACTGCGGCAAAGGCGAGCCCAGCCAGGTCATTCGCGTTGGGCATTCGTCTCCTTATTGTTTATTCAAAGACATTGAAGTTTTCGGAGGTCTTTCATGAAAACGGCTGATTACGTTCGTCGCATCGAAAATTCTTACGAAAATGTTTCAAAAGTCTTATTTAATGAACTCAAAGGCGAAGAAGAAGCTATCTTTAATCTCAATGGAGAAGAAAGTCTTTTCGTGCGCTTCAATCGCAGTCAAATTCGCCAAAATATTTTTGTGCAACAGGCTTTTGTGCGTTTTCAATTACAAAACTCGAAGACAATGACGAAAGCCAGTTGGACACTGACGGGAGATTCCGAGATCGATGTTCGCGAAGCCCGTTTGATGTTAGGCCGTTTGCGAGCCGAGCTGGACGCATTGCCAGCAGATCCTCATCTAGTGAAACTGGAAAATCACGGGCATTCCCATGATGATAAACCCAGCCTCCGACATGATGAAGATATTGTTGAAGAAATTATAGAGGAAACGAAAACAAGTGATATGGCGGGACTGTTTGCGGGCGGACCCTTATTTGTTGCCAATAAAAATTCGAAGGGACAAAGTCACTGGTTCAGTAGCTCTAATTTCTTTTTCGACTATTCCCTTTACCATCAGCAAAAAGCCGTTACCGGTGTCGTCGCGGGACGCAGCTGGGATGACCAGGCTTTCATCAGTAAAATTCAGGAATCACAAAATTTGCTTTCGCTGATGAAAAGGCCTGTCCAAGAAGTTAAGCCCGGCGAATACAAAGTTTATCTCGCCCCTGCGGCCGTCAGCGAAATCATGTCTTTGGTGAATTGGGGAGCTTTAAGCCAAAAAACTTATAAGACTGGATCTTGTGCCTTTCAAAAGTTAGCCGACAAAGAAAAACAGCTGAGCCCCCAACTGACTCTCCGTGAAAATTTTGATTTGGGATGGACTCCTCGATTTAACTCTTGGGGAGAGGTTTCTGAGAACCATTTAACTTTAGTGGAAAAAGGTCAGCTTAAGACTTTACTGACCAATTCGAATTCAGCCATGGAATATAAAATAGCAACGAATGCGGCGAACGAATCCGAGTCCCCCCGCTCTCTGGAAATGATGACTGGGAGCTTAGACAATGAAGAGATTTTGAAAAAACTGGGAACAGGTTTGTATATCTCTAATCTCCATTATTTGAACTGGTCCGACGTCATGATGGCCCGGTTCACGGGGATGACCCGTTTTGCTTGTTTCTGGGTCCAAAATGGGGAGATTGTTGGTCCCATCCAGGATTTGCGATTTGATGAAACTCTTTACCGTTGCTGGGGAAGCGAACTGGCTGAAATTACAAATTTTTCAGAGTTAGCCCCAGGAGTTTTAACTTACAGCGAACGTGAGTTAGGGGGCAAAAAAGTCCCTGGGCTTTTGATTAACAAATGGAATTTTACTTTGTAGCTTCGAAAATTTAAGCTATAACTTCAGACGAACCACGGTCCTGAACAAAGGAGACGTCATGGCCAATTATTTTAATCAATTAAAAAACATCATTGTTGATAATGTTTCTCACAATGAAAATATCAAAAGCTTGGTCAATGAGTTTAACAAGATCAATAAAGATCTGCAAACCAAAGGGAATGCTTGGAACAAATATCTTCACAGCGAAAAAGAAAAAAAAGTGAAGCAAGCCCACACCAAGTACAAAACAATTTTGAAAACTATTTCTTCAACTCAAAAAACTTTCGATAAAGAAGTTCACAAAGCCATCGTTCATCTTAAAAAGTCAGCTGTTCAAGTTGAAAAAAATCTGATGGGTTACAAGAAGAAAGCGATCACTCAAAAGAAACAACTCGAGAAAATTTTGGCTAAAAAGAGCAAACCAACCGCGGCAAAGGCGGGAGCAAAAAGAAAGCGTTCTCCGGCTCGTAAAGCAGCCCGCGCCTAAACGCAGTCTGTCATCGCCCAAGCTCTCTCTCTCCAGCCTTTATCTCTCTCAGCCTTTATGCTAGCGTGGGGCCTCTCAAAAAGCCGAGGTCCCCATGAGCACAACTTTTTCGCCAACTTTTGCGTCTCTCCATCCAAAAAATGAATTTATTCGTCGCCATATTGGTCCTTCAACAGAAGACCAAACGGCCATGTTAAAAGCTTTGGGTTTTTCTTCCCTGGAAGAACTCGCCCAACAGGTTGTCCCCAAAAACATTTTGAAAAAGAAACCGACAGATTTTGGTGAAGCGATTTCAGAATTTGATTTGCTCAATAAACTTAAAAAGATGATGAGCAAAAATAAAATTTATAAATCTTTAATCGGCATGGGTTACTACGACACCATCACTCCGACAGTCATCCAAAGAAATATTCTTGAAAATCCGGTATGGTACACGGCCTATACTCCTTACCAGGCGGAAATTGCTCAAGGTCGCTTAGAAGCTCTCTTAAATTTTCAAACCATGGTAAAAGATTTAACGGGAATGGAAATTTCCAATGCTTCCCTCTTGGATGAAGGCACCGCCGCCGCTGAAGCGATGGTGATGGCTCATTCTATGAATAAAAAAGGACAAGCTACCCGTTTTGTTGTCTCGCCAAATTTACATCCTCAAACCCTGGAAGTTCTAAAAACTCGTTGTGAGCCTTTAGGATTCGAAATGCTGGTGCAGGATCCTTTAAAATTCGATTTCGCAAAAACTGAAATCTTTGCTGTGATCGTTCAATACCCTGACACTGAAGGGCGCATTGAAAATTTTAAAGAAATGGCCGAACAAGCTCACGCCAAGGGAGCTTTCGTTATCGCTGCTTCTGATTTATTAGCGCTGACACTTTTGACTCCCCCGGGTGAGTGGGGCGCTGACATTGTTGTTGGAAATTCTCAACGCTTCGGAGTTCCTATGGGATTCGGCGGTCCTCACGCGGCCTTCCTGGCGACAAAAGAGGATCACAAGCGCTTGATCCCGGGACGCATTGTTGGAGTTAGTATTGATGCTCAAGGCGAGCCTGCACTGCGATTGGCTTTGCAAACCCGCGAGCAACACATTCGCCGTGAAAAAGCGACTTCGAACATTTGCACAGCGCAAGTTCTGCTCGCCAACATGGCCAGCATGTACGCAGTTTATCATGGACCTCAGGGCTTGAAAAAAATTGCGCAACGTGTGCACCGCATGACGGCCATTACGGCACAGGGTTTGAAAAAATTAGGTTTTACTTTAAATTCCGAAACTTACTTCGACACTTTAAGCCTCACTACTGATAAAGCTACGACCATCTTAGCTGCAGCGGCGAAATTGCAAATGAATTTTCGTTTAGTCAATGATCGCACTTTGACTTTGTCTTTGGATGAAACTTGTTCTTTAGAAACCGTCGAGCAAATTTGGATGGCTTTCAATGGCGGGAATTCAGCTGCATTCAAAGCCGAGGAATTGGATAAGGAAATCAAATCCCAGTGGCCAGAAAACTTTATTCGTAAATCCGCTTACATGACTCATTCTGTTTTTAATTCTCATCACAGCGAAACAGAACTTTTACGTTACATTCACATGTTACAAAATAAAGATGTGACGCTGACTCATTCGATGATTCCCTTGGGGT
>JAKFYD010000013.1 GCA_021731025.1 Pseudobdellovibrionaceae bacterium | reverse complement strand
TTGGCACGAGCCGCTTGGGAAGCTTGTTGTGCTTTTGGCTGGTTGGTTGGTGCACCCTTCACCTGTCGCTCACGACTTTTATCTTCAACCTTCGCTTTTTCAGGAACCTTTGGTGGAGGCGGCGGCACCTTCTCCTGAGGAGGTGGTGGCGGAGGTGGAGGAACCTTGGTTACATTTTGCAGAGGCTTTGTGAAAATGACTTCAGCCGTGCGATTCACTTCGACCGGTTCAGGCATATCTTCCGGCGGCTTCATAATAGAAACATAAAACGCCAGGACTCCCGCAATGATCACGGAAAGGACAACTCCCGCTAATTCAGAACTTGAAAAGAAGAACGGAGATACAGGCACGGTAGGCGCTTGGGGAACAAAGCGAAAAAAGATATTGATATTCCCATCACCTAAAGAAAGTTTTAGCAATTCACTTTGATCGAGACGGATTTGTCGTCCATTCGCACCACTGGTGCATTTTCCAGTGGCCGTTAAAGCTTCAATATTTTGAGTTCCCGAACTGTTGTAAAGTTCAGGTTTCATTTCCGAATGAACATTGATCTTAACAGAGGTGCCGATCTCAATCAGCGGCCAACCTCGCGGAATATTTTTTGTTGGAATTGAAATCTGTTCATTCTTAGTATCGCCAATGCGAATCGCACCTTTGTATTTGAAGTGATAGGTATTTAAAATGCGTTCACGCCAAGCCACGATCACTTCGAGAACATTTCCTTTTGTAGGACGCAAGACATCCTTAAGATCGACCACTTCACTGGCGGGAGCAAAAGAAACGCGTTTCTTCTTTTTTCCACTGACGGCAATTTTTGGCTGAGATCGAATTTCCGGTTTTGGGGTCACGGCTTTTTTAGGTGCTGCCTTGGGCTCTTCGATTTTTTTAATAGACGGTTTTTCAATGATTTCCTGAGGCACCGATTCCGGGATCTTAACCTGAACTGGAACTGACTGCGGAATTTCTGGAGCTTTTTCAGGAACTGGTTGAGATACCGTTTCCGGAGCCGCAACGATCAACTGAGTTTTTTCATCAATGCCATTGCTCACGGGATTGGCGCGAGGCTTAGGAACTCCAACGAAGAAGGAAAGCTTAAAAGGTCCAACGCCGACTTCGTCACCCGACTGCAATGTTTCGTCGAGGACTTGCTGGCCATTTTTGAAAGTTCCCGATTTTGAACCAAGATCACAAATGTAATAACCGCTATCGCGCATTTCGATCAGACAGTGAATCGGTGAAACCGCTTCATCATCCAAATCCAATTGAACTTCGGCCTCATGACCAATAACAATTTGATCCAGGTCAAATTGTTTGACCTCTTTCAGCTGATTGCCTTTAAAAACACGCAATATAACAGGCGTTTTCAATTCCCACTCCGCACTCGTTGAATATCCTCAGTTGTTTTTCTCATTTCGGGCAAAAAGTTTTCTCTTAATTTAATAAGCCGCTTGTAATTAAAATTTTTCTTCTGGAAAAGATAAAAAAGTTCCGGCTTCTGCGTATTTCCCTCGACCAACTCGTCCTCGAAATTTAAAGTTGCTTTTGTTTCTTTAGGTTTTGCAGTCTTAGTCGCAGCTTTGGTAAAAAAGGCATCTTGATTTTGAGCATAGGATTCCGTCACCATTAAGGTGCCGAAAAAAACCATGAATATAAATTTTCGAACAAAGTGTGAACGCATTATTTACCTAAATCCTATCACTTATTTTAAACCAGCTTTAGCCTTATTTTCCAACGCAATAATTTTGTTTTTGGAATCAGCTGGCCCACCACTGAACTTCAACTTTTGGAGTCGATCTAGACCTTCGTTGTATTTTTTCAAATGTTCGATCAATAAAACAGACGAATTGAAAAGGGCTTCCTTGTTGGAAGGCTGTTGTTTCAACACCTCTTCATAAATATCGTTGGCTTTATCATACTTTCCATTCGCGGCTAAAGCGACTGCATAATTGTTGAGCGTTTTAGGATCGCGAAAGCCTTTTCGATAAGCGACCTCGAGGGCTACCCGAGCTTTGGCGTAATCTTTTTCTCTGACATACAATGATCCAACATTTGCGGCAGCAACAGCATCCTCAGAATTAAGCTGAAGGGCTTTCTTAAAATTTTGGATGGCGCTTCTTTTATCATCGACAGCCAGATCGACCACGCCTAAGTTCGAATAAACTTCGGAAGAATTTGGATGCGCTTGCTTCGCTTTGTTTAAAAGGTAACGAGCTAAATTATAACGTCCTTTGCGGTAGGAAGAAACAGCCATAGCATTCAGGGCGCGCAAGTCTCCAGGATTTTTGAGCAGAATTTGCGTCGATTCTTTCACAATCATTTCATCGTTTTGAATCTTGATGGCCTCGTTCAAGTTCCAGTAAATCGAACTGCTGGGAGCTTTAGATCCCGCAATGCTTAAAGGCGTTTCTTGGCGTGGACTTGGTTTAACTTGCCCAGTTTCAGTGAGGGAATCATTAAAATCCATCACCGAGTTAACACCGCTTCGAAGAGCTTCATTCATGGTCGCATCGTTGTCCTTCTTTTCCTTCGAAGAACATCCCACCATCGCTGCCAAACAAAATCCCCACAGTATTAATTTCATAAAAAAAGTATTATGTTGCATCACTGACCTATCCAATTCACAAAGCGCACATCTTGGCCATACTCACCGTAAGAATAATAAGTTTTAGGATCGTACTTCGCCATATAATCGTAAGCAGAGCGGAAAGCAGTATTGTAAACTTCAAGTTCGAAACCACGATCGACGGCCAACTTAAAACTCTCTTTCGCCTTCGCATTGAAAGGCTCAGCGAATTTAGTAATTCCTTCGCGGTATTGCTTTTCTTCATCGGGAGTAAGCCCTTTGGGCACTGGAGCATTCAGGATAGAGTGAGCCATGTGAAGATTCGCTTCACCAATGAGACTCAATGAACTGACCATCTCTTCAGCGCTATCTAATTTGACCACTTCACTGAGATCTTTATTCAGCTGAGTTAACAAACCTAATTTGTGATCCAGGGTTTGCTTTTGTCTTTTAGGATCCGTAGAAATATTTGCGCTCCGAAAATTTTTAAAACTTTCTTGAGCCTGCTCTAAACGCAACAAAGCCGCATAGTGAGCCCCCGCCCCTTTTCGTTTTTGAGCCAAACGTCTTTGAACACGAATGGTTTTTTCTTTCCATTCTTTCACTTCATCTGATTTTCGATTCAATTGCGACAAATGATAATGAGCTTCAACAATATTTTCTTCATCTGCAGGATAAGACTCGAGGTACTCTTGATATTTTTCAATGGCGTTCGATCTTTGGTTCATCTTGCGATAAATTTGCGCCATCGTAAAGTGAACTTCTTTTTTATCACTGTTGCGTTTGGATTTTTCTAAGAACAATTTGTAATTATTCAAAGCCTCTTGATTCTTTCCAAGAGCTTCATACATCACCGCTGCATTAAAAATAAAGTTGGCGGCCAAAGGATCCTTCGGAGAGTCTTCTGCGGATTCTTTGTAAAGCCGTGCCGACTCTTCAAACAAACCAGCGTCTTGATAAAGTTTAGCTAACAGTCGTTTTGTTTTATCGCGCAAGTCTTTATCTTTAGACCTAACAACTTTTTGGTACACAGCCACGGCTTTATCATTTTGACTGGCGCGCTCGTAATTGATCCCCGCATTAAATAAGGCCATCACAGCTAATTCCGAATTGGGATTTTGAGCCGCAAACAAGTCATACTGAACTGCGCTCTCGGCGTACTTTTTATCATTTTCTAAAGTTTGAGCTTTTTTGAAATTCGATTTTTCGATGACGGAACGTATTTCATCACCCGCTTTTGTTCCTGCTATCGTTGGACTTGCAAGAATTTCGGCGCCCGCTTTTTCTAAACCGATGTAGTCTTTTTGTAAATTGTAGATGTCCAAAATTAAATTTGCCGAATAATCGGTAAACTTGGATTTTGGCCCCTTCTTGATGATTTCCTGAAATATTTTTTTAGCTTCCGTGAATTGATTGTGCTGATAGTACAATCGTCCCATACGAAATCTAATCTCTTGAGCTTTGTTCGAGTGTGGAAACTTTTCCAAATAACTTTGGGCAGAGACAATAAAACGCTCGGACTTGGGATCAAGAGGAATTGGGTCCGTATTTTTCCCGACCCTCTTGAGCATCTCTTCGTCCTTAGGCAGACTGCGCTCAACGGAATGCAAAAGATTTTGCGCAGCTTTATCCGCAAATTTGCTTTGGGCCGCATTATCAACAACCCACTTGTACTCTAAGCCGGCTTCATCATAGAGACCCATATCGTACAACAGTTCTCCATGATAAAAATGCATGTCCGCGATGGTTGGCGAAGTTGGAAATTCTTGCAAGTAAAGTTTATATCCTTCATTGGCTGACTGCTGAGACGTCTTCGTTCGTGAATTTTGAGCGGTCTGATGCTGCTGCAAAATCCAGTTTCTTAAAGTTTGCTCACGCAATTTATAGGCATTATTTAACAATTCTTGATTGGCTTGATTGCTTGCGGCCCACTGACTGCTAACTCCGTAATCCCGAATCCAACGTGTTAGTTCTTCACGGAAACGCGGTGAGTTCTTAGAATAAAAATTGCTTTGTACAATTTGATACTGATACTCAAAAGCCTTTGGCCCCATTGGCTCGCGATTAATTAATAATTTGAAAAGCTCTTGGGTGCTTTCCTTGCTGCCTTTATCAACACTGTAATAAGCTAATTTCTCGACGTATACCCATTCATCTTTCCCGATGAGATCTCGGAAATAATCCGGTGCTTTTTGTGGATCGCCCGCCGCCGCATAGAAGACGACAATATCGCGCATAGCTTCGGCTTCGAGTTTATTTCGATTAACAACTCGACGTCCTTCACCCGTGGCCGCGTTTTCACCACGACCGCTTCTGATCATGTACTCCATGTACTTCAATGCATCTTTAAATTTTCCAAGGCGGTACAAACACCAAGCGCCTTTGTAAGTCGCAAAAGGATGCAGTTGATGTCTTTTGTCCTTAATCAAAGTCGAATACTCTTCGTAAGCAATGCTCCACTTTTCATTATCAAAATAGTATTCGCCCAAAGCAAATTTTGATTCTCCAATAAATGGGCTGCCCGGATAACTTTTATTAAGGCGTTGGTAAAATTCAGCGCCTTTTTTTTCGTTACCCAATTCAAAATTGTTATAGCCCAAAAAATAAAGCGCCTGAGCCATTTTAGGATCAGTAGGGAAATCTTTCTGAAACCATTCATAAAGCTGCAAGGCCTTCTTATTATAGGCTTTGGCATCGGTTGTATTTAAAATAGGTTTTTTCTTGGTTTTGCCCTCATTGTAGGCTTTTAATTTACGATCGAATTCCTCTTGTTGACGGCCATCGATCAACATTGATTTTTCAACGTACAACTCTGCAAGTCGTAGCCAGTATTCTCCCCGATTTGGGCTGTCTTTAAATTTTTTCGTCAGTTTAAACAGCTCAGCAATTTGCTGATCAAGAATTTTTTCGTACTCGGCCAAACCTTCTTGCGGCTGTTCCGAAGTTACTAAAATTTCGGAAGTGTGCGGAGGCTTTACTTGTTCTAAATTATAATTGCTGGGAGGTTTTTTAAAATTCAGTTCAGAACCTGGGATAGCCGTGCGAAGTTTTTCTGTTTTAAGATTGCTGCCGCGATCGGCCTTGGAAACCTGTGAAAGAAGTTCCCCTACCGTTTTTTTAGTCGACTTCTTCGTCGTGTTGTTTTTTTTCTTCGCTTCGGCTAACGGAGTCGTCAGAATTAAGCAAATGCTCGTCACCAGGGCTGTCACGGTGAAAGTCATTGTCTTATTTTTTATTTTTACCTGCGAACGATGATCCTGTTGCATTTACAATTTCCTCTGAGAGTCCCTACTCACAACTTTGTTGACCCAAGTAATGAAAATTTCCAATCTCATCAAGCCAGTATTCACCCTGGAAGGTGTAGTACTCGTAGCCATTCTCAATATAAAAATCGCGATCGATTTTTTCATCGATAGGTACTGGAAGATTTTTCCCAGAAATTCTTTTTTTCAAACTTTCTTTTTTACCGTTGATCATTTCGTAACGAATGAAAGAGGCCTGCTCAAAAAGATCTTTTAATTCAAGACGCATATTCTGAAGATGGGCTTTAACCATATCCCCCATCGCCAATTTTGTATTGCGAGCTCGGGTTGCGATGACTTTCAAAGCATATTGGCCAATTCCTGATGTTCTTAGCTGAGATTGCGATTCAATCATCTGTTTTTCATCAGCGAGTCTTTTCAAGTAACTGGCAGCCCGGCGAACATCACCCTCTTCCGAAATATTTCTGACGACCAAGTAGGGCAATCGCGATGCCGTTTTCAGCTCTTCCCCTTTTTTCAAGGCCTGAGCCTTTTCAATTTCGCTGTAATAAACCATGGGATCAGTATGAGTAAGGAAGGTGTTAATTTTGTTTCTGACGGGCGAATAAGACTTTTCAAAAAGTGAAAGAACTTTTTCCATCTCGTCATACTTACAAATGTATAAATAGACGATCGAACGCAAAAGCAATGATTCAGGAATATAAAAGTCTTCATAATAGGCCGAATGCAAAGATTGAAAGTTACTTAGCGTTGAACGAAAGCGAGCAGCGCGCAGCATGGCCCATGATTGCTCAAACAAAGCTTGGTGCCATAAAAAATGATCTCGCGGAATTTGTGAATAAGCTTCGACGGAAACTTCCCAATCTTGTTTTTGGTAATGAGCTCTCGCCAAAGCCAGCTGTGCAGCAACCCGATTCGTGTCAGTGACGCCAGCTTTGCTTCTTAAATTGAGCAATTGCTGAAAACTTTTTATGGCGGCTTCGGCACGGTTCATTTCTAATTCAGCTAGTCCTCGATTGAAGAGAGCCTGATTGTAATAACTGCTTCCCGACTGAACTTTAGAAAAATTCTGTACGGCTTCTTCAAATTTTTTATTCTTGAGCTTAATTTCACCAATACGGAATAAGACCATGTCTTTCCCGTTCGCCGGTACATCATTCACATCAATCCGAGAAATTGCGTAATTCAATAAGGTGTCATCTCCCAAGTTATCAGCGACCGTTGATAATTTTTCGATAGCTAATTTGGTGTACTTTGCATTTCCTAAACGAATGACATCGACAAATTGAAAAGCAGCCACTTGATTCAGTTGCAGCTCCATGAGCATCAATCCCAAAATATATTTGATCTGTGCTTTATCCGACTCGAGCTCGGGGCGACGAGCCAAGTTAAACAAAGAAGTTGCTGCGGGTTGATACTGTCCAGCTTTTGCTAAGGATAAAGCCTGGGAAAGTTGCTGTCTTAAAGAAGCATTTCTTGAACTTCCAGCGCCCGAAATCATTTTTGGTTTCGAAGATGTAGGGCCTTTAGCTTGTGCTGCAGAAAAAATAAAGGCTGGAGTCACTAAAGCCAACAAGATCCAATTTTTCTTTCGTTTCAATTTTGAATTCATGAAATTCCTCATCGGTACTTGGCCTCCGGAAAGAAGAAACTAGCACCTAAAGACAGAAAGAGATTATTGATTGTTCCTTCTTCATTAACGGCTTTGGCACTGAAAAAGTTCCAACTGAAGTCCCAGCGCAAAGCAAAACTTTTATTAACGGCAAAAATCTGTCCCGTTGAAAAATGCAGAGTGCTTGTGCTGTCTTTAACTTGAGTTTTTGTATTGCCTGTTCCTAAACCAAAATAAAAATCGAAAGGAACAATTTTTTCGTTAAAAAGTGTCATCTTTCCGTAAATAGGCACATACAAAATCGCGATCCCTAAATAATTTTTTGTATAAGCTAAGCTGTCCGTACCAATATTTTGGATCTCGAGCAGCTCTTTGGTGGCTTTAGCTTCGGTTGAAGACATCGAGAAGTAACTGACTTCTAAGCCCCAAGTCTCTGTTAAAAAGTAACTGCCCTTGAGGGTAAATCCAGTGGTGTTATAGAAAGGATCATTGGTCGTTAGCGCCAGACCACCAAAAAGCTGAAACCGCCCCGTTTTAGGCATATATTTTTTCTGAATGACAGAGACCTCAGTAAAAGGAGCTAGTCCCCCGAGCTCAGAAAATTCACCACTGGAGTTAACTTCGGATTTCGTCGCAGGAGCGCTGCTGGGAGCTGTCTCTTCAGGTGGTGCCACCGTATTTTTTTCTAATTCAAGTTCGATCACATTCAATTCTTGGGTGTCTGTGTCCTGAGCATAAACAGGACTCACTCCCAAAACCGAAAGACCTAAAAGAACTTTTAATAAACTTCGTTTCACACCATACCTCAAAATAAATAAGACAGACCGATATCCAGCACTGACGTTAAGGTCATTCGTTCTTTAAACTCAGTAAAATCAGGAACCGGCGTTGGCTCTTTCAATTTGTTGTTACCTAAAAAGGGAATCGGAGCACTGTGCGCAAAAACTCTAAGATCTAATCGCAAACCCCAGTCCTTACTGAAATAAAATTTTTGTCCAACACCAAAAGCACCGGCTGGGTAAGTTTTATGTTCGTATTTAACAACTCCACCCATCGCCGAAAAGATCATATGCATATTCAAAACACTTTTTTTCGTCAGACTCATTTTCCCATAAAAAGCTTTCAGATTATAATCCAACATAAGAGTGGTATCCGGCGCTGGTGCACGAGAAAAATCAAGACCGTATTGTTTTTTCAACTGTTTAGCGTACTCAGAAAGTCCCGAAATTGTTTTCGCAAACATCAGGCCCCAAGCATGATGTTCACTGGTATTATAGTAAAGGGACAATCCTAATTTGCTGACGCTTGCAATTGGCTCAGTCAAAGCCCAACCATAAAAGCCATTCACGTCGAATTTATTTTCCGTTATAATATTTCGGTTTTTCGTTGAAAGATTTTTATCGAAGATCGGTGTCACTGATTCTTTTGCCAATTCTTCCGTAGGAAGCTCAATAAGATCAGCAGCTCGAGCTAAAGAAAATCCCAAAATATGAATAACAAACATTGCAAAGACCAAACGCTTTTTCATGACCCCGAATTCCTTCCCGAGTGCGCGCCGAATTTAAAAATGTAATCGCAGATTTCCCGTACCGCTCCGTTACCACCTGGTCGTGCCGTGATGTAGTGAGCAACTTGTTTAACTTCATCAACGGCTTCAGGAACAGTGACTCCCAGGGCGACTGATTCAATCAGTGGAATGTCGAAGATATCATCCCCAATGTAGGCCATTTCGTGAGGAGCAAACCCAGAGTCTTTTTGTAACTGCTGAAAAGGTGGGATTTTATCTTGGGCACCTTCATAGAGAAAGTTAATCCCTAACATCTTCACTCGGGCACGCACGTCTGTTGCTGTGGCACCCGTAATGACAGCCAATTTGTATCCGTGCTCGAGGAGTCTTTTGATACCAACGCCATCGCGAACGGAATAAATTCTTTTCCATTCACCATTGGAGTCCATCCATAAACGGCAGTCCGTGAGCACGCCATCAACGTCAAGCACCAGCATCTTTACGTTCTTTAATCTTTGTATATCTAATGTCACTGAATCATTGTGGAAAATAAAAATGTCATCGGCAAGCAAGGGCAAGACAAAGGACTATGCTTAATTAGGGTTCGGCTTAGGATCTGGTCTTAAGTCATGTTTCTTTTTTTGAATTATAAAACAGGAAGAAATTTCAGGGTTTACTTGTGATCCGTGACTTGCGTCGCACAGCGTTAATGAATTTAAAACAATTCATCTATCGTGAGCAAAAAAATCGCACTAAATCTTAGATTTCTCGAGAGGCTTGGAGTAGATATGACACATACAAATTAAGGGTAAGTTGAATGAAAAAATACATTGGGTTTCTGACGTTATTTTGCTTTTCTTTAAACCTTATCGCGGCTCCGACAAAAGCTCCTTCGAAAAAGTCAGCACCACCTCCGCCACCGCCAAAAGTCTTGGTACTTACACCAGAAAATTTAAGACAGCATTTGCTAGGCAATAATCTTGCGATCATGCAAGCTCTGAACGACGTTTATCAAGCTAAACAGGGAATCAATTACGCTCGCACTCAACTCTTGCCGTCACTGAACTTAGGAGTGGCCCTCAATGAAGCCGGCAGCGGTTTTTTTATAAGCACAGTTTCTTTCCTTTTGCCATTCTTAGTGCCAAGCAACTGGTTTAATTATGAAGAAAGCAAATACATCTTTGAAGCCGAAAAATTTTCTTATTACCTCTTAGAGTTAAATCTCTACGCTTCTGCCTACACTCTTCTTGTAACCATTAAGGGGGATCGAGAGCTGCGAGAAGTTCTTAATCAGCAGTACCAAAATTTATTGAAGATTCAGGAGATTAATCGAACACGATGGCTCTTGGGTATAATCAGCGAAACAGACTACGAACAATCTATGGCTGAAACAAAGTTAGCTGGTTCTCAAGTTTCTGAAATGGATAAATTGCTAGCAAAGGAAACCCCATTAATTCGTCAAATGCTAGCTTTGCGTCTTGAAGACTCGATTGAGTTTAAAGACTTCACGGTGCCCCCCTCCCCCTTTGAAGAAAAAACTCCTCGCGAAACTCTCGACTACGCACTCCAGGTTTCTCCTGAATTTAGTCAAATCGGAAATTTGATAACTGCCAGCAAAGCCGGTAAGTGGAGCAAAGCTTTTGCGTTTATCAGTAACGGCGCATTGAGTGTTGGTGCGAATGAGAACAATTCTATCGCTTTTAAGAACATGAGAGCAGAAGCTCAATTTAATTTTAGTTTCAGTTATTTTCCGGCATTGGCATTAACGAACTTGATCACTGACCGACTCGAGTTAAGACGCAGAGAAATTCAAACTGAACAAACGCAAATTATCGAATCAAGTTTAGGAATGATCACCCATGCAAAGCTACAGTTGGCTCAAGCCACTGAAGCGGAAGAAGGCCTAAAGAAAGTTCTGGAACAACAGACTTCAAATTACGCTTTGGGCTTAACAGATCTACTGCATATTCTTGATACGCAAAACGCCGTAGTTCAAGCATCCACGGCCCGCGTGCGCAGTCAAATGGACCTGAATAACTTGCGTATAAATTTACACCGCGCGGTTCTTATGGATGAATTCCAAAAAATTCAACCCTGTCAGGCTAAACAAGTTAAAAACAGTGTTTGGAAAGAAATTAAAAACTTCTTTAGTAGCCAACAAGCTCAGAAAACAGTTGATCAACAGTGTAAAGGACCAAACGGTAAGAAGTAAATTTTATGAAACACTTATATATTTTAACTCTACTTATACTTCTCACTTTTCAAGTTGAAGCCCAAAAGCCTTCACCGCAAAAGTTAATGACATTGAAATCTGCAATCGATACTGTATTAGCAAATAATCCTTCTTTAAAAGCTGCTCGGGAAAAAATCCATCAATTAGACCTTACAACTTCAACAGTCAGAGGAAGCTTGTATCCAAATGTTGAAGCTACTGTTTCAGCTTTACAAAAAAAAGATTCTGTTGCCAATGGCACTGCTGTTATGGATGGACACAGTTACAACACTTACTCTACAGAAGTTAAACTTATTCAGCCTCTGTTCAGGGTTGGAACTTTTTCCGCTATTAATTCAGTCAAAAAAGACATGGAGGTTGGAAAATTAGATTCTGAAATCACTGAGCGAGATTTAATCAAGGCCGTAATACTCAGTTATTATCGAATTGTTTTTAGCACCCGCAGCGTTGAAACATTAATGTATCAACAACGCCTTGTTAAAGAATCACAAAAAGTAGCTGAACAACACATGCGCATTGGACGTGGACGAAGATTAGATGTCTTGCAAATCCGAACCCAGCTCGCCCTCCAGGAGGCAAAAATCGCCGCTGCAAAAAATCAGCAGCAAATTGCCGCAGCAAATTTAGCTTTTCTTATGGGAGAAAATATAGAGCAAAGCTTTAGAATTAAATCAGACCTCGCAATACCCGGCATTACCGAGATAGACCGAGCAATTAATCTCAAAGAGTATAAAATTCCCGAGCTAGAAAGAATTGAGCTAGAGCTTTCGCAAATTGGTGATAAGAAGCAAGTTGCTCTGGGGAAACATCTTCCGTCGCTCTCACTGATTGGCAGCTATAATTTTGCAAATTATAAAAAAGAAGAACTCTATAATCCTCTTTCAAACAGCTGGTATCTTGGCCTGCAGTTGACTATTCCTCTATTCTCAGGCTTCTCGTCAATGTATGAGCAAAGTCAGTACTCATCTCAACGATTGCAGTTGGAGTTTTTGCAAAAGAACAGTATTAGCAACTTCAATTTTCAGCAAATCAGTGGGCGAAAAAATTTAGAGACTGCACACAATTCAATTCTCTCTGGCGATGAGGCGCTAAAATTAGCGACTTCTTCTAACGAAGAAGCAAAGAAAAATTATCGTTACGCGACTATTGATTTGCTTCAGCTTTTAACTGTCCAGCAAGCCTATGCCCAAGCTGAACAAACATTAAACGATGAAAAATACAATTACATCCAAGCCGTAACAAATTACTTCATTTCTTCAGGGCAAGATTTAAATAAACTAACGGCCATCTTGGAAAGTGATAAACAATGAGACATATAATTTTTATCTTCATTTCTTTTTTTATTTTAAATTCAGCCCTAGCAGAGGTCCCTCGCAAATCTGAAGATATTACTTTTGAAATTCCACAAGGGGAATTGAGTCTACCTACAATAGACCCTAAAAAAACAATCGCTCCCCATTTCATTGGCTTTGAATTTTCCAGCTGGAAACCTGATCAACTCCAACAAGAGAGCCGGTTGCCAATGACGACTGAATTTTCAAAATCAAGCACTCCCAAGCTGACATTTAATTACATTTCAGCTGGAGCCGATACAAGCATTGGTCGACTTTCGACAAAATTGGGGTTTTCATATTTACAACTTGAACGAGAAGGGCAACTTACTATTGAATCAAGTAACTATGCTGTCAGCCAAAAAACCAATTTATACCAAGCTCTCATTGGCTCAGAATGGAAAACAAACCGCGAGTATCTTTCAACCTTACGACCCTATGCGAATTTGGCAATTCAACCGACCTGGATTCAAAGCCAAAAATCGGAATTTAATGGTGGTATTAACGCTGTCGAATGGCCTCTTTATTTTTCTGCTGGCGCGCTCATCAATGTGTGGCCGTTGAACCAGTGGCTAGGTGTCGATGAAATGGCTATAAACGTATCAATTGAAAAAACGCAAAATCTAAATGGGGCATCCATAAGCGGAACTGGAATAGCTTTAGGTACGCGAATTGGCTGGAACTGAGGGGAATTTTATGAACTACAGACTTTTAAATTTATTTGTTCTATTGTTTGGCGGATTGCTCATCATCAGTTCTTGCAGCAAAGACAAAGATCTGGATGATTACAAAAACGAAAAACTTCAAACTGACTTAGCTGAGTATAAAGCTATCGAAGGCTCTTACTCAGGGTATTTAACTTCTAATAGACCTGGACAAGAGAAAACTAACCTTGGTGCAGTAACAATTTCTTTGATTGCAACTACACAAACGGTAAACAACAACGATGGGTCACGGGCTTCAGCCCAACCTATTCTTTTAGCCAACGTTAAATATTACGGCACTTATGCAGCTTCGATTGGAGAAACACCAAACATCAGCGTTTACGAACCTAATACTGGTCACTTTCATACGGAAATTGAAATTCCTTTTACCAATGAGCTCGGAAGAGAAGCTAAAGAAATAATTATGATTGAAGGCAATATTGCTGGCGGAATCCTCGAAGGAAGAATGTACGCGGCAAGCGCCAGTGGTATATATGAGGGCGGAAGATTTACTCTGAATCAAGACAATAGTTCTCTAGAAGACCTTGCAATGAATCGAAAACCTGACGTTATTTCAGAGCGTGATCCTATACAAAAAATATACACAGGCACCGGCCTTGCTCGAAATCCAAGAACAAGAGAATTAGAAAATTTATCAGTACGTTTGAATGTGCAACAACCTGTACGCACTCGATATGACGAAGTGCTATTTATCCTAAAACCTCACAGAGAGATTCATTTAATCGCCAGTATGAATGCAGTAGGAGTCCTGATGGTCAGCTTTCCTATTATTATTTGGAATGATGTGAGCGGGAGCTTAACTGGAAGTACTACCTTACAAGCGATGACCTCGCCGACACAAAATACTGTTACTCTGTCGTGCAAAAAGTTTTATTTCCTAGATAAAGATTATAATTTTGACTGCACTTTTACGAGTGCGCTTTTGGGTGAAGGTGTTAAATTCACTTTTACCGATATGACTGACAAAGCTAAAAAAACCAACTGGTCTAAATAAGCCTACTTCACTCGTGCTTTGATAAGGTCCTGGAAGATCAAAATTCCGACGGGCCTTTTCGGCACGTCTGCTGATTTGTCTAAGACAAACAACATTTGAATTCGAAATTGTTCCATCATGAAAAGAGCTTTCTCGGCCAGTTCATTGCAATCGATGGTGCGTGGATGAGCGTTCATTAAATCTTGAGCTGCACCTTCCAAAGGATTCAGATTTTTTTCCAAGCGACGACGAATATCACCATCAGTGATGACCCCAACCAATTCACCATTGTCATTAATGACCCCAGCAGAACCCCGCACATCTTTGTGGGTCATGATCGAAAACACTTCTTTCACTGGAGTTGATGGCTTAACCAACGGCATGGCCTCCCCAGTGTGCATGATGTCTTTCACTCGCGTGAGCAAGCGAAAGCCCAAACTTCCTCCGGGATGGAATTCTGCAAAATCTTCAGTGCTGAAACCTTTTTCCCCCGACACCGTCATCGCTAAAGCGTCGCCCATGGCCAATGTTGCTGTTGTGCTTGCTGTTGGTGCTAAACCCAAAGGGCAAGCTTCTTTCGGAACATTCACATCCAAGACCATTGATGTCGCTTTTGCCAATGAGCTCTTTAAATTTCCAGTGATGGCAATCAACGGAATATTCCGTCGAGCCGAAAAACTAATAATATGTAATAACTCTGAGGCTTCTCCGCCGTAGGAAATGGCAAGAACCACATCATCAACGCCAAGGATTCCCAAATCACCGTGCGCGCTTTCCGAGGGATGCAAGTACACAGCTGGAGTTCCCGTTGAAGAAAAAGTGCTCGCTAACTTTCGCGCAATTTGTCCTGATTTGCCAATACCGGTAATAACTAATTTCCCTTTTAAATTTTTAATCACATTCACCGCTTGGATGAAAGTATCGCCGATTTTACTTTTCAGTGACAAAACCGCTTGGGCTTCAACATCTAAAACCAATTGAGCTTGTTCTAAAATTCTTTGGCTCATCTTTTAAACCAACGCAGACTTGCGCGATTCTTTTTTTCCAGAATCACGAGAAAGTTTAATGACCTTCGTTTTCATCGCGGGTTCGAAAACACTTTTTCGTTGCAATGAAGCTTTCACAAACTGGGTGAACAGTGGGTGCGGAGCCAAAGGCTTCGATTTAAATTCAGGGTGAAATTGCACCCCGATGAACCAAGGATGATCAGGCAGTTCAATGATCTCAACTAAATTTCTTTCCTTGCAAAGGCCCGCCGCAACTAAGCCCTTCTTCTGAAAAAGATCCTTATATTTATTATTGAATTCGTAGCGGTGGCGATGACGTTCCTGGATACGATTTTCACGGTAGATTTGGTGAGTTTTAGTTCCCGGTTTAATGTCGCAAGCAAAAGCTCCCAGGCGCATTGTTCCGCCTTTCTGGGATTGGGCTCTTTGCTCGACCATAAAATCAATAACCAAATTGCCGCGAGCATTCTCACCGACAAACTCTCGCGAGGTGGCATCTTTAATTCCGCAGACGTTGCGGGCAAATTCAATGGCCGCTAATTGCATTCCAAAACAAATTCCAAAGAAAGGCACCTGCTTTTCGCGAGCGTATTTGATCGCTGCGATTTTTCCCTCGACTCCCCGACTGCCAAAACCTCCGGGAACTAGTATCCCGTGAACTTCGCCCAAGGCTTGGGAAATAACTTTGTCATTTAATTTTTCGGAATCGACATAAACAATTTCTACTTTACAGTCATTGGCAATCCCGCCGTGAACGATAGCTTCATGCAAAGATTTATAAGATTCTTTTAAATCAACATATTTACCCACAACGCCAATTCGTAAACTTCGGCCAGGATTCTTCAATGTTTTAACAATTTTCGTCCAACCACGAAGGTCGGTATTATCGCCCGTAATATCAAGCCGATCCACAATCAGCTGATCTAAACCTTCTTTATGAAGTGCTAAAGGAACCTCGTAAATGGTTCCCGAGTCTTGAGCTCCAACCACGTGTTCGGGTTTTACCGAACAAAATAAAGCAATTTTTTTCTTCAAGGATTCATCAATGAACTTTTCACTTCGGCAAACAAGAAAATCAGGTTGCAAACCAATCATGCGCAATTCTTTAACGGAATGCTGGGTCGGTTTGCTCTTCAATTCGCCCGCGGCTGCGATGTAGGGGACGTAAGTCACATGAACTAAGACTGAATTTTCCAATCCAACTTCATTCCGCATCTGACGGATGGCTTCGAGGAAAGGCTGCCCCTCGATATCCCCAACAGTTCCACCAATTTCGACAATAATAACTTCACTACCCTGCGCGGCTTCGAACGTACGGGCTTTAATTTCATCGGTGATATGGGGAATCACTTGCACCGTGCCCCCCAGATAATCTCCTTTACGTTCACGACCAATCACCATGTCGTAAATCTGCCCCGTCGAAACGCTGTTCGAGCGGGTCATCCTTGCCGAAGTGAATCTTTCGTAGTGACCTAAATCCAAATCAGTTTCAGCACCATCTTCAGTGACATAAACTTCACCGTGTTGAAAAGGTGACATCGTTCCGGGATCGACATTTAAGTAGGGATCGAACTTCATGATCGTGACGTTGATTCCCCGAGCTTCAAGCAAGGCACCAAGGCTTGCAGCCGTTAGACCCTTACCAATTGAAGAAACAACTCCGCCGGTAACAAAAATAAATTTTTGTTTCATGGCTTGTTTTACTGACTTCTGTGTTGAAATTTTTCGTGCTGATTTTTTCATTTCTTATTCCTTACTAACCACTCTTCTAACCGATTCAAATCTTCCGGCGTGTCGATTCCCCAAGTCTGATTTTTTATTTGCAGCACCCGAATTCGCGCCCCTAAATGCAGAGCCCGTAATTGCTCTAAGCCTTCTGCTTTTTCTATCAAGGCTGGCTCGGCCTCACAAAAGCTTTTCAAAAAATTTTTAGTATAAGCGTAAAGTCCGACATGCTTGAGACAAATAGGTCCATCTGGAAATAATTTCGCGTCATGTCGAGAGTGAGGAATAGGGAATCGGCTAAAATAAATGGCCTCGCCCCGAGCATTGATGATGACTTTAACAGCATTCATCGAAGCCAGGTCGCTCTGGGAAATTGGATGAGCTAATGTCGCCATTTCCGGTTTCTCTCCCTGAAGATAAACGCCTGCTAAAGCATCAATGTCTTCAGCCTGAATCAAAGGCTCATCCCCTTGAATATTGATGGCCACATCATAGCTTAAACTCTTTGTCGCAAAGTAAAGCCGATCAGTTCCCGAAGCTAATTCCGAGGGAGTCATGATGGCCTTTGCGCCAGCCTTTTCACTGATCGAAAAAATTTCCTTATCATCGGTAGCCACATAAAGCTCATCAAGGGATTTTGCTTTTAACGAGCCTTCGATCACCCACTGGATCATGGGTTTACCCTGGATCAGGGCTAGTGGTTTATTTGGAAAGCGCACAGCCCCTTTGCGGGCGGGAATAATCCCGATGATTTTTTGCCGAGTCATCTTTACTTTTTCCCTCTCTCTTTTTTATCGATTTTTTCCCGTTGGGCCAAAGTTTTGGGAACAAATTCTTTCAAGCACAGATCAAAAATTTCTTCTTCAATTTCTTCAATGCCAATTTTTTTCAAAGCTGAGCAAAGCCGAACATAAGCTAAACCTGAATCACGCTGCTTTTCCTTAAGAAATTTTTGCTGTTCATTCCGAGAAATTTTATCAACTTTCGTCAGAACCAAATAAACGACGATATCTTGATTCAAACAAAATTCTTTGAGCAGTTCTTCGTCTTTACTCCATTCGCGGCGCACATCCATCACCAGAACTAGGCCCTTTAAATTTTTTCGGTAGAGAAAATAATTTTCGATCATCTTGTGCCAAGTTCGAACTTCATCCCCCGAACGGGAAGCAAAGCCATAGCCGGGAGTATCCACCATCAGGTATTTATTGGCGACGTTGAAAAAATTCAGCAAGCGAGTTTTTCCGGGAGTTTGACTGACCAAAGCGATCTTTGACCCTGTCCATGCATTGATAAATGATGATTTCCCAGCATTGCTTCGACCGGCCACCGCGATCTCCGGTAATGCCGTTTGTGGAAAATCCCCAGGGACGACAGCGCTTTTAAGGTAACGTACTGATTCAGCCATGGCCAAGGCTACCCCAAAAAAGCCGCATTCTCAAATCTTGGATCAAAATCTTTATTCTGGGAGTGGCCCCAGCTTTGTCCTCATTTAGAGGACTTTCAAACTCATCAAAATAAGGTCGTGAAATTGAATTAACCGCAAGCCGGTTCCTTCAACACCCTCACTTTAGGAGAAAATCAATGAAAGCTTTGCTCAAATCTGTCCAGACCCCAGGCCTGAACTTTCCTGTTGGCGACTTTATGAACATCGGGAGAGACTCGGAATGTCAAATTCCCCTTTCCGATGATTCTGTTTCGGATCGTCACGCCCGTATCGAAAAAAGGGAGGAAAAGTATTTTTTGAAAGATCTGCGCAGCCTTCAGGGGTCTTTCATCAATGACCATAAAGTGACCGAGGCCGAACTGCAGGATGGCGACCTGATTCGGCTTGGCCATCAAGAACTTTACTTCTGCCTGGAAAACGAAAATGAAAAGAAATTCGATCTGCAGAGTCGAAATGAAGCTTGGAATGAAACTCTCCAAAGACTTGTTAAAGTGGCCCACACCGACTTTCCTATTCTATTGTTAGGCCCTTCGGGAACGGGCAAAGATGTTATTGCTCAAAAACTGCATGAATGCTCGCAAAGAAAATCCGGCCCACTGATTAGCGTGAACTGCAGTGCTCTTACCGAAACACTCGTCGAGAGCGAATTGTTCGGTCATATCAAAGGCAGTTTTACGGGTGCAATTAATGATCGTAAAGGTGCCTTTGAAGCCGCTCGCGGAGGAACACTTTTCCTGGATGAGATTGGTGATTTAACTTATGGCTTACAAGCAAAACTCTTACGAGCTTTAGAAAACAATGAAATTCGTCCTGTCGGCAGTGACCGAGTTGTTAAAACAGATGTGCGTATTATTGCGGCCACTCATCAAAACCTTTGCGAAAAAATTCAACGCAATCAATTTCGCGCCGATTTGTATTTCAGATTGAATGTGGTGACGGTAACACCCCCAGCATTGAAAGATCGCATGGAAGACTTTGATGATCTCTTTTATCAATTCGCACGGCAGTATCGTGTTCGATTTTCTCATAACGCCATTCAGAGATTGAAAAATCACACTTGGCCAGGAAACATCCGTGAGCTCAAAAATTTAGTGGCTCGCGCTTCTGCCCTTTTTTCTAAAGAGTCTGTGGACGAGCATAAAGTCGAAAACTTGATTGATAAAACCATGATTGAAGATCTTAGCAGTGGCATGGCTCCCCCCGTGGCCGAAGAAAGCACTTCGACTTTGCCAGTGATCAAAGAGATCGAACGACAAATGATCATCAAACGCCTAGCTGCAAACCGAGGCAATCAACGACGAACAGCCATGGATTTGGGAATGCCAAAGAGCACTCTTCATGATCGGCTTAAAGATTATAATATCGAGGTCGAAACTTTTAAGGCTTAACAATAGCCTGCTTGATATAAAGCTTTCTAATTTTTCCTTTGGTCAGAAGAGAGTTCACCTCTTTTCTGATCTTTTCCAGAAGCAATTGCTTCCCTTCGGGTGTATCGATTTCATTAAAAGTAAAATCTTCCATGATCCGTTGAACCAGATCAATCACTTCGTACTCACGATCTTTGAGCTCAACAACAACATCGGCCGAGTTCCCTTCAACAAAAAATTCAAAGAAAGCCATGGGATTAGGACCCGAAGTGGCCGAAGGTTTTAAGTTCACAACGGCTCGTCGCAGAGCCATGATATTTTGTTTAACTCGGGAAGAAGTATAAAAATTATCCTGGGCTTCGTCCGCTGGAAAAGTGTAAACATGGGCGGCCCATTCTTCCATGGAATTCACAAACAGATGAGAATTCTGCGGAATCACGCCAACGGTCCACGAGCGATACAGAAACATCAATAGAAAAACAGATAATAGAACCAAGCTCAGCATCATTAATTTTTTCTTAAGGCTTAAATATCTAAATGTGCTCTGAGCTTCAGAGATTCTACCCATCATCCGTGCAACTGACTGACGTCCTCGATTAAACAGTATGGGTATAGTCTCTTTGTACCCACCTTGGAAAAAAAATTTCACGCTGGAAAAAATCTGTAGAAAAAAAGAACGGGTTTTTCGTCGCAAAGCTTTAATGCTGAAAAAGGACGAAGCTTCCTCCTTTAAGATGTTATCGATGTCCAAGGGATCTATATTTTGCCCTTGCGCCGGAGAAACAGCTATAACCTGGGCTAAACTTTGGCTAAATTCGGGGTCACTCTCTTGAATAATTTTATCAAGCTCTTCCGCGGAAATTAAATTTTCTTCCGTACCGGCTTCTTCGTCGGAATTCTCGAGCTTATCGACTTTTGTCTGAGGTGAACTTTCGTCGGCCAAATCATTCTCCTACAGACCATTGTAAGAATGTTATTCAGTAAGTCGCAAGAATAATTTAAAAGCGCCGCAGGTCCTGGTACTCTATTCACTGAGGAGATCCCATGCACCAGTTCTTACTACCCTTTTTAGCTGTCTTATTTTTGAGTTCTTGTTCATCTTTACACCGCTCTACCAAAAGCGGTTACCACGATTCTGACGGATCTTCCCGGAGAGTTTACAAAGTGGGGGAACGCTACAGCCATGAACAAACAAGCTATAGCTCGCCCAGTCGTCTTCGAGATCTCGAGAGAAAATTAGACTCTAAAATAGAGCGGGAACAGTACGCTAAGATTTTACCTTGGCTCAAATCTGAAGATGAAAAAATTGAATTCCTTAGTCTTAACGGAGTCGAAAACCGTCAGCAGTGGATCAGTCAAAAGAAGATTTGGCAGCGGGCCCAATTGCCGACTCAAGAATACAAAGAACTTATTGAATCGCAAGACATCGCTATCGGTATGCCGATGGATTTTGTACGAAAAGCTTGGGGTGAACCTCAGTTAATTGAAAATTCGGGAAATCCTGTTTTCAAAAATGAGCGTTGGAAGTACATGCGACATGTTTCTACGTCTCAGGGCTTTAAACAAGAAAAGCGCTACGTCTATTTTGAGGGTGGCCGTGTTGTCGGTTGGGAAACTGAATAAACTTTGATCACACTGTCTAAAACTTCGCTGGAATAATTTGAGATTACGACTCATTTTGAGAAGTTCTTCTGTAATGTTAGGACTTTAGTCGCATCTGCCTTATCCTTAAGGTAACAACGAATGTACCGGAGGGGATATGAATAATTGTAAAGTGGCACTTATGTTTTCAATTTCTGCAGTGATGATTTTAGCATTCCAAAACTGCGGCCAACAGGGAGAAGTAGCTCTCGAAGGTGGACCCTCTTTAGCCAAGTCCAGTTCCGATACCATGGTTGTTAATCCCGATGGAGTTAACAATGATGCTGACGATGGCGATATCGTAACTTCAGATGATAAGAAAAAGTCGGATGATAAAGAACAGTCCAACGAAGGAAAATCCGCAGGTAGCTGCAGTAATATAAAAATTGCTGACCTTCTATTACAGGTTGAATCCGTTCATGCTAACTCGGCAGATGGTATTGCACTTGAGGAAGAAAACGCTTCAATTTCAATGAATAAACTTCATATCACCATTCGCGCGACTAAGGATATTGCTAAATTGAAGCATATCTTTATGGTTCTGAAAGATGATGGAAATAAAGTTTTGGACATTGAAAATTTGGCCCATGACCTGAAAACTCCAAGTGGTCAGACCGCTGGAATTAAAGTTCATTTGGATAGCGAGATCAGCTTAAAAGCTGGAGAAATTTATTCTCTTCAACTTTCGATCGATCCCGAAAAACAAATTATTTCTAATCCACAAAAATGTTTATTCCGCCCCGTTATCAAATCGGCACGCATCGTTGTTGCCTTAGTCGATACTATTGCCATGTAATCCTAGTGGGCTTCGTCCCAATTAGGCCCAAAAGCTGCATTCACTTTCAAGGGAACCGTCAACTTCACGACGGTTTCCATTATTTTTTTGATCAACGGAATTTCAGCTTCGATCTCTTCCAGTGAAGCTTCAAAGATAAGCTCATCATGCACTTGTAGAAGCATTGGAACTTTCACCTGTTGATCTATTTGAATCATCGCTTCCTTCACCAAATCACTGGCCGTGCCTTGTATAGGAGCATTGATCGCAGCGCGCTCACCAAATTTTTTCATTGCCCCATTTTTAGACTGAAGTTCCGGAAGATATCGTCGCCGACCTAAAAGAGTTTCAACATAGCCTTTTTCGTAACCGAATTTAACGACGGAATCCATGTACTCTTTAATTCGGGGGAACTTTTGAAAGTAACGTTTAATAATTTCCTGCGACTCTGAACGCGAAATTCTTAAATTTTCGGCTAAGCCAAATGCCCCCTGCCCATAGGCAATACCAAAGTTAACGGCTTTTGCAGCTCTGCGCAGCTCGCTGGTGACTTCCTTTAATGGCAAAGAATAAATTTCTGCGGCTGTAGCCGTATGAATATCCAGATCATCTATAAAGGCCCGCTTCATATTGGTGTCGTCAGAAATGTGAGCCAATAATCTTAACTCAATTTGAGAATAGTCCACTGACAGTAGCGTCTGTCCTTTTTCAGCAATGAAGGCCTTACGAACTCGCTGACCCTGTTCCGTTCTAATCGGGATATTTTGCAAGTTTGGATTTGTACTGGAAAGACGACCGGTCGTTGTTAGAGCCTGGTTAAAGTGAGTGTGCACCCTCTGAGTTCTTGGACTCACCAATGCGGGAAGAGAATCGACATAGGTGGATTTCAATTTCGCAAATTCTCGGTATTTCAGAATTAATCCCGCGATGGGATGATTCAACTTTGCAAGGACATCTGTATCGGTTGAAAAGCCTGTCTTCGTTTTTTTAATTGCTTCTAATCCTAGCTTTTGGAAAAGAATCAAACCCAGTTGCTTCGGACTTGCGATGTTAAAAACTTCTCCGGCCAGTTCGTGAATTTCTTTTTCCAGAGTGCGAATCTCTTTTTCAAGCTCAACTGAAAATTCTCGAAGGTAATCCAAATCCAGGCGCACACCTTTGCGCTCCATTTTGTACAAAACCGAGACTAAAGGAAAATCCATCTCCTGAAGAATTTTTAAACCTTCAGGCCATTGAATTTTTTCTTTCAAAGCTTGATAAAGATCTTTATGAATATCAAAAATTTCGGTAATTTGTGAAAGATCAGAAATTTGCCGTTGCAAATGAGACAGAACAACGTCTTCGAAATCTGAACTATCACCGGCTTTAATAATGTACGCAGCTAACATTGAATCCCAGTGGACTTTTCCATTCCAATCAACAGGAGAACCCAACTGACACCAAATCTTTTTCAAATCAAAACCGGACCATTGTAATTGTTGAAATTTTTTGTCGTGAAAACTTTTTTCTTCAACTTGGGAGCAATGAAAGATCCAATCATCCTGAGAAAAGTAAACCCCCTGAGAACTCAGATGCGACCACACGGGATTTTCAACATTGACCTTGGATAGCATTTCAGAAAGTTCGCCGGATAAAATTTTATAAGCTCCCTGAGAAGCCTTAGATTCAGGAACAGGCGTAGTTTCTTGAACTGCTCCTGTTTTTACACTGGTCACAGTCGCGGGACTTTGCTCTTCCGAAGTCGCTAAGAGAGTTTTTTCAAAAGTTTTGAAATTCAATTCCCTCAAAAGAGTTTGCAGTTCAGCTTCTTTAATAGGTCGACGACGATATTCCGCCATATCTGATGGAAGTGGAACCTCCATGCAAATGGTCACCAGCTTCTTAGACAAAAAAGCCATGTCTTTCGAGTTCAGCAATTTTTCTTTGAGTTTAGGATTTTCAATTTCATCAATGCGTTCGTAAAGGTCTTCTATGGATTGGAATTGATCCAAAAGCTTTTGCGCTCCTTTGGGACCGATTCCTTGAACGCCGGGAATATGGTCGGAGCTATCACCGACCAAAGCAAGGTAATCAATAAACTGTTTAGGCTGAATTCCCCACTTTTCTTTAACACCAAGAACGTCAATCCGTGTGTCTTTCATCGTGTCCCACAAAATCACGTGGGGTTTTACGATTTGACCAAAATCTTTGTCTCCACTGACAACGATAACTTCAAATTGATTTTTTAAAGCTATTTCTGACAGAGTTCCAATCAAGTCGTCGGCTTCGTAATCAGGAACTTCAAATGAAGGAATCCCCAAAAGATCAGCTAATTTTTTAATGTAAGGAATTTGCTGAGCTAAATCTTCCGGCATCTCGGTGCGATTGGCTTTGTAATCAGCGTACAATGCTTTCCGGAAAGAAGGTTCTTTGCGGTCGTAGCAAAAAACAATGTATTCGGGTTTTTCATCCTTCAGAATTTTTATCAACATCGAAAGAAAACCGTAGATCGCATTGACCGGCAAACCCGATGGCGAACTTAAAGGGCGAATAGCATAAAATGCTCGGAAGAACAGCGAACTAACATCAACTAAGAATATCTTTTTCATCGCTGGGCAGACTATCACTATGAATCTGCCCAAGTGTATCTTGATCTAAGATTATTTCGGCCCGCGCCGTATTTTGCACCTGATCACAGCACTCTTCAGCCTGGTGCGAAATCAATTCTAAGATTTGACAGTATTCTGAACTGGGTTCGGAAAGCCCTGCTTCAATATTTTCAATAAAATCGGAAGGACATCGGAGACGACGAGCCAAGTCGGATTTGCTCCATCCCAACCGGCGGCGTAAAACTCTTACGGTTTCTTTGTTCCAAATTAAACTGTCTGGTTTCTTTTTCTCGGTACTCATAACGATTTATTTTACTCCAACGGCGTAGGGAATAAAGTGGATTTTATTTATTTAGCGAAATGGGCGAGCTCATTGAGCGGGAAAAACGAAGACCAAATCATTTTCCCCAGCAAAATCAAGCCTATCCTTTGCTTGATGTTCCATATAATCTGGATCTTTGGCCTGTAAAAGTTGCATTTTTAAGCTTTGAGTCTCACGGATCGTGGTCAAGATTTCCCGATCTTTTCGTTCTTTGTCCCGGTGAAGATTCCAAAGACGCCAAAAGCTTCCGTTTAAAAGCAAACTGGTGAACAGCAGCGCTATACAGGTGACAAAGACAAGACGTGGTCGTTCCAGATTATGACGGACCCAAGTGGCCATTCTTCTAATTCGCATGGAACTATTTTACTAAAAGCCCCCGCCCCCGGCTGCAAAAATCGCCAAGTCTAGACTACAGACCAAGTCTTAGAGCTCTATCGAAATGCAGCCTTATCCCAGAACTGCGCCATTCCACCCAATTCCTCTTCGATACGTAACAGCTGGTTGTACTTCGCAGTTCGCTCGGAACGACATAGACTTCCCGTCTTAATTTGATGACAATTCAACGCAACAGCAAGATCAGCGATAGTCACATCTTCGGTTTCACCACTTCGATGAGACATGACGGTCTTGTAACCATTTCTTTGCGCCAGGTTCACGGCGTCGAAAGTTTCTGACAAAGTTCCGATTTGATTTACTTTAACCAATAAGGCGTTCGCCGCTTTTTTCTCGATGCCTGTGCGCAAGCGTTTAGGATTCGTCACGAACAAGTCATCACCGACCAACTGAGTTTGTTTTCCCAATTCCTGAGTCGAACGAATCCACGAATCCCAATCATCTTCAGCGAAACCATCTTCAATGCTGATCAATGGATATTTATCACACCAACTTTTATAAACAGCCTGCAGTTCTTCCGCGGCGATTTTTTTATTTTCCCAACGATACTGCCCACCTTCATACATTTCTGTGGCAGCAACATCTAATGCTAAGAAAACATTTTGCCCAGGCTCGTAACCCGCTTGCTGAATGGCTTCCATCAACAGATCCATGGCTTCTCTGTTGGAACCAAGAACCGGAGCGAAACCACCTTCGTCACCGACCGCCGTAGACAGTTTTTTCTGGGCTAGAATTTTTTTGAGTGTATGAAAAATTTCGGCGCCGGCGCGCAGAGATTCGCTAAAAGAATTGTTAACCGTGGGAACAACCATAAACTCTTGAATGTCCAAGCCATTATTTGCGTGAGCTCCACCATTCAAAACATTCATCAGGGGAACAGGCAAACGACAAGCTTGTGAACCTCCCACATAACGGTAAAGGGGGAGATTAACTTCTTGAGCCGCGGCCTTCGCAACAGCCAAGGAAACCCCAAGAATGGCGTTCGCACCTAATTTGGATTTATTTTCACTTCCATCAACATCACGTAACAGTTGATCAATAAAAACTTGATCGGTCACTTCCTCGCCCACTAACTCGGGGGCCAGTTTTTCTATGACATTCTTAATTGCTTGGGTAACGCCTTTTCCTAAATATCTTTTTTTATCGTTGTCGCGAAGTTCGTAAGCTTCATGGGCCCCAGTTGATGCTCCCGAAGGAACAGCGGCTCTTCCTAAAAAACCTTCAATGGTTTCAACATCGACTTCGATGGTGGGGTTACCGCGACTATCAAGAATCTCTCGGGCATGGACACGAATAATTTCAGACATGAAGTGAATCCTCTTTTCTTGTGATCAGTTCTTCTTTGGATTTTGGCGAGTGAAATCGAGTTTGATTTTGTAAAGTTCTTAAGGCTTCCACGCTTTCAGAAATAGTGCGTGGATATTGAGTCTTAACATGGTCCCAATCGATTTTTTTCAGAACGTCTTTAACGCCCGCGCTGGGTTTTGATTGGGACAGCAACAATGTAATCAGCTGCTGAGCTCGAACCATGTAGTCATGCAAGCGGGCTAAATTTTGTGAAACTTCGGACAGAGGCCCTTGAGGAACCGAAGGATTGTCGAAGCTCATACTTTCAAAAAGTTGTTCCGCCGTTAACAGGCGATCCATTTTTCCTTGGGAAGGGCTTTCTTTTTGGATTTGCAACAGCTCTTCATTTCGTATCATCAACTCGCGATTTTTTTCTTCGAGCTCTTTTTGGCTCTTTTGCAATTCATCAACGATGCTTTGGACTAAACTGGGGCTGATTTGGGTGCGATGCTCTTTTTCAAAGAGGGCCGACTGATTCACCTGCCAATGAATGCTCAAGTGAATATCACTCCATTCACAAACTGCTAGTTCGGAACCGACATAAACAGGCAGTGATTCGAATGCGGCCTTCAGATAACAGCTCACCAAAGGGTACTGTTCAGCCGGTAAAGGCAAATCGAAGGACATTGAGCTTTCATTCCGAACCAAATTTTCAATCGGTGGATCTGGAGAAATAAAGTAAGAAAGGAATCGCGCCGGCTGATTAAAAATTTCTTGAGGTCGCGGCATCATTCGGAGAACGCTATCTAAAACTCCCCAAGCCAAAATTTGCGGAGCCTGGTGACCAATGTGCTTTAAAAAATCTTTTCCATGCGAATTTAATGGGAGGTGCGAAATTGTTTCTAAGAAATTTTCCATGGAGGGAGCACTTAACCAATAGGAAGTATCGCGGAGGAGCTCCATTGGAATAGGAGCGATTTCATACAAAGCCGTTAGATCTTCGCCTTGATCCTCTAAATAAGTTAAAACTGCATTGGTTATTTTACAGCTAAAATGCACGAAAAAGACTTATCGTAAATTAGCAGGGCTTGCCAGTACATCATGAGTCTCTAGGGATATGATGCTACGCAGCGGGTGTGCTTGTTTTCAGAAACTTGCTCTGGGGAAAGGGCAGATTGTTATCGATAATTTCATTCATAAACGAAGGAATTTGCCCAGTTGGCTCTAATCGCCCCTCTAGAGTGCCATCGGCTTTTCGAGTCATTTTAGGAATAACAAACAAGGGTGCTAATTGGTAGCTGCCGTCGGGATTAAATCCCAAAACCTCACTAATATGAGAAATTTTTCTTGAGCCGTCAGCAAAGCGGCTGACCTGAACAATCACCTCAATAGCTGACGAGACTTGCGATCGCAAAGCCTTTTCGGAAATTTTTGCATCTCCTCCTTGAGCCAAAGCTTCAAGTCGAACAATGGCATCTTCGGGAGTATTCGCGTGGACAGTCCCCATACATCCTTTGTGACCGGTGTTCATTGCATTGATTAATTCTAAAGCTTCGCTGGAACGAACTTCTCCGACAATGATGCGATCCGGTCGAAGTCTCAATGAGGATTTAAGCAGATCTTTAATTGTCACTTCGCCTTTGCCCGCGCTATTGGCCATGCGTGTTTCAAACATCACCACGTGTTCGTAATCCACTTGAAGCTCTGAAGAGTCTTCAATAACGATAATTCTTTGGCCTTTGGGAATTCGAGTGCAAAGCAAACTGAGCAAAGTGGTTTTTCCGGAGCCGGTTCCACCACTGACTAAAATATTTTTTCCAAGAAACATGCAGATATCCAGAAAGCGAGCTCCATCTTCGGTGACGGCGCCAAGCTTAATGTAATCTCCAAAAGAAATTTTGTTGTTGGTAAATTTACGAATGCTCACCGTTGTTCCTTTTCGTGAACAAGGCGGAATGACTACAGCGATTCGGGAACCATCTGGAAGTCGAGCATCTAACCGAGGTTCATCATCGGTGACTCGACGACCAACACTTTGAGCAATGCTATTGACGGCGGCACGTAAGGCATCTTCATCGGGAAATTCAGCGCTGACTTTTTCAAGCTTCCCTTTTCGTTCAACAAAAATTTCTTTGGGACCATTGATCAAAATTTCACTGACCGTAGGATCATCCAAAAAGCGCACCACCGGCCCTAGGTTTTGCTGAATAGTCTCTTTAAAAACATTGGACGCTTGCATAGTGACCTTCAAGGCTTATTCGCCAGCGGGTTTTCTTTCGTCAGCGTAAATAACTAACTGTCCTTGCTCAGCAGTCTCTGGGCAAAGGTAGGAAAAAGTACCCGTCTGTTTAGGAGTGATAGTAAAAGTTCTCATGGCACCGTACACAGTGTTGTGACTTTCAGAAAATGCATCCATCACAAAGCTGACGTTTTTTTCTTTATTGTTGATGTTCACAATATGAATTTTGTAGTTCCCCCCTTTTCGTAAGCGAAGCTTACTGGGTACGAAACCTTTTTCAGTATTTGTTATCACGATTTCTTGCGCAGGCTCGGTGCTATCGAAAACTTGTGATAACAAGCTGCTTTCTTCTTTGACCGTCGTCGAAGCTGGCAAACGATTTTGATCTTCAACTTTTTGAAAATCCAACTGCCGTCGCGAAAAATCAATTTCCCATGCCTGCGTGTTAGCAGCTAAAAGCAAAGATATAAAAACAAAACTCAGTTTAGTGTAACGAGCGGCGATCTTGAAATTCACAGAATTCACGAGCCACCTCCAATGCAACGTAACTAACAATTTTTGTATCCATTAAAGATAATTTTTTGATCAACTGGCCGCGATCACCTGAACATTGATTTAAATCTTGAAAAGCTTGGTGAACCACGATGGCCTGACTGTGCATCTCTTTGGTTACTTTTTCCCAGTCCATTTTTAGAACAGGATCAATTGCACCAACGACGTAAAGTGCATCAAACATTGCTTGTAAATCGCCTTGTAAAAACATGTTCCCTCCGAAGTCCATTTCGAATTGTTACGAAACTCTTCGGAGTGATCGGAAAAAACTTGAGTCAAATTGAGAAAAGTAGGACGTCCAGAGAATAAGATCCCGGACCTAAGAGCAGAAGAGCAAGACTTATAGCTGCAAGATTAACTGTGTATTCATTCCCGGGAGGATTATTGGTAATGAGATAGCCTCCCCCTTTATGACCAATGGTCGCGGCGACGAGCATCGTTGAAAGGCACATCAAACATCCAACCCGCGTGAACAACCCGCAGGCGATCAAAGTACCGCCGACGAGTTCCATAAGCATGGCGATGCGCGCTTGAATTTCAGGGAAAGGGACTCGCAGGCTTTTTAACCAGCCCACAAAAGCTGACATGTTCCCGGTGCCGACAATTCCCAACTTACCAAGGCCATGAACAACAAAACAAATTCCAATAAACAAACGCAAAATTAAGAGACCTAAATCCATCATCTGCGAATTTGTGAAAAGAAAAAGGTCATGCAAACTCATTTTGAATTTTCATCCGTTTCAAATTCTTTTCCGGGTTTAACAGAAGGATCGGTGACAGGTTTATCTGATTTAGCTTCCACCTTTGGACTGATATCGACGGTGGTTTTTTGCAGAGCTTTCTTTTCGGCGGCCGCCTTCAAAGCATGTTCCGCCAAAACGGAAGGAGACTCCCCTTCTTTCATCAGTCGGCGTTTGCGCTCTTTCAAGGCATCTTTGGTCAATTCGACGGAAGCCTGAGCTATTTTCTCGATGATTCTTTTTTCGAGACCTTCTTCGGCGGCGGAAGGTTTAAATTCAGCGACTAAGTTCTCTAAAAAAATCGAGTAAGTCACTTGAACATCGGGTTTGAAATTTTTTGTATTTTTAAGAGCATTCAAGGCTTCTTCGGTCAGATCCCGATAAACTTTTTCTAAGGAGTCTAGACGATCGAGCTCGGTGACAAGAGGACTATAAACTTTGCCCACCATCCCATCTTCGTTAGGCCGAGAAAAAACAGCCTGTAAAGCTTCCTTCAGAGGAACGATTTTTCCAGATCGCGCTTTTTTAGCCTCTTTAATTTTTGAAGTCACAAGCTCGTTCATTTCGTCCAGGTCCTTCAGCGCCAATTGATGATAAGTCATCAACAGTCCAGCATGAGCGAATTCAAAAGTTAAAAATATCAGAGCGGAAAAAAAGAGTGATGATATGTTTTTCATAGTGCATTTATCATAAACAAAGTTGGCCGCTAAACCAAACTGAGAGTGTAGCTTCCGCAGAACTCGCCTTTAGACCGTAAGCTCGCGTCAAACGACGCAGCATTTAATTTCTGCGAATTCCCTTCCCCTTGCCTGGAATTATGTCAAAAATAGAGAGATTAAAAATTTCCAACAATCATAAGTCTTTTCTTGGAGGATCATTTGAAAAATTTTAACATTTTTAAAGCTGGGTTATTATTAATCTCGCTCACTCTCGTTAACTGTGCGCCGACCGCAAGCCAATTGAAACAAGCCATCGAAAAAGATCCTTCCATCGTCTTTGTGGCGATCGAAAAAGATCCTGAAAAGTTTTTTGAAGTTGCAAATAAAGCGGCTCAAGATGCTCAACGACGCTCTCAAGAAAAACAAGCTGGTGATGAAACTAAAAAACGCGAAGACGAATTCGCAAACCCTGTTAAACCAGAAATTGATGAAAGCCGCGTGATCTTTGGGAATAAATCAGCTCCCATCACAATCGTTGAATACTCTGATTTCGAATGTCCTTATTGCTCTCGCGGTTACAAAACCGTGAAAGAAGTTATGAGCGAGTACAAAGACAAAGTGCGTGTTGTCTTCAAGCATTTACCATTGGACTTCCATCCTCAAGCAATGCCAGCAGCGAAATACTTTGAGGCTATTGGCCGACAAAGCCCCGAAAAAGCCGCCCAATTTCACGACATGGTTTTCGAAAATCAAAAAGAGTTCACGGCTAAAGGTGAAGCTTACTTGAAAGATGCCGCTAAAAAAGTTGGCGCGGATATGAAGAAAGTCGAAAAAGATTTGAAAGACGAATCTTTAATGGCGCGAATCAATGCTGATATGGCTGAAGCTCAAAAATATGGTTTCACCGGAACTCCTGGATTCTTAATTAACGGCGTGAGCTTACGTGGAGCCTACCCTGCTCCTGAGTTCAAAAAAATCATCGATCGCCATTTGAGCAGCATGAAGTAAGCTTAAAATTTCAGCTCAGTTTAATAAAAAAGCCAGTCAGAAACGACTGGCTTTTTTTTATTGCGGTTGTTTGGCTTGTCTCATTGGATCTTTCTAAATTCAGTGGGAAAGATGTGGATAAGTAAGCTAGACCAACAATAAAAAAGCCCCGGACAACCGGCTGAAGTTCTGGTTTGATTTTTGTGCGACGAAAACTCAAACAAAGGAGCTTCAGGCATGGATGCCAAGGGCAACAATATTTACATTCCCTATGTTTTTCGATC
>JAKFYD010000049.1 GCA_021731025.1 Pseudobdellovibrionaceae bacterium | reverse complement strand
GAAAGATTGAGCGAGCTCGCACAACTGGTAGCTCCTTCACAACAACAAAAGCAACTCGTGGCCATTGCACCTGCCGATGAAGCTGGGGAAAGCGAAAGCCTGAACATAGCCCAAGTGCTACGCAAGCGCGGAATCAATGTCGAAATTTTGTGGAATGGGAATTTCGGAAAAAAAATGAAAAAGGCGAATACTCTTGGAGCTTCTCACGTGCTAATTTTAGGGAGTGATGAGGTTTCGCAGAAAAAAGTAACAATTAAAAATTTCGCCAGCGGTGAACAGCAAACAATCTCATCGGGCGAACTAGTAAAATTTGAATTTTAAGGCATGCTAATGCGCAAATGATCTATAAAATGTGCAGGATCACTGCTAAAGCCGGCTCCGTTACCTGCCCCATCCCAAGTCTCTGACCAAAGCCACTCGTTAACAAGTGGACCATAGGCAAAGTTAGGGAAATCGCCTTGTAAAAGAGGTGCACCACCTTTCGGCGTAATCCACCATTTTACTGCACCATCGTGGCAAGTCGGGCAACTGCTCGCTTTCATGTAGACTTCGACCCGGTACCATTTCCCGGGAACAATCGGCGTTGTATTTACATTGGGCCAGCAAGCATCTTGATCAGGAGCCCCATGACACTGATCTAAATTATTTGCCATTTGAGTCGACCAGTACAGCACTTTGGGATCGCCAGGATTAGTTCGCAAATAAAATACTCCATTTTGTCCACCCTGGGTTCCACGAATAAAAAAAGTTTTATTTGCGTTCGGACTATTGCCAGTAAACTCAGGATTTGTGCGCCACCAAAACCCAACGTAAATTTCCTTAACAAGATCTTTATCGATGTAATGAAGTTGTGTTCCTCCATTACCAGTCTTATAATTCTCCGTCGAGCGCATCACGTGAGGTCCAGAAAGTGGAGCCGTCATATCCATTTGTGTCGTCAAATTATTCCCCGCCGTTTTGTAGGGATCCAACAATTTTCCATCGCAAGTCGGAGTTTCAAAACCGCAATCAATTCTTACTTTAAAATTTTTAGGCTCATTAGGCCAAGCCTCAACGGATGAAGGAGCCGGCATCGGTTGTGGAGATGGCTGAGGATTCATCTGTGGCAGAGGAACTTCATCCAACTGATTATCATCAACAGGGCTGTTTAAAGAAGACTCATTCAGTGAATTTGTATTCCATTGATCAACAGTAGCAAATCGACTGCAATTCATAAAAAAAATTATCGCTAGCAAAGTAAAGAAAACTAAAACATATTTTTTAAAGTTCATTTTACCAACCCTAGATCTTTATTTACGAACGGACATGTACAGGTGATCAAAGTAATGATGCCAAGCTTTGCTCATGTCCCGATAAGGTGGCACTAAACAACTGCTGCCATCCCAGGTGTGAGTGATATTGAAGTCTTCAAAGCCGCCAGGTGATACATTCACCGTTGGATAATTACCAACAATCTTTCCATCGACAGCCCAACGAATGACACCATCCCGAGAGGTTTTCGAGGTGCTTGATTTTAAATAGATTTCAATAAGATGCCAGCCCGAATTAACTTCGACGCCGCCATCGTGCTCGCCATTGGGTTCGAACCAGCCGGTACCGTCACCTTTCGTGAAACACATTCCGTATTCGCCGGGATGCCCACAGTTATCGTAGGACGCTTGCATGGCCCACTTGAAGTATTTTTTCTTTTCTCCAGGAGCACCTGACCAAAGAAGAAAATTATTATCCGTCGCATTTCTAATAAAAAGCATTTTGTTACCGTTATTACACATCCCCATGAAATCAGCGTTAGTGCTCCACCAAAAAGCTGTATAGACTTCTTTGACTCCAGCTGAATAATTATATCCCATTTGCCCACCACCCGTCGATGCGCCCACTTCCAATGAATTATCAAGAGCCATAGCCGGTGGTCCAGACGAACCGGGAACAGACACCGGAGCGAACTTCGCGCTCTTATAAGTATCCCACAATTCGCAGATAGAATCAGTGAAAGGACAATCGATGATTTTCGTTAGGCCTGCGGGTTCGTTAGGACGAAACGAAATGTTGTTTACATTAGTTATTGTTTGCGACGGCTGCGGGGAAGGTTGAGGCTGCTGAGGAATCGGTTGAGGCGAAGGTGTCATTTGTGAGGGATCATTATTATTCGTACTGTTTTGCGCAGATTGACCAAGAGAAGTGAAACTTGGATCTTCCATCGTGTTAAAGCGGCTGCAATTGTTGTAAGATAAAAGAAGAATGCCGAGCGTGATAACAATAAAATAATTTTTTATAAAAATTGAAGAAGGATTCTTCACTGCCACCCCTATATTTTATTATAAAGATAAGCTTGCAATAGGAATATCCAAATATTCAAACCGTCTCAGACTGAGATTCAAAAACATCAATTACTTAGCCGCAATCAATTTATTTTGCTCCAACAAAGAAATCTCCAAAATCATGGTAGTCATCATAAGGGCGGCAATCATTAGGAAAGGTTGTTGACGGCAAGTTAGAATTTCTCATCGCACACTGACCGTCCCAAGTGTGATTGGTTTGAATGGACATCCAATCGTACTGAGGAGTATTGACATCATTATGACTGATACGCAGTGATCCATCGACCCACATTTTTAAGATGCCATCTTTAGAAGAGCCGTTTGAGCTTCTTTTAAAATAAACTTCTACTCGGTGCCATTGACCTTCGAGCACAGGTGAGGTGTCAACATTGGGGAGGAAAACCATGGACGTTGAAGCTGCGCAATCGCCGTAAATATGATCGACATGGCAATTGCCCACTTCTCCTCCTTGAAGAAAAAAATTAACGACTCTTTTACCTGGTTCTGCTCCAAAATAATGTGATCCCCAAGCTCCTCCTGAAGAATTCGGTATATTCGAGATATAAAAAACCATTTTGTTCGCGCCATTATCATAACCACCGAATGGGTTGCTCGGGCGCCAAGTGAACGCGTAATAGACTTCTCCTTTTTGAGGATGAACACAATCCACCATAGTTCCACCTTGAGAGGCTCCAGCGGGCTTTAAATTTCTCATAAAGTAGGGAGCCGAGCTAGGCTCATTGGGATCGCTGAGAATTTGACTGCCTGTAGGGTAATAGGCCGTACATCCATTGCCCTTTCCGTCTTTTGTTGAAAAATCATGATGAAGAATTTCATGAAGAGTATTTGGCATATTCGGAGAAATACCTGATTGTAAAACAGGAGACGGCAATGGTGCTGGGTTAGGATTTGATGGATTCGGCTGAGGAGTGAGTTGAGGCATCGGCATTGGGCCTGGCTGATCTCCACCACTTGAACTTTGTAGCGCCTGATTTCCCGAAGGATTGATGTCTGTCATCGTTTTAAACTGGCCACAATTATTGAACATGAAAACTAGAACTAAAGAACAAACAATGAATATAACACTTCGTAGTTTCATAAATGATTTCCCCATAACATATGCTAACAATAAACCCCATGTAGCTGCCCCACAATTTGGCGCAGCCCTGAGGGGAATTTGTCGTTTGATCGTCTCAAGTTTAGACAGAATTTAATTTGGTGAACTGATGTGAATGTGATCATACCAAAAATAATCGGTATGAGCTTTGACCCCGCCTGTACCTCCAAAAATGGGTACTATCGGAACCGAGGTAAAATCGTAGGTCTCGAAATTCATTCCTTGATAATCACCATTGAGTTGGCCATTGACCCAAAATCGAATGAAACCATCCTTAGATTTTGGATTCGTGCTTTTTTTTATATGAACTTCAAGACGATACCACTCTCCAGCGGTTACTTGGGTTGAATGATTTCCACCTAAATCTATCGTACCTACAATCCCTGGGAAACCGGCCAGTTCACCGTTATCAATATATGAATTTTGATATTGCATTCCGATTGAGTAAGGACCACCTTGTAACCCTCTCACATAGAAGAAAACCGAATTACTCACATTTGTACTTACAAAGATAATCTTGCTTAAATTAGCCGGACTTTGTTGCCAATCCTTATTCATTTTCCACCAAAACCCTAAGTACAGCTCACTTCTTGGAGAAAATACTGTCCATAAATTGCTAGGAGAAATTCCTCCAACAAATCCTGTCGCGTATCGCTGTTCATACACATTGCCTTTTGACATAGGTGCCGTAGAGTCAAAGACTATACGTGCATCACCTGGCTCACTTGTCCACCCCCCACCATTGAGTGTGTCAAAACCCCAGTCATTAATTACTTTAAAGTTCGTTGGTTCATTGGGCCATGCTTTTGTGTTGTTAACACTTCCTGAAGAAGGCGCTGGAACTGGCGAACTTTGTGGCGCAGGTACAGGAATAGGTTGATTTACACTATTAGAGTTTTGTATGCCCTGATTCTCAGAAGGATTGATATCCGTCATCGTTTTGAATTGGCTGCAGTTGTTAAACATGAAAATCAAAATTATCGAGCAAAAAATGTATAAAGCATTACGTAACTTCATAAGTGATTCCCCCATAAAGTATGTTAACAAGAACCCTTATGAGGTTAGGCCTACAATTTGGCGCAGCCTTCATTCTGATGTTTCAATTTGATACTTAGAAAGTATTTTTAAAAACAGCCCACTCGCTGTTTGGCAATGACGATATTATCGTAAAAGATAGATTGTTTTGGATGGGTGTCCGCTGGATTATCACAAATGGAATTATTGTCTGCGTCCGCACAGTACCAATTCCCATAGAAGGCCCAAACATACATAGTGTCAACAAGAGCCAGCGGTGGCGATTCAATGATCTTGTTTCCATTAACCCACATCTCGGCTACACCATCTGGAATTGTCTGAGACGACGCAGACTTTAAATGCACTTCCAGGCAATACCATTCATTGGTGTTAGGCTGAAAATTTGAAGTGTAGCTTCCACTGCCCATATTAAAATTCAATTTGTGATTTCTATCAAATACCGATGTCATGGTTAAACTGCCATTCGAACCATTAATTGAAAATAAACCTGTGGACTGCGGAGAAAAAACAAAATTCGCCGACCATTTAGCATAATATCTAACATAAATCTCGGACGTCGCAGGAAAAGGAAAACCAATAGATCCGGTGCCACTGCCATTAACGGCATTTATAGCTTCAAAACTCTTGCTGCCATCAAAACTAACATTAGAAATATTGTATCCTCCTGGCTCCCATTGCCAGCCTAAATTGAAAGATTTAGCCCGACCTAAATCTGCAGCACTGGTTCGATCCTCGAGATTGTCACAGGCTATAATACCGGCATGGCCACATAGTGATTCTTGTTGGTCAGTAATGAATGAATTGAGGGGAGATAAAGTTGTCAGAGCCGTGCCCATGTCTTCGATAGGTGCAGAGCTTGTAACACGGCAGTTGAGATCACCACTGAAAAAAGTGTCATCCACCATCGTTTCGAAGTGGCCTGAAGACAATTGGTTCGAAGACAATGGTTTATCTACCTTAAGGGTTAAACTCTTCGAGAAATAGGTCAAAGTTTTGTCTTCAACTGAGCGATCAACCTCAAAGAGCTCGGTCTGTCTTGCTTTCTTATTGATTGATAAATAAATTTTTGCTTTTGCAGATTTGACCAAATTATCAACTTTCGTTACGACATCTAAATTGAAATCCTTTTGTTTGGTGCTACACCAAACTTCAGTGACAGGAAAATCTTTCAATGAGGTTTTTTTAAGCTCATAAATGGACGAACCCACTGCTAGGTAATCTTGATTGTAATCAGAAAAGTTAACCACAGCGTCAGTGAAATTAAATTGGATATCTTTCATGTTGCAATTATCGCTGATGATTTTGATATCATTCTTAACTAAAAGTTGACCTTGTTCTCCGACGGGAGATGTTTGACATAAATAACTCGGAAATTTTCGAATGTATTCGCCCTCTATGGGCTTTCCAAGGTAAGCTCCACCACTTCCATTGGACTCTGACCGAAGGGAGTCGCTGATTTTGCTTAACGAAGCATCAGTAAAGCGAATATTTTTATCAACAGTGCAATTGTGAAATGGCAATGCAATGAAAAAAAGGAAGGCGAAAAGCCAAAATGACTTCTTAAAGGAGTTACTCATCAGACTTTAGTCTAACACAAAATCTTAAGTCGCATCTAGAGGACTTTAATACACATTTTGGCGCAGCCTATACGCGATTCTGTACTAAAATGAGACTTACCTTTAATATTCCCCTATGAACATTACGGAAGAACTCATAGACACCATCGAACAACTCATTCGAAAAGGTGATCATCAACAGGCAAAAAAACAATTGAGTTTATTTACCCCAAGCGCAGTTCCTTACCGCTTGATCTTGCGAGCCTCCCAGCTGCTCGTACGAGCGGGAATGGCTAAAAATAGTGCGAAGCTAATACGCCCCATAATGTTTAATACCAATGAGCCAGTCCAACCAACTATTGCTGCCCAATACGCACTGACGCTCCAACAGTTGGGAGCTTATACTGAAGCTAGTAAAATACTTCGCGGCTTGGATTTTAAAACTATTCCGGAGGCAAATCTTTACTACGCATTTACACTGTTTTCCAAATGGGATTACGAAGATGCAATTCCTTATCTTGAAAGATATTTAGAATTTAAACAGATAAGTCCTTACCAAAAAATTGTTGCGAAAACAAACTTAGCACAAGCTTATATTTCTTCCGTCTTTTACAGGGAAGCTGAAGCGCTGCTTGATGAAATTGAAAATGAAACAAAGAAACAAGATTATAATTTATTGATGGCGAATGGATTAGAACTCAGAGCCCAACTGCTCTTTGCTGAAAATAAATTTTCTCAAGCCTTAAACCTTTTGAATTCTGCAGAAAAAATGCTTTCTACCTTTCCCACTCATTACCAATTGATGGTGGAGTATTGGAAAGTCATTTGCCAATATGCATTTGATCCTACGAAAACCAAAGCCATCGCAAATTTACAAACACTTCGAACAAATTCCGTCGAAAAAGGCTTTTGGTCCGTCGTCAGGGAATGCGACTTTCACCGCTCGATCATCGATGGAGATAAAGATCTTTTTCTCAAAGTTTACTTTGGCACACCCTTCTCCAAGTACCGCGAAAAATTAAGAAAAAAATTTCCTATCTCAGTCGAATTACCACCCTTTTATCATTGGAACCCGACACTCAAAAAAGCATCGCGGGAAAAAATATTTAAGGTTTACGAGGGAATCGACTTGCGCTCAGAAGCCTCACTGAAGAGGGGACAACTTTCTCACCGCTTACTGCAAGCTTTGACCTCTGATTTTTATGTTCCTTTTAGAACCGAAACCTTATTCACTTATGTTTCTCCGGATGAACATTACAGTCCAGTTTCATCTTATAAAAAGACAGCCAACGCCATCCAACGATTGCAGAATTGGCTCAAAGAAAATTCAATTCCGATAAAAATAAGGTTTAAACACGACGGCCACCGCATTTATTTTATTGATCCTTATATTTTAGAGGTGAGAATTCAAACCGACGACACTTTTTCATATGACACTCAAAGCGAAATTGAAAAAATTCTTGTTGGAAAAAACTTATCTTCTAAAGAAATATCTGAAGATCTTAATATCCCTTTAAGAACCGTTGTTCGCAAATTAAAAACTCTTATTGAAGACGGAAAAATTGCCTTTAATCAAAATCGTTATTCGATTATGAAAAAAAAATAAAAACCACATTGAAATTTGTTATTTAGCGAGCAGAAAGCTGCGCCATAATCAATCCATTGAAACACTATGGGGTTCCACGAATGCCTGAGTCTTTATTTGGAATACCCCGACATTCCCAGGTCCAATAGCCTGTCTCTCTGGAGCTCCCTCCCAGGCTTGCGCAAAGGCTATGTCCATTGTTAGATTCGTTGGGGTTGTTCGAGCAGCCATAATCGAATCCACAGGTTGATGCCGTTGTTAACTTGCCTTGGCAAGTGTTCGAACCCGCACGCATACAAGCTGCTCCATCGGGAGCTCTATTTTCAAAATACAATATTGTTCCAGTCGGTGCGCCAACTCCGCCTCCACCCCCAGAAACTCCTCCACTTGCAATGGTTTGCGAAGAACTTCCGCCGCCACCACTGTTGTTCGAGGTTCCATTATTTGATGCTGTATTTGAACCTCCGCCACCAATGCCAATTCCACCATTGCCGTTCGAACCATTCACCGAGGCCGGTTGTGCTCCCGATGCGGCAATAGGGACCGGTACTGGCATTTGCATCACAATTGTCTGTGGTGGAGGGATAACAGGCTGTGGTAGCTTACACGCTTTTGTTGAAAAATCAAAAGTTCCATTTACGGATTTGCATATGGATTGCAATTGAAATTCTGTAAGCTCAGTTCCCTCACCACTGCAGTCCAAAATATTTCCCGAGGCATCGGCGCGCAGTTGCACGGCCACTTTGCGTTCAGTCACCTGCGCCCCAACGGCGTTGGGTTTTTGAAATTGAAGTTTAAGTTCCGACGAAACAATGTTATAGCCACCCGTGTTTGAAAGTAATTTAAAGTTAGTCAAATGCATATCTTTTAAAAGAGCTGCATTACTACTTGAACCACCACCAACAGAAATTAATTTTCCTCCATTTAATGGATAATTTAACGAAGGAACACTGAGCTTTTCTGCCGTCACGATAGGAACGGAGATCTTTTTACTTCCAAAATTAATGATATTTTCTTTACAAGCGTTGCTGTTTTTCAAAACCGCATTGACTAAGAAAACAGTATTTGAAACGTCAGCATCTATTCGAGCCGTATTTGAAACTTTTAGCTGCATGCCAAGAATCTGCAGCACACCTAAGACAACCACGGTCATTATGGCAACGCCCACCATGGTTTCAAGCAATGTAAATCCAGAATGGTTCACTTGGGCTCGCAACATACAGAAATCCCCTTAATCTATATGATAGCAATAAATAGTATTGAAATCCTGAAATTTAATATCTGGATCTCAAAGTGATACGCAGATCAAAGATATTTATTGAAACCGAGTCACTTGGACCGGAGAGTACTGCCGACCTGTATATGTGCCATCCCCTAACTGGCCTACAGTATTGTCTCCCCAGCAATAAACTTTTTTATCTGCGACTGCACAACCATGGAGGGTCTGATCAATACCACCTCCAGAAAAATAGGTCACATTACCGGGAACTTGAGTTAGAGTTGGAGTATGCCGTGAACTGAACCAGTAGGGATTTCCTCCATTAGGCATGTTCAAATTATTAATCGGCGAAGCATTCCAACCCCAACAATAGAGTTTACCAGCTTGGATGGCACAGTAGGCATTCGCTAATCCACCGACCATAGTGACATCATTCAAATTAATGACAGGAAGAGCAGCTCTGCTTCCCATATTAGGATTTGACGGACCTTGCCCTAGAGAACCTGTATTGCTTCCCCAACAAGCAACAGTTTTATCATTTTTAAGAACACAGAATCCATAAGAAGCCGCGATTTCTTTTGCTCCAGAACCTGTAGGAAAACTTTCATGTTGAATAGGTCGTGGATTGCACGCAAGTGTTCTAGTGAGAATTGTAAATGGTCCACAAGTTGAGTACAAAGCACCGTAACCGGAGGCTAGATTCGATGATGTATTAGCAGGGCCAGGAGGAGAAGCGACAGGCGGTGGCGGGGTACCTGCTGTTTCATCATAAAAGGGATAGCACAATTTTGCATTTGGATTAACTCGACTTTGCCCTAACATTTCAATGGTTGTTAGAGCAGCACAAATATCATTGCTTCCTCCGCGATAATCATTTAATCCCCAACACATCACGCTACCGTCAGTTTTTACAGCACATGTACTACCACTAGTTGCCGCAATAGAAATAACATCACTTCCCATATCTAAAACGGCTTGTGCGGTACCAAAGGAACCATTAGCAACATCATGCCTAAGGCCAGGAGGTTCACTAAATCCCAACGCCCCCGTTTGATTGCTGCCCCAACAATAGGCTGCGCCCCCTGCTACGGCGCAAGAATGACTTACTGCCGTTGCTACCTTAGTCACATTCGCCAAAGGGGCCCAAGTGGGAAGATAAATTAAGGTAGGTGGAATTGGGTCGGGTCCTACCCCCGATTTTTGACCTGCATTATTCCCCCAACACTTCACATTTCCATTTTGGATCGCACAGACATTCGCATATCCTACCGACAAACCTGTCACTCCACTTTCTAGCCCTGGGACCTTCAGTGGAACATTACTTACTGCGGGAGAACCTGCAGGCCTCCCTAACTGGCCTTCATTATTTAGTCCCCAGCACTGCACACCCCCACGGACAACAGCACAACTGAAATTGAAGCCCACACCCACCATCGACGCATCTGGGGTTAAACTCACGTTTCTGGTCAAAATAAATTTTTTCGTAAAAGGAAAGCGACGACCGCCTGGCGTCGGGGTAAAGTAAATCATTAAAGTGATTTCGATTTGTTTACTTGTGCACGTCGTACACAAAGGTTTCCAAGTAAGCTCTGCCCGCAAAGGGCAAAAATCACTTCCTGCCGATGTAAACTGATTACAAGTTCCGCCTGAAGCTTGAAAACCTGCTGTTGGCGTTAAAGTATCAATGACTAGTTTTCCATTGCGATCAAAAAGATTAAAACTTCCCCCAGAAGTGTCATCACAAGGCACGGCTGTCGGAAGCGATGGAAAATCCACAGGATCTTTCAGGCAATCCATTGAGGTATTTGATAAAGAATCAACTGTCTTCTTCCAAGCTGAATCATCTGAAACACTGCTCATCACATCGTAAAAAATTTCTTGGCGCTTACTAATAATTGTCGAATATTTTTGATGCACAAAAAAAGCATCAAAAATACTACCGACTACAGCACCCACGATAGACGTCAAAACAATAACTATAATAAAGTTAAGAAGCGTGAATCCGCCTGATTTGCGCTGTAAACAACGTCCCATAAGATACTACTCACTTTAAGCTGCTTCGCTCGATCGTGATGTTGTGTTTGGCAGCATTAAAAACATTTCCTTTTTCACCTGAAGTCGAATAAATAAAATTTACGACTATCTTAACCATAGATGCATTTACACAGGCTCCCGTACAAATTGGTTCCCAAGCTATCTCTGTCCTAAAAGGACAATTAGGATCCCCCGCTCCCGAAGCTCCATTAAAACTATTGCAAGACTCTCCCGCAATATTGAAACCTTTTGTCGCCGCGGTATTATTAATAACTTCTGAATTAGCCGCATTTCTAAAAACAATAATAGGATTAGCTGCAATAGGACATGCAGTCCCACCCCGCAAACAATCCAAAGAAGTGTTCGTAGTATCATTGAGGGTATTTAACCAAGCCTCATCATTTTGAAGATGATTGCTCAAATTATAACGAATAGCTCGCGCTCCCAATTGAGCATCTTGAGCCCCTTGAAACTTCCCCTGCTGAAGCAGTGTCCCCGTAAAAAAGGATGCTAAGATCGAAATCAATCCCAGCATCACAAGAAAATTGACCATGCTTATATACTACAGGAATGAAAAGCATTAGTAAAGATTTTGATTTTTAATACTAGACGCTTTCAATTCGAGACACTTAACAAAGTCTCGAATTGGTTCATTCGTCAAAAATCTTGCTGGAAGTGATTTTTTTAATTCACTCAATTTTATTCCGTGGAATCTTCTTATTTCCGACTCAATTTGATGCTGTGAAGGCGTCCCCAGCCAGGAACTGTGATCGAAACAGATCGCGACCAGACAAACATCAACACAAAACCCAAAATAAGCATGAAAACACTCAGCCACTGACCCCGAGATAAATTCAGCCACTGTAATCCCAAATGATCATCGGGCATGCGGAAGTATTCATCCACAATTCTGACGATGGCATAAAAGACAATGAAGCAAGAGCTGATGAAACCAGGTTTACGGGGACTTTTCCAAAGCAATAGTAACAAAACAAATATCAGCAAGCCTTCACCGAGAGCTCCATAAAGTTGCGAAGGATGTCTAGGTGTTAACAAAGGCGCAATTGCATTTTTGACTTCAATATTCCCAGCTTGGATTTTTTCGACAATCATATTTAAGGCATTGTAAACTTTTTCCCGAGCTCCAACATCCGAGCGGATTTGCTCGACCCAATCATTCCATTGAGAAGCTGTGATATTGATTTTCTCGACCACCGTTGAAAGAGAATTCAATCGGCCAGGTTCATTTTTAGGCCACAGAAAAATATCCTGAGGAAATCGCACGGCCCAAGGAAGATCAGCTGGAGCCGGCCGCCCCACCAATTCTCCATTCACAAAATTAGCTAAACGACCTGCAAAAACTCCGATAGGTCCAGACAAAGCGGCAAGGTCAAAAAGATACAAAGTGTTGATCCGATATTTTTTTGAAAATAACCAAATAGCGAGAACGATCCCAATCATACCTCCATGACTGGCCATGCCCCCTTCATTGACAGCAAGGACGCCCCACCACGGAAAATCAGCTTTAAATTTGAAAAATAAATCGGGACTGTAAAACAAACAATAACCTAAGCGCCCACCAGCTAATGTTCCAATAGCGACATAGGTGATCAAATCACTGACCATCTCGGGACGAAGTCCTGCTTTCTGTTTTTCACACATCCACTTCATGATGAGGTAAGCAGCGATGAAGCCGAACATATAGGAAAGACCGTACCAGCGAATTCCAAAATTATCGTAAAAGTGTATAGCAAATGGACTTAAATCATGAACATACATAGAACCACCTTGAATCCAAAAAACAACATTTCAAACTGTGTGTGCTAAAAAAACAACCTCTCATTTTGAGAGAACTTGATTTTTTCATTCTCCCCCCGGCTTGTCCAAGGCAAAATAGTATTATGTTAAATTTTTTTAGAAAGATCATTTTCCTAAGTCTGATTCTTCATGCTGCAGAAAGCCTAGCTCAGGACAAAGGCAGCAAGAGCGGGCTTTTTCAACGAGCGTCTCAAAGAGAGACCAAGCGATGGACTCTGCAAGAGTGGTTGGAAACAAAAGAGCGAAATCGCATGATGGATTTGTGGCTCGCCATAAACACACCTTCCCCTTACGAGGGAATGTTGGGGCTTGCCCACCATAACCATCAGACAAAAGCTTCACCCACAGATACCGGCACGTCTTATTCCCACTTGTCAGGGCAGGCTTCTGCTTATGCCACCTTAATTGGATTAACTTTTGAGTTCAGTAAACATGAAAAAGAAAATTTTAATGATACAAGTGGCATGCTGAATTTACGTCTTTTTGGAAATTCGATTCAAACGACGGCGATAACTCTTCACTTTGGTCAACGCACTCGCACGATCAATTTGGAAACCGGCGACCAAGTTCTCAGAAATAATTTTGGACAAATTTCTCTGCAACTTTATTTGAATAAACACTTTGGCTTGGACGGCAGCTACCGCCAATACCTGAGCGCAAAAGACGCCGTCTACGGCGATGTCACGGGTCAGCTTTCTGAAGCTGGAATATTTATTGATTTCAAGGCGCTTCGAATTTTTGGAAGTTGGTACCAAGATGTGCAAATTAATAATTTGAATCAGACAGAAACAAAAATCGAACGCAACGGAATCAAGTCAGGCCTGAGAATTTTCTTTTAGTTGATCGCCTGTCCTAGGATGTAGAACAGGCTTCAGAAGACATTGCTTTACTACTCAACTTTTTTAAAGAGATTATTTCCACCAATGTGGAACATGTGTGATTGTTCATTGCTGTTCAGCGAAGATTCGACTTTCCAGCGCACATTCACTTGCATGCCCGCGACGGGATCTTGCTTGCTGCCAACATTAAAGACCGTTGGAACTTCAGCTCGTGAATTCAAAGAGTATCCCCAAGAGACTTTAATATTCACAGGGACGATTTGCACATTGCTTAAAAATTTACCAATACCTTCGATATTACCGCCGTAATTGTAGCTGATGCGGTAAGTGTAATCGACGACGGTGACGCCTAATTTATTTTTGTAATTGACGTTGTAAATCTTTGACTGTGGCCAACTCCAACCTTGCAAATCCGTCCAACATTTAATTCCCTTTGGTAAACCGTGAGCCACGTTAGTGCTCACCCAAGCAGCCGGTTTACCTAAATTGACTAAGTCCCAAACTCGTCGACCCATGTTTGAAATAACGTCGACGGCATATCCAAGCCCAATGAGATCTCTGATCGTCACCCCACCCGAAGGAGCCTGCCCTGGGTTTGGATTTGGATCGATGCCTCCATTGCCAAAGCTGCCCCCACCGATGCTGGGATCTACGACAGGGCTCCAAGCACCTGATCCTCCGAAACCTCCATACCCAGGTTGATTGTTAGCCGGAGGACGCGCTTGTTGGCCAAAAGGATCTGCGGGATTTGTTCCCACTCCTGGATCAGCCCCGGGAATAAAAGGAAGACTCGCTGATGGTGGCGTCCCAGAGGACACTGGATTTTGTGAAATATCTAAACCTTCGGAACAGATTGAAATTGAATCTTGATAACGTGAATGAACGTCAGGATATTCGTGAGTCACCTCACGAAAAGTCCAACTGTCGATTTCCAAGGAACGATGGTCCTGGGTATCGATAGCTAGTAAATTGGTTGAGTAACTTAATGTCAGCAGAACGACTAAAACAGATCGAGCAGTTTTTGCTCGAAAAAAACGCTTCATAATTTCCCCCTCAATAAAACAGTTGAGCTCTCATCCCATAGAGTTTCTTAAAAACGAAATTAATTTTTTTGGGAAGACCAATAACATTCTCTAAAGTGTTGGCGCGTCAAGGACGACAGAGATTTTAGGGTCTTTAGCTTTTTTGAAGTAAGGCAGCGTAAAAGCCATCAAAGTTTTGGATGTGAGGCAAAATGGAAATTTCCTTTTTTACGGTCCACTTCCCTGTATTTTCTTCCAAAAATTTTTGCACCTGCATTTGATTCTCTTCAGGAAATACACTGCAAGTTGCATAGACCAAGCGACCGCCCGGCTTTACCATCCGAGAATAATTTCCTAAAATCTGTTTTTGAGTCTCTTTCAGCTGTTCAATGTCAGATGATTTTAACTTCCACTTTGCATCTGGATTTCTTTTTAAAACCCCTGAACCACTGCAAGGCACATCCAGTAGCACTCCATCAGCTTGTCCTTCCAAACGTTTAACGACCTTCGTTGAATCAATCCAGCGGGTTTCAACAACATCGACGCCATTTCGTCGCGCTCTTAGTTTGAGTTCTTTCAACTTCCATTCATGGATATCCATGGAAAGAATACGCCCTTTATTTTTCATTAAAGCGGCAAGATGTAAACTTTTTCCACCGCCCCCAGCGCAAGCATCAAAAATTCTTTCGCCCGGTTGAGGATCTAAAAGTGGAGCTACCATTTGCGAGGCCGCATCTTGCAACTCGAAGAAACCTTGATGAAAGGCTTTGGTGACGAAAACATTTTTTCGTTCAGTCAACATTAAGGCCGTTGGTACGCCCTCGACAAATTCGGCATTGACCCCTTCTTCTTTCAACTGAGCTTGCAAAGCTTCTCGGGTTGTTTTCAGAGTGTTGACCCGCAAATAAGTTTTTGCTTTTTGATTGAGTGCCGAAATTACAGCAGGCCAAATATCGCCCAACTGACTTTCACCGTAAGAGTCTAAAGCATCTGGTAAGGATTGTTTGATCGCCCGAGGGGCTTCCTTTAGTTTTTTATTCTGTCGCAAAAAGTTTTCTTTAAGAACCTTTTCGTCCATTCCCGGAAATTCGGGAGCGGCTAAATCTTTCATCAATAAACCTGTGGCCACAAAAATTTCCCATTGCACAGGAGAAATCTGTTCAGGATCCACTTGCCCGTCAGGAAATTCACCGGTTAAGAACCAAATTTTTCTCCACCAACGAACAAAATCATAAACATTTTCAGCAAAGAATTTTCGATCCCGAGCTCCCCAACGGGGATGCTGCTTAAAAGATTTTTCAATGGCCTTGTCAGCGTGCTCTAAATCCAAAAATATTCGTTCAAGCGTTGTGATGATTTCTACGAGAAGATGGCGATGATATTTCAAAATGTAAAAACCGCCCCGGCACTGAAAAAAGTTCCGTTAAACTGACCACTGGTTAAAAGTTGGAGATGGTTTTTTAGACCGGCCTCGATAAAGAATCCAGTGTTTTCGTAAATATTAAAAAATCGTGCTCCTGTGATGAGCTGATAATCCAAAGAGATCGAACTCTCGTCTCTGATTTGTTTGAAAAAAATTCCCAATCCCGCACCAAAGCCAAAGTAAAGCGGGAACTTCGAACTGGCTTCTGGAAAAACCCACAAAGGCATCAAAGACATTTTCAGAGGTTTTTCCCCGCCGACATCATACTCATTGAAATCGACTCGCAAATTCATATCCATGCTGCCTGACCATTCTTCAAGTCGATAAGTGACTCCGAAGGTGGAACCACTCAACCCTGTTTGCCGACCATTCGTTCCCCACTCCCAGGCATCTCCATTGGTGATTTTCCCAATATGAAGAGCCAGATAATGATCCGACGAAGCAGGCGCTTCTGTTGGCGAACGCTTTTGAAAATATTCAGAAGCAGCGCCTTTGCCGACATCGCGACCAACCACAGGAGTTTCTGCAACGGCCTTTTCATGAAAAGCTAAGACAGACATCAGATAAAAAATTCCTGTGAAGACACTTAAATTTTTTGTGGGTTTCATAGATTCTCCTGGTTAAATTTAACCAGAGCCCTTCACAGACAGCAAATGCCTTCTTTTGCAACGCATCACCCCCTGCATAAGTTGACGATCTCTCTGGGAGTTCCGTACAGTTAGGCCGAATTTGGTGGTGAATGATGAAATGCCCTTTTTGTGGACATAATGACGACCGTGTTCTCGACACAAGAGTACAAAAAGAAGGCTCTATTCGTCGTCGTCGCGAATGTCTGGAGTGCAAAGCTCGCTTCACGACCCTGGAAACTCTGATGGTGAACTTCCCGATGATTGTTAAAAAAGATGGGCGTCGGGAGCCCTTCAGTAAAGAAAAAATCTTCAAAGGCCTTCAAGCCGCTTGTCAGAAACGCCCAGTCAGCCTCAGTCAGCTTGAAAATGTTGTCGAAAAAATTTCGTCTTGGCTGATCAATCGTGGAGAAAACGAAGTGGCTGCTCGACTTCTTGGTCGTAAAGTGATGGCCGAACTCAAACAGCTGGATGATGTCGCCTATGTTCGCTTCGCCAGTGTTTACCGCACCTTCAAAGATGTCCAAGAGTTTGTCGAAACGCTCGAAGAAGATGAATGGATGGATCAAGTAGACACCAGCCCTCAGTTGACTTTACCTATTGTGAACACTCCTCAGCCCGCACATCCTTCAACCGAAAAAAATCAGTGAGTTCTATGAGACGACTTGCCCGCGAAATTGCTTTACAAATTCTTTTTCAATCCGAGTTTGCCCCGCAAATATCTATTTCCTCTTTTTTGGATGTCTATGATGGCAGTGTCAACGATGACAGTTTAAAATATGCCGCGGTTTTGACCGAGGGCGTGCAAGCTCATAAAGAAAAAATTGATACTATTATTCAAGCCTCTGCTCGTCACTGGAAGATTGATCGGATGGCAACAGTGGATCGCAACATTCTTCGCCTGGCCGTTTACGAAATGAAATTTGCCGATGAAATTCTAAAGCCTCACATGGCCATCAACGAAGCCGTTGAAATCGCAAAAAAATTCAGCACCGAAGACTCATCCAGCTTTATCAATGGAGTGCTTGATCAAGTGAGTAAGTCTTAATGCCCATCAGTGTGTTGTCCCCGGCGAACGCTTACAATCCTGGATCTGATCTGTGGATTTTTGCCGAGCTCGAAGAATCTCGGTGGACCCAAAAAGTGGATTGGCATCTTAACTTTCAGATTCAGAAAAATTCTCAGCGGCCTCCTCTGGCATTTTCAGAGGAAATTCGCACGACTCTGACTGCTTGTGAACTTTCTATGGAAGATTTTAGCACCTCGGCAGAGACTACTCCCTTGATGATCAGTTCTCGAAGGCAGTTGCCTAACAAATGGGTGGTTGTGGTGCCAGGATCAAAAAATTTTCGCCAGTGGGTGAAGTATCTTTATCAAATGTGGACAAAACTGAACGAACCCAGCTTAAGAGTTTTCCTTCCTGTCGGAGTCGTGGCCAATTCTTTCGTCGAGTCCTGGAATTTGTTAAGCGCTTCGGAAGATTTAACTCTAGTGCTTGATTCCCAGACTAAAACTCGTTCAAATGAGTAATGCTTAATTGGCCAAAAATTTCAAATCACTTTCAAAAACTACAAACTAAAATTGAAAATCTTCTCCAAGAGGATTTAGATTCTTCCGACGCCGAAATTCGCAAGCAAAAATTGAATTTCACAGTTTCTACGGATGAAGGCTTAATTCGCGGACTCTCTGTTGAACTTCCTAACGACGAAGATGAAAGAGCCTTGATTGTTTTTTCGCGCTTAAGTTCCTTCTTCGAAGTCGGTATGCTTTGTTTAAATCCCGAAAATAAAACTCCGACTCCGGGACCAAGCCAGGCCATCGTTATCTTCTTGTATGGGCAGTTCAAAACAATCTCGGAAAAAAATCAGATTCAATTGCCCCAAGTTGGGCCTTCCCGTGTCCTTCGCTCGCACAACGATGATTTGTGGAAAGATTTGTTTCTTTACCCCTGGATCAAGCAGGAAAAATTGACCAGTTTTTTAATCCAATTGGACAGTCAGTATTCTTTTGTGGTTTTCTCGCGCTTTGCAGAGCCTTGGTTGAAGTTGCACTTCGAAAAAATTTATCATGAAATTTTGAAGGTATGACCGAGACAGGATCAGATTCTCAACATTTCACCATCTACATTATTTCGGATGGCACCGGAGAAACTGCAGCTACAATGATTCGTGCGGCTTTGGTGCAGTACTCGAACAAAGATATCAATATCATTCGCTGTAAAAACATTCGTACGGAATTGCAAGCTGAGAGCTTAATTGAAGAATGTTCTGAACGGAGAGGCTTGATTGTTTTCACGGTGGCCTCACAAAGTTTACGAAATAAAATTCGCGAGATGGCGACCGAGCGAGGAATTCCCACCATTGATTTGTTGGGGCCTTTATTGGCGACACTGGATATTTACTTTGGCTCTGCTTCTGCTGCACATGTTGGTCTTTTACGCGCGGTCGATGAAAGTTATTTCAAACGCATCGAAGCTATCGAGTACACCGTTAAGCATGATGACGGTAAAACCTTAGCCGATCTCGATAAAGCCGATATTATTTTGGTCGGCATCAGTCGCACCAGCAAAACTCCTCTGTCTGTTTTTCTAAGTCACAAAGGCTGGAAGGTCGCCAACGTCCCTATGGTTTTGGACACACCTTTGCCCGAGGAACTTTTTAAAGTCGATCAACGTCGTATCGTGGGCCTTGCTATTGATATCGATTCCTTGCAACGAATCCGCAAAAACCGTTTAGAAAAATTCGGCCAAGATCCCGGCGGCGAGTACGCTTCCCTTTCCCATATCATTCGCGAAATCGAATACTCAGAAAAGATCTTCAAACAAAACCGCCGCTGGCCCATCTTTAATGTTACCGAACGAGCCTTGGAAGAAACGGCCGGCGAAATCGTGCGGGTGATTGCGGCACGATTGGGATTGCCGGAGTCGGTGTTGTTTTAAGTCTTCTCCTGCACAGCCAACGATTGGTAAATCGCCTCAGACAAAACTTTTTTATCCGAATCGCTGTGATAATAAAACATTAAATCCATTTCATACTGAAATTCACGAATATGAGTTCGCAACAAACGACCGGAACGAACTTGTTTCTTAATCGAGTGAGCTGGTAAAAATCCCCAGCCTAATCCTGATTCGATAACTCGCTTTAAAGTTCCCACGTTGGACGATTCAAAAATAACATTCACTGCGACACTGTTGCTCTTAATTCTTGAAGCAAGATCGCGATGAAAGTTGGGATACTCATCGACAAAGTTTACGATCGGAAACATTTTCAATTCCGGCAAATTGATCTGCTGAGGAATTTCGGTTTCTTTTCCCGAACCCACGAGCCACATTTCTTCTTTATTCAGAAATTTCGATTCTACGCCCGCTCCTAATGGAGTCGAAAATTCCTTTTCAATTTCCGGGAGAATTAAAATATCAATCACACCGCTTTTAAAATTTCGGATAAGCTCTTCACCTTTGGCATAATCCACTTTAATCATCAAATCAGGATTATGACGAAGCAATCGGCTGACAATGGGGCTCATCAAGTGAAGGCCCAAAGAATTCAAAGTTCCGATGCGAACTTCACCTTTTAATTCGGCACCCATCGACTTAATGGCGATCTCGGCCTGTTGGGACAGCTGCAGAATTCGGCGAGCATGTTCGTACAGCACTTCTCCTTGAGGAGTCGCTTTGATCTGCCTGACTCCTCGCACTAGAAGTTCGACTCCTAAATCTTCTTCAAGATTTCGGATCTGCTGACTGACAGCCGGCTGAGTAAGAAAAAGTTTATCAGCAGCAGCGGTCATGCTGCCTTCACCGATAACGGTCACAAAAGTAGTTAACTGATACAAATTAATCACGATTCATCTTCCTCCTTGTGAAGGAATGCAAAAGTCCTTAGACTAAATTAGAATTAGACAACGAGGTTGGGTATGAACATTTTCAAAAATTATCAACTCTGGCTCTACATCGTGTCCGTTTTTTTATTAAACGGCCTATTTTGCCAGAATGTCCAGGCTAAAGTCTGGGCCAATGCTTACCTAAACTTCGAAATCCCCGATCGATGGAAGTGTGTTTTGGAACAAACCGAATGGGTTTGTCGCAGTGAGGACACCAAAGAATCCAAAGAAGCCGTGATTATATTAACCGCAAAAGAAGCTGATCCCACTACGGATAGCTTTCCAAAATATGAAGCTCATTTGTCCAATCCCATCACGGTTCCTTTACGAAGTGGGGGCACCGAACTTTCTAAAGTTTATAAAAAGCCCGAGTACATTCAAATTCAAGCGCAACGATGGCTGGATGGCTTTCATTTGGGAAGTGAAGTTCCTCATTACTTCACGAGATATTTGGCGACAATCAAAGAATCCATTGCTGTCTTGGTGACCTTCAGCGCCCACAAAGATGAATACGCCAAATACAGTTCTGACTTCACCAAAGCCATCCAAAGTTTAAGAGTTATAGCCTCGAAAAGTTTGATCGCTGCTGGCGGTGGTCCCGGCGGCACAGGCATGAGATCACAAAATGATCCTCTTTTTGGACCTGGCCAAAGCCTTCTTCCCCCGGAACCAGGACCCAACGAGCTTCCCCCGAAGAAAAAAGGTGGTGGCCTGTGGATTGGTCTTCTCTTAATTCTTTTAGCCGTAGGAGCTTACATTTTTATTAAGGCTAAAAAACGCTGAATGAAAAAATTATTTTTAATTTCTTTCATTTTCCTTTCTGCAAGCTTGGGCGAAACTAAAGAATGGCGAAATGCCTTTATCAGTTTTGAAATACCTGATCAGTGGAAGTGCATCCTCGAGCAAACCGAATGGGTTTGCCGCAGCGATGATCCGAAGGAATCCAAAGAGGCTATCATTATCCTCACCGCAAAAGAAGTCGGTCCCGTCGACACCATGGTGATGTACGAAGCTCATTTGCAAAGCCCGATCTCTTTAAAACTTCCCGGGGGCCGAGGTATTTTTTCTAAGCCTTACAAAAAGCCAGAAAAAGTTCAAATCAAAGGCCAAACTTGGATTGATGGCTTTCATCTGGAAAGCGAAGTGCAAAATTATTTCACTCGGTATCTCGCAACGATCAAAGAACGCATCGCTGTCTTAGTAACCTTCAGTGCTTACAAAGATGATTATGCTCGCTACAGCGCCGATTTTTCTCGAGCGATACAAAGCTTGAACGTCATCGCAGCTAAAAATTTGGGCTCCAGCCCCTCAGATGGGATTCGCGATAAAGGGGGTTATCTCTTCCCTCGCGAACAGATCGCTTTGCCAAACGAGCCTTACCCCGAAATGGCTTTACCTCGAAAGAAAGATAAAACTCTGTACTACGCTTTAGCTTTCTTATTGGCCATCATCGGAATCTACGTCCTGTATCGCTCACAGAAAAAATAATTAAGTTAAGAGCTCAGAGCTTTAAGCTTTTACGCGAGCTCTAATGAATCTTTATTATTTGTGGAGAATAATCCTTCAGCTGCTCTGAAATAGCTTTGTCATCGCCATACACCACCACTCGAAGATTTCGGGGTGAGTAGTATTTTTTTATAACTTCGTTCACTTCATTCAAAGTGATCTCTTCAACATTGCGATTGTAATTTGTTAAATAGGTTCGTGGTATTCCGTAAAAATCTAAAAATAAATAATTCGAAGCAAGGCGATCTGCCGTTTCAATACTTTTGGGAAATTGGCCGATCAAAAGATTTTTAGCAGCTCGCAATTCATTTTCGTTGACGCCTTTGGTGACATATTCTTCTAACACCTTCAAAGCTTCAGAAATCGTTTGCCCTACGCTTTGATTCTTTGTGAATGTTGAAATTCCCATCGCGCCCCGATCCGAGTGAGCTTCGACAAATGAACTGATTGAATAGGTAAGGCCTAAATCATCTCTGATTTTTTGATTCAATCGAGAAACAAATCCCCCACCTAAAATTTCATTGGCAACACGCAACTTTAAATAATCAGAGTTCTGACGAGGAACTCCCCGCTGGCCAATACGAATTTGAGTTTGAGCCAATCCCGATTTCGAAACAACTTTCATTTTGAAATCCGTCAAGTCCGCCAACTGCGGAGTATTAATTTTTTTCAAAGGTCGCTGTGGCCATTTCTTAAATGTTTCAATCACTTTGCGCTCAAAGACTTCATTAAAAGCACCCACCACTGCCAACGCCGAATTGTTAGGACGATACCAGTTCAGATAGTGTTTTACGATGTCTTGCTTTTTAATTTTCGCCAATGATTTCTCATCACCGATAAGAGCTCTTTCATAAGGATGGCCTTCGTATAGAAAGTTTTGAAAGTTTTCTTCAACCATGGCCATGGGATTATCCAAACGTTTCTTCATCGAGGCCACAAACTGACTTTTTAATCTTTTAATTTCGACATCTTTGAAGGAAGGCGAACTGATGACTTCATAGAACAAACCCAGAAGGTTTTCGGCAGATGTCGATAACGCATCTGCCGAAATCATCGTCGCATCATCACCCGGAGAAACAGAAAATTCAGATCCAAGATCAGCGAAAGCATCTGCAACCTGCGGAGACGATTTACTAGCTGTTCCCTGTTCAAGCAACTGAGAGGTCAGCGCATTAATTCCGCCTTTTTCTTCAGCTTCTTCACGGATTCCCGCTCTCACTAAAAGCATCATGCTGACCCGAGGCAGACTGTGATCGCGAATAAAAATGATTTTTAAACCATTATCAAGTGTGATTTCCCGAGCTGGCTTCAAGCGAATGGCTCCGGGGACAACCGTCGGCTTGGCAACAACGACGGCCGAGTTTTCAGGAACTGCTGCTTTCTTAACGGGAGAAGAGCAAGCAACGAGGAATAAAAATACAATCCCGAATCTCATAAACTTTCCTTTTTCTTTGGCTCTAAGACAACAATGGATCTTTGCGTTTGATTAAAATATTTTTGTGAAACTTTCAGAATATCCTGTTCGGTCACCTGATTGTATTTTTCTAAATCCGTGAATAAATTTTCATAAGAACCTGTTGAAATTTCACTGGAAGCTAACATTCGGGCTTTCCCATCTATGGTGGTCAAAGAATCAACTAAAGATTTTATGGCCTGAGTTTTTGCTTTTTGCAGTTCTTTGGCCGTCACAGGTGCCGTACGCAGTTTGTAAATCTCATTGTAAGCAATATCTAAGGCCTCTTTCATTTCAATCCCTGGCTTCAAATTAACTCCAATGCTGAAAACGCCATGGTCGATCATATTTGAATGCCAACTGTAAGCACTGGTCGCAATTTTTTTAGTGTAGACTAAACGCTTGTAGAGACGACTTGAATTTCCTGAACCCAATATTTGCGCTGCTAAATCCAAAGCGTACATTTCAGGATCTGAAGCAGGAACAGATTGGTAAGCCACTGTGAAGCTGTAACCTTGAACGTCTTGGCGGAGATTCGCATTGTACTGAACTGTTTGCGGTGGTTCCTTTTTATAATTTCTTTCAGGCAAAGGTCGCGCTTGCAAAGGACCATAATATTTATCGATCAGAGCTTTTGCTTCATTAATTTTAAAATCTCCCGCCAGCACCAGAACGGCGTTGTTCGGCACATAATAAACTTCATGGAATTTTTTTAAGGTCGCTATGTCGTACTGAGAAATATCTTTCATTGTACCAATGACGGGCCATCGATAGGGATGCTGATGGAAAACGGTGGACATGGCTAGCTCCCGCAGTAATCCCATGGGATTGTTGTCAATGCGCCAACGCCGTTCCTCTTTAACAACTTCTCTTTCACTGAGAAGATCTTCAGGACGCAAAAGCAAATTTGACATGCGGTCCACTTCCAATTGCATCATCAACTCTAATTTTGAACTTGGCAAATTCTCGTAAAATCCCGTGTAGTCATAAGTTGTGAATGCGTTGTTAGTTATTCCATTCTCATGAAGGATGCGATCAAAATCTTTATTCGAATATTTTTTTGATCCCTTGAACATCATATGCTCGAGCATATGAGCAGCTCCCGTTGCCCCTTCCGTTTCATCACGTGAGCCCACTTTGTACCACGTGTGAAAACTGATCATGGGTACACTGGAATCCACATGCAGTAAAACTGTAAGTCCATTTTTCAATTGGTACTTAACAACATTTAAATTAATTTTTAGAGCATTGCCGGAAGCCTGTGGTGCAAGAACCGCATTTGGCACTTTGTTTTGCGCCCAAGAACTCAATCCGGCAGCGTGAAAAATAAAGAAGCCTAAAAAATACTTTAAGATCAAAGAGCGCATATAAACCTCGTTGATCCTATTTTAAAAGGCTTCGTCGCAAGATCAAGCTTATTGAACTACGAAATCACTGAAAAACACGTTCTTTACGATTCCCTTTTTCAAAATGGCATTCACTTCGTAAGCAATTTTGTCTTTCAGAAAAAGCTTACCCTGAATGGATTCTAATTCTGAAAAGCCACTGTCATTGAGGAGACGAACGATTTTGTCGCGAGCCTGAGCGCGGTGCTCTGTATTAATGACCTCTTCAAAACCATCTTTGCTGAGCATTTCTAGACTGACCTCGACGCGGATTGTGCGCTTAGGTTCACCACCCAAGTTCACCGTGAATTTTTCCATGGTGTAAATGAAAGGAGCTAAATCTTCCTCCTTCACTGACGCAAGACCACGCATTAAACTTTCTTCGGTAATCGTGGGGCTATTCCAGCCGATAGTCGAGGCATAAACTAAATATCCTCCTCCACCGGTGACGGCCACATTCAGAACAATAAATCCTATTTTAAGGATCAAGCCCACATTCAACGATTTCTTTTTCTCTTGTGCTTTTTCTTCAGCCATATTGCCCTCGCCTTAAAATCATCGGTGCAAACTGGACCCGACCTTAGTCTTTCAAATATTGTAAAAATGATTTACACTCAGTGAAATGACAATAAGCCTCTGTCCCAGATTGAGATTGTTTTTTAAATTCCTTTGAATTTTAAAAGCTTTAATCAAGTTTAGGGTCAGCTTTACCGAAGTTAGGATGGCATGCTCGGGAAAAATATTTGCGGAATTATTTTTATCTTTATGCTCAGTTTTGCGCCGAAGAACATGGCGTGGGCTGAAGCTAGTTCTACGGAGCTCTTCCCTGCGGATCTATTACAGATTTCTAACACTGAAGCTTTTTCGAAATATGTTTTCCTGGTGGATAAAAGCGAAAGAAAACTTCTCGTTTTTGAACACAATGGTGAAACCATTAAAAAAATCGATGAGGTCCCCGCCGACATCGGAAAAAATGGCGGAAATAAAACAAAACGCGACGATCACAAAACTCCAGAAGGAATTTATTTCTTTGAAAAGAAATTATCTCCACCCGAAATTCCTTTTGAGCAGTACGGAAAGTTAGCTTTGACTTTGAACTACCCCAACCTTTTTGATTTGCGCGAAAGTAAAACCGGTTCGGGCATTTGGCTGCACTCAATTCCCGAGACAGTTCCCTTGACTCGGGGTTCTCGTGGTTGCGTTGTCATCCGCAATGACGTGCTCGAAAAAATTGCGAACTATGTGAAGTTCAAAGAAACTCCAATTATTATTTACGACAAACTCCAATACATAAAAAAAGAAGAACACGACGTGCGCCGCAAAGAGCTTGGCCAGTATATTCAAAGTTGGAAAGAAGCTTGGGAGTCCATGGATCTTGACCGGTACATGGGCTTTTACGATGAAAAATTTAAATCTGCAGGCTTTAACTTCCGCACTTGGAAAAATCACAAGAAGAGACTTAAAGATAAGTACAAATATATCAAAGTGACCTTGTCACAGCCCTTTTTACTTCTTCATAAAGATCAATTGATCATCAAGACATTGCAAAAATACGAATCCGATGGCCATACCGACTACGGCGTAAAAACCGTTCACGCCCTAAACTCTAACGGAAAATATAAAATCATCAGCGAAGAATGGACCCCCTCTACCGAGAACGGCACCATCAAAGAAGGACTCTCAGCCGGCACAGAACAACTAACAGCTGTACCAGCCACAAAAAAAGACGTTAAAAATTAATTCTAATTGTTAAAAAAAATCCAAAAAGGACTCCGAACAGAGCATTGAGAAACTCTTCTAATAAGCCTGCGACTAACCTGTGCCACGAAGGTGTCTAATATGAAGATCTACTTAAGGTTCTTTTAAAGTTTCAAGGTCAAGGCCGCACGACCGAGGCGACTGAGGCGTACGTCAGTACGTCGCAGGGAGACCGAGGGAGGAGAACGCAGAGATTGAAGCTTTAAAAGAAGCTTCTAGTGAGTGTCTGTTTCTTCGTCCATGTGGACCAGATCCACTTGGCTTTGCAAATCCGGAAGAGTCTCGATGTATTTCTTGTGTTCTTCTTTGGTCATTTGACCGTTGTTAATACACCATTCAGTTAAACGCTTATCAAACTTCAAGTTGTTTACCGCTTTAGCCAATGACATATTTCAACCTCCGATCCACCGTTGTAGAATAGATTTCCTACAGGATCAATTCCAATATCGTGGGTCTTTAGATTCTTTTTTCTCGTTATCCACAACCAGGCGTAGATTTCGACCCTTTTTCTTGTTTTTCCGAGTTAAATTGTATCTTTCCCAACGGTCTTTCCCCCAAACCGCAAGTAAGCCCGAAATGATTCCTCCAAGATGGGCCAGATAGGCAACTTCTCCTCCGCTAATTCCAGAAGTCAGCATCGAAGCCACTTGGATAAAGCCAAGAATCATCACGAAGTATTTGGCCTTGATCGGGAAAAGCATAAAGAAGTACATCATGCGATCACCAAAGTGCCAGGCATAAGCCACCATGATCGCAAAAAGTGCCCCGGAAGCTCCAACCACAGGGATAATCAGCGCCACTTGGGATCCAAATATGGCCGAGTACAGAGCAATGCTAAAGACGTAAATTAAAGCGGCCCCGGCCCCATTCATAATGTAAAAAAGAAAGAAACTTCGACTGCCCCACTTTTGCTCGAGTTCAGCACCCAAAAACCACAACATCAAAAGATTAAACAGAATGTGAGAGATCTCCCGAGTGGAATGAAGAAACATGTAAGTGTAAGGCTGCCAAATTTTAAATTCGAAAAGGACTTGAGAAGGAACCAAGTTAAAAAACTGAGTGAAGGGAATCTTTATAACATTTTCTAAAAGCACCTGAAAAAGAAACCAAATTGAAACGCTAGAAATGATGATCCACTTCACCGCAAAGGTAAAAGGAGGCACCGACATTTGGATTTGTTGACCACCACGATTCACAAAGAACCTCTCAATGAATTAAAATACTCGAAATATCTTTGGTATGTCTGCTCTAGAGTTTCAATCACGACTTTGGTCTCTGCAATCAGCGGGAAAAAATTCAAATCCCCCGCCCACCGTGGAATCAGGTGGTAATGCAGATGTTCAGGCAGCCCAGCTCCCGCCGCAGCGCCATGGTTCATACCGATGTTTGTTGCCGCTGGATTGTAAATTTCCTTTTGCGCTTTTAAACCAATTCTTAAAGTTTCATGCAAATCAGCGTACTCTTCCGCAGTCAGATTCAAAAGATCCCCACAATGGCGCCGGGGTAGTATCAAAAGATGTCCACTGTTGTAGGGAAACTTATTGAGCACCACCATCGACAATTCAGTTTTATAAATGCACAAAGTTTCGAAGGCTTCTTCATTTTGGTTGGCCGCGCAAAAAACACAGCCCTTAATTTTATTTTCACGTCGCACATAAGAAGAACGATCCGGCCGAAAGAAAATATTTTTCTTTGAAGGCCAAGAATCCGAAGTCGATTTTTTAGCACCGACTTTTTTGAGTTTTTTCTTCTTCAGCGACTTCGCCTTTGCCATGAAATTATTGCTCGCCCCAAAAGCCAGGCATTAAAAACAGCGGCTGATTTAAAAGTTCACTCCGCAAAGTCACTTTCAACAGCTCTTTCATCATAGTTTTTTCTGAAGACACTTTAGAATTAAAAAGTGAGTTGACCGGATCATCATCAGAGCCATCGCCAAAATCAAAGATGGATCTTTTCTTTTTAGGAATCTCGTAAAGTTCAAAATCAGTTCCTAATCCTGCAGTCTCTGCCGCCAAAGTTACAGCATCCTCGAAAGTTCCTACGGCATCCGCAAATCCCAGTTCCACAGCTTTCGCGCCAGTGAACACGCGGCCATCAGCATAGTTAGCCATGACATCTTCTTTAAGCTTTCGCGATTCCATGACTGTCGTTTTGAATTGATTGTAAACTTCGTCAATCATGTTTTGAAATAAAGCGCGCTCGTCATCACGCATGGTTCGGTATTCAGCACCAGAATCTTTGTATTTACCCGAAGTGATGGTGTAACGAGAAACCTTCGCCCAATCATACAGCTTTTCCAAATTCGCAAATTCCATAATGACGCCAATGGAGCCGACAAGCGCCCCAGGAGCCACAATAATTTTATCGCAGGCTACAGCAGAATAATAAGCGCCGCTGGCCATGATTCCTGTGGAAACACAAATTACTGGCTTTTTACTTTGCTCACGAAATCTTTTAATCTCGGTGAAAACTTCCTGCGAAGGACCAACAGCTCCGCCCGGTGAGTTGATATTGATAACGACAGCTTTAACGTGAGCATCGTCTTCATATTTTTTTAAATTTTTAATAAATTTTTTGCCGTTATAAATAACGCCAACAAGGTCCAATTGCAAAATGGTGTTCTTAGCCGTGATGTGACCCTCTTCCTCGTCGCGAACAAGTCCCAAGCCCCACTTCAGAAGGCTGATAATACCAATAACGACTAAGATGATGACCAACCATTTGCGAAAAAAACTACGTTTCATTTGTGACTCCTCAGTTGCGCTCACGGAATAAAAAAAGGGAGTCTTCAAGACTCCCTTTTCTATGACCTACTGTCACTGATTTACGCGGTGGGAATGAACCCTTTCAGGTTATTCTCTGTCCGACTTCATATTTTTAAGTTGATCTCCGAAGATATCACCAAAGCTTGTTTTTGAAGTTGCCGTTGCTTTTTTAACGTAATCTTCAACGTCTGCTTTTTGATCACGAAGTTTCACAAGTTTTGAAGACAAGCCGATTTTACGAGCATCTTTATCAATAGTGATAACTTCAGCGCGCAATGTTCCGCCCACTTTGACGAAATCTTCTGGGTGATTGATTTTCTCAGTTGTTAATTCTGAAATATGGATCAAACCTTCAATGTCGCTCTCCAACTCAACGAAAGCTCCAAAGTCAGCCGTTTTAGTGACTTTAACTTCGTGTTGAGTGCCGATAGCGTATTTGTTTTCGATATTTGACCAAGGATCAGATTCAAGTTGTTTAATACCTAAGCTGAATCTTTCATTCTCGATATCAACACCTAAAACAACCACACGGATTTTTGTTCCTTTAGTGAACATTTCCGAAGGATGATTCACGCGTTTTGTCCAAGAGAAGTCAGAGATATGAACAAGTCCGTCAATGCCTTCTTCGATACCAACAAAGATACCAAAGTCAGTCACAGATTTCACTTCGCCTTCAATGATAGTTCCTGGAGGATAAGACTCTTTCATCTCCACCCAAGGATTCGTTTGAAGCTGTTTCATACCTAAGCTGATACGACGATTTTCTGAATCCACTTCCAGAACCACAACGTCAACATTGTCGCCAACGTTCACGATTTGGTTCGCGTGCTTCACTCGTTTTGTCCAGCTCATTTCTGAAACGTGGATCAAACCTTCGATGCCTTCGCCCAATTCAACAAATGCTCCATATTCAGCAACGGAAACAACTTTGCCACTGAGTTTTTTGCCAGAAGGATACTGCAATTTAACAGATTCCCATGGATCAGTTTGCAGTTGTTTCATACCTAGGCTGACGCGTTCTTTTTCGTGATCGTATTTTAAGACTTTCACTTGAATCTCGTCGCCCACGTTCAGGATTTCAGATGGATGTTTTACGCGGCCCCAGCTCATATCAGTGATATGCAGAAGACCGTCCATGCCACCCAAATCAATGAATGCTCCGTAGTCGGTGATGTTTTTCACAACGCCCGTAACGATAGAGCCTTCTTTCATCGCATCCAAAGTTTGAGTTTTCAGATTTTCACGTTCTTCTTCGAGAAGTGCACGACGGCTCAAAACAATGTTGCCACGTTTTTTGTTAAACTTAATAACTTTGAATTTATATTTTTTACCGATGTAGACGTCCATGTTGCGCACAGGACGAAGATCAATTTGTGAACCAGGTAAGAAAGCCTTAACGCCGATATCGACGCTGAGTCCGCCTTTAACTTTCGCCACAACTGTTCCTTCGATAACTTCTTCATTTTCAGCGGCTTTAGAGATGTCTGTCCAAGCACGAAGCATATCTGCTTTGTCTTTAGAAAGAACGATCATGCCGTTTTCATTTTCAATACGATCGATGAGAACTTCGACTTTATCGCCGGGTTTTACATCGCGTACGCCATCAACCATTCGGAATTCATTGATGTCGATCAGGCCTTCGGATTTGTAGTTAATATCAACAAGGACATAGTCAGATTGAACTTCGACTACGGATCCTGTCACAACATCGCCAACCTTGAAGTCTTGCTCTTTTACGGAAGCTTCAAAAAGTTGATCGAAATCGCTTCCACGTGCTTCGTTATTCATGCCCGGATTGGCAGGAATTTTCGAGTCTTCAGCGTCTAAGAACGCGAGGACCTTCTGTTTTTCAAGTTCGGCCTTGTTTAAATTTTTAGCCATAAGAATAATATATACCTCCCGAAGGAAACGACCTCGATGGATCTGTAACCTTGTAAATGAAGGTCTGTTGTAATGTTCGTCGCTTTCTGATGTCAAAGTCTTTTATGCGAGTCGACATAGGTATTTGCCGCCCGGCGTTTAAAATGGGCTTTTCGTGGGGATTTCTTCGGAATAGGTCGAGGTTTTCGCAAAAATTATAGAGTTTTGGGTGGGATGCTGGCGGGGCGACTGCGAATTTTACTGCCACGGTGGCGGTGGATTTTGTGAGTTAATAGAATAAATAGATGAAGATCAGGGCTTTGTCTTGGGGATCGGCTTCTTTGATCACGAAGGGGTCATAATTGATAATCGAATAGACATTTTGAGCTGTGGAGTTTTGGAATTCTTTACTGAATTGAATTTTGACTGCACCCTTGCTTGGGCCAATTATGCGTGGAAATTTTAAGATGTTGAGCTTGGACAAAGGTTCATACTTTTGATCCAAATAAAAAAGTGCATACTTTGCAGCGAACATATCATTCATCCATAATGAAACTGCGAAATGCCGTAAAATATTTTCTTTGCTGATGAGATTTGTCGGAATAGCGATGGGACCACTTTGAGTAAGTTCATGAATGGCATTGATGACATTATCCCAACCAGATTTGTTAGAGGTCAGTAGTTTTTGCAACAATTCCTCTTGGCCGAAGTGGGTGTAAAGATACTGCATTAAAAAGAATGAAGCAAGATAGCCCTCACCTTTAGGCGCATAGTTCTTGCTTTTACCGTCCTCAGCGAAAGAATCCAAATTAATCATGGGCCTTTGCCTTAATCTTTCCATATAACTGACTGGCCATACTGTTGAGTATTGATGTTCGATCAGTTTTGCCAAGCCTTCCTCTAACCATTCTTCTTCATCGAGATTAAATTGTTTGCGATAAGTGTGAACAAGTTCGTGAACGAAATTCAATTGCGTTTCAATAGCGTCTGAGTGGGGTGAGATTGAAATCCGGGTGTTGTTGTGATCAACAAAACCGCGGTAGCCCTCTTTTTCTTCTAAATAAATTGTGGGGATTTTCTGCAGGCATATACCGCGTCCGCAAAGAAATTTTTTTGTCTTTTCAAAATATTTTAGAATTTCCCTATGATCATTAATGGCAGTGGCCTCGAATGAGGCCACTATGGTTATAGCTACAAAGAAGGCTTGAAACTTTAATTTCATTAATCAATCCAGAAGTAGCCGACCGAGCAATAACTGATTTTCTTTAGGGCAGGTCTTTCGTCGTACCTTACAGTATTACAATATGTGCCGCTATTTCCTATATAAGGCTTCGTAGCAAAAATGATAATATTAGGACTATACGCACGTAGTTCTAAACGTATGTTTCTTGACGATGAGTCATCGGCAGACAAAACTAAGCCAGTTTTTGAATGATTTAATTTATATGCGTCACGATCACTTCCTACCCAACCATACATCTCGCTTTCCGGTTCAGATAAAAGTGGACCTAAAGTTAAGGTTTGTTTTGTAAACATAATTTTCAATACGCTGAGTCTCTTAACTCCGATATCGGGGAAATTATATTCAACCCCTCCATCCGCCTCGACTTTATCAAGGATCTTACCATGCTGAATTCGATAACCATTTTCAACACGAGTTTTATACCATTTAATCTCAGGTACCCGTCCTTCACTCTCCTCAAAAGCCTTAATCAAAAGATACCGTTCCAAAGTTGTTGGGGTGAATTCCCCGATACCGTTCCAAAGTTGTTGGGGTGAATTCCCCGTTATGACACCGGAACAGATTTTTCAAATTGATTTTAAAGCAGAGAGTATGCCATTTATAATTCTATTAAATTTGAATAGAAGACAAAAGAGT
>JAKFYD010000031.1 GCA_021731025.1 Pseudobdellovibrionaceae bacterium | reverse complement strand
TTTCGCGCTAGCTTTGTTGCAGATTTTATTTTTAATGTATTTTATCAGTCGTCGATTTTTAGAACGAAAAATCCAACCTCCAAAGAGTTTTCTATTTCTTCCTTTTGGTTTTTTTTGTGCTGTCTTGGGATCTTTGATTCTTGCTTTTCCCGAGAGCACATTTTCAGTCGAAATGTCAGCGCTAGGAAGAAATTTAGTGTATCAGGGGTTTGCTCTGAACTTGATTTTAGGCCTTGGAAGTCAACTGATACCGACATTAACTCGAGTGCAAGGGGCCTTGAACTTGCGCGAAGTTGTTCTAGAAAAATTTCAAAAGTTCTTAGTGATGGCTGTCTGTCTCAATTCATCTTTTTTAGTGGAATTCTGGGGGTTTTTCTCACTAGCCGCATTTTTAAAATTTACTGTCATCAGTTGGATCGCTGTTCAAAATTTTAAAATTTTAAAGCCGCGGCAAATTGCTGGAATCTTAGGAGCGGGACTTCGGTTTTCAGTCTATTGCCTATGCCTGGGATTTCTTCTTGCCGCAATCCTTCCGCAGTGGGGGATTCACTTCCTTCATGTTTCTTATATAGGAGGTTTTGCTTTGCTAACCATCCTGATATCAACACGAATCGTGCTGGCGCACGGTGGCTACGACCTTTCTTTGGAAATTGAGAACAAACAAATTGCAATTTTTATTGCGGGAGTGATTGCGATCATAGGACTACGACTTCTGCTTGGATTTCAAATTCGGTATCGTGGTGAGCTCTTATGGACCTTATTTCTCGCTTGGGTTTTTCTTTGCACTCTGTGGTCGTTTTCCTTTCTTCGAAAACTTTTGAAACAGAGAAGGGTCCCTTAGCTTAGTGCCCCGCTTGAAGGGCAAACCGAATCATTTCTAGCAGGGCTTTAATATCGAAAGGTTTAGCAAGAAAATATTTTTCGACGCCTATTCCTGAGTCTGATCTTAAGCCACTTGCCGTAATGATCAAAACCTCGGGGTTTATTTTTCTCAATTCCCGAATCATGGTGGGGCCATCCATCTCGGGCATCATCATGTCCGTCAGCACCAAGGCAATATTGTCTTTTTCGAGAGCATAAATGGCTAGAGCCTCGGCACCGCCGTTCGCCATGCTTACTTGATAGCCAAAAGCTTGTAATGTCTGACAAGTGATCTCTCGAATAGCAGGTTCATCATCAACAATTAAGATCCGCTCGCCTGAACCGCGTGGAAGTTCAGGTGCCAGAGATGCTGCTTTCGTGCTTGCTTTATTTTCATTGGCAGGAAGATAAATATTTATCTGAGTGCCACTGCCGACCTCGCTTTGAACATGGAAGAAGCCACCATGACTTTTGATGATGGCGAGCGATGTCGACAACCCAAGTCCAGTGCCTTTGCCTAACTCTTTGGTGGTAAAGAAAGGCTCGAATATCCGATCCAGTGTTTGCCTGGACATTCCAGTTCCACTATCTTCAACTTTAATATGAACGTAGGATCCCGGGCTTGCAGTCTCTTTAAGCGCAGCATCTTCTTTAGAGAAAACCACGTTAGCAGCGGAAATCGTCAGCGTACCCCCATTGGGCATTGCATCTCTTGCATTAACACAGACATTAACCAGCACCTGGTAGAGCTGGGTCTGGTCCCCCAAGATACTCCATACATCAGGTGCCAAAACTGTTTTTATCTTCACACCTTTTAAAAAAGTATCGGTGACAAGTCTTTCGATATCTTTAAGGAGTTGTTTTGGTTTGATGTTATTACGCTCACCTTCGACACCTCTTGCGAAACCCAAAACCTGTGCGACCATTTCAGCTCCACGCCGAGCACAGACACTCATGTTCTCGAGAGTTTGAATGCGGTTGGGGTCGCTCTCTTCAAATTTGAGAAGTTCAATAGACATCACAATAGGAGTTAGAATGTTATTCAAATCGATTTGTTTTCCAGAAATAAACTGATCAATTCCAATGCGACAGAATGTATCCGTATCTGCGCCAATCTCTTTCGCGAGAGTCGTTCCGGGCATTAGACCGCAAGTGGCTAAAGCGGCTAGCAGATCTTCTGATTTGAAAGGTTTGGCCAGAAAGGCGTTGGCTCCGAAATTAAAAGCATCTTTGGTTTCAACAATTTCAGAAAAACCGGTCATTAAAATAACAGGAAGGGTGGGTTGCTGACTTCGAACATGCTTCAGAAGTTCGAGTCCATGAATCTCTGGCATTTTAATGTCTGTAATGACAGCACTAAAACCCCCAAGACCCAACACGGCCATGGCCTCTTTGCCATTGGAGGCAAGAGCGACCTCAAATCCTTGCTTTTCCAATACGACCTTCAAAACCTGCCGAATTGGAGCTTCATCATCGACTAATAGTAATTTCATTTATTTATTGTGACTTAAACTAAGAAAACTCCAACTTCAAAATGCGAAATTAAAAATTTTCTAATTCTTATTTTGTGATCAACGAAATTAAAATTGTAGGGGGTCTTATTATTTTAGGGATTTGCTCGACCATTTAAGACTGTGATATCCCTCAAATGCTAATAACAAATAGTGTTCTTCCAAATACAAAGGAATCCTCATGTATTTTGTTATGAAGCTCTTTTAACTTCCCAACCTGGGAAAACAATAACTGCCGGATGTACATGCAACGCTTTGGCTAACATCTTGGCTCTTTCCACTCCAATATTGATTCTTCCAGATTCCATTCCAGAAATCGTGGACTGAGGCAAGCCACTTATTTTAGCAAGAGCATTTTGAGAAAGCTCTTGCAGTTCTCGAATGACTTTAAGAGATTGGCCCGGAGTCATACGGATACGTGCTTTTGCCGGAACAAATTGGCCATTTTTTAAAATTTCTTTAACTCTTTTTCCGGTAGTCATGCGGTGTGACCTCCATCACTAAAATTTTAACTTCATTGGCGACCACATAATAGATAATTCGCCATTGATCGTTCAGTCTGCTTGCTCTTGCGCCCTGCCATTCGCCCTTCAAAAGATGGTCCCGAAATCCTTTGATCTCAAAGAGCCCTTTTGGGCCTTGCAGCTGAACGATATCTCTCCACTTCTCGAACTTTTCCTGAATTTCCTTCGGCGCTTTATTGAGAGCCTTAATTGCATTTTTTTCCAGGAAAACGTTCCACATACTTAATATGTACTATACCTTATATGGTATGTCAATCCGTATGCTAAATAAGGTATGCGAAGTATCCCGGATGCTGGCCCGGCATCCTGAATACAGAAATCATTCTGATATCAAGATATCGTGATATCATATATCTCGATATCGGAAATTAAATCTGGGTATAAACGAGAAAAAATTGGCGTTCCCAATCTGACCTTCGTAGAACTACGCCAAATAATTATTTTCTTCGCAAGCTAATAGCCAAGACCAGACTTTGGCGATTCTCACGCCTTCGATCACGAAAGGATCAGTGTCGGCAATGGCGATTGCTTCAAACTTATCCTTCGCTTTAACCACGACCATCCCAGAATCGTGATCAGTAAACGGCCCACAAAGGACAAGCTTACCTTGCGACTTTAGATTTTTTAGATGTTCGATATGGCGTTGTATAACTTGTGGTGATGTTGTTTTGTTTTCAACTTTATCAAGAAAAATAACGAATCGATAAAATTCAGAAGCGTCGGTGTCGGACATATTTTCTCCAAAGGTTCTACGCAGGAGATATTGGCGTTTTCGGGGCAAACTCTAGCAATATTAAGAGTTTGAGGGGCAGAGAAGCCAACAATAGCCACTCTTGAAAACTTTGGTTAAAGCCCCTTCTTATTTCAAATTACTAACTATTCTCTGCCTTGAAGTCACACAAATTCACCACTTGAGCCATGACTTCAGCATCTGTAGGCAGAATTTTAAGATTCTCAGTTGCGCCCCTTTCATCAACGCCAGCCAGCCTAACATATCGTTCCATCGTTTTGAGGTCTTTCCATCCACAGATCTTTTGTACTCTAACAGATGAAATTCCGTTGCCCAAAAGCTGAGTTGCGAAACAAGCTCGAAGGGTATGAAATTTCACTGATTTGATGCCGATCTCCTGGCAGAATTTTCTTAGGATAGCGGCTTGTTCGCCACGATCCCATTGCCAAAACCGAGGAAGAACATGTTCTCTCTCTGGAGATTCAGACTTGAGGTGTAGCAGTAAACTTTTAAGCTCGGTGGAAATCGGAACGTTCCTCCAGTAGTTTGCCTTAGTACTTTTAACGATTTTGAATCTTGGATTATAGGATTTTGATAAAAAGATCCTATCATTTTCAAAATCTATATCAGTCCAAAGCAAAGCATGAAGTTCACCCGATCTCATTCCGGTCAAAAGTGCAGTCACCCAAACTGGATACCAAGGATGCTTATGAATTTTAGCCTCTGAAATAAGTTTTTTAACTTCTTCAAGAGTCAAAATTTCGGGAAGCTTTTCCTCGGCCCGTTTTTGTACACGGACCTCTTCTGTAGGAAGTTTTGTAATTCCTTTAAGACGTCCTTCATCGATGGCCCAATTATAAACACCGTTAATCGCAGCCTTCAAGTTAACCTGGAAACTGCGAGATTTTCCTTGCCTCTCCGCATCTCTAAGAATTTGCTTTATTTCTGCACGTCCAATTTCTAAGGCGTGTAGGGGAAACAAACTTTGAGTCCAACGTCGCAACAAAGACAAGTTATCTATAAATGTTGTATCGCTAGTTGTGCGATCTGGGTTTTTTCTTTCTGTAAGTTCCCACGCATCAACAAGCTCTATCCATGTTTGGCCTCGTTGCTGTTGCTTGGAAACTTCCTCAGTGAGAAATCTTAAAACTTTTTTTTCTTCCTGAAGAGCAGCACTTTGGGTTTTTAGTCCTTTTATTCTTTTTTGAACCCGAATTCTCGGGTTTTCTTTACTTCGAATATTGACATAAACTGACCAAAGATTTTCTCCATTTTCGACATACTCGTTTATTGCCACTAGAATCCTCCTTTAAGTGAGAATTCAATAGCTCGTTCAAGATCGTTTTTTCGAAAATACAACCTACTGTTGAATTTTCGAGATTTGATTTGACCACGATACACCATATTTCGGATTTGCCCAACCGAGCGTCTCAGATATCGGGCTGCTTCTTCAGAACTCATCCACTCTAAATTTTCAAAGAACAAGAAAGACTTTTGGTCTTCCATTGATTTCAATTTCGCCATTTTTACCTCACAAATCAAGATGATTTTTGGTTTGAAAAATCTTGAGAATTCTCGATTTTTGAGTCTAATTTTGTGTTTTTTTATTGGTCATTTTTTGACGGTTTATCACCAGGAGCTTCGTCGCTATTAATATCTAATTTTGTGTTCAGGGTAGGGTGGATACTTACCTTTGTTTTACGTCCTCGTACCTTTTTAGAAGATAAGCTCTGGCTAACACCCGGTGTCTGAATAATTTTTAAAACCTCATCCAACTGAAATTCAAATCCATTTTGTTTAGCTTTGATAACCTCGGAAGTGGCTTTCCTTAAGGCTTTTACCAAATCGAAATGTTCCGACTTTAATTCATTCAGTTCGTCTTCTTTTAGCGAGAAAATTCTTTTCCGAAGTACGAAATTTACAATATCCTTTAAAGAGATCTGAACTAGATCTCCCAATTTATCATTCACCTCTTGTTGCAAAGCTTGAACTGCTGCAATTGATTCTGCATCTAAAACGACACGATCAATCTTTTGGATCTTCTTTTTCAAATCATTATTTACTGACTCCATGTTGTTGTCCTTTCTAAAACCCACATCCAGTGACCTTCAATATATTTATCGCCCTCAATTTTCTCAGCGACCCAAACCTTACGAACTTTTGGCGTTGTTAATGACGGAGATTTGTTATCTGATTTATTGCTATTAGATGCTTGATTCGGAATGGGTTTGTTCACCGAGGAACACCCACACATTAATATTGTTCCTAAAACCGACATTACCACTAACTTCAAAACACACCTCGCATAAAAATCTCTATAAATCACGACTGAACCGGACTTGCCTGGTTTGAACAATGTCATGATTCTTTGAAATTGTTGGACATTTTCGAGTATCGAGCGGAAAGAGACCGGAAAGTTCTCTCGGGTTACTTTCCGGTGACTTTCCCAAAATTTCTAAAAGGGTTTTTCCTTGATTTTTACCTTTTTCAATTTTGCTCTGCCATTGATTCTGAATGTATTGGTCGATGGTTAAAAAGCTTTGCTCTTCACCACGAGTTGAAGACACCGACTTAATGGCATCGTCAATGCACTTTGAATCCTTACTATTGGCAACAACCCAAATCACTTGGTAAGGCTGTACCGTGTTTGAGTAATAGGTGGCTGCTTTATGGTACCTCATCGGAGTTTTTCTGGATAGTTCTACTTCAAGAGCGATAAGACTCTGGTTTTGCGGTTTACCAAGATTAATATTCCACCAACCATCAGGCCGATGGCTAGATGTCCTTGGAATCCAATCCGGGTAATCAGACAATTTATAGCGTCGTAGCTGCTGCTCTGAAATGAGAGCACAATTTTTTGGAACACGGTCTATCCATTCTCCTAAATGAATGGCTGTGACCCAAAAATCATGGTCTCGATTTTCCGATTTAAACCCATGTGATTCTAGTTCTGGCAGGTGGCTTTCTAGAAATGCAAATCCTTTCTCTGTTAGGCTCCATACATAGTGATTTCCATCGGTTGACATCAAAGCGGTTAAGAAATTCAATTTTGCAAGATCTCTCAGTCGCCGGTACGTGCGATAGTAAGTTTTTTCTTTATATATGGCATGTTTCAAAAGAGCAGTGGTGCAAAGTTTCCACTGCCAAATAAACATCAAACATTTGTAATCATTTTGGCTGAGTTTAAATTTCACTTCTGCCTTACCCATTGGGTGTATCCTTCTTAATTTTATCCAAAAGGCACTTGGTGTCGTGGGGATTTAAGAATGGAGTTTGGACTTCAAACTGTTCTAATCCGTTTTTCCAAATGGCTCGCCCTGGAATGGCTGGAAGTTCTTTGGCACGACCATTTCCGAGAATGGAAAAACTTGCACCAAGTGTGGCCATTGGAAAAGAAATAATTCCAGTTAAGTTAGCTTTGATCTGACTATTAATCGCTTTCGAATCTGGTTTCTGAGTCGCAACAATTAAATGTAATCCTACAGCTCGGCCTTGCGCAGCTATGCGAATGGCACGACGGCTAAGGGCTTGGACATCTGAAATGTTTGATTTGGCACTCGCAAGAAATAATTCGGCAGCTTCATCAATGACGGTAACATGCCTTTGAATATCCATGCTTTCATCAGAAACATCGTCTGGACGCTTTCTTTCTGTAAGAGGGATCATGTTAAAAGCTTCAATGTCTTTTGAAGTATTAAATTTCAGAATTTTCATTCTTTCCGTGAGCATGTTGTCCAATTCTTCAAATAGCTTCTTAGCATCATCAAAGGTCGAATAGACTGTTGCCCTTGGAATGCCTTCAAAGATTTGAAATTCCAGTCCGCCTTTCATATCAATCAGCGAAAACTTGTAGCTTGGATTATTCGTATAGAACGTTGTAACTAACTGTCGTAAGAACGTGGATTTACCGCCTCCAGTTTGACCACCAATAAGCAGATGAGGGGTTTCAATTAAACTCGAATAAATTGGCTTAGCTCTAGTTTGACCAATAAAAAATTTATGAGGTCCAATTAACGAAATGTTTTCTGCCTCAACCATTCTAGCAATTTCATAATGAGAGTATAAAATATCAATCGTGCCACTTGATCTACTTTCAGTGATCTCATCAATGTAAACCTGTAATGAACTTTCAAGGCGTTCTTTGGCTTCTTCAAACTTAGCTTTTGGCATAAATGCATTTGTGATCTTTAACTTTCGAACGAGTTCATCCACAGGCCTATCTTCGATAAAGCTCGGCAGTTTTCCCATCGGGCTTTTAAGTCCGCTTTCAACGAACACTTGCGTGAGCCTTTCGATCATATTGACTTTGCGTCTAGCTTGGATAGCTCCCCAGATCCAAAATCCCATTGTTGCACCAAAGAAAGCGTAAAACGTGTAGGTAATGGGATTTTTTGGGTAGAGCCAATAAAGTCTCAACCAGTTAAAAATCATTTGATCGAGCCCACTCAAAACCAGAATGTCAAAAATTACTCCCCAAGTGAGAATTGGCCAATAGAAAATGGTATCTTTCCAAATTCCGTAAACTACTTCGATAACGGGTTGGCTTAGGCCAAAGGCAATTTTTTTAATCAAAAACCAAAGTCTATCGGCCCAAGCATGAGAATTTGGATTTACATAATTTGATTTCAAATCAATCTCCTTCAAATAAAACGTAAAATTCTTTTCCGTTATCAACTTGAACAATAGATTTTTTATTACGAAGTTCAGAAAGAACTTCTTGCGACTGATCAAGGGCTGCTTTTGAAGCTCCATTAAGAGCTGCATTTTTTAAATCTGATTTTTTTGTGGTAACACCATTTTGAACTTGGGTCTCTTGCAATCCTTCAGCAACGCCACTTAAAAAATTTAATCCAGCTCCCGCTGCTAATAGCATGGCATACTTACTTATTTTTTTCCCTTTAACGCCCACTGTTTGGTCTGAGAGCTCACAAGCCTGAGCTTGAATATTTTGTGATCTTCCATCGCTAAATACTAACTTGGTAAACTGGACCGTGAGCCTGTCATCGCCAGAGCTTCCGTTACCAACTAGAATTGAACCTTCAGGAGCTATCTCTTCGCTGTTAACAGTTAAAGCTTCAAGTAATGACGCCTTTAATGGCCCGTTTGAGGCCCCGGTCATAAATTTAGCTTTAATCATGGTTCCTGGAGGAATTTTCCCAAAGTTCGGCCGTTGAATCACTTGAAGCCCCGAATAGGAAGTAGCAGCTTTTAGTCGCGCTTTGGTTGATTTTGGTTTCTCTGTTTCTGAATTTCCTCTAGGCACCTGGATCGTATTTTGATCACTCACTTGTTCGTTGAATGCAATTGGCCCATTACTCTCACTCGGAGCAGGTTTAAAAAACTCTGCTAGAACCGAGTAAGCACTTGCAGCCACGATAAAGATGCTTAAAGTCCATGCCGTGACTTTGGCATTGATGCTGATCTTACGTCCTTCCTGACGGTAAAGAATCTTAGTAAGGCCCCAACGACGTTTATATCCGTCATCTTTGCCTAGCTTTACTTTTATTTCTTCACTCATTTGAACTGCACTTTCATTTTAGCATCTTCGGGATCTCGAACTTGGATAAGGTTATCCTGTTGAATCACGCTTGTAATAAGCCTAAACCCGCAGCGACGACCTTGTAGATACACAAAGAGGTTTGTGTTTGAACTCGAAGTGAGCGCCGTCAGTGCAACATCATTTTTAATATACTCAATTCCAAATTGTTTCTGCCCCCCAAGAATTACGTTGTCAGGCTTTACCGGAAAATTAATAATTGTTCCAAAGTTGGGTTTAACAAAAACATCAATCATTTTCGATTCATCACATTTAACAACCCGTAGTGAAGCTTTTGATTCTGAGTCTTCTGCTAAAAGAAGTGCCAATGCGGCTGCACCTACATAGATCATGAAAATCTTAAAATATTTCACTTCTTCGCCTTTTCGTCAGTTAACTTGTCGTCGACGGTTTTTATCGTTGTTACAAGTAGCCCGTATGGGTTGGAATAAGATCGAGCTTTTGACTCTAACTTTACAAGCAGAGGAAACTTAAAAGCAGAGCGTACTTCACCGACAGAAATGACTCTGTCGGCTTCAACTTTGAATACATCTTGAATTTCGATTATTTTATTAATCACAATTTTTTGTGTCATCTTACGAGAATCGAATTCTTTTTGCTCAAGGTTACGAAGTCGCAGTTCATCTGGTGATAGAAGCCCATCTACTGGTTGAACATCTGAGTTAAATCTCTGAGAAAGTGATTCTTTGAGAAAAGCCTCAATTTCATCTTTTGTATGGTCTTCTTTTGCCGGAAGAAGTGTTTTTGAATAACAACCTCTTTCAATAATGATTGAATCTCTAAATGTTAATCGAAGCGTAATCATTCCAAGAACAAGAGATAGCGCTCCAAAAACAATTGATACTATTTTTAAATTCAAGTTCTGGGCGACAACGTTCGCCCAAGCATCGGTGTATTTCATTCCTTATTCCTTTTTTTGAGTTTGAAGTTCAGCAGTCGTTTTTTGATTTCTTTGATGCTGATTTCGAGAAGGTTTAGCCCTAAGTTGGCCAAGTGCATTTCCAGAAAAAGTCTTCGATGCAAAGCTTGAAGTTACTCCCATGGCTCTGCTTGGAGAAACCGTAACTCCTCCTATAGCAAGAGAACTTAAGTCTTTTCCCATCTGAGAGAGTCCACCGCTTGCAAGAGCATGAACTACAAACGGAGTCAGTAAAAGTGATCCAGCAAGGATAATATTAAATCCAATAGCTGTTAGAAAACTCACCTGTGATCCGTCATGGTTAATCTGACTAAGAGCGCTACTCCAAAGCAGCGTTGCGATCACGCTCCAAACAATTTTCCAACAAGCCACTTCAACCAATGACCGAAATAGTGCCGACGTTGCTGAGGCCGTTACAGGAAGAACGTACATAGCGATCAATAGCGGAGAAAACACATAAAGCATGACCCAGACGTAAATATAGAAACTGTCAGCGATATGAATCGAAAAATAGAGCAGAAAAAAGGTCAGAAAACTAATCAAGAGCATGACGGTGTCTTTAAAACTCACCCACGACCATGAAAGTTCTCCAATCTTATCTCCCATTCGATCGAGAATAAGCTTAAAGTTGTTCAGATCTCCTAATTTTCCAGCAATCGAATCTGTGACATCTGCAATCGTATTTGTAATGTCTGGATAAGCATGAAGTAGAATCGCTGCAATTAAAACACGACCCACCATTGTACCAAAATTTGGAACTTGTCCAATTGGCCACTTAAAATATTCCATTACAATTCCTAGAAGTAAAAGAACAGTAACGATGAGATAAAAGTATCCGGTAAATATCTCATGAATTTTCTTTGCTTCAGTCGCAAGCCAAGCAATATCTGAAACCATATTTTTTACCTCTTAAAATCTCGGTGCTGTGAATTGAATTTTTTCATTTTTCATAGCAACTCTCAGTGTATTCGCCGTTTCGAGATACTGTTTCGTTGAATCTTTATCTCGCTTATTTTGAACAGCCATTGTTTGGGCTTGAAGTTTTAAGCCTGTGGCTTGAGTTCTTAGACTTTGATTCATGACCTGAAGTAAAACTCCTAAAGTCTGAGCTGTGAGTTTTTGGGCTCCGCCGGGAGAAACTTCATGACTGTATTCCTTAATGGCTTCACCAAGCTCGTCGATATTTTGAGTGTACTTGTAAATATCGTTATTTAAAGTGACGGCTTCAGCCACTTGCCGATCTGTATCTCGGTATATCCTTGCGACAGGAGAGTTCGTAGCGATGCCGTAAATAGTTTCCAACTTATTGATAGCATCACTGACATTTTGCCAGTCCTTGTAAAGGCCAGGATCGATATTGGGATAAATAGTTCTTGCAAGTTGAAGTGAATCATTAACTCCACGATTGATACTTCTCATGAGATCCAATTGGTCATTTCCATTTTTAACCAGATTTTGAAGCTCAACGAGCTGCTTAATCGTGTTTGATAGAATTTGAACCAGTACAGCGACATCTCCACCAAAAATATCAGCTTTCGCAGGCGCAGAAAGCATCATTGAAACTGAAATTGCAATAGCTATGAACTTCTTCATTTTAAAGCTCCACTTGCAGCAATACCTTTCGGGTATTTGCTTGCTAACGTTTTTAAAATTTCTAAATTTTTTAATTCAGGATTTGAAGTTTTAAGTTCTTCAATCATTCCTAAATCACGACCGTCAGTCGTTGCGAGCCAGTATTCAAGAGGAGTTGACTCGATAACAACGACAGCCCTTGAGTCCTCAGCTATGAGAAATGCTTCTGAATAGGATCCACGCTCTTGGTGAAGTGAGGATATAAGATCTACTTCTGTTGAATTAAGACCTAAAACCTCTTTAAGTCTTTCCTTGTCAGCGCCTTTTTGTTTCAACACCCATTTGATGCTGCTATTTGGAAGAATAGCGTTTGCGATTTTACTCTGTGCAAAGTCATCCATGTTTTGCGAGATGGCAATTGCACTTGCTGAATACTTACGAAAGGTCCGAAAAACCTCTGCTATGAAAGTTGATGCATGCTCCATGAGTTTCCAGCACTCATCTAAAATCAAGAACTTCATGTGTGAGCGATCAGCTTGAACCTCTCGCCATACAAAATCCGTAATGATAAAAAGGCAAACCGATTGCAAATCTGGGTAAGCTTCCATTCCCTTTAAATCGAAACAAACAATTGGGCGTTTTAGAGCCAGTGTTGTTTCTTGATCAACAAACTTACCGTAAGAAGAGTTCCCACACCAGCTCGCCAAAATTTTTCCAATGCGCTTTATCGAGTCTTCCGGGTGACTCAGTAATAGTTGCCTTAAATCAGAAAATTTCGGGCGTTTGAATTCTTCATAGACTTTTTCAATGGCTATCTCAATTTCTGACTTTTCCAGTTTTCCGAGATGAATTTGATTTGAATCTTTGGTCATAATCTCGACAAGACTTAAAATGAATTTTATCTTTTGACTGCTAGGTTTTACCTCACCCAAAGCCAGATCAAAAGGATTCATTGAAAGATCAGTATCAACACCCAATTGTATGTACTGTCCGTTTAAGTTGTCGCAGATTTTTTTATAGGACCCACCAATATCAACAATGAAAACCTTGGGATTCTCCTTAAGCATTTGCATAAGAAGAATATTTGTCATGAACGATTTACCACTTCCTGAGCCGCCACTCACTATTTGATTTGAGTTTGTTAATTCGCTGGCAAATGGATTAAAGCTCACAAGACTTCCGAGCCGTGATCGTAAAATAATCTTTGGTTCAGCGTGACCACCCCAAGGTCCAAAGACTGGAAGTATGTCACACAAGTTAGAAGTTTTTACGGGCTTAGTTCTCTCCTTACTCCGCGCGTTTGGGATCGAAGATTCGCAAAAAATATCAAAAGCGGCTAAAGTTTCCTCCATAGCTTCTGCTCCAGACATTTCACGAACTTTGGTTAGGGTCTCTGACACTTGATTCTCAAGATCGTCTTGGTATTTCGACCTTAAGGTCACTTGCAGGCTCATGTGGAAAACCTTTTCACCAGAAGCCACCATTTGCTCAAGTAAACCCTCAAGGTCCCGAAACTTCGCTTCGCTATCTAAGTCACTGACACCAGTTTTCTTGCCAGCAACCATTGAATAAGCAACTCGCCTTTGAGTCTGAAGGGAGTCGAGTTCCTTTTGTTGATCAGGGACTCGAACCGTTAGGCTCAGACGAGAATCAAAGGGTAACTCTCTCAGTTTTGCAGCCATCGAGGCAAAAGTTTGATCCGGCAAAAGCTTTAACGAAATAATTCGGTAAAAGTACTCTCCCATCGAAAATCCAACGTTATCGGTTCCTACATCTGTAAAGAGAATCGAAGATCTTAAGTAGGATGGATCAACTTCACCGAGCTCAATATTTCTGCTTGGATTCCATTGCCTATAAAGGTGCTTGATGATCTCGCTTGCGCTTAAGCGCACTGGAGAAAGACCAAGCGCTATCAACGAACCCTCAAGGTCGTAAGCTAAGCGATCGCTCGCAGCTAATTCTTTTTTAAGTTTATCTTCAGCAATAGCTTCGAAGTTTCTAGACTTTGAAAACCAAGAAAAAAGCGAACGCCATGAGGCTTTCCTTAATAAAGACTTACTTGGTTTACGACGTACAAAAAACATAAGGCCATGTCGCGGTAAGCTTCCGTCCGAATCCAGCTTCTTAAACTTTGCAGCTCGAGCACGTGTCAACTCATTGATAACGTCCTCTTTAGAGCTATCGTTTTTTAAATGTTCGTTAATAAGCTCGTCATTCCCAGTCTTAATGTCTTGGACAAACTGAAAATCAATTTCTGAAGGTAATCCGTTTAAAAATTGGATCAATTGTTTTGCATAATCATTTCGTTGTTGAATTGACCAACAGCTGCAATCAACGGGCTTAAGCTTAAAGCATAAGCCAAATGAGCCATCTGAAAAAATAATGTTATCATCTTCAAGTCCCCAGATTTGAAGACAATCAGCTAATTTTCCACTCATGCTCTCATCCTCACTTTAAGCTTTGGTGAAGGGAGATCTTGAGTTGGATCAGAAAAGGCTGAATACACTCCTGGTTTGATTTGAAACCTTAGCCAGTGAACCAAATAGTTGTCAGGTTTTCCTCGCTTCGTAAAGCGAATCAGCATTGCAAGACTTAGTGAAGGGAGCCATACAAAAAGCAACTTGAGACTGGTTGATCCAAATAAGAAATTGAGAACCGACATTGTTAAGAAAATAAAAAGTAAATCTGGAATTTCAAAACCCAAAATCATCATCTTCTTATCTAAACATTTACTAACAGGGGTAACTTTTAAATCCATAAACTCCTCGAAAAAAATAAGGACCTTCTTTCAAAGATCCTGTTGCATTAGTGAATAAGTGCTTGAATCCATCCCACGATACTTGGTGCACCAAAACCAATAACGGCGCCAAATATCGCAAGGATCAAATGGCTTCTTGCATTTGGACTACCGGCTACAAAGGAAAGGCCCGCAAAGACCAATCCGATAATTGCAGCAAGTGGAAGAATGGTGCCTATCAGTTTACTTTGAACAGCCATGAGGCTGGATTCGACACTGCAATAACCCATCACTGGAAATGCGAATGCGATTAAATGACTTAAAAAAGAAATAAAATATTTTAATTTCACTTAGTTTTCCTTTCTATAATTGGGCAACTGGGAAAAGTGACATGTAAAGATAAGCTCTCAAAAGCGGAAACCTGACTTCCAAATAACTTTGAAGTTTTGAATCTAAAACTCCGCTACCAACTGGGTTTAAAAAACAGATTTTATGATCATTGTGTTTCAATTTTGAAAACACGGTGTAACGATCATTACTGTCTTTATTTTTAACCAAGTAATAAACTTGTCCAGGAAACATCATAAGTCTGATTTTATAAAAGTTTTCATTTTCTTCTTTAAAAGCTGCGCCCACTAAAAGTTTAGCTTCAAGTGAATTTTCTTTTCGAAAGGCGGTGAAAATTTCATGTCTATCTGCTGATTTATGCATTTTTATTTTCCTCTTTAATATATTTTGTTAATTTTCTTGTTTGCATTTGGATGGATACGAATCGCTCATAAAAATGTCTTTTTTGTTTTAGATTGGGAGTTAACGATTCCCAAATTTCAACAAGTGTTCTGTCAACCTGTTCAGTTTTATCTTTTAATGATCTAAGCAGTGCGTTCGTCATCCAATAATCCTCGTAGTTGTTGCTCTAGTTTTTCAATTTTATGAATCAGGGCTGAGTTCTTAACAAGTTCTTCGACGGGTAAGCGTCCATAGAACTCTCGAAAATCGTCTCTGATTTTTTGTATCTCAAGTTTTATAAAAATCTTGACCATGTTTTCGCCAATCGTTCGCGGTCATTTGATTCGGTCAGATATTCAAACTCTTTTGGAAGAACTTCTGATGGTGTCAGTAATTTATTAAGCCAATGCTGAATTCGTCTCATTATCTCTGATACTCGCCTACGAACCCATCGACATCGACAGCACTTAGTGTGAGCCAGATCAAAGAGACGATTTTCATCTTTGTTGTTTCCAATTTGCTGCATTTTAGTTTCCTATCTCCTTTAATTTTTTCGAGTGCGCGCCACTCAAAGAGATATATTTCAACGACAGTGCCAGATTCTCAAATTTCAATAACGAGATGAAATTACTATGTTTTAAGAAATCGTAAGATGTTTTTGCAATAGTGAGGAGAAGGAGTTTGTTCATAGATGCGAACAAAGTTTATTCTAAAAGTGATAGGGATCAGTTCGTCAAAAATTTGTGTTCTTATTTCCGAACACACAATTCGGAGGGATTTAAACTTAATTATGAAAAATATAAGTTTTAATTAATCAAATTTAATCAGAAACTAGAATAGAAGAAAGCGTTTGGCTAAACTGTCCAGGTCCAATTTGAAGTATACACTATTTTGCCATCAATTTTTCTGGATTCCCACATCGAACACTTGTCAGGGGAGCTTAACTTAGCTTCATCAGATAATTTATTATAAACTTTTTCAGATATAACAGAAGATATAACATCATCTCTATACGCGCAGAGTTTTGCTGCATTGTTGGCAGCTTTTCCGACCCAAACTATATCATTCGATCCTTTAATCCCAGTTCGAGCAACAAGAATATCGCTTGAATCCACGCCCACCACATGTTTAAGGCGATATGAGGCTTGAGGATAAACTTTTAGTAATTCCTCATTAATTATTTTTTTTACGACATGATTAATTTTTAATGCACAGATAGATGCATTTGAGTTCTTGTAGTCTTCGATAAAAACAGCCATTACCCGATCACCATCAAATGCAGTGATATATCCGTTTTGTTCTCGGATGATACGGCATGCACCTACTAAGAACGTTTTATAGATTTCCGCTGAAAAGGGTTGTTTTTCTGATTCTACTAGTTGTGTGGATTCGACAATATCTGCATACAAGACAACTGCATCCAACTTAATTCCATCATTTCCACTTAATGCGATGTCTTCCGGCTTTGGTACTTGTTTTCCATCCCTGACAGTCCATTGATCTTTAAATATTGAACTTACTTCTTTTCTTAAATCGTCGCCTAAACTCATTACTTGACCTTTAATTTTTCAATTTCATTTTTTATATATTTAGCTGATTTTTCTAAGTCGCTATCGTTTATTTCATTGAGCTGGTATGATAGGCAGGTAATTCCTAAAAGATCAGAAGGAATTTTAAGTTCCTTGCTGCCTGGTCTCAGAATGAATACTCTTTCAGGTGTTAACGAACCCAAAAATAAGCCGAGTTCAAAAATAACATTATCACGAGGGGAAGCGATTTCGTTGCCTCTACTCTCAGTCATGTCGTCGGGATGCAATATTAGAATTGCGAAGTCATAACTATTAGCGGTTTCGAGAAGGCTATTTAGTGTTGAAGTTGAAGCTTTAAAAATTCCATCTTTCCAATGCGCAACATGTACTTCAGAACATTCTAATGTTTTTTTTAGTTCTTCGGCTTTATTGAAAGATTCAGATGAAGATCCAATGAAAATTTTTGGTAAGTCATTAGGCTCGGAAATATATTTTGACCTTTCTCGTATGCGCTTTACTAACTCAGCTGCTAACCTTCGCCACAGAACAGGATTATTTTCGGCGATTTCAGAAAAATATTCTTCTGATACTTTGTATAGAACTGACTTTTCTTTAGAGATGATTGCAGCACTGCGAGTTCCAGTTGGATGAATAAGAGCCATTTCTCCAACATGTTCGCCAGAGACTCTTTTTGCAACCGACCGTTTATTTATTAAAACCTCAATTGATCCTGCTAATATAAAGTAGATATCTGTATCTTCAGCATCTTGAGCTATGATAGTTTCATTGGGTATTGCTTCAATTAAAACTCCATGAGAAATTAGAAAATTAACTATGGTGTTGTCTCCGTTAATTAATTTTTGTTCGGCCAATGCTTCCTTGAGGAGCTTTTCACCAACTTTGCCTTGATATCGTTCGATCATATTGTTCCTTAAAATTTAAGTTATAATTTGTGCATTAAAAAATTCATCTTTACTTATAACCTCCATGCCAATTTCAGACGCAGCTTGAGTAATGGTAGGATCATCGAATGCAGAAGTGAAAAGGACAGATCTATCTGCAATACCAAGTCGCTTTATAAGTTGAATTCCAGTTTCACTCTCGTTCTCTAAAAAGTGATCAGAATATAACTTGAAAGTTGCGTTACTGGTAGACAGCCAGGTTTCTAGTTCGCTTGTTGTTGAAAAGATTTGATATTGTGGTTTTTGGTTTCCTAATCCATCCAATTTGAGTTTAGCAGCTTGTCGGATGTAATTCTGATCTTCTAATAGTAATAGGTGTTCATTTGGTCGTAGGAAAATCCGCCCGATAGCATTTCGAAACGACAAACGGACCTTGGTTCCCTTTCCGAGTTTCGATTCGACACTAAATTGTCCTCCAAGCTCTTCAACGAATTTTTTGGCATAAAAAACGCCTATTCCGGTCCCTCCGATTTTACCGTGTGTAAAACCCTTCGTGCCAATTTTCCGAATATTTTCTGGCGATATACCTTTTCCTGAGTCCTGAATTATAATTTCAACAGAATTATTGTCGTTAACTACGATGATACGGATAAGATTATTAATGGGTGAAGCCTCAATCGCGTTATCAATTAAATTGGATATTGAGCGTTCAAATTGAACGGGATCTGATATTATTACGGCAGGCGAGACGCTAGGTTGCATTTCAAGATAAACTGAAGATCCATATTGAATTTTTTTACTTTCGATAATTGAGTTTAATTGTAAATTAGCATTCAAACGCACCTGTTTGTTTTGCTCATCTGAATGGACAGATCTAGTGCTTTCAAGGAGTCCTTGAGAAATCTTTTTCACTTTTTCTAAGGACTTTTCTATAATATCTTTGTGAGAAGGCTCAATGGCTTTACATATGGTAACAATAGTCCGAATGTTTCTTAGAGCACCTTTTATATCATGAACTGTTCTTGTTGCCATTTCGCCTAATAAGATTTTGTTTTGCTGTTCTGCGGAAATAGCCCTGGTGCGTTCTAATTCGCTTTTTTTAACTTTCCACCATTTCACTAGGCCAGGAATTTCCTTTTCCAGAACTGCTGATGGGGACTCATTTTCAAGAAGATCGTCAATTGCCAACTTTAATAATGCCTCGCGCTTTTGGGCTTCCTTTTGTTCCAATCGCTGCAATGACCAAATAAGGTAAACGATTAAAATGACAATAATACTGCTGCTGACTGCAAATAAAAGATTCAAAAAATTAGACTTAACATCGAAAACTAAAATGAAGTCTTCGCGTTGTGGAATCTTTAAAAATGCCCTTTGATGCAAAAATCCAATTCGTTCTTGTGTCAAATTTTCAGGTAAAATAGAAACGTCTCGATAACTTAATTTAAATGGCTCACCAAATTCAATTTTTGGTTGAAGTTGTCCACGTTCAATTTTTACAAGTCGGACGCCTTTGATATAAGAGGAAGAAATCAAAAATCTTTGTGTCTTGGTGATTGACGTGAGCAAATTTCCTTCTTGAATGGCAATTGCCTCTGTCTGTACCCAATTGGACGTAAGTTCCTTTGATATAGATTGAAGATAGTAATCACAAATTCCATAAATTCCACTGATCAGTATAATCACTGCGAAAAGACAGAGTGAATTTCTAGAGAAGTGGTTTTTTTTTATAGACATAACCTCTTCATAGCCCCACCTATAAATGGAGGCTGATTTTCAAAAAAGCAGCGATGAACTGTAAATCCTGGAATTGATGATTCGATTTCTGAATCTATTTGTAGTTCTGGCAGAAAAATTAACTTTATTCCCCGGGTGGCGAGGCGATCTTGGACAATTCTATTCCCAAAACCTGATGCGAAATACATTAGCCTTTTTTCATATAATGATTTTGGCTTGATATCTTTTTGAACTGCACGTTGGAACGCAAAACCATGTCGATATAGCTCATCTAATGCACGGAAAACAGTTATCTGCGTTTCCGCTTTAGTGCCGCAAGCACCACCAGTCACATATCCTTTATCTTTTATTTTTCCGATTAAGATTTGAACTTGTTTCGTGGTAAGCTGGTCGATTATTGGATTGACCACATAAATAAATTCTAAATTTAAGGTTTTTATAACTTCTTCCAGATAAGATGTTAATTGAACAATTTTGTTATCGGGATGAATTTTCCGGATTGTAAATGCGGATTCAGAATCATCCCACCATGTAGACCACACAAATCTTTCGATAGCCTCATTCAAAGCATTTTCCCGAACTGAGTTATTCAAAGATATCAAAGGCATTGCAGCAAAACCATCTGATCTCTCCGTTTGACAGCTTGGAATATCATTTCTTGAACCTTCAATAAAGGCCAGACGCTCAGCTCTTTCTGACAGTGCCTTCAGCAGCGCAATTTCTTTTTCATTGGAGAAACCAGTAAAAATGTCTTCGTTTATAACGGAAATAGTATCCGTTGGATTATCAGAAACCACACACCAATAGCGATCTCCAATTTTTGAGAAATCAATCCTCTTAGGCATTTTATTTTGTCTTTTAAGCTCGACTATAATTGAATCGAGAATGAGTCTGCTATTCATCATTTCATCCTAAAGACTTGCCAAGGAGCTGGAGAAGTTATTGAGATCGGTAGTTCTGAAATATTGTCTAACGAACTGCTTGAATAGAATCGTCTGACATGGGCAAAGACGTTGAACAATCCTTTATCATGAACATACTGATTCAATACATTGAAAGAAGTTTTACTGTTCCTTTCGTCAATGCCTTTGAGATTTTTTATTAATAACTGAATCTTTTCATCATTACTGACGAACTGAAGAATTTTGTGCATGTTCGGTGTTAATAGCATTTGTATATCGCCTACAGGGTCCATTGCCCAAAAACCAGTGCTTGCACCCAAAATGGAGATGTCGCCTTTGATAAAGGCATCTGTTTCTTCTTTTCGAGTGTTAAATACTTTGGGATTAGGTTTTGGAATTCCTAAGATCTCGAAAGCCCTTTCTGCGACAAGCGAATAAATTGAATCAGCGTCTTCTTTTACAAAGGCCCATCGAGGAGGAGTCAATTTCATCTGTTGAAGACATTTATTTTTTTCTGACTCAGATATTTTTATAAGCTCTTGTTTTGAAAGTTCTGAAGGCGTCATGTACCCTGGCAAGACATCTGTGAACAGGCTCGATTCAATTTTAAAATCAACAGTGGCAAGACTTGCAAAAGCTTTTCTATATGCTTCCGCAAATACCAATCGGCATGTTTTTTCTTTAAAAGGAACTATGTTCGGGTTTAACATATTTAAGGCAATTCGAGCAGATGGTAAATAGCTCGTTTGCAGATGTTGCTTTATCTTTTTCAATTGATCTAAGGAAAACTTAATTTCATTTCCTTGAATGATGACGGTTCCCGAAGGGATATATTCCTCTTCAAAGACTTCAGAAGGAAGTTTATATTCAAACATAATGTTCTTGGGAGCGGAGTTTCCGAGAGTAGAATCGTCTTTCATTACGAAAGAAATTTGCGATTCGGACTTGTTAACTATCTTATAATGACCACTAAAAGGAATTTTTTCACAAGATATTTTGTTTGTTTTGGTATCGACGCAACTTTTGGGAATGATAGAAAATATCTCCAGGCAAAATCTGAAAATAGGATGTTCAACAAAATGATTGAATTTTATTTCTATTTTGTTTCCAACTATTTTGATACCAGAAGGGTAGCTTTCTAGTGCATTACTAGCTTTAGACCATTCTTGAACACCTTCGATTTCATCAATGACCGGAAATTTGGGTCGGCTAAATGCCATCCGTTTCACTGCAAATGCAATATCGTCAGGTGTAATATCCGAACCATCTGAAAACTTCAGTCCTGTCTTTACAGTCCACGTCATTGTTTTTGTTGTTGGATCAAAAATAAAGTTATCAAGAACTAAGCTTTGTAAAGATCCTTTTGCATCAACCTCAATTGGCGTAGCATAAATCATTCGTTGTACAGGTAGGTTCTGCGTTTGGTCACCATCAAGAGGATCAAGCGACGTCGGACCACTTGTTTCGGTAATGACATATCGATACTGTTCTGTATGGATGTAAGATTTTGAATTAATTTTACTCACGACAAGAGCACCTGTAGAGAGGGAAACAATTGCTGAAATTATCTTTTTCAAGTTTTATCCTCATATTTATATTGAGCCCTTGATGTCTTGGCTGGCAGGAGTCATATCACCAGGATTTTTCAGATTTACTTCAGTCGTGTCGCCAACAAGTGATCGAAGCCAAATCAGAAATTCTGAAAGTTCGGGATCATTTGACGCTAAAAGAATTTGCTCAACTTTTTCTTCATTGAGTTCAAAGAACAATGGCATTTTCGAAGGGAAAAGAATTTTCTCGTCAATGAGCTGCTTCAATGTAGCTGGATCGAAGTGCAGAGAATCGAGATTCTCACGTCGAATAAGTCCATTTTTAGAATAAGCGCTAGCTCCGATAAGAAGCAATAAGGTAAAGAGTGCTTTAGATTGTTTTTTCATTTTATACCACTTTGTGATTTGTTTTTGTTATGTGATCTTTTAAGTTATTAATGCGAGTATGGATGGAAGAAGGTGCAGCCTTAAAAATACTTCGGCAAGCCTCACGCAATGATCCAGCAAGCCGAACATTTCGTTCTAAGTATTCAAGTTCCATTGCCCATAGCTTTTTCTGGTAGTCCTGATGGTTTACGATGTCGTCAGATTCAAAATTGAGTGCATCTAAAATTTTTTTACTTAAGTTTGCTGGTTCGACTTTTTGAATGCCCATAGATAAGAGTCGTTGAATCTCATTTTCTAGCTCCCTGACATTTCCGCGCCATTCGTAGCGTTCTAAAAGCCGAACTGTTTTCATCAGCATTTCACAGCCCTGGCCTTTATAGATTTTCAGGAAGTGTGCAATGAGCGGCTGAATATCTTCAGGCCGCTCCCGTAACGACGGCAGTTGAATTGGAAATACATGAAGGCGATAAAATAAGTCTTCGCGGAACTTTCCGTCCAGAATTGCCTTTTCTAAATTCACATGGGTTGCAGTGATTATGCGAATATCTAATTCAAAAACTTTATTGCTTCCAACGGGAGAAAGTTTTCGTTCTTGGAGTACGCGCAGGAGTTTTACTTGGATTTCAGGTTTCAAGTCGCCAATTTCATCAAGAAAAAGAGTTCCGCCTTGAGCTGAAAGAATTTTACCTGGGTTGTCCTTATCCGCTCCGGTAAATGCCCCACGAACATGACCAAAGAGTTCACTCTCGGCAAGATTTTCAGCGATGGCGTTAATGTTAATAGCGACAAACGGTTTAGATTTTCTCTTGGATTGATTATGAACGGCTTTGGCAACGAGTTCCTTGCCGGTTCCAGACTCGCCTTGAATCAGGACGCTGCAATCGACTGTTGCAGCTCTTTTTACCAACCTAGCTACTTCGGCGAGCTTGGAAGAATGGCCTACAAGCCCAATGTTATTAATAAGCTTTTCATTTTGCTCACCGGATACGTGAGCGTGGCTGAAAACTTCAGCGCGATTCTGCCATTTTTGGCAAAGTGAGCGCACAACACCTTTCAGAACTTCGGGGTCTTCATCTTTGTCGATAAAACTTTTAACACCAATCTGGATTGATTTTTTTAAGGCTTCGCGAGTCTGATCACATGAAAGAATGGCAATTTGTAAATGCGGATTGATCGCAAACATTTCCTGTGCCGTTGTTAGCCCATCTTTTGGCATATGGTAGTCTAAAAGAATGGTGGCAAATTCTTGCGGTTTTTTTCTAACAAGCTCGACCGCTTTGCCGGCGTCAGGCTCTATATAGATTTCGAAATCAGCATCGACAGATAGAACAAGGCGGGTGACTTCTAAATCTTCCTTCTGGTTGTCGACAATCAAAACTTTAAATGGCACTGGCCACCCCCCAATGTAATTTCAAACAGTTCGAAAGCACTTTTAGCAACTAGAGGGCCAAGTTATTCTACTGGGAGAAATTTGAGATAACTCTTTGAAATTACGAGATATCTACTACCAAATAGTTTTAAATCTATCAATTGAATCACTGAAATTGTTCGTAGTTACGAACAGTGAAAGTTATAATTAAAATTAGATTTATTTTAAATTGTTGAATTTACTTTGAAATAAACAGTCACTTCTTCGTCCGTATTTTTGAACTCATAGTGAAAGAAATACAGTTTAACCAACTCTTAAACATATTAAAGCTGTTTACGAGCCTAACCATGCTTTGATACTTCGCTTGCAGAATTATTCATCTTTGAATGTCCATGCCTAATGTTGAAGTACCGTGAGATACGTCGAGGACGATTATTTACTCCCATACATTCTTCACTGATCCATTCAGCGCATTGAAATATTAGTTAATGGATGCTTTTACAAGATCATCACTGGCTTGTGCCAGCTAAATGTTCGGAGCTAAACCATTGAGATTAAAATAGTTAGTTAAAATGAGACTGAATTTTTAAACTTTCCTACGTGGGAAAATCTAAGGTAAGAGACTCAAAGCAGGGGGCTGGATGACTCCAGTCCCCTGAAGACTTTGAAAAACAATCTTAATCTTTGTTTGTTACTTCAAATTTTGTAGTCGAATTTATCGGGATTTCAGAGGCAAATTCAACTGTGCTCGTTTTGTCAGGGGCCACCATGAGTACTCGCCCTTGTCCAATCAACCGTTTTGTACATTTAACAGTGTCTATGTCCTTTCTATAAACTGTCTTACATTGCTCATCGTATGCATTTACCGATGTGTTTTGAATCGCTACATCATCATCATGGAACTTGATTTGGACCTGGACATTGCCATTTTCTAACTTAGTAGGTGAGTTTTCAGGACGGTGGGGCTGGCTTACGCATCCAACCGTAAAAAGTGGCAACAGTAATGATAACAAATAAGTTTTTTTCATAAGATATCTCCGTTTAAATGAATATACATTTTCCTTTGTTTAAGAAAAATCATACATTCTAAGTCATTTAAAAATTTCAGAATGAACTTTTATGGTAGGAAATTATTACGAAAAGATAGGCGGCCTTTTGAACTTATTTATATCTGGGTTATCATAAGTAAATTTAAATTCTGAACAAGACTGGTAGAGTTCGAGACTTCGTTGAAATACGAATTCGGCTGACCCATTAAAACAACAGTGGTTAAGATGTCCAAGGTGGCATGAATGCACTGAATGGGCCGGACTAGATCCAGTTTCCGAACAGCTATCAGTTGCAACTGATGCGATATGGGAACTGGCGCCAAATTCATACGATGGTAATTTGCAATAAGCAGATGTAAGAATGCTCAGCAAAAAAATGAAAGATAAAGAAAAAATTAATGTAAATCTTTTCATCCTGTAGATACGGTAGCAAAACCACTGTTTAATAACAAGTAAATCTTTTGGTAAAGATTGCAAGGCAAACAGAGCGCACGACAAATTCAATGATATTAATTAGTGCTAAACTACTGTAATAGCTGTCAAAAGAATGATTGAAGTACTTAACTATAGTTTGAGATTACAATGATATATAGTAGTACTTCTGGGTTTAATGAACTTGACTGAATAATTGAACTATGAGTATTAGTTAACTGCGTGAGAATTAAAAAGTTTATATTTTTAGTTATATGTTTTATTTTTACATGGTCATTAGTTAGCCATACTCTAACTTGTGCAGGCGAAGATTCATCTACAAATTTTCATGCAAAAAAGAGTGTTGGAATTACTAATATTGCGCAGGACTTCTTGCAAAAAACCACTAGTAACCCGAGTCCTAGTCATACAGATTTATGCCAGCTAGGTTGCTCAGCTTTACATTTTTTTATCACACAATCTGCTCAAGCCCTCATAACCTTAGGTGTTTTGCAGTTAACAGAAGCTCAGTATAGGTTCTTCTACAAACAACCACATATTAACTCGACTATTCTTCCTCCCATTCAGTTTAAATCCTAAGTTTATCAACTTTTTGATTTTTTGCTGAAAGGGAATTTTGAATGAAATTTAAATCACGATTCGTTATTTTTAGTCTTACAGCTACCGCTATTTCTCTATTTAGTTATGGTAGATCAGTAGCTTTAGAAGCAGCTCATTGTGCTGCGCCTAAAAATACTAATGATATATTAAAATGCCTTCAGCAACGACATCCAGAAGTGCAAAATGAAGATGTCATCAATGAGGTTTCCGACCGCTTATCTCAGCAGGGGAGCTCTTGGAATAATCCAGAAATTTCTCTTGAATCAGTTAAAGGAGAAAACCTCGGTAGAACTGCTAATACAACGGAAGTAAGAATATCCCAAGCTATTGAAGTCGGTGGTTTAAGAGCCGCTCGACGTAACATAGGAAAGGCTCTAGGTGATTCCTTTAAAGCAGAAAGTTTAGGAAAGTTAGAAGAGGTTACACTTCTCGGTATTAAGTCGCTTTATCGTCTTACACAATTAAATGATGAACTCGAGAAAACAGAGGAGTCTGTTCAAAGGTTCAGAACAATTAAAAATAAGTATCAGTCAAGGCCACGACTTAACCCAGACCAGGAAATTACTCTGAGTTTAGTTCAACTTGCAGTTAGCGAATTTGAAATAAGATTAAATCATCTGCAAAAAGAGAAGAGAGAAATTCTCAGTGAACTTTCTGCCTCAACAGGTTTGTCAGCAACTGCAATAGAGAAAAACCTACCAACATTTAAAAATGAATGGCCTGAGACTCCAAAAGTAGATGTTGAAAATAAATCGGCATCGCTACTTAAGTCCCAAGCTGATGTTGATTTGTCTGTTGGGCAACTCGCAGAAGCAAAAGCGCAAGCCTGGCCCGAATTTAAAGTTTCACTCATTGCAAATAATAACATTGATGGTTCTGTTCAATACCAAACTTACGGAATGGGGATCAGCATGCCCATTCCGATCTTTAATCGTAATCGAGGAGAAAGAGCTCTCAAAGCTTCCCAGTCTACAAAAGCAATGAAAGTTCATAAAAGGAATCTAGATAAACAACAGAGCATTTTAAAGAACCTCACGCAACAGTATGAGGTATCTGTTAAGAATTTAAAAAATACCCCCAGTGGGCGAATTATCGAAAGTAAGCATAAAAAGGCAGAGTCATTATTTGCACAGGGTCTTATTGCAGGTCCATTGATCATTGAAGCTCATCGGCAGTTACTGTCCTACACCCAAAGTCGAAACGAAGAAGAGTTAAAGGCTCTTGAGGCACTTTGGACACTTTATATTTTAAACGGAACATTTTTAAATCAGAAACTTTAACCAAGGAATCTAAACATGAAAAAGATATTTTTATTGTTACCTTTGTTTTTAGTGGCGTGTGCGAAGCCAGACTCGAGTAATTTGGAAGACGTTAAAAATCGAGAAGTTGAAGTCGAAAATGAAAACTTAAGAAGAAAAGCAACTGAGATGGAAGCTAGATTAGCTAAACAGCAAAGGCTTTTTACAGCCTTAAGTGGAACCTATGAAGGTAAGTTTATTGTCGGTACTAAAGAATATAAAAAAAGGATCATGCTCATTCCAAGTCTTCCACCCTACAACGCAGGACGCTCTCGTACCCTTGAAGAAATCACTGCGGATTTGAATAATCTCACATTTACTGTTCAAACAACAACCTTAAATGCACAGACCGGTGCTGGTGTTGATCAATGTGGTTTAGGTCATGTCCGACTTAGTTATGAAACAGGCATTATTAATGCGGCTTCTGAAGGTTGCTCAACTATCTATATAATTAATTTGTATGAATCAAATGGAAGAACAGATGATTTGTTGCTCGAGAAGCCAGGAGTCGCTCAGAAAAGTCATGATTTAGTTCAAAAAGTTTATTCACAAGAACTCACTATTATTAATGAAATATTCGTAGAAATGCGTCCAGCGTTTTCTGCCAAAACACATTTGATGGTTTTAAGAAGGGTGTCAGAACAATGAAACATTTAATTATTTTAATTATCATTTCTATTTCTACGGCTTCTCACGCAGGTAAGACAATTTCACTTCAGGACGTCACTCAAAAAGTAAAACAGCAAAATTTAGTTGTCTTGCAAAATGCCGAAAAAGTTTATCAAGCCAAACTTTCAATTGATGAAGCAAGGCTTAATCTTCTTCCAAGATTAAATCTTTGGAATGTAGGTCGAGTATTTATTGATCCGACAGCACTTCTTGATGTTGTTCAAGATATTGCTCCATTCTTGGTTCCAGCAAATTGGTTTCGTCTTAAAGAAACAGAGATTCTCTATAAAGCTGAAAGAGAAGGTTATCGCGCACTGCAAGCAAACGAACTTTATGCAGCAAGAAGCCTTTATTTGAAAGTTCTTATGGATCAAGAGCTTTATAATTCCTTAAAAAATCATGCTCAGGAACTAAGTAAAATACGTGCAATGGCCGAAGACCGCGCCGATATAGGATTTGAAAACGCCGATATCTCCCGTGAGATTCAAATTCAGCATTTGAAAATTGTAGAAGATGTTACTCAATTGAAGCTTCTTGTAGACTTTGAAAAAAGAACCTTAGCGCAGGCTCTGGGGTTTCCAGTTGGCGAGCAGTTAATCTTAGTACAAGTAAATCTTGCAAATGAAAGCGAGCTACCATCTATTAATCCAACTGAATGGGAGGAGATTGCAATTAAAAATTCGCCCGAAGTCAATCAGTATGCTTATTTCCTAAAGGTGCTTCCTCAAATCAAAAAAGAAATCAGGTTTTCTTTTTTAGGTGTTCCTACTTTGAGTCGAGGAACAGCAGGTGGTGTTTTTGATAACCTTCCAGTTTCTCAGGGGCTGGGATTTGCTAACGGGAAACAGATATCGATTGTTAATTCTCAAAAGAAAATACTAGAGCTACAAAAAAAGGGGATCGAAGAAACGATCAAGAGACAAATACTCAATGTCAGCCAAGCTCATAATACAGGGGCAGGTCTTTATCCTTCTCTAAAAATGCGAATAAGTCTAACAGAGCAGAGCTTCGAATCGCTCAAGCAAAAACTTCAGCTAGGCGCTAAGATTAGTTTGTTCGATGTTTCGACGACCCTTCTTTCTTTGAGTCAATCGCGTGCGTCCTATGCCGATGCCACATATCGATTTGTCATGAACTATGACATGCTCAATAGACTTTCATTAACGGGTCCTTATGCTGATTTTAAGGCGGGTGCAAAGTGATAAAAATACTGTTTTCCATTATTGCATTTTCAACATTGGTCCATGCAAAGGATTCTTCATTGCCAACCAATATGCAGATAAAGAATGAACCTCAGCAAGTAAGCGATAGTCATGCAAAAAAAGAAGAACACGAACATGAACATGAAGAGGGTGCTAAGGATCATGTAGAGGAGGAAGGGCATGAAGATCACGAAGAAGAAAACTCGAAGATAGGACCTGAAAAGGGAATTCTTGAGGTTAATGAAGAATCCGGTTTTAAACTATCTCCCGAAGCTTTAAAAAACTTTGAAATAAAAACTCAAAAGCTAAGTTCTCAAGGTCCCTGGGAGTTGCCATTATCCGCGAGATTGCTTTCGCAAGAAGAAGTTAATCTTTTTCGTGTTCGTGAAGGATTTTTCAAGAGGATCGATTTTAACCTTCTTTCTAAGTCACAAACCACGATGAAGATTACATCTGCTGACTTAAAAGATGGAGATGAAATTGTTATTAACGGAATTGGATTTCTAAGAATTGCAGAGATAACAGCCTCCGGTGGCGCTCCTGAAGGACACTCTCACTAAAAATTTTTTACGACGATCTCCTACTATTAAGGAAAATCATGATTAACAAAATAATTCACTTCTCAGTCTATAATCGAAGTCTTGTGCTTTTCATGACGGGTCTTTTAGTTTTAGGTGGGATATATTCGTTTCAACATCTTCCCATCGATGCGGTTCCTGATATCACTAATAACCAAGTTCAAATTAACACCGTGATTGAAGGCTTAGCTCCAGAGGAAATTGAAAGAACGATTACATTTCCAGTTGAATCTTCGATGCGTGGTATAGCTGGGGTTGAACAGGTGAGAAGCATCACTCGCTTTGGACTATCGCAGGTAACTGTCGTTTTTAAAGACGAAATAGATATTTACCGGGCGAGACAAGTGGTTTCTGAAAGACTCCAAGGAGTTTTGCCAGAATTACCAAAGGGCGCGGAAGCAAAATTGGGACCCGTGTCTACAGGACTCGGCGAGATTTATCAGTACATACTGGACGTTGAGAAACCTTCTTCTGATCAAAAGGAACGCCTTCGACAATTGATGGAAGTAAAGGCTCTGCAGGATTGGTATGTAAAGCCAAGACTATTAACTGTCGAGGGCGTTGCTGAGATCAACAGTAGCGGTGGTTATGAAAAGCAATTTCATGTGCAACCCGATGTTAAGAAAATGGTGTCGTATGGACTACATTTTGAAGAAATTGGAGAGGCTTTAGAAAAAGCGAATAAAAATGTTGGTGGCGGTTACGTTGCGCAAAGTGCTGAGCAATTTCTGATTCAAGGAATTGGATTATTTAACAGCGAAGAAGATATTAAAAATGTTCCTATTAAACAGCTCGATTCGTTTCGTATCATAAGAGTTGGAGATATTGCTACAGTAGCGCTTGGAAAGGAACTGCGAACAGGGTCGGCAACTTTTAACGGGCAAGAAACAGTGCTTGGCACGGTGATGATGTTGGTCAATGAAAACAGCAGAACGGTTGCAACGCGAGTTCAAGAAAAATTTGATGAAATTAAAAAAACACTTCCCAAGGGTTATGTTCTTACGACTGTCTACAATCGTTCTGATTTGGTGAATGCGACATTAGGAACTGTCGAACACAACCTGTTGATGGGAGCTACGCTTGTCATCATCATCTTATTTTTACTTATTGGAAATATTCGAGCTGCGATTATTACTGCGATTACTATTCCTCTCAGTTTACTAGCAACATTTTTAATTATGAAACCTTTAGGATTATCGGGAAATTTAATGAGCTTGGGAGCTCTTGATTTTGGTATTATTGTCGATGGAACTGTAATTCTGATCGATAATTGTGTTCGATTTATTCATGAAAAAACAAAGAAATTTGGAAGAAGACTTTCACGACAAGAAATACAAGAGGCAGTATATAACGCAACGGTTGAAGTGCGAGTTGCAGCTGGATTCGGTGAGCTGATCGTAGTCGTTGTATTCTTACCTATTTTTGCCCTGGTCGGCGTAGAAGGCAAAATGTTCAGGCCTATGGCTGCTACATTTGCTATTGCTGTAATTTCGGCACTGGTCATTTCATTTACGACTGCTCCAGCGCTTGCATCACTTATTTTGTCAGGAAACGCCGAGGATAAAGAACCACGTTTTATGGAGTGGATTCGAAATGTTTACAAACCTTTATTGAACCTTACATTCGTTCACAAAAAAGGTACGATTATTGCTTCGCTTGTGGCAGTCATCATTGGTGTCATTTTATTTGCTACTCGTGGTGCTGAATTTCTGCCTCAATTGAGCGAAGGGTCATTTGCTTTTCATATGATTCGACCTGTGAACATCAGTCTGGATCAATCTTTAGCTTTTCAAATGAAGGCAGATAAAATTATTCAAGCCTTTCCCGAGGTAACACATGTTTTTTCAAGAATAGGAACAAGTGAAGTCGCCACAGACCCAATGGGAGTGAATATTTCTGATACTTACATCATGCTTAAAGATCGGGACGAATGGCCACGTCATGAAAATGGAAGACATAATTTTCAATCCCTTGTGAATGCTATTATTGCGAAACTTGAACGTGAAGTGCCTGGACAGAATTACTTAGCATCTCAGCCCATTCAAATGCGGTTTAATGAACTTTTAGAAGGAACACGTGCTGACGTCTCTGTAAAAATATTTGGACCTGATCTTAAGATGAATATGGATTTGGCTAAAAAGATTAAAGAAGTCGTCTCTAAAGTTAAAGGTGCAGGAGACGTCGAGGAAGATTTAGCTGGAACAAGCCCCGTTTTAAGAATTGAACCACAAAATGCGGCTCTTCATAAGTATGGAGCGAAAGTCTCAGATGTTTTAGATACCATTTCAATTGCCCTTGGAGGACAAGAGGCAGGACAACTCTTTGAAGGAGATAGAAAATTCCCTATCGTGGTCAGGCTTTCGGAATCCGATCGATCTGACCTTGATACAATAAGGGATTTGCCTGTAGGGATAGGGTCAAATACGACAACGCCACTATCTACCTTATCCAACATTAAATTTTCGGAAACCTACAGTTCGATCTCTCGTGAAGACTCAAATCGAAGGTCTGCGGTATTAATAAATTTACGAGGCAGGGACACCGAAAGTTTCGTGAACGAGGCGCAAAAAGTTGTACAAGAAAAAATTAAGATTCCCGAGGGCTATTACCTACAATGGGGCGGGAACTTTAAAAATCTTCAGGAAGCACGGCAAAGGTTATTAATTCTTACACCCGTGGCGCTCATAATTGTCTTAATTATGATCTATGCGGCTTTTGGCAGTGTAGGACAAACAGCATTGATTTTTTGCTGTGTGCCTTTCGCTCTAGTTGGTGGTGTCATCAGTCTCATGCTCAATGGATTGCCGTTTAGTATTTCAGCAGGAGTTGGCTTTATTGCCTTATCAGGTATTGCTGTTTTAAATGGTGTTGTGCTTGTTAACTATTTCAATCAATTAAAACTAGAAGGTTATACGGGAAAAGACTTAGTAGTAACCGGAACGCTGATCCGACTACGGCCGGTTCTTATGACCGCCTTAGTAGCCATATTTGGATTTCTACCGATGATGATGTCTCAAGGTGTAGGTGCTGAGGTACAAAGACCTTTAGCTTCGGTTGTGATTGGGGGAATTGTATCATCGACCATTCTGACTTTAATTGTACTTCCAGTATTATATTCGATTTTTGAAAACAGATTTAAGGGACGAGTGGCTCATTGAAGGAATATGAACGATTTAATTTAATGAATTGGCCAGTTACTAAACATGAAGGAGACTTGAAAGTGAAGAGAAAATTAACTCTACCCATTATAATACTGGCCGCGCTGCAATTTAGTTGTTCTGCATTCCACCGACATTCTATCGAGAATCTTCAGCCCGCTGATAAAATCCCAGAGGGGGTACAGGTGAAAATAGGTTCCTCAGAAGTCAAAGAAGGTGACAGGATAAGTATCTTTCGTAAAGTTTGTAAACCAAGACGTGCTGGTCACCGCCCCCGAGGAAAAATGCAAACTTGTTCGAACAAAAAAGTAGGTGAGGCGTCTGTAATCAAAGTTTTGGATCATGATTCTGCAATAGTTCAACCAGATTCGGGAATTACAATAGAGTCTACAATGTTGTTTGAAAAGATATAGAATGAAACTAACTGTATTTGCTATGCGGCTTATAGCGAACATGAAAAGCATGAAAAGAAAGAAAATCATCAACATTAAGTTCTTCCTGACACTCGGAGCCCGCTAACAAACTCTCTTCAGATTCTATTCCTGTTGCGCAGATGATGGAAATTTCTGGGTTTGTCACGTTAGTTGTACATATTTCCTGCCTGTCACGTGTTGAGCTTGCTGCCTGTAATTTTGTTCCCTTTAAAAGTCGATTCCAAAAGGTGAAGAATGAATAAAGCCACATTAAAACAATTCGCTCTCCAACTCTCATTTATTATCGCTTTGGCCGCTACATTGGGAAGTCTCTACTTTGGTGAAGTTCTGAGGTATCCACCTTGCACGCTCTGTTGGTATCAGAGAATTTGCATGTATCCCTTGGTCGTCATTTTTATGGTTGCACTGTGGTCAGACGACAGTCGCTTCCTAAAATACAGTTGGCC
>JAKFYD010000066.1 GCA_021731025.1 Pseudobdellovibrionaceae bacterium | reverse complement strand
TGTGGAAGCCAATCCTGGATGGTACTATGTACCCAAAAAATGAGGTTCAATTGGTAACTTTTATTCAGGGAAATATTTTTGAATCTTCTGCTCAAATTATTACCAACACTGTGAACTGTGTTGGCGTAATGGGGGCTGGGCTCGCTTTAGATTTCAAAAAAAAATTTCCGAAAATGTTCAATGATTATAAAATTCGTTGTCAAAAAAGAGAGGTTATAGCTGGAAAACCTTATCTTTGGGAAAATAACGAAGTTCAGATTTTGAATTTCCCAACCAAACGTCACTGGAAAGATAAATCCTTGCTCAAGGATATCGAAGATGGTTTGAGCTATTTGGCTAATCATTATCAAGAAATGGGCATCCAGAGCCTTGCACTTCCCCCCCTAGGTTGTGGGCTTGGCGGGCTCAATTGGGACGATGTGAAGCTTTTGATTGAGAAATACTTAGGATCTTTAAGTGATCTTGAAGTTTATGTTTATGAACCTTTATCCGCTTCAGAGAAATTAGATAACAATAAAAAGCCTAACTCATCTTCTCCTAGTCGCAAAGAAGATGTGGCAGCTGCTGATTTAGAATTAGACATCTAATACACTACTTAAGATCGAACTAAGACTTTAAATCCACCGACTGAAAACCTTTTCATGTCGAAAAGACCCATATGTTCCTCTGGATTCATAAGCGGATCTTTCATCACTTTGGCATTCACTTGGTTGCGATGGGCTTTGGATTTGTACACAATGTAAGCCCAAATGAGTGTCTCGTCCGGTTTCAATTTACAAAGTTTTGCCAGCGGCAATCCGTAGGTTTTTTTAATATCGTCACCCACGCATTCGTAATAATCCAACGCGCCGTATTTCATCCAGACATTGCGGCCGAGTGTAGCCATCTTTTGGTACTTTTTCAGATTTTTTTTCTTAATAGGAATAAGAAATCCATCGACATAACGACTCATGAGGCCTCCTCAATTATTTGTAAATTATGAATAGCTTATAACTGAATTGTAAATCAAAAAAGCAGTTACTGAAGCTACGACTAGCCACAGAATAACCCCTTGCAGGAGCGGTCTGATTCCAACAGCTTTTAAGGAACCCAAACTCAAGTTCGAACCAATTAAGAACAAGGTCAGTACCAATGTTTTGCGAGCTAGCATTTCTACCATATGGCCAATTTCATTCAGCTGAGGAATCCAAGTAAAAATAGCCGCACAGATAACAAAACCCAAAATGAACCAAGGCTTTTTAATTTTAAGATTTTGATCAACTGTCTTTTGTCTGCGAGACAACATAAACCCAATTAGAAAAGTGGCTGGCACAATCCAAAGTGCGCGAGCTAATTTCACTGTGGTCCCTATCTGCAAGGCCGTCGTTCCATATTGAAGACTTGCACCGACAACAGAACTAGTGTCGTGAATAGCCAGCGCAGCCCATAAACCAAATTGCTCTTGAGAAAAATCGAATTTATGCCCTAGCGAGGGAAAAACAAGCAGAGCAATTGAGTTCAACAAAAACACAACCCCCAAAGATACTGTTATTGATTGAGGTTTAGCTTTCACCACGGGTGCTAATGCGGCAATAGCGCTTCCTCCACAAATGGCAGTCCCGAAAGAGACCAGCCAGCTTGTCTCACTTTCAGTTTTAAAAAGTCGACCTAAAAAAAGTCCTAGTACTAGAGTTAAAAAAATACTGATCGCTGTATAACCAAAGCCACTGACCCCCGCCGAAGCAACCGTCATTAAATTCATTCCTGCGCCAAGACCAACAACGGAATACATCAATAATTTTTGTGAAAGCCGCGAAGTTATAATCTGAAAGGGATTACCTACGGACAGTGCGACAAACACTCCAGCAAAAAGAGCGAAAGCTGAATTGGACCAAGGAGAAAGTGCGAAAGCAGCACCAAGAAAGATCATAATTTTTTGAAGATGCATTTGCGATTCTCCTAAGCCACTGACCATAATCTGTGAAAAGTTTGTGGGCAAGATCAAGTTCCGTCACTATACTCAATTTGCAAGAGGCTCGACAATGTCATACTTTCCAATGGAAAGTTTACGAGGAGACAAACTCATGCCAGAATTAAAACGTGTTTTCGGTATTCCTATGCTGATGTTCTACGGAATCGGTATGATTCTGGGTGCAGGAATTTACACCATTATTGGCAAGGCTGCCGGTCTAGCCGGCGATTCTCTGTGGATCAGTTTTATTTGTGCAGGAGTTGTGGCCTTACTGACTGCCTTTTCCTATGCCGAATTAGCTTCGATGTTTCCTTCGGCCAGTGCTGAATTTCATTATCTCTCGCAGGCCTTTAAGAAAAGAAAGTGGCTTGCGGAATCTGCCGCAACTGTCATGGCCTTTTCAGGAGCAGCGACGGCCGCAACTGTTGCCGTTGCATTTACAGGTTACTTCAATCAATTTTTTTCGGGCAGTGGAATTGGAATCTCTATATCACTTTTAACTGTTTTTACATTAGTCGCCATTATTGGAATTCAAGCCACGGGATGGACCAATATACTTTTCACACTGATCGAGATCGGTGGTCTTGCCCTAATTATTTATTTAGGTTGGCAGAGTGAAAGTTTTGGCAATGCTTTGTCAGCCACACCTCATATGGGTACTTTGTCGGCAACGGCATTAATTATTTTTTCCTTTTTCGGTTTTGAAAATATTGTGACTTTGGCTGAAGAATCAAAAGATCCAGAGAAGAAAATTCCGACGGCGATTTTTCTAAGCCTTGCGATTTCAACGGCGCTTTATATATTAGTTAGTCTTGCAGCTCTTGCTTTGTTGCCCAGCGAAAAGTTAGCAGCCAGTGGCGCTGCATTGATGACGGCAGCACAAACCAGTTCTCAAAATATGGGAAGAATTTTAGGTGGAATCGCTCTTTTTTCAACGGCCAACACGGCCTTGATTTCCATGGTTGGAGCAAGTCGTATTTTGTATGGCATGAGCAAGGAGAAAGCTTTGCCAAAAGCTCTGAGTAAAATTTTACCAAAAAGAAAAACCCCTTGGGTTGCTTCTTTAGTTATTACTGCAGCGGCTTTAGTTCTTCTTCCGTTATCCAAAGTAGAGACTATTGCTAGCGTAGCCTCTTTAACAACAATGTTTGTTTTTCTATTAGTGAACTTAGCTTTGATTTCCCTTCGCTTCTCGGATGAAAAGCGAAAAAGGCCTTTTCGAGTTCCGCTGTCTGTAGGGAAGGTTCCTATTCTCTCGACTCTTGGCGCATTATTTTCATTTATTTTAATTTTTCAATTTGATCAGCAGACCTATTTGATCAGCGGTGGATTTCTTTTATTGATGATAGTTCTATTTTACATTCGTGATCGTCGCCGTTCCAATTAGTCTTTTCAACTTAAAGCTATGAAAAGTAGGCGGCTAAAATAAAAGCAACAAATCCTGCAAGAGTAGCGATGAGTCGCACTTTGCGCATTTCCGCTGAAGCTTGTCCCAAAAACCAACCACTGATCAGTAAACTAATCAGCCCAACACCAAGACATGCTGCGAGCACCTTGAAGGCAAATCCACCTTTAGCTTTGTGAAGTTGTACAAAAAGCCGATGCCAAGTTGTGTGTTTAAAGGTCGCTTTGACTTCCAATGGATTATCCGTGGGATCAATAATTAAATCCATTCTGCTACCTGTCCACTCGAATTGCCAAGACGTTCCTGCCTTTTTGATGCCTGTCCCACCTGTCGGTTTCAGCAGCCCTCTTTCTTGTAAAAGTTTTTCAGCAAAAGCAGTCATAGACTCGAGATGAGGCTCTAGAGGATCGTTCACTGGAACCACTTCTGTTTTGGTTTCATACTGACCAGTAACTTTAAAAGTGTACAAAGAACCAGTGATTGCAAACATAAACATGATCGGCAGTAAAAAACTGCCCAGTATCAGATGAAGATTCATCAAAGTCTTGCGTGGAAGAATCATAATTTATTTCCTCGGATAAAAAACGTGTAACCAGAATGTTCTGGTTACACGAAATCAAATTTACTTTGTGTATGTGATTTCCATCATTTTGTATTCGGGACCGTCAGCAGGACCTTTTCCAAACATTGAAAAAACCATTTTCTTTTTATCAACCATTTGCCATTCCGTGCGATACTCTTCTGTTTTATCTGCAGCAACAGGACTGCTCATTGTGCCGCTCTCTTTAATGGTTTTTGTTGTGGGATCGAAAGTGCCTTCACCTTGCATTGCACTTGTGCTCATGGTGTCGGTCCAGATGCTTTGGAATTTTCCTTTAACTTTGTCATAACCAAGCAGACCACGGCCTTCAAATTTTTGGCCCATCGCTTCGCCAGTGAAAGTTTGTTCTAACCAACGGCCATTCAAAATCATTTTAAATGTGCTTTTACCTTTGGATTCTTGAGGTTTAGCTTCTGGAGCAGGCCACATTTTTGAATTGTATTTCCAAGTTCCCGCAAAATCCGCTAACATTTTGTGCTGTTCACCAGGAGTTGCGGCCTCTTGATATTTCTTCATCATTTCTTGCATCTTTGGGTCCATCGCCGTTTGATCTTTATTTGCAGCAATGGCCACTGTCGAAAACACGCTCGCAAAAACACTTACTAATAAAATTTGCTTCATCATTTTGTGACTCCTTTAGTCAGTTATTATGGAATCAAAATGAAAACGCAATTTTAGGTCTCAGTCTAGAACTTTTCGCCAATGGGTCTGTGTTTTGCACTTTTAAGAAGCAAATTTTCATAAGGAGTTCATATGGAACAGAAAGCATCTCAATCCCCAAAAACGAACGAGTATAAAACAAGCACTGACAATTCTCCCCTAGTTGAAATAAAAAGGACCTTTAACGCCCCAATCGAAGAAGTTTGGAAGGCCTGGTCAGATCCTTCAATGATTAAACAATGGTGGGGTCCCAGAGAATTCACGGCATCTAGCGCAAAAACAGATTTTAAAGAAGGTGGCCAATACGTTTTCGCCATGAAATCTCCGCAAGGACAAGTCCTGTGGAGTGCGGGCACTTATGAAGAAATAATTCCTCATCAAAAAATTGTTTACACCGATCAGTTCTCTGACGAAAACGGAAATCCGATAACACCCGAAGAAGCTGGGATGCCTAATTGGCCGGGAGAAGGGTTGACTTATGTCACTGTCGATTTTGAATCTAAAGGCGAACAAACGAAGATGACTTTGACCCATTCGGGACTCCCTAAATCCATGCATGATGATTGTGTTAGTGGATGGAGTACTTCGATTGATAAAATGCAGCTTTTAGTCGAGAGAGCTCATTAATTTGTAGAATTGATTCAAAGGCCCACAGACAGTGGGCCCTTACTTTAGAATTTCTGATTATAAGAAATAAAGAACTTACGGCCATTCACATCATAGAGTGCATTACTGACAACATTCGCGCCACCAGTTCCGCCACCGACATCCATAGGTTGCGCGGCATTCAGGATATTTTTAATTCCTCCAGCTATCTCGCTGTCTTTCGACAGTTTATAAGACGCCGAGAGATCATATTCATTCAAGTCAGAAACTTTCCGATTAATATGACGATCTTGAACATTTTGGCCTGGAATTGAACGCATCGTTAAGCGATAAGACGTTCGATCATTTTTCAGTGCAAGCCCTAAAACGTTTCTCCATTTTGGTTTTTCCCACTCACCAACAACATCTCGTTTACCCGCGCCTGGGAATCCTTCCATTTTATCGTATACGATATAGGAGAAATCGTTTTCAACACTCAATCGGTGTTTCCATAAACTTTCTGACACAAGAAATTCCGCATTTAAATCAATTCCAGAAATTTCTTCTTCTTGCAGATTCAAATTAGGAGCCGAAATCGATTCAATGGCGCCCGTATTATCACGAGTGATCGTGACTCCATATTTGGTAGGATCTACACCGTTTAATTCAGCTTGAGTTAATTCTTCGAAATCAATACCGACCAAATTGCTGACTTTTGTATACCAACCATCCAGGGAAAGTGAAAGACTGCCACTAGGCTGCATCACTGTCCCTAGACTTGCGGTGAAGGCTTTTTCTTCCTTAAGATCGCGGTTTCCACCGCCTTTGACCAAAAACTGATCTGCTGTACAAGCCGCTGGGTTTGAAGCGCAAAGTCTGCGATCAATAAATGTAATGTAACCTTCTGATGAAGCTCCATAAAGTTGCGAAAGTGTCGGAGCTTTAAATCCTGTTCCAACAGAAGCACGCACCAATTGGTTTTCACTGATGGTGTACTTTGCTGAAACTTTTGGATTAAAAGTTGTTCCAAAATCAGAGTACTTATCGACTCGACCAGCTAATGATAATTCTGTTTTTTCCATAACTGGCAATGAGCTTTCAACGAAGGCTGACATGATATTTCTTCGACCATTGTCGTTTGACCCCGCAGAACCTAAAACTTCACCCGCTGCAGAAAGGTCATCCGTCTTTTGCATCAAACGTTCGTCAATAAAGCTTGCACCCGAGGCAATGCCGATAGCCTCGCCATTCATTTCGCCAAGCTCACCAGTCGCCACAAAATCAACTGTTGAGAGATCTGTTTCTGAAATTTGGTAAACTTTTGTGATTGCGGAAGATAAGTCTCCTCGAGCTCCAGGTGCTGCTAGTGGATCAAAAGTTCCGTTTTGAATCAGTGTATTTAATGTCGTTCCATTCAAGTAACCACTTTCACCTTTAGCTTCGCGGCGAATGCGACTGTAGCCTGCCGAAAGATCATATTCCCAGATGCTGGTGAAATTGCCTTTGACTCCAACCAGTGTACTGAAATTTCTTTCGTTATCTTTATTATCGCGATTGCCCGCTTCCATAAAACGGTAAGCTACAGTTCTTGCCGTTGGCTGGCTTGCTGTACCCGAAGCCGTTGCGAAACTTCCAGGAGTTGGAGCGTAATTCCAATCAATATCTTTTCCGACTAAGATATTGCGGTTGTAAAATTTTAAACCTGAATCTAAGCGATAATTAAAGTCAGTGAGTAAACTTAATTGTGAAATAGAAGGACGAGTCGACGCCAATTCATTGTAACGGAAATAACAGCGACTGCCCGTACCTGATGTTACTGGCAATGTCAGATCAGCAGGACAACCCGGCTGAACAGTCCAATGAGTGCCGGCATCTTTCCAAGCTCCCGTTGCACCAATGGCTGATAAGCCATCTTTTGTGGCTTCACGATCTTTACCTAAAATTTTATCAGTGTGATTGTAGTTCAAAACAAGTGTCAGATCCCCTTTTTCAAATTGTCGCCCATTTAAGAGAGAAACATCATAAGTAGCTCCACCTGGCTTTTCTGCTCCAGATAATTTTGTTGAGGCTTCGCTACCTGAAAAATTCTTTTTTGTGACGATATTGATGACACCGCCTAAAGCATCAGAGCCGTAGAGAGCAGAAGCTCCATCTTTTAAAACTTCAATGCGCTCGATAGCGATCTGTGGAATTAAATTTAAGTCGACCGCTTCTGCTGAAGGATCTTTAGGCAAGCGATGACCATTCAACAACACTAGTGTGCGTGTATCGCCTAAACCTCGTAGCCCAATTGTTGTTGTGGCAGCCGCATTACTTCCTGATTGCTCGCGACTGACACCGTAAGTAGCCATCGTTGAATCACGCAGAGTATCTGATGCTGATGTGTTCGCTGAATTTGACATCGCTTCTTTAGAGACTGACTTTACAGCCGAAGCGCCCTCTTTCGCGATTCGTTTGATACGACTGCCGACGACTTCGACACGCTCAATTTTTTTGTCTTCAGGATTTTCAGCGGGTGCTTCTTGAGTATAGGCCTGTTGGCTGATGAGTAGAGCCAGCACTAAATTTAAAACTTTTTGGTGTTTCATAATTCCCCCTCTGAATACCTGGTTTTAGTTTTTCTTTTGAATACTAAAGGCAATCTTTTTTAAACCTTGAGATTTCACGGTGTCGATAATGCTTGTAACCATTTCAAGAGTTACCGCTTTATCGGCGACTAAAATCGCACTGACTTCTGGATTAACTTTAACTTGTTCTTGAGATTCGACTTTCAATTCATCAAGACTGAGCGATCGGCTGCCGACGAATATTTCACCTTGGCCACCCACTGTAATCTTCAACGGCTTTTTCGATTTATCAAGATCGGTCGACGATGATTTTGGCAATGAGATATCAATTTTAGGTTGCATCACTAAAGGCGCAGCGACCATGAAAATGATCAGCACAACCAGAACGATATCAACCAAAGGAACAATGTTAATCTCGGCAATAGTTTCGCTGTCGTTGGAACCTGCTTTTGCGGCCATATTAAACTTCCTTTTTACTTTTAGAAAACATCAAGCAAAGATCTTTAGTGGCGTCGATGTTCGATAAGATTAAAGAAACTTTTTTCGAAAAAAAGTTGAAAGCAATAACAGCGGGAATCGCTAAGGCTAGGCCTACGGCTGTTGATACCAGAGCGTGACCGATACCAGTCATGACGACTTCGTTCCCTTGACCTGGGTTTACGCCCAAATCATTGAAGGCTTTCATAATCCCCATCACTGTACCTAAAAGACCAATATAAGGAGCGTTGGAAGCAATAGTTCCGAGAATGTAGAGATTTCCTTCGAGCTTTGGCTTTTCCATGGTTTTGTAAGAATTAAATAATTCATCCAATCCATCGACGCTATTTTTGGACAAGTAGTTCAATCCATATTTTAAAACTTTACCTTCGACCGTTTGATCGTGTTCCGACATTTTTAAAATTAAATTCGAGTCTTGAGTTTCAATCACCTGGCGAAACTGAACTCCAATTTTCTTACTATCAGAAGATATCTTTCTTAAAGTCAGTAAGCGCTCTATGATGATCGCCAAGCTGACAATACTTAAGAAGGCCATTAAGTACAGAATGAAGTTTGCGCTGGCCTCTGCGATTTTATAAAGTGATTCCATATTCTTTCCCCTCTTTTTTAAAAGCGTTATTGTGTTTCAATTGCGTCTTGAATTCTAAAATCAACCCGAACTAAATAATCTTTTTTGGGTCTCGGCTTACCGAATTCGTCGGCCTCGACCTGGTACTTCCATTTTGCAACCGCTCGCGTGGCTGCCGTTTCAAACAGCGAAGTCTTTTCGCCGCCAGCAACGTGAATATTTTCAACGCTGCCATCTTCACGGATGTCGATTTTTAAAAGAACGTGACCTTCGATATTGGATTCTAAAGCATCGCGTGGGTATTTGGGTTTGATCTTATAGTAAGGAACAGTGGTCGTATTGGTATTCACTGAAGCAGTGGCCGTTGGTTTCGTCACTTCTTTTTGAAGTCCAGAAACTTCAGAAGATTGATCCTGCATCTCTTGAGAAGGTGCACGAACAGGATCTGCCTTATCTTCAATAACAGGTTCATTTTTAACAACAGGTGTGGGCCCATTAACAACTTCAGGAACTTCTTCAAATTCTTGGTAACCTAAGTCGATGTAATTTTCTTCGGCGATTATCGGCGCGCTTGAACTAAAGTTTACTGTCTTAATCAAACCAAAAATAATGACATGAGCGATAACCGAAATAACTGTTGAAGTGATCTTATTGGTGTTCACGCTCTCCATGCTTAATACCATCGCCCCCCCTAACTTGAACCAAAGTGACACCACTTTGATTTCATCAGTCTATAAAGCAAAGCGAAGTCCAAAATATTTCGGAATGTAAAAAATGAATGACTTTTCGAGGAAGATGTTTATGATTTCAATTCTAATTTCAATACTTAAGGGCTTCGTTGCACAGAAGAATGTCACTCGAAGTTGATTCGTACAAATGACAAAATAACACCAGTTAACTCTTTAATTTTTCGATTAAGACGTTAAACCAAAAAATATGTGATTTTAGTTATAAGGAAAAATACATCACAATCCAAGACGCTCTCGCAATTTCTGGAATGTTTCGATCGTTTGCCCCGGAACTGATCTTTGCTTAACAGTACGCTCAAATTGAGTGATCAAGGCATCAACTCTGGCTCGGCCATCCTTTGACTTAATAGCTTCGACTGGAGTTTTGCCATTAAGCGCGGGAAGTGGAGTCATTGGCCAGCTTTTCCAGTGGTTCTCTATTGTTTTGGTTAAAAGTTCTTGGACTTCAGGGCTTTCATTCAGCTCCTTTAATTTCTGTGCTTGTTCTATTTCTCTTGAAGACTTTTTTTCCTTGCCGGCCTTTGCTACCGAATTTTCGATAACTGTTGTTTTAAGCTGCCAACCCTTTGGCATTCTTTTCTTTAAAACCGATAGAAATTTTTTTGACCTTTCTTTAGAGTTCACTTCAACGATCATTTTATTTTTCTCGAGCCGAATATGCCCAAGCATGGTGTTGTCCCAGTGTTTATGGGCTTTGTTGCCCTTTCTTAGCCATGGAAATTCAATAGACTTTAATTTTCCATTTTTATAGAAATCGGCATCTTCTAATAAGTCTTCCTTAGAATCATTGAAATCTAGACTGTGTAGAGCCTCAAATATTTCATCGATGTTATCGATCAAAAAAGTCATTTTGTGTTGTTGTATTAAATCACCATCGGTATTGGTAATTACAGGTTCTCGGGGATTAGTAACCGAATCATAAATGTCCCAGAAAATTTCCAGTAATTCCAAATTAAATTCACGTAATCCTTGGGCAGTTATTTGGCCGCCTCCTTTCCTGTAATTCTCTCTTTCATTGATCACCGCAATTTTATACTGTGGCGGAAACACAATTGGCGCTAGGCCATCAAACATCGTAACATTTCTTACCGTCACAACTTTGCCGAACAACAAGTCTCCCGTTGTCATTGATTGAGATCCCATCTTCTCGATAACGGTGAAGTATTCTTCTGTTAAGATGTCCTGGACTTTGACCCATGATCCAGGTTTACATTCTAGGACGTCATAAAAGCTAAAGGGCCGGCGTAGATTTTCTTCAAGATCCTCTATTTCAAGATCGCTTAATTGATCTCTAAACTCCTCTAAAAATATTTCGGCAGGTGTCATTTCGGCTGTAATTTCATCACCCAGTTCTGTCTCTTCTGGATCAGGAGACCAATGATAAAACATCCAAGGGCCAAATATTTGATGGAGTTGAGAATCAGGGTCAAACGCTTCTTCGTTACTCCAGAGATTGAACTCATCCCAAGCTTCGTTATAGCCGGTTACACCGTACTTCTTTGCCGTAAATTCCATCAGTTTACGAACCAACTGTCGATGCATGTTATGAACTCGCTGCCAGGCCAAATCATCTATTGTTGGTAGCAGAGTAATTAAACAGCATTTTTTATACTTTTTCCCACTTCCACATGGGCAAGCTTCATTTCGACCTATGCTTTGCATATTTTGCTCCCATTAATTTATGTGATCGTTCTAGTTCATAGTTTGCAGTTAGACCAGAATCAATAGTGATTTAGTTCATTCGAGTGCCGTCATTCTTAAAGGGTTAAAGGATTCTTTAAGAATCGTCTCGAGTCGCCGTAAAATATCACATTATTTCATATACTTACCTTATTTCATCAAAATCGGCAATGAGTTGCCGATTTTATATAAAAAAATGGCAACTCATTGCCGATTTAGGTATAATGAAGATTATGTACAAAAGGAAACTCGATCTTACAGCCCTCTTGAATAAGGCTAACTTTTTTTTATTTGGTCCTAGGGCCACAGGTAAAAGCTCCCTTGTTAGATTATTAAAAAATGCACAAGTGTTTGATCTGCTAGATTCGGATGTTTACGAAGATTTTTTACGTCGTCCTAAATCTTTGGAAGAAAAAATACAGGACAAAAATAAGATAATTGTGATTGATGAAATCCAAAAACTTCCAAGCTTATTGGATGAAGTGCATCGCTTAATAGAAAAGAAAAAGATTCGATTTTTATTAACAGGGAGCTCCGTCAGAAAGCTTAAAAAAGATGGAATCAACATGTTGGGTGGCCGAGCAAGAGAAGCTCAGTTGTTCCCATTAACCTTTGCTGAAATTACTGATTTTGACTTAATTAAATATTTAAATTTTGGTGGTCTTCCGTTGATTTGGAATTCTGAGGAGCCGATGGAAGATCTTGAAGCTTATGGACGTATTTACTTAGCTGAAGAAATAAAGGCTGAAGCTGCAGTTCGAAACTATGAACGCTTCGTGCGTTTCATGGAAATTATGGCCTTATCTAATGGACAAGAACTTAATTACCAGGCGTTATCAAGTGACTCGGGTGTGCCTGCTCGTACTATTGAAGGGCATCTTGAGGTTTTAAAAGATACATTGATTGGTTTTGAATTGTTGCCCTACAGAAAAACAAAGAAGAGAAAAGCGAGCACAAAATCAAAATTTTACTTTTTTGACTGTGGCGTCTCAAATTATTTTTCACGAAGGCTGCCCTTGGCAGAAAATAGTACAGATATTGGAGTTAATTTTGAACAATTCATTATCAATGAAGTTAAGGCCTATTTATCATATAACAGAATTAAGAAAGATCTGCATTATTGGCGATCTAAGGATTTTGAAGTGGATCTAATTATTGGTGATGAAGTAGCTGTCGAAATCAAATTCAGCAAAAATTTTAAAGATGAACACATGAAAGGATTAAAGGCATTAAGCACAGACAGTCAGATTAAACGGTTCATTGTCGTTGGCCGGTTTCCCACTGGTGGAAAGACTAAAAATTTCGAATATATGAACTATCAAGAATTTTTAAAAAACCTTTGGTCTCATAAAGTTGTCGTATAAGTCTTCATCCCTTAACACAAACGACTTGTTTCAAAGTCGAAATAATCTCAACCAAATCTTTTTGAGCTTCCATCACCGCATCGATGTCTTTGTAGGCTTTAGGTGATTCATCGATCACATCTTTGTCTTTTCGGCACTCCACTCCCCGAGTGGCCTCTCGATGCTCCTTCAAAGTGATACTCTCTTTAGCTTTCTTCCGAGACATTACTCGACCCGCACCATGGGAGCAGCTCTGAAAACTTTCTTCATTTCCTAGACCGCGAACGATGTAGGTTTTGGCACCCATACTTCCTGGAGTGATTCCAAGCTCTCCTTTGCGAGCGCGAACTGCGCCTTTTCTGGTGACATAGACATTTTCACCAAAGTGATTTTCCAGCTCGACATAGTTATGGTGGCAATTCACAGCCTTATCCACAATCATAAATGGAGGAATTTTTTTATTCTGCCTTAAGGACTCAATTACGTGAGCCAACATCAATTCACGATTAACTCGAGCATATTCTTGGGCCCAATGGACAGCTTCGATGTAATCCGTGAAATGTTCTGTTCCTTCAGAAAAATAGGCAAGGTCCTGGTCAGGAAGATGGATGGAAACCTTTTCCATATCTTTTTTTGCAAGTTCAATAAAATAGCGACCAATCAGATTTCCTACGCCGCGAGATCCACTGTGAAGCATAATCCAAACTTGGGAAGTTTCATCGAGACAAATTTCGATAAAATGATTTCCTCCGCCAAGAGTTCCTAATTGGTATTCTCTTTTCGTGTTTTTCACTTGAGGATGATTTTCAACGATGGATTCGTAACCCTTCACAAGTTTAGACCATTCTGTTCCTACAGATTTGGGTAAGCCCTGATGAGCCTCTCGCCCCACTGGAATAACTCGTTCGATGTCAGAGCGAATGCTGCTCAAGGAATCAGGAAGATCCTTGCCCATGAGTGAAGTCTTCACCGCAATCATTCCACAACCAATGTCGACTCCCACCGCGGCAGGAATAATTGCACCAAGAGTGGGAATAACACTTCCTACGGTAGCACCAATACCTAAATGCACATCGGGCATTGCTGCAACCCATTTATAGATGAAGGGAAGCTGAGCTACCCGCTGAAGTTGTTCGCGTGCCTCGGCTTCAAAGGCCACACCTTTGGTCCATGTTTTAATTAGGCCGCCGGTTTCGCTTTTTATGGTTTCGTGACTATAGTTTGCCATTTTAATAGCCTTTGAATTACTTAATTATATTTTATATTCGTTGAAGTCGCAACAGCGCGACCGATTCATGTACGACTTCTGGTAGAGATGGCGACATATTGCCTCGACGAAAAGTATCAAATTATTTCTTAACTCATTAGCGACATGATCTCCAAATAAAATTACATGACTGGAATCAGCAACTCGGTCTGTAATTTATCTTCAGGGGTTTCTTTAGGATCATTAATATAATTTTCGATACAAAACTCTTGGCGAAGTTGTACTTTATTTTCGGCAAGAGTTTTGAATATCTGACCAAAGGCGATCCAAATTTGCGCGTAGGGTCCTATCAGTAAGAATTTCGCATATTTTCCACTCTTAATCTTCTTATATTCTAATCCTTTTAAAATTTTATCGGGAGCAGTATTCAATGCCACACCGGCCTCGTAGATCATCGCCTCTTCACCCATTTTTGTTTTATCAATGGTGCTTAGACCTAGATACTCAACGATTTTCTTTTGATCAACTTGACCAAAAACCAAGGGGAACATTTCATTCCAAGTTGGCGGTGCAATTTCAGCAAAGGGTCCATGATTTTGTAGAAATACGAAGTGGGTTGCAGCACGAGTGACGATTTCATATTTTGAGCTCAGATTCACAGCGATCTCCTTTTGTTGCCTTGGTTTACTGAGATCATAGATCACATCGTACTGAGCTTCTTTTCCAATATTGCGAAAATCACTGGGGCTCATATTTAAAACTTTTTTAAAGACCTTATTAAAGGCCGACGAAGTTTCGTAACCGACGCTCAAGGCAATTTCTGTAATCGGCCCCTCTGGGTCTTCTTGCAACATCTTTAAGGCCGTAGTCAGGCGAATTCGTCGAAGAAAATCAAATGGAGTTTCACCTGTATATGCTACGAAGAGACGAGCAAAGTGATAGGAGGAGGAACCTGACTCTTTAGCTATATTTGTTAAAGTCAGTGTTCCATTTAGGTTCATACGAATATATCTTTGAGCTCGCCCGACTTGAGATCGATGAAATTGACTTTGTTGACTTCTTTTTTTCATAGGCAAACTTTCAGCTTTTAGAATTGGGAACTTTCTCCCAATCAAGATAAGGAGTCTGACCAAAACGCTCGGGATAAAGAGCCATTGCTGTTTTATGAAATCTGAAACCCAATTTATGATAAAAGGCTTCATTCCCAAAAGTTGAAGTGAGATGAATACAGGTTTCTGGCGCTTTCTCGATCAAGGCTATCATGAGTTTTCGACCTAGATTTTGTTTTTGAAATCCGGGATCCACAACCACATCGAAGATTGCAGAATACATTTCGAAGTCGGTGATCATTCGTCCAATAGCTACCAATTTCGAGTCTAACCAGCATGAGGTTACAACTTGGCTATTGAGAAATGCTTGGTTAATTTTAGCAGCCCGCTTTTTATCGCGCTTCATTTCAGTTTTATTAAAAATCTCGAGCATTGGCTGAAGCCATGAAGGATCATAGCCGTATTTTAAATCGAATTCTTGTGGAGAAAATTTATCTTTCATAAATATTTCGTTTTCAATCTGCATCTCTCATCTTCTTCAGCACCATCTCGATAGTCTCATCACTCACTGAAGCTCGCATCATCAAGGATTTCGCCTTTCCAAAATCATCCACATCGATGGCTTCAAAAAAAGCATCGACCTTCCCAATCTCTGCTAGCTTTTCGAGAACTAAAGTTCCTTCAAAATCAGATTCTTCCATTCAACTACTTTGACCCTTCAACAAGCGCCTTGTAATTCGCGAGACCCTTTTCAAAGTGTTTGCCCATCATTTTATCCATCACCAATCCAAAATACCGAGTGAAATAGGTGAGATTTTGGTCAAATGTCCACACCAATTCTGTGGTCGCTTCTGATTTTGCAGTTGTTAACCAATGAACCATACCTTCACCACTCATGGGTTTGTAGAAATCCATTTTAACGGCAATCTTTTTTTCGGGCTCAACACTAGTGATCGTCATTTTGCCTTCACCGGTCTTATCACCTTTCCAAATCAAAAACGAACCCTCGCCAGTACCTGAAACCTCAGCGGTGTTAGTTGGATCTCCTTCAGGAAAGGGATTCCATTTCACGTACTCATTTAAATCAGTCAGTTTCATAAAGACAAGGCTTACGGGTGCATTGATTTCAATTGAACGTGACATCGAAAATTTTGAGGGAAGGAACACTGGTAGTATCATGAGAATCAAAATCAATATTCCTACAACTTTTAAAATCTTTTTCATTATTCCGCCTTTCCTTAAGCTTGTTCGACGTATTTTTTAAAGTTATTCAGAATGGCCTGCCAGCCTTGCTTCTGCATTTCTTCGGAGTTTTCTTTTTCGGCATCAAAGATCGTAGTGACTTTTGTTTTGCCGCCTAGGTCTTCGAATTGAGTTGTAGCTTTACGACCGTCACCCATAGTGTAAGTGATTTTCTTTTGATCAATAACCTCATCATAAATCGCTTCAAAATCAAAACCGAAACTGCCGTCTTTGGCCTCCATACGGGCCGCATATTTCCCACCGATTTTTAGATCATTAGAGGCATTTGGGCACTGCCAATCATCATTAGCGAAATTCCACTTCATGATGTGTTGAGGTTCAGTCCAAGCATCCCAAACTTTTTTTGGGCTTGCGGCAACCACAGATTCAATAGTGATTTTAGACATAAATTTCTCCTTATATACTTTTCGAAAGAATTATTTTAGCCCGGTTATCCCTTAAGTAAAGACCTAACCAAATTAATAGAGCTATATAAATAGGAAATAAGGTGTGAGTAAAAAGCGGATTACTGACACGAACATGACTGGCAATAGCCCCGCCTAAATACCCTGTTAATAAGATCGCTCCAAGAACTGAGGTTCGTGGGATTATATAGAGAATTGTACAAACCAAAAGAATAGTTCCCACGGTAGGCATTAATTCCATTGGCCATTGAAGAGCTTCACCCGCCTTCAATGCTTCTGGTGGAAGTTTATCCATAAAGAATTTAAGAGTCGCATCAAACAAAAGAAAGAGAATAGCCATGCCACTAAGGATTCGGCCCGTCCACACTGCTTTCTTAGAAAGACTATTGTTATTCATTTCAAACTCCGTTTCTGCTGGTTGCATTCTCGAACCAGAGTACATATCGACTGATATGTTGTAAACTTAAATTTTAATGCATATCTCATTTTTATACAGTAATACTGTATTTTTAATATATCATGTGATATCTTAATTTTATGGCCAAGACCAAAACCCGGGATCCCCAAAAGACACGCGCCCATATCCTGAACGCAGCGTTCATGGAGATCTATCGTCATGGCTACAACGGTGTGGGTGTTCGTGACCTGGCAAAAAAAGCTGACGTCACCATAGGCGCTTTCTTTCATTATTTTCCGACCAAGAGCCAAGTGGCCTACGCAATTATCGATGAAATTATTCATACGGGAATTATGGATCGATGGATTAAGCCCCTCGCCGCTTACAAGAACCCATTGCAAGGAATTTTAAAGTGCTTCAAAAACACTTTCGATAATTGGCCTGATGAACTGGTTTCTTTGGGCTGTCCCTTGAATAATTTAACTCAAGAACTTTCATCTTCAGATGAATCTATCAAAGCTCGTGCGAAAATTGTTCTCTCTGATTGGATTGCAAAAACTAAAGAACATTTGAAACGCGCCCAAGACAATGGATATTTAGATAAAAAAGTAAATCTTCAAGAGCTAGCGGAGTTCATCGTAACTTTTCAAGAAGGAACTTTCGCTATGGGAAAAGCGATGAATGATCGGAAGATTTTCGAGTCAATGTATAAGCAGTTTAAGAGGCATATTGATTCGGTTGAAGCTTAATTTAATTGCTGTTTAACTTTTTGACGGGTGACTATCAATGACCCCAATTCAAAGACTTAGACACTTTTTTATCTTTGGTTCAATTTAAACACATTTTTAGCGAAGTTCCGAAATTGCTTTAATCTCCGACAGATAAAGGAGATTTTATTAAAAACTTGGTGGTAATGCTTTACTCTCTTTAGCTGAGCCCCTAAAATTCGCAAATTATGAATTTAAAACCTAAGCCATTTTTAATTTTACTCTTACCAATTTTTTTTGTACTTCCGGCTGCGAAAGCGGCCGAGTGCAAACATAGAATTATCTTTTTGCCCCAAATGCATAATATTAAAGAATTGCCAGGTTCTCAAACTTCTGAAGCGAAAAACGATAAGATCGCTGAGTCACAATTAAAAATTGCAAACTACTTTGAACATTTATCCAACGTGCCCGTATTTAGTGAACAAGTCGGAGAGGATTTTACTCTTGATGCAGTTCCAAAAGACGAAATCCCTTCCTTGAAAAAGCATTTTGATCAAATATTCCCCGATGGGCTGCCGGAAGACCCTAAAGCCTTAACGGATGCTCAGAAGGAAAAACTGATAAATCACGGTGGAGAATTTGTACAGCTAGTGCGCGGAAAGATTAAAAAAATTCACGGCGTGGTGAAAGACCCGACGTCGATGAAGAAAATTTTCGAATCAATCAATCGCTGGTATGAAACGCAGCCCTCTCTTGATGTTCCTTACCCGCCCGAAATTGGAGCTCTTGTTTACGGCGCTCGAGAAAGAGCTGCGCTTTTAAAAATCCAAAGCTATTTTTCACAGAACAAAGGTCAAAGAGATGTCATACTTATTTATGGGGCTAGTCATAGCTTTATATTTTATCCTGAACTCTTCCCTTCTCAATGCGTTTTTATTCCTAAAGAGTTTCAGTTTGATTGGAAGGGTCGTCATCGCTCGGGTCCCGAGGGGTTTTGAGTCTATAAAATTTATGATTGAGATTCTTTAGGCTTTAAAATAGGATTTTATTAGACCGGGGGCTCTATAAAACTACATTACTATGCTTTCTTTTTATTTATTCTCGTCTGTTCTAATGCCTTTGCTGACGCTACCGAAACTTCTGGAAATGAAAAAAAACTTGATAGGCATCGGATGACTTGCACCCTCCAGGTTGATGACTATCGCAAAGAAACTCTTTATATTCCTCTCGAAATTGATAATAGCAAAATAGCGAAAGCATCGCATCCATTAGGCAAGGGCGAACAGATCAATTTTAGAAAAGACACCAGTGATGAAACTCAATCAAAACAAGTTAAATATACTGTTACTAATAGAAATGGAAAAGTTATTGAAGAGGGAGTACTTCACGCTGGCGAAAGAATGCTCACACTTATTCCGTCAACTAAGATGAAATGCAAAGTGGTTAAAGCCGATATCATTCCATCGCCAACGGTAATCAAATTTTTTGGAGGCTCCCCCGCCGGGCCGGAAAAGCCCGCTTCGGGACGATAGACTCCTCTAAGTTCTTGTTATATCCCCTTAACCAATTCTACTGCAGCCTTTAATTGAGTATCATGCTCAAATCTTTGAGGGATATCATGTTTAATTCGCAGCTCTTTCGGATCAATATTTTTTGGAAGCATAACTTCAACATCTGGCTTTAAACCTATATGCTGGTAAGAATGCCCATTTGGCGATTGAAAGCCCTGAGTCGTAAACTTGATCGCATAACCATTTGGCAGAGTTTCAATCATCTGAGCATTCCATTTACCTAAAGTTTTTTCACCGACGATTTTAGCGCCCAGGATATCCTTGAGTGCGCCAGTAAAGAGCTCAGCTCCTGAAGAGGTTTGGTTATTTGTAAGCATTATGACCTTAATATCCTTACGAAGGAGACTTCTCTTTGAGGTGAAACTTCGGATTTTTTCTTCACGATCTTTGGTTGAAACAATCACTTTTCCCTCTGGGACAAAAAGCTCTGTTGTTTGCACCGCTTTTTCAAAGCTACCTCCAGAGTTATTCCGCAGATCAATAATAAGATTTTTTACACTGTTATTATTAATCGCAGTTATTTTTTCTTCGACAAGTTTGGGTGTATCACCAGTGAAATAGCCAATTGTTAACAACTGAGTAGAGCCGTTCACTTTCGAAAGTTCAACAGGCGTCCAAGGGACTACTTCGCGTTTAATATTTAGAGAAATTATTTTATCGTCGCGAAGGATTTTCAAAGAAACCTTTTCACCAATTTTTCCTCTGATAGCGGCGACTATATCTTTGAATTGCTTTCCCTTATAGCGTTGTCCGTTCACGCTCAAGATTTGATCATCTCGTTGAATTCCCGCTTTTGATGAGGGTGAGTTCGGAATGACACTTAAAATTTGACCATATCCAGTTGTATCATCGAATTTTAATTCGATTCCAATTCCGCTGACTTGTCCCGAAAGGTCATTTTGAATTTCTTGAAGCTCTCGAGGACTCAATAGGGTATTCCAAGAATGTTCGTCAGAATTAAGAGTCTCCAACATTCCAGCGGTGGCGGCTCGGTAGAGATCTTCTTTTGTAAGACCTTTGTCCACATACTTCTGTAAAATTTTATCCATTGCCATTTTGAAGCTCTCTTCAGCACTTGTGAATTGTTCTTGCGGACGCTCTTTCCACTCAGCATACTTTTCGGGCGTCACTGCGAAAGAAAATGGCGAAAGCCCTAAGATAAAAAATAAAACACTAATTTGTTTTTTCATAAATCCTCCCAATTAGAGAACACCTGAACTCGCAGGAAGTTCAGAACTCGAATCAAATAAAACATTTGAGATCGGCGGTTGAATAAATTCTGTAGGTTTTGTTTGCAACTGAAGAACAAAAATAATTGCGATTCCTGCTGCTACAGCTGCACCGAGAGAGATCGACAGATAAAGGCGCTTTTCCCTTTGTGTCTTTGGTTTTAACTTTTCCCACAATGAGCTGGAAGGCGCCTTGGTGGCGAGATCTACGGCTTCGAGCTCACGTTTTAGATCTAAATAATCAGTAAGAACTTCTGCATCTGTTAGAAGCTCGCGCTCCATATGCAGTCTTTCATCTTCGTTCAATGAACCAAAATAGAATGATAAAAGAAGATTTTTAGGACTCATGATTCAAATTCCTTTCTTAGCAATTCTACCAGACGTGAAAAACGCGATTTAACAGTACCCACTGGAATTGCGAGAGTTTTAGCAATTTCCTGATAATCGTGGCCCCTTTTTCTAAGCCCCCAAGTTTCTTTGAGGTCATTAGGTAGATTGATTTCAACTTCCTTTAAGCGCGATAACAGACTTAACTGAATGGTCTCTTCTTCGAGGTTTCTATCAGATGAAATGCTAGAAATATCTTCTTTTGTTTCTCTCGCTGATCTTTTTCGATAATTAAGACCACGATTTTTTGCGACCGTAAAAAGCCAAGACTTAAGTGTACCATTTTCTGAAGATTTAAATCGTTCTTTAAGAAGTTCTAAAAAGATATCATGCATAATCTCTTCAGAAGATTGATTATTAGCTGTGAAACGGTACAGGAACCTAAAGAGTGAGGAAGAATAGCGATCGTAAACAGCCTGAAGGTATTTTTCAGGTGCTTTCACGAAGGCTTCTTCTAATTCTTTATCCCCAAGATGCATTAGGGTATATAACAACGAAGTTCAGTAAAGGTTCATTCTTTTTTTAGAACTTGAGCGCCCTTCCAGGGCTTTTGATTCATGTCATCATGTTTACACTTAATATCTTTTGAATTCACGACTTGTTCCTTTTCATTAATAACCACACGAAAATAGTAAGGAACACTTATCCCACCCCAGCCCGGATTTGATAGAATCTTTTCCCAATCTGCTTGAGTATTTCCACCTAATTTATTCACATCCCAATGGAGGTGTCGATGACCAGCTTGACCAGTCCATCCTTCAACGCCAATTCCCTGTCCTGCTTTAACATTATCACCTGTCTTCACAAGAGACTTTTCCAAGTGTACATAGAAACTGACGTATCCACCTTCATGTAATATTCGAATGTGATTTCCCAAACCAAGCCCACAATCATCAAGCTCAGACTTTGCGGGCTTCCCCTTCGGAATTTTACATTGATCAAAAACAAATGCCTTACCGTCTGCTGAAGCACGAACTGTTGAAGCAGGTTTCGAATATGGAGTAGCGAGGTCAATAGCAAAAAGCATATTTTTAAACCCATGCGTGCCATTTGGGTTTTCTGGAGATTGCGTGCAAATAACTGAGGTATTTCTGTCAAATGGAAAAAGAAAAATTATCGGAGGTGCTTCCAGTAACTCTCCACATTTTGTTTCTTTTGATGCATCAATCTTAGAGCAAATAGTATTTCCTGGACAGCTCAAACGATTTCCAATTTCGCAGAAAGTATTTGTTGGCTTCCAAGTGTTCATAAGTGAAATGTCTTTTGCATGTGTGAATGAAAAGAAGATAAGAGATGAACTAAGTAAACCTAGTATTTTCATTTCTCTCCTAATGAGAACAAGTTGAAATTTTATAGGTGTAATCCCATTAGTCCTGCCATCTTTTAATTTCTGCAACTGTTCTTTAGTTTGACCCACGAGTGTGCTCCGCTTCAAATGAATGCAAAATTTCAATTTTGTGATTCCCTGGATAATTACAATCTATCCATAATCTACCTCTTCAAGTTATTTTCTTAACATAAGCAAATGAACGTTTCTTCCATCCATTGCGATCATAGAACTTCATTCCGCCTTCATTTTCTAGCCCAGTGCAGAGTCTTAGACTTTTACATCCATTAGTTCGAGCTAATTCTTCGGCGAACTTCAATAGCTCCGCACCTAGCCCCTGAGACCTAGCGCTTTCTGTAGACACGAGATCATCAATATAAACGTGTTTACCACGAACAAAATCCGACAAAAATCGATACCCCATAACTGCACGAATTCGATTTTCATTTTCGATAGCAACGATCTCATACCCGTCCGCAGAATGCGATTGTTCGTAAATTGAAAGGTAATCTTCAAACGTAAGCTGAGGACGTAGCTCCTTCATAACCGGATAACATCGCTCGAGATCATTTTTGCCATTGACTGTAAAAATTCTTTTTTCCATCTTTAGCCCTCTCAACCTTAAGGATCCTGAATGTGTCTATACTTCCACAAAAATTTTCAAGAAGTCTTTGAGTGTTTCTGAACTTTTGTTGTCCACGACATACTCCATTAATTAGTTCCCTCACGCTACTTTAAAACTTTATCGAGTTCTTTGCTAAGTCGAACAAAGTCATAAGACGGTTGGAATTCTCCGGTCTTCTCTTTTACGATCTGAGCCAGTATACCAAAAGTTGAGAGTGTATTTTTTGGCTCCATTCTGTACAAAGGATCTTCGATCGCATCGACAGCAGAGACTATAGTCCACCCCCGTTGTCTAAGTTCTTTAACCAAATCGTCTATAAAGAGTACGGTCGCATCTTTCTGATGAAGCAAAATAATATGTTTGGGCGAATAGCCTAAATTTTCTAAAGCTAATCGTTCCCCATACTCAGCTCCAGCCAGAATATGCTCAATGAACAAAGGCTTAAGTTTTTCATAATTAACATTTTTGCCTTTAGCCTTAGCTTCATTAATCTTAGCCGAAAAAATGGGATCTTCGTTATCAATGGAGCTTGGAATGTTTCTGTAAGAGTGATCTTTCAGCCATTGCCTGATCTGATCACGCAGTTTGGACTTAGTTCCTTCATTAAAGAAGGGAAAACGAAATAATTTTGGAAATGAAAGAGTGGGACCCATAAGTGATTCCGCTTTTTTTACATCCTGAGTAAAATATTCGAAACCAACTTTATCTAAACGAGGATGACTGCAGGTGTGATTTCCAATGATATGACCGCCTTCAGACAACTTTCTGATTTGCTTTAAAATGTAAGGCTGGTCGCCCCCATTGCATGGGTTCGCAAAAATAATAACTGGAGGTACATTGTTTGATTTCAACTTTTGAATCAGTGTGTCAGTTCTTTGCTCAGGTGTGAAGTGAAGAGTTGTTTCCCCAGGGGCATCGTCAAATGTAAGAGCAATTTCTTTAGCTAGGGCTATTGTCGGTTTAAATAAATTTAAAAATGCAAATACGGACAGTAAAGTTAACTTCATTAAATACCTTTTTCTAGACCTACATATTTTTTTATAGATACCGAAACCACTTATCCTCAATCGCTTGTTCAACATCAATACCTCGATGTTTCGCGAACAGCAGTGTCATTGCCACTACATCAGCAATTTCGTCTCGAAGATTTTTATCAAGCTCATTTTTAGTAGCCTCACCAACCCGTGCTCTTTGCGTAAGTTTTAAATAGACTGAGGACAACTCCCCAAGCTCTTCTTGAATCTTTAAAACGAACCAATCATCGTCACGACGAATTCCAAACTTTTCAGCGTAGACGTCGCTAACTTGACCCAATTTTTCCGAAATTTCATTGAGATTCATTACAACTCCTTAACTGATTTTTATTCCTGAAGATTAAATTGCCAAGAAACTCCGTACTTATCACTGACCCAAGCAAATTTCTTGCTGAAACCGTGATTACCTAGTTCCATCAAAGCTTGTCCACCATCCATAAATTTTTTGTAAAGCTGATCAATCTCATTTTCGCTGCTACAGTGAACAAAGATCGACATTGCTGGCGTAAAGTTAAATGGATGTCCAATAGAACTATCCATGGCCATGTACTGCTGTCCTTGGATTGTAAAAGTCGCCGAGTAAACCGTTCCTTTTTTCTCTCCATGTTCGTCCTTCTCGCGTTTTACAATCTTATCAACGCGAGAATTTTCAAAGAGTGACGTGTAAAACTTAATAGCTTCTTCAGCCTTACCAGCTTTATCGCCAACAAACATTAGAAAGGTCATTGTTTTTTGCATAACCACTCCTTACTTATCCACCGTCAAAAGATTCGCATCACGAGATAAACGCCATTCGCCGTCTTGGCCTTTTTGAAAGATCGAGAGAGTATACCCAGAACGATGTGTGATTTCTCCGCCATTAATGGGAACAGTACTAACTTTGAGTTTTGCGCGTGCAAAGGCCCAGTCACCTAAGATTTTTATTTCTTCAATATCGCTTGAGCCTTCGAATCGCACAGCACTTTGCTGACCGGATTTCATTTGGGTTGCTGCTTGAGCAAATACTTCTTTTCCGAAAGGCTTTTGCCCAGCAACGAGGAAGACAACGTCATCTGTCATTAAAGACAGAACGGTTTCTGTGTCGCCCTCTTTGGTGGATTCCATCCATTTTTTGACGAGATTTCTTATTTTTTGTTCATCTTTCATAATGGTATCGAGACTAACAGCCACTCCGGATTCGAACAAGCCAAAGCATTGAACTTATTTATTTCGCAATAAGAAGATCAAGTTTTACTTCTAGCTGTTCAACCTGGTAAGAAAATTGAATTGCCTCACGCATCAAGTCCCGCGCAAGTGATGACCTCGAATCAAGTTCGCACTTATTTCTTGCCTCGATACTTGGCCATTGTGCATAGCCCAAATATTCTCCGCTTTCCGATAAGTGCAACCGCGATCCATAGCTTCCACACAGGTCTCTCATGGCCTTCGTCACCACCGCCCAACTTTTTTCAAATTGATTTTCTTTCCCCGATTTAATTTTCCACCTGTAAAGGAAGATTATTAGGTCCATTGGCCCTCCTGCTTAGGAAATTGAAGATGTTCCTGCTCACTGTGCGAAACTTCAATTTCATGTCCTGAGGGATCGTAAATATACCAGGAGCGTGAAAAGGGATAATTTATAACACCGCCGTAATTTAAACGGAGTCCGTTTTCTTTCACTTTTGTTTCCCATGTATTTGCATCGGATACACGAATTCCAAAATGATATATTTTATGAAAATTCGCTTCTTGGTGCTTACTAGCTTTACCCCTATCCTTGTCCTGACTCATAACTATCATGGAGTCATCAGCCGCAACAATAGCCCAAGGCTGACCTCGGCTGCCAATTCCGGATTCCACTAGATTAAATCCAAATACTTTCTGGTACCAAGTTATGCTTTCTTTAATATCCTGAACTGTCAAATTGATGTGATCTAATTTTATTTTCATTTTTCCTCCTGAACTAGATATAAAAGCTTATGGACATTTTAATAACCAAAGTGTTATTAAAGTGACATATGGTTATTTTGAAGGACAAAGCAGGACAGAACATTGCGAAAAATCTTGTCTCTCTTCGCGAGAAGAGAGGAATCTCTCAAGTTTCATTAGCAAAGATTTCTGGAACGACTCGCGCGTCTATTGCGCTTCTGGAATCTGGAAGCTCAAACCCAACTCTTGACGTACTGTTAAAAATTTCTCAAGGTCTAGGGGTTTCCTTTGATGAACTGATTTCTTCGCCAAGAGCGGAGTGTAGACACATCAAGGCTAAAGATGTTCCTCTTGACAGAAAATCACGAAATGGAATTCTTTTACGAAAATTATTACCAGACAAAATTCCCTCGACGGAAATGGATGAATTGCACCTTGAGCCAGGATCCACAATGACAGGATCACCCCATGTTGAAGGAACAAGGGAATATTTTACCTGTATAAGTGGACAAATTTCTATTGGAGTATTGGGTGAGGTTCATCACCTTGAAAAGGGAGATGTCTTAACTTTCCCCGGGGACAAACCACACTCTTATAAAAATTCAGGTAGAACCAATGCCGTCGGAATTAGCGTCGTGTTTTTCTCTGTCGATCAATAACAGCAACCCGACAAACCTACCGTACCGGCGTCTTACCCGAACCTTTACTCAATCTTCGGCCTTTAGTGTGCTCTCCTGCAGTGCTTGTTTTTTGTTTGCGCGCAGGCCCATGATTTTCATCGCCACTATAAGCTGTACGCAGATCATCTCGAGCTGCAGACGTTGGTGTGGCTTTAAAGAAATCACCCTTGTTCATTTGTCCTTGTCTTTTCACTTGCGATTTTGAAGATATAACATGAGCCATACTTCCCCCTTTTAAGATTTGGGGAATTAAAAATGCAAGATGTACGCCAGAAATGAGTTGCTGCAACCTATCGGTCGTTCATCCCTTTTCCCTGCAGAATGCGCGGAATGCACTTTTCGATTCTGGACTGACGAGTCGACGATTGTTTTGCGCCTGAGAAATGGAGAAGGTAAGCTCGCTGACGTCCAGGTGTAAGTGAATTGAATGCTTCTTTTAGTTTCGGTTTTTTCACGAACATTTTTTTCAGCTCCTCCGGAATCGAGTCGAGCTTTTTCTTGAACTCGACCTTTTGTCCAGACTCTTCAATGGAGATGGCTTCTTTGATGTATTCCTTAATCGTTGAAGCTTGCTGAGTGATTTCTTTCACTGACTTAAATTCAAGTCTTTTTGCGGCTTGAGAATTTGGACCATTGTTGATGAGTATTTTTTTCTTATCTTTGAGAAGACTTCCCTTGAAGAACATCAACCCTAAACAAGCTTTAAAAGGTTGAATGATGACAATGTTGCTGTCCTTGTGACTGTAACAGGGCAAACGCCATTTAAAATTTTCTTCGAGCTTTGTTTGCAGAATAACAGTTCGGAGCTTGGTGATTTCTTCCTGCCATTGTTTTGAAGTGTTAATAAATTTGGTGACGTCCGTGTTCATAATAACTTCCTCTGATTACAAACTAAACTCTTGCCCATATTCAGGCACTAAAGCCGGAATCCGAAGCTCTTCCTCGATTCGACGTCGAAGTGAATCTGCAGCTGCGGGTTCCCCGTGTGTGACATAAACACGTCTAGGTTTATTTTCGAGACCTTTAATCCAGCCGATAATTTCGTTTGCGTCTGCGTGAGCAGATAAAGTTTCCATATTGACGACTTCGGCCCGAACTGGCCAGTACTCACCATGAATTTTAATTTCTTCAGCCCCGCGCACAATCAAATCACCCCGCGTGCCCCCGGCTTGAAAGCCCACAAAAAGAATTGTGTTGTTGGGGTTTGGTGCCAATGATTTCAGATGATGTAAAACCCGTCCCCCAGTCGCCATTCCACTTGCGGCAATGATGATGGCCGGTTCGCCTTTTTCATTCAGAGCTTGGGATTCTTCGGGCGAACCCACGATCTGAACCATCGAAGAAATTTCTTGGAATTCTGTGGGTTTTATTTTGAGTTCACCAAGATGGGCTGCATAGGTCTTATTTGCCTGAGATGCCATTGGGCTATTCAAATATATTGGCAAATCTTTTGGAATGGCATTCTTGCGTTTAAGCTGAAGCAAGAAATATAAAATTAACTGTGCCCGGCCAATTGCGAAAGACGGAATCAATAAAATTCCATTTCTTTTAAGTGTTCGCAAAATGACATCTTTTAGTTCTTCCTGGGGTTCACTCGCAGGATGTGTGCGATTTCCATAGGTAGATTCGATAACAAGATTATTGCAGCCTTTATGAAACTCAGGACTTCGAATGAGAGGATCATTAGTTCGACCGACATCTCCCGAAAAGCAAATAGAGTTGCCATCAGCACGAATCAATATGCTTGCGGCCCCAAGCAAATGTCCTGCGGGGTGAAACTCAAAAGTGATTTCTCCAAGCCCTTGTTTAGCTAGACTCTTCGGCTCTTTCCAAGGCACAGGAACAAAAAGGTCAAGACAAGCTTTTGCGTCTTCAACCGTATAAAGTGGCAAAGCTGGTTTGTGTTTTGAATAGCCACGTTTATTTGCAAATTTTGCTTCTTCCTCTTGAAGATAACCGGAATCAGGCAAAAGAATTCGACAAAGGTCAATCGTTGCAGCCGTAGCAAAGATAGAACCACGAAAACCATTCTTCACCAAGAGAGGGAGATAGCCGCTGTGATCGAGATGTGCATGGGTCAGCAAAACAGCATCAATATCTTCGGGATTAACTGGAAATGAATCCCAATTTTTTAAACGTAGATTTTTAAAGCCCTGAAACAGACCAGCATCAACAAGAACTTTAGTTTTCCCATGTGTTACCAGATACCGAGAGCCCGTAACCGTTCCGGTGGCTCCAAAAAATTGAACTTTCATGCACTTCCCTTTTGTAGCTTTTCCTATAAACACTATCACAATGGCTATTAAACTGTTTTGTCAATTTCTTATGACGCAGTTTCATCCCGTTAAAATTATTCTAAAACCATGATAGGACTTTTTACGAGTAAATCTAAAATGCAGAGCAAAAACTGAAGGAACCATGACTAAACTAAATTCTTTAACGGGATTATCTGATGAAGAAGCAAAATGTCTTCTCAAAGTGCATGGTTTGAATGAAATTCAAAAAGAAAAAACCCGGCCCACCTGGAAGCTCTTTGCAGAACAATTTAAAAGCCATTTAGTTATCATTCTGATTTTTGCCTGCATTGTTTCTCTAGCTCTGGGTGAAAAAATTGAGGCTATCGCTATCGGTGCAATTCTTATCATCAATGCTCTGATTGGTTTTTTTCAAGAATACCGAGCAGAAAATGCTATTGCTGCTCTTCAAGAGATGACCTCACCCCGGGCGCGAGTCCTGCGTGATGCGCACCAAGCTGTTATCTTGGCTCATGAAATTGTTCCTGGCGATGTTCTTTTACTAGAGGCCGGGGATATCGTCGCTGCAGACGCCGACATCAAGAATGCTTCAAAGCTTCAAGTGAACGAAGCTATTCTCACCGGTGAAAGTATGCCCGTTGCAAAGTCGACTGATTCTGTGTCGAATGGACCTGCGTTATCTGAGCAAACAGGACGCGTTTTTATGGGAACTTCTATTGTCACAGGGACTGCAGAGGCTAAGGTTGTTGCAACAGGAATGAAAACCGAGCTCGGCAAGATCGCTCATTTGATTTCAACTGCGCAAACAGAACCGACTCCATTACAAATGCAGTTAGCTCGGGTTGGCAAAGTGTTGCTTGTAATTTCTCTTGCCGTCGTGGTCCTTGTTGCGGGCATTGGAGTTCTGCAAGGCACCTCTTGGCTAGAGATTATGATTTTCTCAGTTTCTCTTGCCGTAGCAGCTGTTCCTGAGGGCATGCCTGCTATTGTTACTGTCGCGCTCGCCTTAGGAGTTCAACGAATGGCTTCTAGAAATGCATTGATTCGAAAACTTCCCAGCGTCGAAACTCTTGGCAGTGTTTCTGTTATTTGTACGGATAAAACTGGAACTCTGACGACGGGTCAGATGCGTGTCCGAGAACTCTGGGGAGATGATCAAGTCGAGTTAATTCGTGTGGCCGCTTCTTGCTGCGACGCTGAACTTGGAACTGATAAAATTTCAGGGACTGGCGATCCAACGGAAATAGCAATTTTGATTGCGGCCTTTGAAAAAGGATTTCGCAAGGAAGAAATTGAGACCAATAATCCGAGGGTCTCATCTGAGCCCTTTGATTCAGATCGTAAGAGAATGTCGATATTTCGAAAAGATGGAGTTAATTACCTCAAAGGTGCGGTCGAAAGTTTAGTTGCTCTTTGCAAAAGAGATGACCCAGTAGCGCAATCCGCATTAAAAATCGCCAGTGAAATGTCAGGTCGTGGCCTACGGGTTTTAGCAGTTGCCAAAAGTTTTAGTGCTGAAGAAAAGGATCTTTCACTTGTAGGACTACTTGGCTTGGCCGATCCGCCACGAACCGAAGCCATGCTCGCAATTCGCGAAGCAAGAAACGCAGGAATTATGCCAATCATGATTACAGGTGATCATCCGCAAACTGCGGCGGCGATTGCTCGTGAACTTGGACTTGTTCTCGAGGGCGAGTCGCTCGATACCAGAGTCCACGCGCGGGCGACACCAGAAGAGAAGCTGAAGCTTGTACGCCACTGGAAAAGCCAAGGGGCTATCGTCGCAATGACAGGTGATGGTGTTAACGATGCTCCCGCTTTGCGTGAAGCTCATATTGGGATTGCTATGGGTATCACAGGGACAGAGGTCACTCGGCAAGCAGCTGATATTGTTCTTGCAGATGATAATTTTGCCACTATTGTTGCGGCAGTTCGTGAAGGTCGCGGGATCTTTCAGAATATTCGTAAAGCCATTGTTTATCTTTTAACAGGAAATTTCGCAGAGATCTTACTTGTTCTCGGGGCAGTAACAATGGGTTTGCCTCTTCCGCTGCTGGCGGCGCATTTACTTTGGATTAATCTTGTGACAGACGCACTGCCAGCACTCACGCTCATTGCTGATCCTTTATCGCCGAACCTTATGAAAAAAGCACCGCGGGCGATTTCCGAAGAAATTATGAGACGCAAAGAATGGATTCAAGTTATTGTTGTCGGTTGCCTTGAAGCTACAGTTTCTCTAGGACTCTATTGGTATTTGCTACGTACAAACGATGTCGCTCAATCCAGAAACTATGTCTTCACAGGTCTTGTCTTCAGCCAACTTTTTCGTTCATTCGGCGCAAGATCTAGCACGCGTCTTTTCTGGGAGGTCGGTGCATTCAGCAACTTTTGGTTATTAGGTGTTGTATTTCTAACTGGTATTTTGCAACTTAGCCTTCACTACATACCTCTTTCGCAAACAATATTTGGTTTACAACCACTGTCATTGGACGACCTGACCTTCATATTGCCATTTTCACTAATAACAATCACTTTAGTAGAGTTAAGAAAATTAGTGGCAAGGAAAAGTTAAATGCCTATTGAGCAAAAACTTTTAGCCCACGAAAAACCCAGCCTCAAAGAGTTGGCTCTTGTCTTCGGTCGAATCGGAGCAACAGCTTTCGGCGGTCCTGCGGCTCATCTCGCCATGATCGATGAAGAAATTGTCCGTCGTCGTAAATGGATTTCACAGGAAGAATTCTTGGATCTACTTGGAGCTATCAATTTGATTCCGGGTCCTAACTCGACAGAAATGGCCATCCATATTGGTTACAAAACGAGAGGATGGAAGGGGCTGCTTGTCGCAGGTACAAGCTTCATTGCTCCAGCTTTCTTGATCGTTTGGGCCATCGCCGTATTTTATGTTAAATTCGGTTCTCTTCCAGAGCTTCAATCTGTTTTTCTTGGAGTGAAGCCGGTGATCTTAGCGATCATTGCTCAGGCCGTGTGGAGTTTATCTCGAACTGCGATCAAAGATTGGATTCTTGGCTTCTGTGCTGCGCTGGCTTTAATTTTATATTTAATGTCGGGGCAGGAAATTTTAGTTTTATTCCTTGTTGCGATTTTGAATTTGGTTCTTCGAATTAAACCGAAGCCCCCGGGTAAATCTTTATTGTTTTCATTTCTTATTTTGCAAGTGTCCCCATTAACGCGAGCCTGGGCACAATTAACTCAACAGAGTAAAGTCGCTGCTGCTCATTTGTTTTGGTATTTTGCAAAAGTAGGATCTGTGCTCTTTGGCAGTGGTTACGTACTGATCGCATTTTTACAAAATGATCTGGTTGAAAAGTATCATTGGATCACTCAGCAACAACTCATTGATGCGATTACCGTTGGGCAGCTCACTCCAGGGCCAGTTTTTACAACGGCAACTTTCATTGGCTATTTGATTTCGGGCCATGAAGGAGCTCTGTTTGCAACCGTCGGTATCTTTGCTCCTGCATTTCTGTTTGTTGCGCTGAGTGCTCCATTTATTCCTGTTCTTCGCAAATCAAAATGGACAGCAACTCTGCTTGATGGACTGAACGTAGCGTCGCTTAGCCTGATGGCTGGTGCTGCTCTTATTTTAGCGAAAGATACTGTTAGCAACCTCTACGGCGGAGTAATTTTCTTGTTGAGTCTTGCTCTGTTGGTGAAATTTAAAATAAATTCCACCTGGTTAATTTTAATTGCTGCAGGACTTGGATTTGTATTTCATTCTTCGTAGCAAGAATTAAAACTTTTTAAATATAACATTCTTTCGTTTTAAAGACGGCCCTTCCTTTGAATAGGATTACGCCAAAACAGGCTACTAAATCTCAAAATTAGGCACTTGACATTAAGTACGCTGTGGAGTACAGTTAAATGATATCGAAGCCAATTACAGCGCCTGTACATACCAAGCGCATTCACGCTGTCTTCTATAAATCCGAATTAGGTAACGAGCCCGTAAAAGAGGTTTTACTTAAACTCGGTCGGCCGGCAAAAACGATTGTTGGCGAAGACATTCGGTTTGTTGAACTGAATTGGAGAGTTGATAGGCCTTATGTGGATCGATTGAGATCTGGTCGAGGAGAATTTGAAAAAACTCTTTACGAGGTTAGGCATACAGTTATCAATATCGAATATCGAACACTGTTCTTTGTCTCAAATTCAAAAATGGTCTTGGTTCACTTTTTCAAAAAGACCAGCCAGAAAGCACCAAAACGTGATCTTGATTTGGGTTGGGAACGAATGAAGAAGTGGGTTCACGCTGAAAAGCAAATTGATCAGCAGTTAAAGAAAGGAAATAGAAATCATGCGCAAGAAAAGTAATCCGAACACAGGTTCAAGCTTCAATGATTTTCTTAAGAAAGAAGGTATAGAAGTTGAGGTAGCTGCAAGAGCCGCAAAAAAAACTTTCGTTTATCAACTTGAAAAGCGAATGATTGCAACTAAGACGAATAAGAACAAAGTCCGAAAGGCTCTAGGCAGTCCAACAACGACGACGCGTGTTTTTGATGAAGACTACACTTCATCTTCGCTTGATACTTTGACAAAGGCCGCCTCCGTTGTTGGCTGTGAATTACATATCTCGCTTGTACCCAGAAAGATTGCTAAGTGATTTTAATTCTTGGTGGTAAAGCTAATGGCTTTGCCCAGGATCGATCTCGCCAGAATTAGCCAAGCAATTTTTTATAATATTTAAAGTGTTTTCGAAAAATCGAATTCTTTCTTTTCGAAATTCTTCGACCTCATGAACGACGGCTTCAGTCAGAGGTAAATATCGATCACCCAAATAGAATAAAGACCCACGCGCAGACAGTTTATCAAAGTTCTTGATGTCAAAAACGATTTGCCTTTTGCGATCTGTAACAATGGCGTCTTCGTCATTTTCCAAAATTTCCCACTTGCGTTCCGGATAAAGCTCTTGAGCTATAGCCAAAGACAGATCAACCAAATCAATGCCTTCAAATGTAGTCCTTAACCAATAAAGCTCGCCGCAACGAACGCGAGCGATATGCAGATCTAACTCATATTCCGCGCGTGCCCTTTCCTTATTCCACTCGCAAGCTTCTTCGTATTTAAATTCAGCGATCTGTTGATAATTGTCTTTGATATTGGAAAATTCCAATTGTATCG
>JAKFYD010000059.1 GCA_021731025.1 Pseudobdellovibrionaceae bacterium | reverse complement strand
TTTCCTGGCGAGTATTTGTAATTTCTGGAGTCAGCAAGCGGCCCATTTTATCCATGAGCTCTTCAGGAAGCTGGGCGTGATCCCGCAAAACTCCAAGAATTGCCGCGGGTACGGCTCGCCCGTTTCCATCCAATACCTTTAGGGCGAAAGCTAAACCTTTTTCGGGCAGAAGACCACAGCAAAATCCTTCAGCACCCGACTTCAAGATGATTTTTCCCCGAGCTAACTTCTGGATTTTAAGGTCCATCTGCTCGGATCCAGAGACAAGCTCAGGATGCTGAAGGACGGCCTCCAAAATAGTAGCAAAAACTTTTTGGCGCTCGGAAGAATTTTTCGTATTGAGCAAATTCGCCATGGCGACAGACCAAGTTTTTAACGGCGCCGAGTAAGTGGGAATTCCACAACCATCAATTCCGTAATTGGCTTTTGTAAAATCAAATCCAGAAAGTTCTTTTAAGACCTGAGCAATTCTTTTCTGCACAGGGTGAGAAGCTAAATGGTAATCCTTCACGGGTTCTCGTTGAAATAAGGCTGTCGTTAACATTCCTAGATGTTTCCCTGAACAATTATTCATTAAACGCATCAGCGGTTTTTTTTGTTGAATTAATGCTTCAGCCGTTGGCTTGTGAGGAGACAGCTGAGGACCGCAAGCTAAATCTTCGTCTCGTAATTTCAGTTTGAAAATCCATTCCGAAAGAATTTCTAAATGAAAAGATTCCGCCTGATGAGATGCACAAGCTAAGGCCAAATGTTTTGGTCCCAATTGATAGGACTGAAAAGCTCCGGTCTCGACAAAAGGAATGGCCTGCAAAAATTTAATCGCCGACCGAGGATAAACAGGATAGTCGACGTCACCAGCTCCCTGAACGGAATGGCCGTCCAGATCAACAACAGAGAGTGCCACCCGATGAAGGCTTTCGCGGTGAGAACCACGAAACACTTCCACCTCCCATGGGGCTTTTAGTTGCATACAACCTCAGACATGTATTTTTTTGCGCTTTCAGTAAGAACGCGTCCACGTTGAGTTTTTTGAATGTAGCCTTCTTGAATTAGAAAAGGTTCATAGACCTCTTCGAGAGTGTCTTTTTCTTCACTCAATGCCGCCGAGAGAGTTTCAATTCCCACGGGCCCGCCCTGATATTTTTCATGAATCAGTTGAAGAATACGTCGGTCCATTTGATCTAAACCAAATTGATCGACGCCCAACTGATCGAGGGCGTAGGAAGCTAGCTCTGCATCAATTTCACCATTGCCTTTGACCTGAGCGTAATCGCGAACTCGCTTTAACAGACGATTCGCAATTCGGGGCGTGCCCCGTGAACGTCGGGCAATGACTTCGGCCCCTTCTTCTTGAGCTTTAACGCCCAGAACTTTCGCTGATCGAAGTAATATTTGTTGTAAAGAAGCTTTGTCGTAGAAATTTAATCTCTCGACAATTCCAAAACGATCACGGAAAGGAGCATTTAACAATCCTGCACGAGTCGTTGCACCGATCAATGTGAAGGGAGCCAATTGGAATTTCATAGGCCGAGCACCAAGGCCCTCGCCGGTCATGATATCGATGTAATAATCTTCCATGGCTGTGTAGAGATATTCTTCAAGAGTGCGATTCAGCCGATGAATTTCATCAAGGAACAAAACCGAAAAAGGTTGTAAGCTCGTCAGCAAAGCAGCCAAGTCCCCTTTTTTCTCGAGCGCCGGAGCCGATGCCATTTTAAAAGGCGCACCTAAACCCGCGGCCACCAGTTGGGCCAAAGTGGTTTTTCCCAAGCCAGGAGGGCCCGAAAATAAAACATGGTCCAAAGGCTCTTGCCGCTGTTTCGTCGCCTGCATAAAAACTTGGAGCTTTTCCTTGATCTGATCCTGACCTGGAAACTCGGAAAAAGTGTGAGGTCGCAGTTGGTTTTCCCAAACCTTCTCACCTTCACTCATTTGATTTTTTTCAGTTTCAAAAATTTCGTTCATAATTAATTTTTCGACAGAGCCAGAAGCCCCTGCCGAACCCCTTCTTCAATGTTAATATCTTTCGGTAAACCCGAAACGAAATTGTCGACGGTGCTTGATTTAAATCCCAAATTCACCAAGGCAAAAGAAATTTGCTGCCACTGAGAACTTCCACCAGATTTAGTTTGATCATCAGCACGAACCAATTTTCCCTGTAAAGTCAGAATGATTTGTTCGGCGGTTTTTTTACCCACCTTCGGTAAACTGGATAGACCCTTCGCGTCTCCTCTTTCGATGAGATCATAAATTTGCGACCAGGTCGCACCCGATAAAATAGTTAAGGCCACTTTGGGGCCGATTCCATTCACTTTCAAAAAGGATAAAAATAAAGATTTTTCTTCAGGGTGAAGAAAGGCAAAAAGCTGCAACTGATCTTCACGCACGTGAGTGTAAATCCTTAACGCCACGGTTTGGCCCTGGAAGGAGCGCAACTGATCTATTGTTGGCAAAGAAGCCGCAGCTTCATAGCCAACTCCATTGACATCAACAATCACATGATCGGTCGCAATTTCGATGAGTTGACCTTTAAGGTAAGCAATCATTTTTGAACTCCTGGATCTTAAAACCCATTTCTATATTTGCACAGATCGACGAATCAAGTTCTGCATTTGCAATTTTTGACTGTGGAAGTAAGCAAGGGCCAAAGCATCTGAAGCATCGAAAGATTTTTCCTGGTGTCCTTGAAGAGGAATATTTAATATTCTGTACAGCACTGACATGACCTCAGACTTTTCGGCGCCACCATTTCCCGTAACGCCCTTCTTAACTTCTCGGGTCGTATACTCGTGAAACTCGCAGCCCATAAGTGTAGACTCGTACACCGCAACTCCACGAGCATGCCCAAGTTTGAAGGCGCTGTCAGCATTTCGGCCTAAGAAAACCCGTTCTATTGCGACATGTTGCGGTTTATATTCGAGCAGCACCTGACGCAAACCTTGTCCCAGTAAAGCGAGACGTTGAGAAAACTCGGGGTTCTGTGAAAAGACATTCAAAATGCCATGCTTCAGGTAGCGCACATCGCGGCCGTCGAATTCAATAATTCCATAGCCTGTCACCCGAGAGCCAGGATCCAAGCCAAGTATACGTAGCTTCATTCCTCCATTTGAAAAGGAAGTTCAGTCGGGGTCAATGAACAAGGTTGAAAATTTATTTTTTGAGTGACACGATGTCAAGTATGGCCAAGTACGACTCTGCGGTGATTGAAAAATACCGCCAGCTGCTTAAAAAAGATCCATCCTCTTTGGTTTTTGCACCTTTGTCGGATGCCTATCGCGAATCCGGAGATTTATCCTTGGCGGAACGAACTGTTCGCGAAGGTTTACGTCGCCACCCTGAGTTCGCCTCGGGCCACCTTGTCTTAGCGAAAATTCTTAAAGATCAAAAGAAACTTCAAGAGGCCCTGACCACTGTGCAAAAGGCCTCGCAGATATCGGCCGAAAACATCTCGGCCCATCAGCTCGAGGGAGATTTACTACTTGAACTGAAGCGACCTCAAGAAGCCTTGCGGGCCTACAAGATGGTATTATTTCTGAATCCTCAATCCGTTAAAGCTCGCAAAGTTGTTCAGAAACTCGAAAGCCTGACAGCAATTGATTACGAAGATGATGTCTTTGCCATGACCAAGCTCGAGTCGATCGAGTCACTTAAAAGCAGAGCCCCAGCTGTTGAAAGCTCTATTTCGAAATCGCCGCCCGAAGTTTCAGCGATATCGGGTGCCAGTCGTTCTTTGCAAAGAATTTTATCTCTGTTGGATGCCTTTATTGTTCGCAATGAACTCAGCCGAGCTCACGAAATTCTGACTCAAGCCAAATCAGAATTTGGCTCTCAGATTGAGTTGGATCAACGGGAAAGGCTTCTGCGAAGCCGCACTCAGACCTCACTGCTGACCGGAAACGAACAAGCCAGTGCCGCCGAAATCATTCAGCCGCGCATGTCTCGTGAACGAGAAGTGGCCCATCGAAAGTTAGAAAAGCTGCGCATGCTGCTTCGCAAAATCGAAGACATTAAATCCCCTGTTTGACAGTTTTGGCCAAATCAAGTTTATTGAACCTCTTCAATAATCTCTTTTGACCAAGGAATTTTATGTACGAAACAGGTGATTTTAAAAAAGGTTTAAAAATTTTGATGGAAGATGCACCTTACGTGATCGTTGACTTCCAACACGTTAAACCAGGAAAAGGAAATCAGTTCACTCGCACGAAGCTTCGCAATCTTTTGACGGGACAAAACCGAGAATTAACAATCAAATCCGGTGAAAAGTTTGGCGTACCAGACATCGAAGTCAAAGAGATGAGTTATCTTTATAAAGATGAAAATGGCTATAACTTTATGGACCAAAGTTCTTACGAACAAATCATGATGACTCCCGACGAAGTGGGAGAACAAGCCAATTACCTGAACGAAAATCTCAAAGTCATGGTCATGATCTTCAACGAAAGACCAGTTGGTATTGAAGTTCCCAAAGCTGTAAACCTGAAAGTTGCGAAATCAGACCCAGGAATTAAGGGCGATCGCGTTTCTGGTGCGACTAAACCCGCGACCATGGAGTCAGGTCTAGTGGTCCAAGTTCCACTGCACATTTCCGAAGGCGATGTCCTCAGAATTGACACCTCGACTGGAGACTATGTTGAACGCGTAAATATGAAGTAAAACTGGATGTTAACGCAACGTATTAAGTCTCCTGATTCATTACAAAAGCCGTCAAAATAAGAAGGTAATAATTTAAGCTTTTGCGAAGGCTTATTTTGATGGAGAGCTTTTGTCCCATTCAACCTTCGAACTGGAAATTCAACTGCTTTTGCAGAATCAAACACCCTTTGATTCTATCGGCCTAAGTTTACTCAAAAAATTGGAAGAAGACGAATCCGAACGGACAGAAAATAATCTCAATTCTCTTTATATTTTTCTGTTGCGAAGCGGGCAGGCGCAGCTGCTGATTGATTTTGTAATTAAACATCTCCGAGAGAAAAAATTCACTCTCCCCTGGGGTCACCTTATCGAAGCTGTCGATGAACTCTATGAAGAAGTTGATCCTGAACTTCTGAGTTCATTTCAGAAGGGCTTGAAAGAAACAAAGGGCTATTACCAGGCCTGCCGAAGTTTTAAGTGGGATGCGCTGATTGGGGAAATGCAAAACTGGCGCGCGGAAAAGCATCAGCAAGCCCAGCAGAACCTTCCGTTGGTGAAAAAAGATTTGATTGAGCGTTTACAGACTTTACGAACTCAGCGGCTCTTTGCTGCCGAAAAAGAATTGTTGGTTCGTCTTAATAAAATGTTTCCTAATGATCCGGAAATTAAAAAAGAACAGGAACAAGCCAAAGAACGCCAAGCTTATGATGTTCTCAATCGCTATGCTGGTTTAAAGAACATCGATTTTTCATTTCAGGAAAACTCGGAAAAAGATCAACTGGAAGTTTTTGAAAAATCTCTTTCTGAAGCTGCACAAGCCGAACCTGAAATGGCTGTCGATTTTTCTATCGCTGCACTTATGCTGGACGACTACGAAGCTGCTTATCAAATTTTACAATTTGCCCCTGAATCTCTGTCGTCGGTGTGGCTAAAAACTGAACTCCAATTAAAAACTCGACGCTACATTGAATTATTGGATGATCTTATTAGAATCGAAATTACCTTTGCCGCAGATCCTGAAACTTTTTTTGCAACAGCTTTGCTGAGAGCTCAAGCCTTCTGGGGCCTGGGACAGAAACACACGGCCATTGAAATTTTAGAAAGTTTGTTAGCCACCCGCCCAAGTTATCGCTCGGCCTCGATCTTGCTCGAGACTTGGAGGGATTTTTGAGAAGGACATTCTGGATCCTTCTCACCCCGACGATTCTTTTCCTCTTTTTAGGTGGAGTGTTTCAGCTTCTGTTGTGGCCTCGGCTTTCTTTATTTTTACAGAACGAAGTCCGTGCTTACACCAGCACGCAGCCACAAATACCTGTGATCGTTCAGGCACAGCAAGTCGAGCTGCGATGGGTGTGGCCCACTCTTATTTTGAAATCGGTTTCGATTCAACCAAAACCTGAATTCGCAAAGATAATTTCCCCCACCGAAATCACCGAAGTTCGTTTGCAAGTGGACCCCTTCCAAATTCTGTTGGGTCGTTTAGTGCTTTCCGCTTTGACTATTGAAGGCCTTAAAACAGATTTTAATTTAGATCCTTTACTGAATTCTCCGTCAAAGCCCCAAGAATTTCCTCTAGCGCAGTTTTTTAAAAAATTGTCTCAGGTTCCAATCAATCGACTTTTCCTCGAAAAAATTAATTTAACTTTGCATTCAAAAGATCTTGGTGGGCAACTGACACTTAAAGATTCAAGTTTGGGCATGCTTCTGCAGGCGCAAAAGCTTCAAGTGCGCACTTCGATTAAACAAGCGGAAATGGATTTTAAAAAATATGGCAAAGGAAGCTTAGGAATAGAAACTTTGTTTCAGCTGACGCCGAAAACGCTGAAGGTTTTGCAGTTCGAAACTTCCCTGAATAAAAATAAAATTAATATCGAAGGTCAGGTGGACAACTTCCATCGCATCCAACTGCACCCGAAAGCAAATTTCAATTTTAAAACTTCTCTGGATTTATCAGATTTGGGTTTGCAAATTAAAAACATCAACCCCAGTTGGAAGTTGCCTCCTGTCGCTGGGGAGGTTCACTCGGAGGGGCAGATTAAAATCGACACCTTCGATAACCTAACAGGGCAATTTCAGCTCAACACCCGAGATGTTCAAGTTGAAGCTTTTGAAATTGGCAATGCTCAATTGTCGGGAGAATTTAAAAACCGCAGCTTGCTGCTTAACAAAATCGAAGCCCTTCATCCAGCAGGACGACTGATATTAAAAAAATCGGACTTAGAGCTCACCCATGAATTTAAATTTAAAACTGATGTTGATATTGAAAATCTTGATTTGTTAAAACTTTTTCACTCACTTCGACTGGGGGATATTCCTGTGGCACTCCAAGTGCAAGGCCATTTGCCCTGCACAGGACAACTGGTCCCCTTTGTGGCTGACTGTGAAGGTGAAGTTATCGGAAAAGATCTACACGTGAATAGCAAAGGAAATTTCACCGGAAAGCCCATTGTTAAGCTTGACGAGTTCAGCGGCAACGGCACCTTGCAAGTCGACTTGAATCAGGTGAAGTACAAAGCCAACGTTAAACTTGGCGACAGCCAAGGGCAGTCCGAAGGAACAATCATTTACGATCAGGGTTTCAAGATCAGCTATAAAAGTCCGGAACTTAATTTTAAAAATATTAAAAATTTGGGGAACCTGGAAATGAGTGGAGTTGCCGCCGTCGAAGGAAGCACCGAGGGCAATTCCCATGCAGCCACTTTCGGAATGAAAATTCAGGCTCAGGATTATGTTCTTGAAAAATATCGTTTAGGAAGTTTCGGGACCCAACTTTCCTATAAAGAGGGTCATTTGTACTTTAAAGACATCGAAGGTCTTATGAGCCGCTCGACCTTTCAGGGGATGCTAGATATTAATTTTCACAAGAATGAACTTCTGGGGCAAATCGATTTTCCACGAACCGATTTGGTGGATGTGGCTTGGATTTTTGAAGATGTTTTTCCACTTCCAGTTTCAGTTTCAGGGGCCGGTCAAGCGCGATTACGTTTTGAAGGTCCATTGAACTTTTGGAGAATGAATTACAAATTGGAATCTGAATTTAAAAATGGAAAAATTGCGACCGAAAGTTTTGGAAGATTTCTTTTTAATCTGACAGCCTTGGACGGAAACATCAAAACGGATCTGGTCGAAGTTCACAAAAACAATTCAGCGATACGCGTGAACGGGCAAGTCAGCTCGTCCCAAAAACTGAAACTTTCGGGAATGGCCGAGCAATTAAAGCTGGATGAATCAGAATTGGTGAACAGCATCAACAGTGGCATCTTTGGCTTGCTGAATGGCAAGGCGGAACTCACAGGATCAATTTCAGAACCCCGCTTGGATTTACAAGGCCGTGTTACCGATACCGTTATTGACGAACAGGAAGTTCCCGAAAGTCAGTTCCTGGTGAAGATCGATCGCAATGCCATCGAAATCAAGAATCAGTTATTCGGAGAAAAAATCATTAGCGATATTCAATGGCCATTTAAAGTTGGCCATACTCCGTTAAAGATTAATGTCAGAACCATCGACTGGAACTTTACCCAAATTTTATCTCTCTTCGACGCTGGCTTTTTACAAAATGAATATCAGTCTCAGCTGACCAGTGAAGTGAATCTTGTTTCGGAGAACGGTGATCTTTTTAAAAGTTCGGGTAAAATCAGCGCCATCAATGTTTATTTGAAACGTGGACCTCTCACTTTACAAAATGTCGGGCCCATCGAAATCACTGCAAGCAATGGAAAAATTGATCTCAAGAATTTCTCGCTTCGAGGACAAGACAATTATGTGCAATTGACGGGAAATGATTTTACTTTGGAACAACTTAATCTGCAGTTGAAAGCCAATGTTGAACTTCGTTTGCTTCACATGTTTCTTCCATTTCTGGAAGACTTGGGTGGACCCGCCAGCGGCAGCGCTTCAATCACTGGCGCCATCTATAAACCTCAGCTTCTGGGCAGCGCTCAGCTGCAGGATGTCTTTTTGAAATTGAAAGGCTTCCCCCACCCGATTGACCGGATCAATACGGAAATTCTTTTTTCACACTCCAAAGTTTTAGTGCAAGATCTGAAAGCTCAGTTGGCCGGAGGAGTCGTCACAGGCTCTGGCGATGTTCAAATTCAGGGATGGCGCGATCTCCCTATCAATTTAAAATTAAAAGCTGAAGGTATTAATCTGATCATTCCCGATAAAGTTCGCTCGTCAGGAAATGCCGAATTGGTTTTTTCAGGACGTTGGTTTCCTTTCTTGCTGTCAGGAACCTACAATGTGACTTCCGCACTTTTCGAAAAAGAGTTTGGCGATGAAAGTGGAAATTTGGTTTCAGCCCGCCAAAGCAATTATTTGCCAAAGTCTTTGAAAGAAAATTCCTTCGAGCCTTTGATTCTTGATTTGCAAGTGATCTTGCAACGAGGGGCTGAAGTTAAAAACTCCCAAATGGACGGAACTGTTACTGGCCAACTGCAAGTCAAGGGTCCTCCTTTGAATCCAATTTTACTTGGACGAATCAACATCGAAAAAAATACGAAATTGGTTTTCAAAGATAAAATTTTCGAATTGCAATCTGGAAGTGTTAACTTTAACAATCCCACCGAGGTTAACCCCGAGCTTTACGTTTCAGCACAATCACGTCTGGACGAATATGACATCAATATATTAGTTCAGGGCTTAGCAAAAGCTCCGAACATTCGATTGACCAGTATGCCACCACTTCCTGAACCCGAAATTATTTCCTTGCTGGCTCTGGGCGTAACATCGCAGCGATTGGAAAAAAATGTTCAATCCGGCGAACAAGCCACGCAAGCAGGCTTAGAGCTTGGCGCTGCCGTACTTTCAAAGACACAAATCAATCGTACGCTGCAGGACCGCTTAGGAGTTGTTTTGCAGTTTTCAAGCTCCTTTGATTCGTCAAAAAATATCACTGTGCCCAAAGCCATCATCAGTAAGAAGCTCAGCAAAAAGGTCGAAGTTTCGGTGAGTCGTACTTTGCGAGACACCTCGACTCAGGAAGCGAAACTGCAGTATCTCATTAACCCCAGCTTTTCAGCGAATATTTCGGGTGAGTTCAGAGAATCTGAAACAGGAACGCAGAAAGCTTCGGAATCGATTCTTGGTTTAGATTTGATTTACAAAAGAGGTTTCAAGTGAAGAAACTTTCGTTTGTGATGTTTTTTGTGCTTCTCTCATTAAACTCATGGGCAAAGAACCGTCTTCGCACAGAAAATCTGTCGTCGGAACTGCGTCAAGAATTGGTGGAAAAATTCAAGTTGCAGGAAAAAATCGAATTCAGCTTTCAAGAGATTGAAGAAATGATGAAATGGTTGCATCAAAAATCCAATTTGGATTTGGTGCAAGTCGTGCGCAATGATCAAGGTGAGATTGAATTTAAAATTATTCCCACGAACCGAATTAAATCAGTTACTCTGAAGGGTGAAGAAACTTTTTCTGAATCTGAGATTTTAGGATTTTTTAATATTAAAGCAGGCGACGCTCTGGATCCCGACCAAGTCCTCGAAAACGGCGTCAAAGTGCAGAAATTCTATCAGGAAAATGGCTTCAACAATGCCGAAGTCGAAATCAGTTTTCCTTCCACAGAGCCCCATCAAACCGATGTCATCATTGAAATTCGTGAAAATCAAAGGACTTTGCTGAAAGGTCTTAAAATCTTATCGGAACATCCTGATTTGAATCAGAAACTGGAAAAAGAATTGCGGTCAAAACAAGGATCGGTGTTCTCTGACAATCTTCAAGTGGAATTGCAAAAAGTAATTCGTGATTATCTAACAGAGCATCAATACTACCGTGCTGAAATCACTGGGCCAGAAATTTTATTCAATGCCACAGGCAATGAAGCTTACCTTTCATTTAAGCTAGAAAAGACAACAAGATCGGCGGTTGTAATTAACGGAGCCAAAAATTATTCTGTAGGCTATCTGGAAGATATTATTGATCTTGATAATTTTTATTCTTCAAATCCAAATATCGCTAATGAAATGTCCAATCGAGTAAAAATATTTTATTTGTCTCGCGGTTATGCTCGGGTCGAAGTTCGAGCCCAGGAGCTGCCGGGAAAAGATCTGGTTCATACGAAAATTCAAATCGATATCGAAGAAGGCCCACAGGTCAGAATCTCACAAATTGTTTTCTCTGGCCGATTATCTCGGCCCTCGGAAGATTACGCTAAGCTTTTACGCAAAGATGCTCCGGAGCTGATCCAAGATGGCTATTATGGTAAGGCTGATTTCGAGACCAGCTTAAATACCTTGAAGGTGAATCTGCAAAATCAGGGTTACCTTTTAGCAAAACCAATTTCGACTCGCACTCAGTATAACAAAACCAAAGATCAACTGAGCATCTTTGTTAATCTTGATGAGGGGCCTCTAACAGAGTTGACTCAAGTGAATTTTATTGGACAAAAATCTTTTACAGCTGATGTTTTATTAGCTGAATTGAAATTGGTTATTGGCGGTCCCCTTCAACTGAATGTCCTTCAGGCCGCTATCCAAAAACTAAAAACTTTTTATCACGAGCAAGGCTATTTAGAAATGGTTCTCTTGAATGAGAATCAGGAAGACCTTGTGAAGTACGATGAAACGAACACCAAGGCTCAAGTGCAATTCAATATTTTCGAAGGACCCAAAGTTGAGGTGGCCTCGATCTTGGTTGAAGGAAATACCTTCACGAAAGAAAAAATCATTCTTCTAGAACTTGAATTTGGAGTGAAAGATATTTTAACTCCTTCAAAAATCGAAGAATCAATTTCCCGTTTGCAGCGCACGGGTTACTTCAGCTCTGTTGAAGTCAAAACATTAGAAGAAAAAACCAACATTGCCGAACGAACTGTCCAAGTCAGAGTCACCGAGCGCGATCCTGGTCTTTTTACGATTGGGGTTGGCGCCACGAATGAGCGAGATTTTACTCTGCGTGGTTTCACTGGCGTCGGCTACAACAATATTTTTGGAACCGGGCGAGGCATTTCGGTCCGAGTCGAAGGAAATTACAACGTTGGACAAATCCGTTTCTTAGAGACCAAAGGCACGATTGGCTATTTAGAGCCCTATCTGTTTGATTCACGAGTCCGTTTCCGCAGCAATGCCTCTTTGCAAAAAACGCTTTCTGATTTAAACACCAAAATCGGTACTGATTTAAATCAGTACACCTTTTCTTTGGAAAAAGATTTCACTTCGCACGTCACTGGATCTTTTGACTTGTACAATTTGGCCCAGTCTCGCGACTTTAATATCGAAAACAATATTGAAATTAAACGCAGTGATATTGCCTCGATCGGCCCAGCCGTCGAAGTCGATTACCGCGATAATTTATTTAATCCCACAAAGGGAACTTTCACTCGCTTAACTTTCGAGTACGCCTCTCCCCAATTTGGATCATCTAAAACCATCGAGTACTACCGCACAACCGGCAGCTTTACCCATTATTATCCGCTGAAGCCTCGATGGGTTTGGGCAAATTCATTTCAAGCCGGTTACATTGAAAATCTTTACAAAACCGACGTCGCCAATTGCATCAACTGTGGTGTTCCTTATGATAAAAAAGGTTTTATCTTAGGCGGTCGTTCGACACTGCGTGGTTTTGACATCGGCACCAACGAAGTTCTTCCCTCGGTGACTGATTTAGGTGTCGATAAGGATACTCCTTACTACTTAACCTCCAGCGCGATCATGTCTTTAATTAAAACAGAACTCCGTTTCCCTATTGCTGGAGATTTCGGAGGAAGCGTTTTCTACGATGGTGGTCTGGTGAAAATCAGCGGACTGAGCATTCCTGACAATTACCGTGACGCTATTGGCTTCGGTCTTCGCTACATCACACCGGTGGGACCTGTGAATATTGAAGTTGGGCAAAAACTGGATCGTCGCGCTAACGAGGACATCTATCGCCTGCACTTTTCGATTGGCAGTTTTTAGCAGGAATTATTTTCACTTTCATTGAAGTTCCAGGTGGTTTCGGTTATGTCTAGGTCCTCAAAAAGGACCACCAGTGAAGCTAATTATTTTCTTTCTTTTAGTTGGAGCCACCCATTCCCTTTTTGCTGCCCCCGCTCCAGCGCAGAAACCCGCCGATAAACCCAAAGTTCTTACTCAAGAGATCACTTTTCTTGACGATAAAAAAAGAATTATTATTCCCGTTAAGGTGGAAGCTAAAATTCAATCTCTGATGAGCGCCGATATCGAAGGCCACGTCACACGCATCGTGAAGCCATTAGGCACTCCGGTCAAAGCCGGCGAAGTTGTTCTCTATCTCGAAAATAAAGATCCCGGTTTTACTTACGCCGCAGTTCCCGTGCGCACTCCAATTGCTGGTGTTATCAGCCAAATTTGGACTAGCCAAATGGCAAAAGTAAATCGTGGTGATAAACTTTTTACTGTGATCAGTCCAAAATCTTTGAAGCTGATGGCTGAAATTCCCAGCACCGAGATGTCCAGCATTCAATCCGGAATGGTGGGACAATTTAAAATGAATTCGGAAAAGGATCTACTTCCTCTTCGGGTCACAGGAATTAGCCCACTCGTTGACACCCGTACAGGTACGGCCAGTGCCGAACTTGAATTCACTGATTTAAAAAAGAAATTGCCACCCATCGGCAGCATCGGCCAAGCGACCTTCGAGATCAGCCAAGGCAAAATCTTTATGGTTCCAGAATCAGCTCTTGTCTTTCAAGAAGGCAAGCCCATGATTCGCCTTCTCAAGGGAAATGATCATTTCACGAAAAAATCCATCGAGCTCGGCGAACAGCGAGACAACTCTTTCGTCGTGAAATCGGGTTTAGCTCAAGGAGATAAGATTCTTGTGCGCTCCAGCCGCCCCCTCAAGGAAAATGATATCCTTGAAATTGAAACTCCCGCGGCCACCGAGAAAACTCAATGAGTCATCTCTACACTCGACCCTTGAGAGTGTATGTTATTCTCGGGGCCTTGGCTTTATGGGGCATTCTCAGCGGAATGCAATTGCCTATTTCGCTTTTTCCCAACAGCAGCCAAGTCGCTGTCTCGATCAATGTTCCGATGGGATCGCTTTCGTCCCAGCAATTTTACGAAGCTTATGGAAGCAGTTTAGAAAGTAATCTTCAAGGCCTTAAGGTTGATCATGTTTCCGTCAAAGATCTTGTCGCTGAATACTCGAATCAAAATACCAATTATCGCCTGACCTTTGATTGGGGAGCCGATCCTACAAAGGCGATCAACGAAGTTAAAACTCTTGTGAACACTCGCTTTGCCAGTGCCAGTGAAGACATCCGCCGAAATATTTCTGTTAATTCTTGGAGCGAAAACCGTGGGTTTTTCGCGGTCAGTTTTTTTAGTCCTATGCGTTCACTCGACGATCTTTACCAAACCCTTGAGCCTATGGTTACACCTTTGGAATCCAAAATCGAAGATGTCGGAAGCTTTGGTCTATGGAACCCGAATCGCAAAGAGATCACGGTTAGCATTATTCCAGAAAAATTGGCTCAATATGAAATCTCGAGCGTGCAAATCCAAAGAGCCATTCAATCTGCAGTGATCGGTCTTACCGGTGGTACTTTAAAATTGGGCGAAAAAGATTACCTGATTGATTTACCAAAGAATGTGGACAGCTTCGAACTGCTCTCTCAGGTTCGCGTTTCTGCTCGGGGAAGATCTCCAATCTTTCTGAAGGACGTCGCAAAAATAACTTCGGGAGTTTCGAAGGACAGCCGCCAAAAATTTAAAACCAGCGGAGTTGAAAGCCTTATTCTTTTTGGCAGCCCTAAAGAGGGCGGCAATATAAAAAAAATGGCCGATCAAATCATGGCCCAAATGAAAATCCTGGAAAAGCAATGGCCCAGCGATATTCAGTACAAAATTTTAGTAAACCCCTCTGAGTTTATCAACAGCAGCATTGACAGTGTCATCCACGAAGTCTTTCTAGCCGCCTTTTTAGCGGTGGTTGTTTTATTCCTTTTCATTGGAAGCTTCAAGAACGTCATTACCGCAGCTATCGAAATTCCATTGAGTTTGCTTCTAGCTTTTATCATGATGAGACTCACGGGAATGAATCTCAATTTAATTTCCTTGGGAGGCTTGGCTCTTTCCGCAGGGATGAATGTTGATGCTTCTGTCGTTGTTCTGGAAAATATCGTTCGTCGTTTTGAAGGACAAAAAGGGAAATTAAATTATCAGGAAAAAGTTCGCTTAGTTATTGAGGCCGTCAACGAAGTTCGCCTTCCTATCATCGCTTCCACCATAGCTTCCTTAGTCGTCTTCTTGCCTCTTATCTTCACTCGAGGCCTTACCCATTCCCTTCTTGGTGATTTGGCGAAAGCGGTGATATTTTCGCACGGATTTTCGGCGATTGTCGCTTTGATCTTGGTTCCGACCATTCGTTTGCAGCTTTTATCTCGGGGACAATCTCTTGATGCCCACTCGCCCATCGAAGGTTTTCTTAAAAAGTTTGAAAATTTTTATTCGTCGACCCTCGAAATCTTTTTAAGCCGAAAGAAGATACAATTTATAGCATTTACTTCTTTAATTCTGCTTTTACCTCTGCTGATTTTTTTCGTTCTTCCGCGTTTAGAAAAGGAAGTGATCGGCAAGCCAGATAGCGACTGGTTAATGATTGGAATTTCCTCGCCATCCTTTTCTACAGTTAAACAAATGGAATCCGAGTTAGAAATCTTAGAAAACGACATCAATCAAAATTTCGGCGATGAAACCCTCTACACCTTTACCCAGATTCAGGGACCAAATAATGGTGTCATCATGGTTCGCATAAAGCACAAAGAGAAAATCAATAAAATGATTTCTGATGCCGAGGAACTTTACAAAAACACTTCGATGAAGTTCTACTGGGTCGAGTCTTGGAATCCTTCTGAGCTTTCAATTCCGAATCCACCCCAATACCGTTTAGAAATCACTGGGGGCTCTGCAGAAAACCGTTTGCAAACAGCTCAAGATCTGCAAAGTTTGTTTTTGGAAAAGGGAATCTTCGATAAAGTTCGGGTGACACCGACAGCTGATAAAGAAAAAGAAATTCGCGTTCAACAGTATTTTAACTCAGGATCCGAATCGGAAGTGCTTTCAAAGGACGAGCTGGCTCATTACCTGCGAGTGATCACCAATGGAATTTACGCAGAAAGTATTTTTCAAAAGAGACAGGAATTACCTATTTATTTGCGCGTAGGTGGCGACGAAATCACTTCCATCGAGCAAGTGAAGGCTTTTCCCGTTGGCTTTGAAGGACGTTTGATTCCCTTATCCGCCTTAGCGCAAATATCCTTAGAGGATAGAAAACCGCGGATCTATCGTGAGAATCAAAAGTCTCTGATGGTTTTAACAGGTCGTCTGAATAAAGCTCAACGGAGTCAGTCCAAAGAAAGAGTCGTTCAAGCCCGCCAGTTGGTTGATGAATTTAGATCGAAACAAAAGACGAATGATCCCGAAGTGCCGAGCTTGATTGATGTTCAACCGGATAAAGAGCTGCAGCAGTCTTTAGAGCAACTAAAATGGGCTGTCGTTCTATCCATCGCACTAGTTTTTCTGACCATGGTCCTGCAACTGGGTGATATCGTTCATTCGCTTCTGGTGCTCGTTGCGATTCCCTTAGGATTTATCGGAGTGCTTATTTCTCTTTTTGTTTTCAAGAGCACTTTATCTTTAAATTCGGGATTGGGAACAATTTTGCTCAATGGGATTGCCGTCGCCAACAGTATTATTTTAGTGGATTTCATTCGCAAGCTTCACTCCAGCGGTAAAGATGCAAAAACCGCAACTCTTGAAGCCTCTCGAGCCCGCATTCGTCCCATTCTGATGACTTCACTGACGACGGTGCTGGGCATGTTACCGATCGCCTTTGGTTTTGGAGAAGGTGGTAAAATTCTTCAGCCTCTGGGGATTGCGGTCTGCGGTGGCTTGTGGGTTTCGACGTTTTTAACTCTCTACATTGTTCCCGCTCTGCAATATCTTTACTTAAAGAGTAAGGAGAAATCTTTATGATACTTTGGATTTTTTGTTTACTGAACACTGCTTACGCTAGCAATAATTTGTTTTTTAATGATCTCGAAAATTTTAAAAATAAAAACCTTAACTTAAAAACCGAGCAGCAGAATTTAGAAGCCACGAACGATTTGGTTTTCTCTCGAAAATTGTTTTGGACTCCTAAGTTAAGTCTGTCTACTGCCCAATCTGAGCGGCGAATCAATGGAGCCACTGCTGATGAAGGAAATTATCTTGCTGCGGATTTAAGCTGGAATTTATTTCGAGGCGGAGCTGATTGGAATTCATTGAAGGATGCTCGCGCCCAACAAAAGGCGCAGGGGCTACAGGTTCTGAATGAATCCCTGCGCGTCGAAATTAAGGCCTCAGATCTTATTTTTAAATCTTTGTACCTGAGCGAGTCTCAGCGAATTCAAGAGCAAATTCTGAAATTGAAAGAAGAATCTTTGCACATCGTTTCTGGACGCTACCGTCAGGGCAAAATTCCCTTGCAGGAAATTACGAAGTCAGAAGTCGATCTTGTTCAACAAAGAAATAAATTGCGTTTGGCGAGATTAGATTACATCGAGAATAAATCTCAACTGACCTCGTCGTTTATCAACGAGCTCCAAACTCGGGCGTGGCCTTTTTCTGAGAAAACGCTTCTGCGTGAATCCTTGCCTAAAGACCTACCCTTGGTTGAACAAAAATATTGGTTGAGTCAATCTCGAGAAGAAATGTGGAGATCTAGTCGCGGAATGATTTGGCCCTCTTTAGATTTGCAACTGCAATACAAAGAATTACCTCTTCGAGAACGCTCGTCGCGGGAATGGTTCGGTGTGGTTTCTTTATCTTGGCCCTTGTGGGATAGATACGAGACTTCGGCGAAAATATCTTCGAGTTACGCTCAGTACATCGGCGCACTGAACGACTACAAAGACACCGAGCAAGGTCTAAAAGAAAAAATTTCGTTTTTAAAAGAGAAAATCGAAGTCACACGATCCAACTTGGCCGATGCCAAAAAAAATCTCGAGACTTCGCGCAAATTATATCAAGAAATACTTAAAAGCTTTCGCACTGGTCGACTTTCAACAAATGATTTGTTCATCGAGCAGAATCGCTTGCTGGAGAGCGAAACAGCTCTGGCTGTCAGTCAACTGAGCTTTCATCAAAGTCTGATCGAAGCCTGCGCCCTTGCGGGGATTAAGGCTGCAGAGTGTTTGCGGTAGTGAGAGTTTCGTCAGCGCCGAAGGCTTCTTGTCTTTACTGCCATGGTGGCAGTGGATTTTGATGCGGACTTTCTGGGTAGTTTCCTGCGTTATAAAAATAATTTTTAAAAAATTTCTTGACGTGGTTTTTGAATTCGCCGTGTTCGTGTAATCAGGATTTTGTTTACACTGCTCGGCGCTTCTTGTTTGAGTATTTTTATTTCAATGTTGAGTTTTTGCGAGCGTCTGAGCTGCGTTTATTTAGTTGAGTTTACATTTCTCTTTCTCCTCTAATTTCCCTCTGAAATTGGCTTTTAAAATGCATGGTATATCTCTTTGGGAGGTGAATATGATTTCAAAATTAAATAATAGAGAGTTGGATCAGAAAATAAAATCATTAGCCAGGGCTGAGAATAAACTTTTAGCTTTAGTGGTTGAACATATTAAAGAGGCAGATCGAAGAAAACTTTACTTGGATTTTAATTATCCAAATCTTTATGATTATCTAGTTAAAGAATGTGGGTACCCAGGAGGATCGGCTCAGCGTCGTATTGATGCAGCAAGGTTGCTTGCGGTGGAACCAAAGCTTAAAGATAAAATAGAACGTGGTGAAATTAACTTAAGTCAGACCACACTTTTACAAAAATCTTTCAGAGAGAAGGGTCAAAGGGTTACCCCGGAACAAAAGCGAAGCTTAATTGCAAAGATCAGTGATATGACAGTAGCTGAGACTCAAGTTCTTATTTCTAAAGAGTTAGAAATTAAAATTAAAGAACAAACCAAAGTAACTCATCAAAAAAACGGAAGTGTAAGGTTTGAAGTGACCTTCACACGTGAAGAATGGGAATCCCTTCAAAAAGCAAAAGATCTAGCTTCAAATGCCACCCAATCAAATGATTTACCCACACTCATCAAATACTTATCAGATAGATTTATTAAACAGAAAGAAGGATCTGCTGCCACCGTGGCAGTAAAAAAACAAGTTCTGCAACGAGATCAGTGTTGCCAATACAAAGATCATAATACTCAAAGACTTTGCGGAAGTAGATGGAATCTCCACATCGACCACATCAAACCCAAATGGGCTGGCGGTACTGATGACCTGGAAAACCTCAGGGTCCTCTGCCAGAAACACAATCTTCATGTTTACCGGCAGCAAGCTCACATAAAACAGCTTTCAAGTTAAACAACGTAAACACCGTATGCCCAAAAGAATAATTTCTTTACAAATCTCCAAATAAAGATCAGTTTCCAAAATATCGGAGGCCTTTATGACCACTCAAAAAGCACTCTTCGCTGGCGGTTGCTTCTGGGGTATGGAACAGCTCTTTCGTGAACTTCCCGGAGTCACCAACACCGAAGTGGGTTACACTGGCGGCGAGTCAAATGATCCTACCTACACCCAAGTCTGCACTGGAAAGACCGGCCATACCGAATCTCTGCTTATCGAATTTGATCCGCAAAAAATCTCTTACGCTGACCTGCTCACATTTTTCTTCAAAGTTCATGATCCCACGACGAAAAATCAGCAGGGAAATGACATTGGCAGTCAGTATCGATCTGCCATTTTTTATTTTACCGAAGAACAGAAAACTGCGGCGCAAAATAGGATTGAAAAAGTCAATGCTGCGAAAGTTTGGCCCTCACCTATTGTCACTGAAATCACTGCGGCCCAAACTTTTTATCCTGCAGAAGCTGATCATCAAGATTATCTGCAGAAGTACCCAACGGGTTACACCTGCCACTACATTAGGCCGCTTAAATTTTAAGCAGTGCTCTACGTCGCGGGAAGACCACTCCGGCCCAGCTCTGAAGACTTTCTTGACCCCGCCAAAACTCATCGCTAGCTTAGGTTGTTTCACAATTCAAAACATAAGGAACAACCTTGAGAAAACACTTAGTTCGGGTCTATCCCTCAAAAGAAAAGCTTGAGAAAACAAATCAATTGGCTTGGAAGATGGCTGAAATCGCCACGGATAAAGCCCCTATCGGCAGCGAAGTGACCGAGATGATCATCAATCGCATCATCGACAATGCCTCGGTGGCTATTGCAGCGGCGAATCGCCGACCTGTCGCTTCGGCGCGGGCGATGGCTTTGGCTCATCCCCGAACTGGTGGCGCGACAGTTTTTGGAATGCCGAACAATCAAAAATTTTCTGCCGAGTGGGCCACTTGGGCTAATGGTACTGCGGTGAGAGAACTTGATTTTCATGACACCTTCCTGGCCGCTGATTATTCTCATCCTGGGGATAGCATTCCGCCGATACTAGCCGTGGCTCAGCAAACTGAAAAAACCGGAAAAGATTTATTGCAGGGCTTGGTGACCGCTTACGAAATTCACGTGAACTTAGTGAAAGCGATCTGTCTTCATAAACATAAAAAAGATCATATCGCACATTTGTGTCCTGCTTCGGCGGCAGGCATTGGAACTCTTCTCGGTTTAAATACCGACATTGTTTACCAAGCCATTCAACAAGCCGTGCATGTTTCTTTCACCACGCGACAATCACGTAAAGGTGAAATCTCTTCTTGGAAAGCTTATGCTCCAGCACACTCTTCAAAATTGGCGATCGAAGCTGTTGATCGCGTTATGCGCGGTGAAGGCGCCCCCTCACCGATTTACGAAGGTGAAGATTCTGTGATCGCTTACATGCTTGATGGTAAAGATGGAAAATACGAAGTTCCACTTCCTGAAGTCGGCGAAGCGAAACGCGCCATTCTTGAAACTTACACCAAGGAACACTCTGCCGAATATCAATCGCAAGCCCTCATTGATCTCGCATGCCGTATGCGCACGCAAATCATGAATTGGGATGATGTGAAAGAGATCGTGATTCACACTTCTCATCACACTCATTACGTGATTGGAACTGGTGCCGGTGATCCTCAAAAAATGGATCCGCAAGCTTCGCGAGAAACTTTGGATCATTCGATCATGTACATTTTCGCGGTGGCATTGCAGGATGGAAATTGGCATCACGTGAAATCTTATGCTCCCGAGCGCGCTCAGCGTGCTGATACTGTTAAATTATGGCACAAGATCAGAACTGTCGAAGATCCTAAATGGACTGAAGCTTATCACAATCAGGATCCCAATAAAAAACGCTTCGGCGGAAGAGTTGAAATCATCATGAGCAATGGAAAAACCATCGCTGATGAACTGGGCGTCGCCAATGCCCATCCCGCAGGAGCGAAACCTTTCGCTCGACCTGATTACATTCGCAAATTCGATACTCTCACTGAAGGAATTATAACTAAGGAAGAACGAAATCGCTTCATCACCTTGTGTGAAAACTTACCAGAGTTGTCAGCGGCGCAAATCCAAGAGCTCAATGTGCAAATTCCCATCGACCAATTGATCAATAACAAACGTGATAACAAAGGAATATTTTAATGCTATTTACCGAAACCACGGCCGCTGAAAAAAGAATGCAATTTCGTCGACAATTGAAAGGTGGAGAACTTTTGCGCTTTCCGGGAGCTTTCAATCCCCTTTCGGCGATGCTGATTGAAAAGAAGGGTTTCGAAGGCGTTTACATTTCAGGATCAGTTTTATCCAATGACTTGGGCTACCCCGACATTGGCTTCACCACGCAAACTGAAGTCGCTCACCGAGGACGACAAATTGCACGCACCACAAAATTGCCCGCCATTATCGACATTGATACGGGTTTTGGTGAACCGCTGAATGTCACCCGAACTGTGCAAGAGCTCATCGATTTTGGTTTGGTGGCCTGTCACCTGGAAGATCAAATGAATCCCAAACGCTGTGGTCATTTGGACAACAAAACTTTAGTCAGCACTGAAGATATGATTAAAAAAATCAAAGCGGCGGCTCGCGGGAAAACTTCAGATAATAATTTTATGATCATTGCTCGCACCGATGCGCGTGCGAGTGAAGGTCTCGACAAAGCCATTGATCGCGCGAAGGCCTACGTGGATGCCGGCGCGGAAATGATTTTCCCTGAAGCGCTGGCCGATGAAAAAGAATTCGAAATTTTCCGTCAAAGAATTTCGGTCCCTCTTTTGGCGAACATGACCGAGTTTGGAAAATCCAAATTGCTCAACACCACTGAGCTGAAAAATTTGGGCTTCAATGTGGTTATCTATCCTGTCACGCTTTTACGTTTAGCCATGAAAGCCGCTGACATAGGCTTAGACGCCATTATGACCGAGGGCACTCAAGAAAATATCGTGAAGGACATGCAAACGCGCAAAGAACTGTATGATCTGACTCGATATGAAGAGTACAGCAGTTTTGATCAAAGCCTTTTCAACTTTAAATTATAAACAAAGAGGTATTTATGACCACCAATAACTATGTAAATCCTGACTACGTTCCAGAACCAGAAAAAGTAAATGTAAAAAAAGGCCTTGAAGGCGCGGTGATTGATACCTCTCGCGTTTCAAAAGTGAACCCCGACACGAATTCTCTCATCTACCGTGGCTACCCTGTTCAAGAGCTCGCTGAAAACTGCCGCTTTGAAGAAGTAGCCTATTTGCTTTACAACAATGATCTTCCGACGACGACCCAGCTGGCCGATTTCGAAAAGCTCGAGCGCAGCTACCGCGATATCAGCAAAGATTGTTTAGCAGTCATTAAACAGCTCCCTAAAAAGTGCCACCCCATGGATTCTATCCGCACAGGCGTTAGCTTCTTGGGCTGTGAAGATGAGCGCATTTGGGATGCTTCTCCAAAAACCAATTATGACAAAGCCATTCGTTTGCTAGCAAAAATCCCAACGATGATTGCAGCCGACTATCGCTTTAAAAAGGGAATGGACTTTATTGCACCTAAAAGTGATCTCAGTATTTCTGAAAACTTTTTTAACATGTGCTTTGGAAAAATTCCTGCGAAGGAAATCGTTAAAGCTTTTGATGTCAGCTTAATTTTGTACGCTGAGCACAGCTTCAACGCTTCGACTTTTACGACTCGAGTAGTAACTTCAACTGAAAGTGATATCTACAGTGCAACGACGGCAGGAATTGGCGCCCTTAAAGGACCTTTGCATGGCGGAGCCAATGAACAAGTCATGCACATGATGATCGAGATTGCCGATCCTGCAAAAGCAGAGCAATGGATGTTGGATGCCCTAACGGCAAAACGCAAAGTTATGGGTTTTGGCCATCGCGTTTACAAAAGCGGTGATTCCCGAGTTCCGACAATGAAAAAATACGCCCAAGTCATGGCCGATGTTGTTGGCGAGCAAAAGTGGATGAAGATGTACAACGCTCTTGAAAAAGTCATGGTCGATAAAAAGAAAATTTACCCCAATTTAGATTTTCCAGCAGGTCCTGCTTATTACATGATGGGTTTTGAGATTGACTTTTTCACTCCTATTTTTGTGATGGCGCGAACAACGGGTTGGTCTGCTCACATCATGGAGCAAGCTGCCAACAATCGTATCATTCGCCCCTTGAACGAATACATCGGTGATGCGCAACGAAGCGTTCGCCCACTTTCTGAAAGAAAATAATCTCCATGAAGTTGAATTTAAATTACGCAGGATTGCTATTGGTTCTTACTCTCGCGTCCTGCACTCATAAAGATGTTAATTCTCAACCGACGCCTCAAGATTCCAACACAGTTCGGGCCGCTATTGCCGAAGATCTGAAAATTGTTCCTCGAGGAATTGATTACAGTCGCGCTCCAGAAACTGTCGCCTTTGGATCCTGCGCCGATCAGAATATACCCCAACCGATCTGGAAATCCATTGGAGACAATGTACCCGATTTGTTTTTATTTATGGGCGACAATATCTACTCGACTGGCCCCGAGCAAAAACCGCTCTCGGAGCAGTACTGGAAACTGAATCGTTTAACGGATTTCAGAGATTTTCGTCAGAAGGTCCCCATGATGGTCACCTGGGATGATGGGGACTATGGTTTAAAAGATGGCGGCGCTGATTTCAGTGGCAAAGAAGCCAGCAAAAAAGAATTCATTAAATTTTGGCCCTACGTGAAAGACAGCTTAGGATTCAATCAGGGCGGAATTTATCATTCTAAGATCATAGGCGGAGCAAAGAAAAAACAACCGTCCTTACAAGTGATCATGTTGGACACTCGTTACTTTCGCAGTCCTTTAAAAAAGAATCCGGATGATAGCAATCGATTAAAACAATATGTGCCGAATGATGATCCTGAAGCAACTATTCTGGGCCAGCAGCAATGGCTGTGGCTCGAAGAACAATTGAAAAGACCAGCAGATGCTCGCTTCATTGTCAGCAGTATCCAACTGATTCCCGAAGGCCATGGTTTTGAAAAATGGGCCAATTTCCCAAAAGAAAAAGAAAAGTTTATCAATTTGCTGAAACGTCTTCAGGTGAAAAATGTTTTCATCTTGAGCGGCGATCGTCACATTGGAACTATCGCTAAACAAGAAATCAAAGGCTATGGCCCTTTATGGGAAATCACTGCAAGTTCTTTGAATAAAACGAAAGATCTTGAAGAAACCGATCCCAGTTATCAAGGCGCACCTGTAAAATCAGAAAATTTCGGATTGGCTTTAATTCAGTGGAGAAGTAAAAAAATTACTTTTCAACTGAGAAACACAAAAAATGAAGTCTTAAACACTGTCGACCTGCCTTTAAAAGGCGGAAACTAGAAGAGGGGATCTATGAGTTCTCGCATCCTAAAATTGATTTTATTTGCAGCTATGGTTTTCCAACTTGCGAAGGTCAATGCAGCCACCAATGAAGAATTAAAAATTGGGGTTAATCAAGAGTTTGAATCACTCAACCCAATGCTCAGCACGACGGTGGCTGCCAAGTACATGTTGTACTATGCCTATCGTCCTTTGGTTTACTTGGATATGGATGGCAAATGGAAAACTCAGATGATGAAAGAGATTCCGAGTTTACAAAACAAAAAAGCGAAGATCACCAAAAAGGGCGACAAGAAGATTCTAGAAACCACTATTGAGTTGCTCGAAAACTTAAAATGGGGCGATGGCGTTCCCGTTACCTGCAAAGACATCAAGCTCACTGTCGACATTGGTAAAAACCCCAATGTGTCGATTGCTAATCGAGAATCTTACACAGACATCGAATCTGTGACCTGGGACGAAAAGACACCCAAAAAATGCACTATCACTTTCACCAAAACGATATGGAACTTTTATCAAAACTTACCAGATCCTACCCCGGCCCATATCGAGCAAGAGGTTTTCGATAAATGGGGCAAAGAAAGAGAAGGTTACGATCGCAACACGACTTACACAAAGAATCCGAAGAATCCTGGTCTCTACAATGGTCCTTACTTAATTTCAGAAGTAGTTTTAGGCAGTCATTTGGTTTACCTTCCCAATCCCCACTTCAATGGAACAAAACCTAAGATTAAAAAAATCATTTTAAGAATTTTACCAAACACCGGGACTCTTGAAGCCAACTTACGTTCAAAAACTGTCGATATGTTAGCTTTTATTGGAATGTCTTTCGATCAAGCCCTTGTCTTCGACGAAAAAGTAAAAGCTGAAAAATTGCCATACAATGTCCTTTTTAAATCGGGAACTGTTTACCAACACATTGATGTCAACTTGGACAATCCCATCTTGAAAGATCTGCGCGTTCGCCAAGCTTTAGTGCACGGGATGAAAAAAGATGAAATCATGACCAGTATTTTTCAAAACAAGGCAGCCAATTCCTTGCATTGGATCACTCCGGGTGATGCCTGGTTTACCGACGACTCCAAATACGTCGTTCGCTATGCCTATGATCGAAAAAAGGCGAAAGCCTTACTGGATGAAGCAGGTTGGAAAATGGGTAAAGATGGTTATCGTTATAAAGATGGCCAGAAGTTAAGCTTAAAAATGGTTGGCGGAGCTAGCATTAAATTGATTGAAAATATTCAAGCTATTTTGCAATCACAGTGGAAAGATTTAGGTGCGGAAATTCTTTTAAAAAATGAACCAGGCCGCGTTTTATTTTCTGAAACCATTCCAAAACGAAAATTCGACTTGGCCCTTTTCGCATGGTCCAGCACTCCAGAGCAAAGTCCAGAGTCCACTTTCCATTCCAGGAACATCCCAACAGAAAAAAATTCTTGGTCAGGACAAAATAATCCTGGTTGGTCTAATCCGAGCGTGGATAAAAATTTAGAAAAATTAAAAGAAGAGTTTGATCCCAAAAAACGCAAGGCTTTGATTGCCGAAATTATTAAAGCCTACACTACGGATATTCCAGTGATTCCGTTGTTCTTCCGACCAGACAACGCCGTTATCCCTGCGAACATGAAAGGCTTCAATCTTGTTGGTCATCAGTTTTATGAGTCTTTGCATTCTGAACATTGGGAACTGCAGTAGTAGATTAAATGGAACTTAAAATAAAAAAAGCCGCTCAGAAGAGCGGCTTTTTTTATGAGCTGATTTTATAACCTCAAACTACAAGTTGTTGTAGCAAGTTTGAATTGACTGGTAGCTTTCTACCGTGCTTTTTAGCTCTCGAGTGTCACGATCAATTGTGTAAATCACCCAGGGGCTTGATCCATTATTGTATCGTGATGAACAAAGCGCCACAACCTTTCTTGTAATTCGAGCTCTACTTAAACTCTCCTTACAACTGTCTACGGAAGAAAAAGTCAGTGCAACCTGAGTCGCTCGATTAACATCGACAAAGAATAAACTGTAGGGACTACTTCCGTTAGCATAGCGTGACGCACAAGTAACTACGTCATTATCAATTTCTGTCATTTCGGCGATATTTCTTTCGCAACTTTGAAGCGAAGAAAAAGTAAGATTTTCCATTTTAACGACTTCGTAAGTTGTCATATCTCGCACACCCATAACGTAGGGGCTAGAACCATTGTTATAACGACTGACGCACTTGTATTCACTGCGAGACCTACGAGAGGAAACTTGTGAATCGTTATATCTCTCAATCTCTTTCGATACCCTCCTATCACGACGACGGCCTTGGGTATTCGATTGAGTCTCTGTGCGCTGTGATTGAACAATAACTCCATTAAAAGAAACCTCATGCTCTTTCACTTCGTACCAAGAACCATCACGCCGCTGACAGGCAACACCACGGGTGACTTCTTTTTTTCGCCCAATATTGATTACGGACTCATACTCACGGCATAAAAGTGACTGCCGTCGTTCTCTTCCTTCACGCAAAACAATAATCTCTCCCCGAGCTCCCGAGCGTGATCCTCGTGATGAACCATCCCAACGGTAATGTTCATTCACTCGTCCTTCTAAAGCATGACGGTGAGCTTCGTTATAAGCTCGGCGATCGCTTTCATCAAGAGCACGACCAATTTCATGACCAATCACTGCACCAGCAACAACGCCGATGATAGTTGTTGCAACTCGGGTGTCCCCGTTGCCAAATTCATTCCCAATCATACCCCCCGCGACGGCTCCGGCTGTACCAAAAATAAGATCGAGGTCTCTTCCCTTTGCAGTAGCTGCCGACTGAATAAGTGTCGCAGCAACAAGGCCTGATAAAATTACTTTCTTCATGGATTCTCCTTTGAGTGATGGCGGAGAGATAGCCAGGAACGTGCCAGTTCAAATAAGAGAGCCATTCGCTTTACAGTCGTTAATGGCGAAAATTTCAATGAATGGGATTTACTAATTACACGAACGACTAATAGATGGACACATATAATTTCAAAACATAAATCCTAAAGGGTCTGTAAAAACGCAATCAGCTCTTGCTTCTGCCGAGGCGTCAGCAACTCCTGGCCATCCTTAAGAATAATTCCCTCATCATGGCCAAAATTTTTCATGCCTTCCCTACCCGCATTGTAAAGTTGGGATTTATTCCTCCACTCTTTAGGAACAGCTTCACCCAAAGGATAGCCATTGCACGTGAAATCAAAATCCTTCACAGCATTGCGAGCTGCCCCCTGGTAAAACTGTCGCGGTCGATCTTGAGCCCGAGTTAGCAAGGCACACAAATTAGGAATAGAATTATTATGAAAGTAAGGCCATCTCGCCCAAATCCCCACTAATGGCGGCGGCACGTAGCCTTTTTGTGCTCGTATTACAATGCCATTACTTTTTGAAATGCGCAGACTGTTTAACTTCTCTAAAGATTTAATTCCCAAATAGCGATTCGGATCTGTTCCCACATCAATAACCGGAGTCGTCTTCTTGTAGTGAACTTCGGTGGTGCGAATTTGTTCACTCACTGAAAACTGCTCGGCGCCAGGCTCACTCCATTTTTTAAGATAAGCTCCATGGCACTTCGTGCAGTTTTGCCGAAAAATCATTTCACCCGTTTTTGCCTTAGAGAGATCAATTTGATCCTCACGGAAGAAATCGGTAATTCGTGGGGCCTCGGAAGAAAAAACAGCTGTCGTTAATTCTTGAATCACTGATTTATTTTCATTCACCCAAGATTCAAGCTGTTGCAAATCAGACCCGCGACCAATTTCATTCCACAAAAGATTTGTTAAGATCGGATTTCCACTGATAACAGAACCATCAGAGAGCCAACGATTTTTATATTTTAAATTCCACCAAACAGCAGGCTTCGAATCCGCAGGAAAATGATCCAGAAGGTCTACACGAGGATGCTTCTCAAAATAGGGATTGCGTGAAGCTGTTTCATCACTATTCCTGCGACTCAAAGATAGCGCGACTTGGGCCAAAGAAGTGTCCAAACCCAACATCAAGGGTTTTTTAATCGCGATGGCCTTTAAATTATCCTGCAGAGACTTCAGCATTTCTATTTCATCAGGCGAAGCAGCCGTATAAGCACGAAATAGACTGGGTTGGATCAGCTGGATTCCCGTTTTCCCTCGTAGAAAAACTTCGTTGGCCCGCGGAAATCGATTCGACAATCCTAAAACTGTTTTGCCAAAAAGATTTTCAGAATGGCAGGCCGCACAGCTAAAAGTGAAGCCCTGACTTGAACCTCGCTGAACTAAACTAAATCCCATTTTGTAGTTCGGTCTCTGATGCTGAGGATAGGCCACGCGGTAAATCCCGGTTTCACCCTCTGAGGGATAATCGTGCAAGCCCATCCAAGCCATCACGTCGTTAAAACTATGGAAGCCAACCAATTTTTTAAATAGACGATTCAACCAATTGCGGAAAAGATTTCTGTCGTCAGCTTCAATGACTCTTCGGAAGGGTTCATACGGAGGAAGAGCCCCCGTAATTTTAACAGGATAAATCTGAGTGTGAATCTGTCCTTGCTCACGATTCTGCCGGAGGAGCTCACCTTCTAATTGGTAGGGATTCGCTCGACCATTTGCAGGTAGCTCGAAACTTTCATTCCAATTTGGCTCCTGAACAGTCAAGGCCACCGCATAAGTTGTTAGGCTCTTTACGACGAGCACAACAAACAATGGCGCTATCATCATCCTTAATGATTTCGTCATGCTATTCCCTTTGATATTTTGTTCCTTTAATCATTCAATGCTCTAGGCCCGAGGTCGAGGAGAAGAATAAAAAAGTGGCAATTGATGCTTTGCATTTTTATCAGATTTGCGTCGTGGCTTTCAATGTTCTGCAATTAAAGCGATAGTGAATCCCACCCGTCTTAGAAAGATACAAAATCACGACTCATTCCTGATCAAGTCTTGACCTATTCTAAATTTAGAATTATTCTAAACTAGAAGGAATAACAGCTCATGAAAAAATGTCTCTTTACCAAAGAACAGATCGAGCAAAAGCTGCGTGAAGCCGGAGTCCAACCGACCATGCAACGCATGGCTTTGGCTCGATACATTTTGTGTGAAGCCGACCACCCGACCGCTGAGGAAATAAAAACATGGGCTGATAAACATTTAGATAAAATCAGTCAGGCCACGATTTATAACACGCTGAACGTTTTGGTCCAGTCAGGATTGATCCGCGCTTTTCGGTTTTCCCATTCGGATTGCGTGATTTATGACTGCAATGTGACTGACCATTTTCATTTTTTGGATGAAAAATCGGGCCGAATTTACGATCTTCATAAGGATGATATCGGAGTGAACGTCGAGCTTCCTAAAAAATTTAAGATCAAGTCGATGGATTTAATAATTAAAGGTGAAGTTAAAGGTTAACAACAACCACATAAAAAGGAGTAAGTTATGTTAGGTATCGGTCAAAAGTTTCCAGAGTTTAAAATGAGCGCTTGCGTGTCTCGCGAAAAAGGAAAAGAATTTGCGGACATTTCAAATAAAGATATGAAAGGATCCTGGTCTGTATTTTTCTTCTGGCCATTGGATTTTACTTTCGTTTGTCCCACTGAAATCGCCGAGTTCAACAAAGAACTCAAAAATTTCCAAGCCCGCGAAACTAAACTTTTCGGTGTGAGCTGTGATTCAAAATTCGTGCATTTAGCTTGGCGGAATAACCATGAAGATCTAAAAAATCTGGGTTTCCCTATGTTAGCTGACAATAAAAAAGAACTGACAGGCGCATTAGGCGTTCTTCACCCTGAGGAATTAATTCCTTTGCGTGCGACTTACATCGTTGATCCCGATGGAATCATTCGTTGGGTTTCCGTCAATGATTTATCTGTAGGCCGAAATGTTAAAGAAGTTTTAAGAACAGTTGATGCTCTTCAAACCGACGAGCTTTGCCCATGCAACTGGGAAAAAGGTCAAACGACTTTAGGTTAATCATTAAAACAAGGTAAGGAATTCCACCTAGGGATTCCTTACGATTTGTGAGGAGATTTTATGTCGATCGCGGATAAAGTTGATCAATACTTAGAAAAAGAATTCCCAGGAGCTACAACTTCAGTCTTTCGAGATCTCTCTTTAAATCTGAAGAAACTTTTGGAAGAAGGCATTTTAGAACCTCAGGAAAGGGCTATGAATCTTTTAGCCATCGCGACAGCTTTGGAAAATCAACCTCTTATGAGTTTGGCCAAAGATTATTTAGAAGAACTGAATGTTCCCGCAGAACAAATCCGTGAAAGTGCCGAAGTTGCCGGAATCATGGGAATGAATAACGTTTACTACAAATTTAAATCTTATCTGCCGACAGAAGTGAAAGAAAACTATTCACGAGCGGGATTGCGCATGCAATCGCTGATGAAAGCAGTATCGGGAAAACAAAATTTCGAAATGATGTCGATGGCCGTATCCATCGTTAACGGTTGTCCCCAATGCATTGTCAGTCATGAAAAAGCTCTAACTGAACTTGGAGTCAGTGCCGATAAAATTCACGACCTAGCCCGTATCGCTGCGGTTGCAAAAGGTCTTACTTCCCTTAAAACGGCCATTGATTTTTTAAAATAATATGAGTGAAACAACATCCGCAAAGAACAAAAGATTTCGCAAAGACTATCAACTGCCTCCCTGTGAGATTGAAAACGTCGAACTGTTTTTTCATCTTGACGTCGACACCACCAAGGTCAAAAGCCGGTGGAATTATAAAAATCTCAAACAGATGGATTTAACATTGGACGGAGTCGGCCTTAAATTACTGACTCTCCGTTTGAATGCTAAAGCCCTAGAGTCCGATCGTTACCAAATCTTTGATGAAAAATTAATACTTAAAGACCTCCCTTCGGAAGGTGAAATTGAAATCGAAGTTGAACTTTGCCCTCTGAAAAATGATTCTCTCGAGGGGCTTTACCAATCTCGAGGTTCACTCTGCACTCAATGCGAGCCCGAAGGCTTCCGCAAAATTACTTACTTTTTAGATCGCCCTGATGTGATGTGTTCTTTCCTTGTGACTTTGCAAGCGGATAAGAATAAATTTCCAGTCTTATTAAGTAATGGGGATCGCATCTCGAGATCAGAACTTCCTGATGGTCAGCACCAGATTGTTTACAGAGATCCTTTTAAAAAACCTTGTTATCTTTTTGCACTTTTTGCTGGCGATTTAGGTTTACTGCGTGATCAGTACACCACCGGAAGCGGCCGCAAAGTTGAACTGGAAATCTATTCAGCTCATGGAACGCAAAAACGCTGTCTTCACGCAATGAACTCGCTGAAAAAAGCTATGAAATGGGATGAAGAGCGCTTTGGTCTTGAATATGATTTAGATCAGTACATGATTGTCGCGATTGATGACTTCAATGCGGGCGCCATGGAAAACAAAGGCCTGAATATTTTTAATTCCCGCTTGATTTTAGCTGATGCTGAAACCGCCACCGATGATGATTATTTTCATATCGAATCCGTCGTGGGTCACGAATACTTCCACAACTGGACAGGAAACCGTGTGACCCTGCGCGATTGGTTTCAACTTTCCTTGAAAGAAGGTCTCACCGTTTTTCGCGATCAAGAATTTTCAGGAGACATGACCGATCGGCAATTACAACGGATACGCGATGTGGATTCACTTCGCGAAAGACAATTTGCTGAAGATGCCGGTCCCAAGGCCCATCCCGTACGTCCCGAGTTTTGTCTTTCGGTGGATAATTTTTTTACCGCAACCATTTACGAAAAAGGCGCCGAAGTTATCCGCATGATGCAGACTTTGGTGGGACGACCTGGATTTCGCAAGGGCATGGATGAATATTTTCGACGTCATGATGGACATGCAGTCACCATCGAAGATTTTGCCCAGGCCATTGCAGAACCTAATAATATTAATTTTGAGCAATTCAAGCTTTGGTATTCTCAGTATGGCACTCCGCAAGTGGAAGTCCGTGAACATTACGATGCCGAAAAGCATATTTACAATTTAGATTTAAAGCAGTCGTTGACGACTTTGGTTCCGCAAAAAGAAGTTCAACCCTTTCATATTCCCTTGCGTTTTGGACTGCTCAATTCCGAAGGCAAGGAAATCGAGATCGATCATCCTGAGGTTCGAAAAAATAGCGAAAATCACTGCTATCTCGAGCTGAAAGATGGCGCAAAATCAATTCAGTTTAAAAATCTGAAACAGAAACCACACCTTTCTATTTTACGGGATTTTTCGGCTCCCGTGAATTTGGTCTGGAACCCTTCCTTAGAAGAGCTTTACTTCCTGATTGAAAATGATTCCGACAGTTTCAATCGGCGAGAGTTGATGCAAAGAATTGAGCTTCAATTACTGAATGACTGGATCAAAAAATTATCCGAAGGTAAAGAATTAACCTCTAGTGATTTACCTTCCTCATTCATCTCGTGTTTTCGAAAGATTCTTAATGATACTCAGATGAATCATGAGCTCAAGGCTCTGATGCTAACTTTACCCAGTGAAAATCGTTTGCTTCAGTCTTTGGCGGTACTTCAGCCCGAGCTCATGGAAAAAAGTATGACCTTCTTGATCCGCAGCTTAGCGCAAAACCTTCAAGAGGATTTTCAAAAAAACTTTGAGCTTGCCGAAAGGTCTGCCGATCGCCCTGAATCACGCGCTTTGAAAAATCGAATTCTGAGTTACTTTGCCGAATCTCCAAATCAGGAACAGCAAAAACTTATCGGAGAACAGTACTGGAAAGCTAAAGTAATGACAGAGCGCTACCACGCGCTAGCCCTTTTGTGTGATCGCCAAGATACTTCGGCCCAGGAAGCCATCAATGACTTCCACGATCGCTACCGCAAAGAAACTTTGGTTTTAAACAAATGGTTTTCAGCCCAGTCCTTTTCCCGAAATCAAAACACTTTCGAGCGGGTGAAATCGCTGACCCATCACCCTGATTTCAATATTAAAAATCCCAATAACGTGTATTCCTTACTGCGCAGTTTTGGACAAAACATTTTTCGCTTCCACGACGGAAAGAAACCCACCTACGAATTTATGGTTGATAAGATCGTAGAAATTGACGACTTCAATCCTCAGGTGGCCGCCCGACTTTGTGAGGCATTTCAATCGATTGGGAAATGGCCCAAGGAACAGAAGACAAGATTCTTGGGATATCTTGAGGAGAAGTCTGAATGCGTGACACTATCTAAGAATACGCACGAATGGGTTGAATCTTTACTGAGTAAATAAGGGCCACCAATACAAAGACGCCGTTCTACAGTTATGCTGAATTATCTTCTAATTTAAGTTCTCGAAATTGGATCATTTAGAAATCTTATTAAGATTTCTTCAAGCCGAATTAAAAGCCACTTCAATTTTAATCGACTTCATCGACAGATTAGGCAATTTTCGCACTTAAAAATTTCATTCTGAGACGTCGATATAAACAACATCTTGTTTTGATACAGGACTAAAAATAGTTCATTAGTGAATTAAGTAATTATCCTTTCTATACTCAAACCACAGCGACTCGAAACCAATTCTTAATTTTCACCTAGGATCAACAATCAATACGAGAGCTATAACCAGGGGGAAAAATGTTTTTATTTCTTAAAAGTGGATTTGCAAGGCTCTTTGAAAAAAATTGGCGATCTGGATTTTTACTTTTACTTATGTTTTCAATGGGGCTCTCGCTGCACACGCAAGCTCAGACCCTGACTTAGAGCCTATCCGAAAACTATGGACAAAGGTTTGATATGATTTTGTAATGATGATTCTTCAAGGAGATTCATCATGGTGAAACGGATTTCAAAGCAATGGCGTCTTCCCGATGAGATTTGGGAATTTA
>JAKFYD010000068.1 GCA_021731025.1 Pseudobdellovibrionaceae bacterium | reverse complement strand
TAACCAATAAAGCTCGCCGCAACGAACGCGAGCGATATGCAGATCTAACTCATATTCCGCGCGTGCCCTTTCCTTATTCCACTCGCAAGCTTCTTCGTATTTAAATTCAGCGATCTGTTGATAATTAACTTTGATATTTGAAAATTCCAATTGAATCGAAGGGCGATCTTCAATTTTCTTAATTTCAGAAAGCCATTTCGACGCGAAATTAAATTGGATAGGTTCGAGATCTGTTAGCATTTTTTGTTTTCCTTTCGGGTTTAGGTATTTATTCGATTTTGATTCAGGAAAAACGATGGTTAGCAAAGAATGGGCCGCCGTAAAACTCAGCTATTATAGTTTATCAACTTTACATCTACTTCAGTTTGAAGTAATATCTGGCTTTGATTGAATGTTTGCACCGTAGTTTCAAGAAGTAAAAACTTCGAGAAGCAGCTCAAACGAGTGCCCGACTTCATTAGGAAAAAAGTTATGTTTTGGATATTTTTAGTCGAATCAAATGGCTTGGCGGAAATCTCCCGGTTTTCACGATGAACCGTTAAAGGGTTCAAGAAAAGGTCAAAGATCAGTACGAATGAATCAAGCCTACCGTCCTATTTATCAAGAGATTCATGACCGAATTCATATTGAGTTAATGGAGGTCCACAAACATGACTACTAAATCGTATTTTGAAAAACTTGAAAAGCAATATGGACCATTAACCTTCGGCTCTCTGCTTAAATCCTGGCGCAAAAGCGAAGAGTTGAGCCAAACAGCTTTTGCGAAAAAAGTTGGTCTATCAGTACAAAATCTAAATGACCTGGAAAAAGGCCGCCGAATTCCCACCCCAACGCGAGCGGCACGAATTGCCAAGAAGCTTGGGTTGCCGGAAATAGGACTGATTCAGTTGGCATTACGCGATTCACTCTCAAAGGAAGGCTTCCATTACGATGTTAAATTAGAGTCCGCTTGATTACCCTTCGTTAGTAGAATGAAGCCCCCAATCCCTCCCATTACTTTTTTTCTAAAACCCCCCTGATTTCACTCTTCTAGATGAATTTTCTGTTTTTATTCGCCTAAAAATATTATTACCTTTCCATGAGCAAATTCGAAGATTTTGGACTTTTACCCTCTCTGTTAAAAACCCTGAAAACTAATAAATTTACCAAGCCCACCGAGGTTCAGCACCACGTAATCCCCTTAATGATGGGTGGGCAATCGGTTGTTGGAGTTTCCGAAACTGGTAGCGGGAAAACTTTTTCCTACGCCCTGCCCGTTTTGCAAAAACTAAAAACCTTGGAAGAGGAAGGCTCGCCCGTTACAGAGCCCAGCACTCCTCGTGCGATCGTGATGGTGCCTACTCGTGAGTTGGGCGAACAGGTCTCTAAAGTTTTTAAGACTTTCACTCATGAAACTCGGCTTCGAGTCCGCCCTGCTCTTGGTGGCATGACGATGGAGCAAGCTAAAAGAAATACCGAAGGACCCTTCGAGATCTTGTTGGCAACTCCGGGAAGATTGGCTCAGCTCTTGGCTGCCGAGAAAGTCTATTTGCACGACGTGCGTATGCTTATCTTCGATGAGGCCGATCAAATGCTCGATCAAGGTTTTCTCGAGGACTCTCGCGCCATTCATGATGGCTGCCCCGCTGATATTCAATTGGCGCTTTTTTCGGGAACGATTTCGGTGACGGTGCAAACTTTGATTAACGAAATTTTTGCTGATGCCGAAGTTTTTAGAAGTGCTGGCAGCGGCAAGGTTGTGAAAACTTTGAAAACTCAAAATCGAATTGTTAAAGATGGAAAGCGTTGGCCTCTGCTGGAAAAAATTCTTAAAGAGCCTGCAGAGGGTGGGACCATTTTATTTACGAACACTCGTGAACAGTGTGACAACCTGGCCAAGGAACTTGCGGACAATGGATTTACGGCTGCTGTTTACCGAGGCGAAATGGATAAAACTCAACGCCGTCAAAATCTTAAAAAATTTGCGGATTCAAAAGTTAAGCTGCTGGTTGCAACAGATTTAGCGGGTCGAGGACTTGATATACCGACTGTCGATCGCGTGATTAATTATCATTTACCGAAGCAAAAAGAAAATTACCTTCATCGTGTGGGACGAACAGCCCGCGCTGGGCGACCAGGTTTGGTTATCAATTTGGTGACCGAGCGTGATGAAAGATTGATCGCACAAATCGAAGGTAAGCCTTTGCCGAAGGGAAGAAACGCCGATAAATATCGTGCATCAGTTCCTGAAAAAGAAAATTCGAAAAGGCCCCCGCCTTTCAAAAAAACGGGCAAGCCTCGAACAGTTTCAAAATCTAAGCGATAAAAAAATAATTAGGAAATCTTTATGAAGAAAACATTTAATCTGACAGCACCGAACAAACAACCGGCTCGACAAGTTGATTCCGTTAAGCACGACATTAAAAAATACATAGGCCGTGAACGCCGCAAGGCTTTACCCGAAGGCGTCGACTTCTGGGACTTTGATTGTAAGTTCGGAAAAGATGCTGCAAGCGCGGAAGTTATTCACGTCGCCGAGATCAACAAAAAGATCGATGAGATTGTTTTGAAGGAAGCGCCCTCTTTTTATATCGAAATTTTAGCTAAGCACGGAATTAGAAAAAAAAGAGAAGTAAAAGCGGAAGCCACCGAGTAACACTTATCCATTCACAAATTGAAATCGATTCTTCAAAGCCACGCTCGACATATCAATAAAGGCCTTGATCACCGGCGGAACATACTTCTGCGCTGGGTAAACAAAATGCATTGGCGCGATCTCAGAACTCCATTCCTGCAAAATGGGAGTGAGCTTTCTAGTTTTGACCTCGGACTCGCAAAAAAACGAGGGCAATAAAGCAATGCCGGCGCCTTCAACCGCCAAGCCATGGGCAAGATTCAAATCATTAACAAAAATCTTTCGAGTCAATGGCACAGTGACCTTGCGTTTTCCATTCTTCAAGGGCCAACCCTCCGTTGAAATCGAAGTGAAGTGCACGCAACAGTGCGAGCTTAAATCTTTAATTGTTGATGGTTCCCCATTATCCTTTAGATATTTTGGAGAAGCGTAAATTTGAAAGACCACTTCTCCGACCTTCTTGGCAATCAGTGACGAATCTTTTAGTTCCCCAGCGCGAATTGCCAGATCGACCTCTTCTTCTAAAAAATCAACTCGCCGGTCTGAAAGCAAAATATCAAATTGGACCTTTGGGAATTTTTTCAGAAATAAGGCCGTTAAGCTGGGAAGAATTATGTTTCCGATATCGACGGGTGCCGTGATTCTGAAACGCCCCTGGGGTTCTGCAATTTCAGAGCGCACGGCCAGCTCGGCCGCGGTGATTTCTTCGATAGCTTTAGTTGAACGCAGAAAAAAAGCTTCTCCTGCGGGGGTCAAACGAATCTTGCGAGTCGATCTTGTAATCAGGGAAACTCCTAAGCGTTTCTCTAAATTAGAGACTTTGGTGCTGACGGTCGATTTGGGCATATCCAGAGCCAGTGCAGCGCCGGTGAAACTGCCTTTTTGAATAACCTTAATAAATAGAGCCACTTCGTTCAAATCCATAGCAGATTGTTCAATACAATGAACAGTATGTCCAGATAATACCGTCTAATAAACGGTGTGGAACTCCGATATATTACATGAATAACAACTAAGGAGGATTTATGGCTACTTATAAACTTGACCCTGTTCACTCGACTGCTGGCTTTAGCGTGAAACACATGATGATCGCAAAGGTGCATGGGGCCTTCGAAAAAATGTCGGGCCAATTGGTCTTTGACAAAAGTAATCCTGAAAAGGCTTTCGCCGAAGCGAGCATCGAGGCCGCCAGTATTAATACCCGCGAACCTCAACGTGATACTCATCTGCGCAGTCCCGATTTTTTTGACGTCGATAAATTCCCGGCGCTCACTTTTAAATCTCAAAGCGTTTCTGGGTTATCGGATGGAGAGCTCAAAGTCGTTGGTGACTTAACGATCAAAGGCATTACTCGACAAGTAAGTCTGAATGTTGAGGGACCTACGGATGAACTGAAAGACCCCTATGGAAACTTGAAAATCGGGCTTTCTGCTACGACGAAAATTAAGCGGAAAGATTTCGGTCTCACTTGGAACGCGGCGCTCGAAGCCGGCGGAGTTTTGGTTGGCGATGAGGTGACGATCACGCTTGATTTACAATTTGTTAAAGAGAATTAATAAAGTTGATGGAGGTTAGCTATGTCTGAAAAATTAAATCATAAACAAAATTCAAGCGAGCGAATGCCCGTGCTTTTTGTAGGACATGGATCTCCGATGAATGCGATTGAAAAAAACCCCTACACGAAGATGCTTGAAAACTTAGCTGCGAAAATTCAAAGACCGAAAGCCATACTTGTGGTTTCGGCACACTGGATGAGCGAAGGGACTTGGGTTCTTGGAATGGATAAACCAAAGACCATTCATGATTTTTATGGATTTCCTCAAGAGCTTTTTGATGTTCAATATCCAGCGCCTGGCAGTCCACAGACGGCAAAGCTGATCGAAAGCAGTATCACGGATCCGCGAATTAATAATGATCTCGAGATGTGGGGATTGGATCATGGAACTTGGTCTGTGCTTCGACATATATATCCCAAAGCTGATGTGCCTGTTCTGCAGATGAGTCTCTATATGGCTCGTTCGCCAGAATATCACTTCAATATTGGTCAGCAGCTTTCCAAGTTGCGGGATCAAGGCGTGTTGATTCTTGGCAGCGGAAATCTGGTTCATAATCTGCGGAAAATCGATTGGGAGACCTACGCAAAACCCTATGACTGGGCCGTCGAGTTTGATGCTTGGTTGAAAATAAAAATTGAAGCGCGAGATTTTCCGGCTTTGATCAAGGATTATCACAACAGCGAAGCGGGAAAGTTAAGCATTCCCACCATGGATCACTTTTTACCGCTTCATTACATATTGGGCGCTGCGGATTCAAAAGATGAACTTCGTTTTGAGTTCGAAGAAATTCACAACGCTTCTATTTCAATGAGAAGCTTTGGCTTTTGGCCAAAAGAGATACTTTAAGAAAGGAATTATTATGAAAAAATTATTATCTAAACAAAGAAGCGATACTCCACACTGGGTTGGTGATGGATTTCCAGTGAGGTCGATCTTCTCCTACAATGATGTCGGTCCGGAAATTTCGCCCTTTCTTCTGATGGACTACGCGGGCCCAGCGAAATTCCCTGCAACCACCGAACGCCGCGGGGTAGGCGAGCATCCTCACCGTGGTTTCGAGACGGTAACGATCGTCTATTCGGGAGAAGTCGAACATCGAGATTCCGCTGGTGGAGGTGGCATCATTCACGACGGTGACGTTCAATGGATGACGGCGGCCTCGGGCCTGGTGCATGAAGAATTTCACGGGCCCAACTTCGCCAAAAAGGGTGGAGTCTTCGAGATGGTTCAACTCTGGGTGAATTTACCGAAGAAAGATAAGATGTCCAAGCCCCGATACCAAGGAATCTCCAGTGAGAAAATTCCTGTTGTCGAGCTTGATAAAGGCGCGGGCTCGGTCCGCATTATTGCTGGTGAGTACGCAGGTAAAAAAGGACCTGCACTGACCTTTACACCGATCAATCTTTGGGACATCCGTCTGAAAGTAGGAAGCCAATCCAAGTTCAAAGTTCCAGCTGGACACACAGCTTGCGTCTTTGTTCTTAGCGGAAAAGTTTCACTGTCAGATGGTGGTGAAATCAGCGATGCGGAAATTGGAATCTTTGAAAAAGGCGGCGATGAGCTGGAGCTTTCTGTTTCTGAAGATGCAAAGATTCTATTTTTGGGAGGAGAACCAATTCCAGAACCCATCGTTGGCTACGGGCCCTTCGTGATGAACTCGCCCGCCGAGATAAATCAGGCCATCGAGGATTTTAAAAACGGTCAGATGGGTCAACTGAAATAGTGAATACCGTACTTCCGTTGGGAGCCAAGTGAATGGGGAATCCTTTTTCACTTAACTCTCTTCGGGAGAATTTTTGAGATTTTTTCGAGAGTAAATCTGTTACTACCAGTTGCTGGTTCTTTGCTTTCTTTAAGGAATCTTGAAGAAGACCTGCACTGACTTTTAAAGAAAATGACTGCGAAGTGGTCGCACCAGATTTTACTGTAACCCAAATAAGACTTTTTTCAGGATCCTTACGAGCGAAGGTCACCGTTTGCTTGGCTTCATCCGAGAGCTGAAGTCTTGTGTCTAAATTAGCTTCGGCAACAAGTGATTTCAAAAATTGTTTACGCTGAAGTGGATCAGGTAACTGCGCATATGCTCCTGAGTTGTAGTCTTCGAATATCAGAGCGCCAACTTGAATGAAGGTCGACTCCCCTTTTTTGCAATGGTAGCCCACGACTTTGTTTTCCGAAAATAAAATTCCTTCACAGCCTTCAGGTTGCGCGCTTAAATCATATTGATAAACAGGCCTTGAAGAAAAAATTTGAACCGGCTTCGTGCCAAGCTCACCAGCTGGTCGCAGTTGGCCTTGATCATTCACATAAAACTCCAAAGGCACGAGTGCTGAAGCAGTGGACTCACGTGCAAACAAAACTGATGAGGGCACAGTAAACCCCAATTTGTTTGCTAGATCATCGGACAAAAAATTAATGACAGTGCGGTCTGCTCCTGCTCTTTTAAAATGCTCGATGGTTTGCGTAGCGTTCAGACCCGTATCTAAGTGAACCAGGACTTTGGCTTCTTTGAAACTGTCCTCAGATGAAAGCTCGCCATGCAGAATTCGTGGATTTATATCGGCATTCATTAAATAACCCAGCAGACCGCCAGACCAATCCGAAGCTGCTTGCACAGAAGGAATATTTCTATCAGCAACAGGGCTGTGACTGGTGCTGTCTTTAACCAAAGCCACATCGTCATGAACTTCCAGCGAGCGCGCCAGAAAATCCTGATGAGGAGCAACGACATTCTCGCCAATTTTTTTCAGAAGAAGATAATGATCTCGAGGATTCGCCTCGCCATCCAGTGGAGCATCAAAGAAAAGATCTTTGTCGTGTAAAGGTCCCAGCTTCATAATTCGTCGAACATCGAAGCCCACTAAAATTCTTCGATCGGTTCGCCCTTGTAGTTCGTTCCAAAAATCTTCGGAAAGATTTGCCGTATCGGAAAGACGTCGCTCCCACAGCAGTTCATCGTACAGGGGTTTAATCTGATTGTATGACCACTCGGCATCCCAGTTTTGGCCTTCATTGAAGTAGTAAATAAAGAAGGCCTTCATGCCATGTCCAAGGACAGTCAGATAAGTTTGTTGTCGGGATTCATCGCTGATATCGATGCCCCGCCACCAACCGCCTTGAATCTCGGGTCCCATGACCCACTCTTGCCGTGAACCAAAATAACTATCATTAGCCTCATCGGCCGCTTTCACATCAAGATCGGCTTTGAAGGGAAAATTCAGCAGTGGTTTATGGGATTCCTCGAAAGTCTTAGGATAAAGATTCACCGTCATCAAGCCGGTGAACTGTTTTGCATTTCGAAAGACAAAGTGGGGCAACAATCCATTCACAGGAGCATTATAACTTTCAGCCAAAGTGAGAAGTACCTTAGGTTCATCAACACCCAGCTGCGACCAAATATTTCGCAGCTTATTTAAAAAAGTATAAATCGAATAATCAGCGAATTGATACCAGTCTTGATCTTCACTGACGTTGCGACCCTGAAACATCGGCGGCTGAATCTGAGTCCAACGATCCCATTTTCTTCCATGAGTTTTGTTTACAGTGTCGATATTTTTATAAAGATCATTCAAAAACTTTTGATAACGAGTAATCGAATTTTGTCCATAGTCATGACTGTAAATGGGCTGCCATTGATAATTCGTTTCATTATCAAGTTGTAAAAACACAATGGGCTTTCCTGGGCCCATGCGCTTGTCCAACACTTGATCGTTCAAAGCTTTGAACCACAAAGCTGAATGTCGAACCAAATCACTGTCATGATAATCATAAAGTTTACTTCGTAAACCATAGGGCGTTCGCATATGACTGTTGAGATATTTGTCATGAAACCAAGAAGGGATAGCGCCGAAACCTAAAAATCCCCATTCAGCATTGATGTAAGGCCCGGGTCGAACCATGATGCGAGTAATGCCTCGAGCTTCAATCATTTTAAAAAAAGTAATTACATCTCGTGAAGGATAGTCGGCATTCCCGTCTTTATCCACGTCAGCTGTCCCCGTGAAATCAAATTTTCCTTCAGCGTACTCGTGGAAATCCCAAGGAATATAAAAGCTGATCGCGTTCATTTTAGCGTCGACAAAATGATCCAGAGCTTTATTCCACAAAGCCAGAACCTTCGCCCGCGGAACATTGGGCCCATAATCCCCGCGCAATCGAAAGTACTGAACCTCGGCGCCAAAAAGTTGAGGTTGCTTCTGCTGATCGATCATCAGTTGATTGTCTTTCACTTCGATGACTCTCGGTGAAGAAGCTTCGGCCACCGTCACCAAGAACAAAAGTGAAATCAATAATGCTGACATACGACTTGTCCTTCGATAATGATTTGCGCGCCAAAGCCTTCGCTCAGACAACCATCGCGATTGCCAATAAATTTTGTAGTTCCGGTCAGACGGTTTCCTTCACAATGATTGTTAAGAACAAAACCCTGACCGCGAGACCGCAACACCGACAGATTTTGAAACTCATTGCCCAGGGGACAAGTCGACGAATCCCCATCTTGAGCTAGGAATACACCATGACTGCCGCTATCTTTGATAGAAACATTATCGAAAATATTCGAGTTTGAATCGCGCATAAAAATACCAACATCATGATTATTCTCGATACGCACATCCCTAAACAAATTTCCATGAAAGCGAATGTCCATGGAAATTCCAGCACCCAGATTGTGGGATAAATTCATTCGAGTCAGCCGCGCCCCAAAAGTTTCATAACCAGCAAAGCCATCAAATTCATTATCAACCGCAGTGAGATTGTCGACTTCCAAATCAAAACAACCTCTTTCGGTCACAACTCCACCCGAGCGAGCGCTAGTGATCGAAACATCTTGAATACGACCATTGGTGACCGCGCGCACGGTAATGCCATTGTTCCGAATGTACGAGGTCCCACCTCGATCACAAGGGCCACCCCAACATTCGTGCTTTTGATGCCAGCGATTTCCATCGATTTTAATTTTCATCACATGAATATCACGAAGAGGTTTAGGCGGAGTCACCACATCACCCATAACAATAACGGGAGCATTCACATTCTTTCCCAATTTCAAAGTGACATCCTTTTGCCCGATCAAACGAACATGACTGCGATCAATGACGATGGGAAGAAGGCAGGTGTAAACTCCCTCAGGAATTAGAACATCCCCACCAGTTTCAGGAAGACCGGAAATCATTTCGCGAATGAATTGGCATTCATCGATGGCAGGAGTTCCAATGGCTGATGTCTGCGAAAGAAAAGCAATCGCTACGGCAAGAAGATGAGGTGCAAATTTGAATGTGTTCACTGCCTTAATTCGTAACCGCGAATGAAGGCTTATACAATCATTTTCACATCCTCTTGCGCAAAGAAGCCAGATGAATCATCATCGAGTTAAGGAGAAAAACATGCGAACAGCAAATCCAGCCTTATCGGAAAAGACCTTTCAAAATTTGGCAGCCAGCGATTCTAAGATGACCATTCAAGGAACCATCAACAAAAGTTTGTTTTTGATCCTACTGGTCTTCGTCAGCGGATACCTCAGCTGGCAAAGTGCCTATCCCACAGGCTGGTCTACAGATACGGCGCCTACTATTCCAAGCTGGTATTTGCCGGCGATTTTGATTTCCTTCGTCTTGGCCATGGTCATAATTTTCAAAAAGACGACGGCTCCGATGCTGACTCCAGTGTATGCGATTTTAGAAGGCGCAACTTTAGGTGCAATATCGTCCATCTTTGAAAACCGTTATCCTGGAATAGTGATGCAAGCCGTGATGTGCACCTTTGGGACTTTCTTCGCCCTACTGATGGCTTACAAATCTGGGTGGATTAAGGCGACAGAGAATTTTAAGTTGGGAGTTGTTGCTGCTACTGGTGGGATTGCGTTGGTTTATTTGATTGATATGGTGTTGAGATTTTTTGGAACGAATGTTCCTTTTATTCATGAGAACGGCACGATGGGGATTTTGGTTTCTTTGGGCATAACTGTGGTTGCCGCTTTGAATTTAGTTTTGGATTTTGATTTTATTGAGAAGGGTGCCGAGCAAGGAGTTCCGAAGTATATGGAGTGGTACGCTTCGTTTGGTTTGTTGGTGACTCTGGTTTGGTTGTACTTAGAGATTTTGCGGTTGTTGGGGAAGGCGCGGAAGCGGTAGGCCGAGGATAACGAACTATTTTTTATCCTCGCAAAAATGGACTGGGTATCGTTGAATCTGTCTCATACTGAGACCGTGAACATATATTAAACAAGCCAACGACAAATTATGTCAGCCCTATAAGTTCTAGGTGCCAAAACCAAAATCTCAAGCAAGAGACGGCACTATTGTTGAATTATAGATTAAGTAGCAAAAGCGATAAAGGGCCATCATGTTCAAAATGAGCTTGATTCCATTTTTTTTCTCAATAGTCAGTTGGTTTGCGTTTACGGCTCAAGCGGACGAGTGTAAGCATAGGATTGTTTTTCTACCTCAATCGCATGCCGCCGACAAATTAACCGGTGCCCAAACTTCAGAAGACCAAAATACTCAAGTCGCCGAATCTCAATTGAAAATTGCTAATTACATTGAACGCTTTCCGAATGTGCCTGTCTTCAGTGAACAAACCGCAGCTCAAAATTATTCTTTGGACATGATTCCTCAAGATAAGAGGCTTGGTCTTCAAAACCATTTTAATAAAATTTTTCCTCAGGGCTTGCCGGAAAATCCCAACGTGATGACTAATGCTCAAAAGCGAAAGCTAATTGATAACGGTGGCGACTTTGTCCAGTTAATCCGTGGACGCGTGAATCTTCTTCGTAAAGTCGTGGAAGATCAGAATGCTCTGGATAAAATTTTCGATCCGATTAAAATTTGGCTCAATAAGAATCCGTCCCGTGGTGTGGCCTATCCACCCGAAATAGGGACTTTAGTTTATGGCGAGAGAGAACGGGCCGCGCTCATGCAGGTTCAGAAATATTTCTCTCTAAATCCAAAGCAGAAAGATATTATCCTCATCTATGGATCTAATCACAGTTTCAAGTTTTACCCAGATGAATTTCCTCCAGCATGCGTACTAATACCTACTGAATTTCAGTCAGACTGGAACGGGCGTTTTCGCTCTGGTCCCGAGGGTTTTCCGAGCTCTAATAAAGTAGATTATTCAGAACCAACGACCGCCACTCGTTGATCAAATAAAAATATTTCCTCTATTGATAAATCAAATACAACAAAGAGTTACCCCGGCGATCCCGCCACTCTGGTAGCCTCAAGCCGAAAGATCCGCGAAGAACTTGGCATAAGGAACATCCCAAGGGATATCGCTAATAATTCCCGGCAAAACTTACATTGTGTATTTGAAATGGACCCAATTTAGGTTAAGTTCCGTCCATGCTCCCAATCCTCTTCCAAGATAACGAAATCGTCGTGGTCAACAAAGCCTCAGGCCTCCTGGTGCATCGAAGTGCTCTTGATAAGCACGCTCACGAATTTGCTGTACAAATGGTGCGAGATCAATTGGGACGAAAAGTGTTTCCCGTTCACAGATTAGACCGGCCCACCTCGGGAGCTTTGGTTTTTGCTTTCTCTTCTAGCAGCGCTCGGAAGTTATCTTTAGAATTCAGCGAAGGTCGTGTGGTGAAAACTTACTTGGCTGTCGTCAGAGGAAATCCCCCGCAGGAAATCACCATCGACTATCCTCTGAAAGAGGAGTTGGATGCCATCGCCGATTCGCAAGCTAGAATTGATAAGCCTCGCCAGGAAGCAGTGACAAGGATTTCAACAATCACCAATGTCGAGTTCCCCGTCAGCGTCGATAAATTTCCAACATCGAGATACTCGCTGGTCAAAGCGCAACCCAAGACGGGACGACAGCACCAAATCCGAAAACATCTGCAGCACATAGGACACCCAATTATCGGTGATGTGAATTACGGAAGCGGCAAACACAATCGCTTTTTCAGAGAAACTTTCAAAGTGAATCGCCTGCTTTTAGCCTGCACCGAAATTTCTTTTCTTCATCCTACAGAAAATAAAATGAGTACCGTGCAAGCTCCGTTGGCCACAGATTTTCGCGAGCTTATCGAAAAATTAGGCTGGAGCGAACACCTTGGATAAACTTCGCAAGCGAAAAACGCTGAATCCCTGCGGAGTTTGTTTTTTGCACCTAGAACGCTGCATCTGTCATTTAATTCCAAAATTAGATTTAAAAACAAAATTAACTTTAGTCGTACATCATCGTGAGCTTAAACGCACGACGAACACGGGAAGATTGGCAGTACAAGCGCTGGTGAATTCGGAAATGCATATTCGTGGGCTGAAGGATGAGACTTTGGATTTGTCTTCGCTGTTGACCGAGGATTATGAAAGCTACGTTCTGTACCCTTCTGACGATGCGGTGGATATTGAAAGCATCAAGCCGATGAAACCGGTACAACTAATTGTTTCAGATGGAAATTGGCGACAAGCCGGGAAGCTGCATCGGCGCCACCAAGAGTTGAAGCATCTGCCGCGAGTTCGGATTAATGAGAAAAATTTAGGGGAACATCATTTACGTAAGGAACATTTCGATAAGGGGTTTTCGACGATTGAGGCTATCGCTATCGCATTCGGGAGTATTGAGGGCGAAGCCGTGAGGGAGAAGTTGATGGAGGTTTACAAAGCTAAACTTCATGCGACTTTGGAGGGACGAGGGCAGAAACCTATTCTCTGCAATTCTGGAGAAGTGCGCTAACGCCCTCCGAAGTTACTTGCGTGAATTTAAGCGAAACGATAGCGTCTTCCAATGAAATACATTTTAATCATTGCTGCCGTTCTACTTTTACATACCGAACTCCACGCACGAGAAATCGCGCTCACCTTTGATGATTGTCCTCGAAAATCCGGGCCAATTTTCAAACCAATGGAACGCGCTAAAAAACTTGTAGCGACTTTAAAAAAAGAAGGAATTACAGCTGCCTTTTTTTGTAATTCACCCAGCCGAGATGTTAAAGGAAGCGAACGTCTTCAGTTTTTCGCTAGCCATGGTCATATTATCGCCAACCACAGTGCCAATCATCCAGACTTGAACAAAGCATCAGTGGATCAATTCATAATGAACATTGACCAAGCCGACGCTGAGCTGAAGTCCTTTTCCAATTTTCGTAAATGGTTTCGATTTCCCTATCTTCATGAGGGGAAAACCGCTCAAGATGTTGAAAGTGTTCGATCCCACTTAAAGAAAATAGGTTACCTCAACGGTTATGTAACAATTGATTCTCAAGATTGGTACGTTGATGATCTGCTCAGAGAAAAAATTCTGTTGAAAAAAAGATTTAACAAAAATCGCCTTTGCCAAAGTTACTCTCGTATAATCTCCGATGATGCTCAATTTTTTGATAACATGTCTATAGGGGCGCTTGGGCGCTCTCCAAAGCACGTTATTTTAATGCATGAAACAGATTTAAATGCACTTTGTCTTGGCCATCTTGTGAAAGAATTAAGAAAAGGAAATTGGTCAATTATTTCTCCTGATATCGCCTATCAAGATCCGATTGCTTTCACTGAGCCCTCGGCATCAACTCAGCTGAGTCAGGGCCGAGTATTCGCCCTCGCAAAAGAAGCTGGCTATAAAGGTCCTTGGTATTCAAACTGGAATGAAGAATCAGAAATCGAAAAGGAGTTGGAGAAGCAAGGGGCTTGGGAGTAATTATTTTTCAAAGATGACATTAGTAGCGTTTTCTCCGCTCACACTTTCTTTCACAGAATAGACTTGGTTTCACACTCCACTACTTTGTTTCGGATTGTTGGCTTCATTTTTTAATGAGGGCTTTCAAAACTTAAAAAAAGGAAAGAAGATGAAAGGTTTAATACGTTGTATTTAGCAATCGAATTTTACCACTTGGCGCATAAAATCACTGTGCCTAAACATCTTCGCGATTTACCATCGTGAGCGCCAAATGACCTAAGTGATTGATTTAGTTGGATGTAGGCCATTTGCCCAATAGCCATTTCAGCCAAAAGAAACGAGTGTATTGCTCAAGGCCGGACATGAACCCGCGCCACAGATTGGAGCAAACATGAAAAACCGATTGATTTACGACATGCCAACTCGACTCTTTCACTGGCTCTTTGCCGGACTCTTTATCACAGCCTTCTTGATTGCCAAGAACGCCGATGATGAATCACCGGTCTTTTCTTATCACATGCTAGCTGGTCTTCTTCTGGTATTTACCGTTTTGTTGCGAATTGCGTGGGGCTTCCTCGGCAGTAAGCATTCCCGATTTGCTTCATTTGCACTTCACCCCAAAGATCTTGTGGCTTACTTCAGCGGTATCTTGTTAGATGATAAACGAAAATGGGCTGGCCATAATCCCGCCTCAAGCTGGGCGACCTTGGCCATGCTCGCACTGTCGCTGGGGCTCGGTATTACGGGATATTTAATGGCGAGTGGACAGAAAGAAACGTTTGAGGACATTCATGAACTGCTGGCAAATGGATTCTTGGTTGTTGTTCTTCTGCACGTCGCTGGAGTTGCCCTTCATGCCCTTCGGCACCGCGATGGAATTGCGATGACAATGATCGACGGCGCAAAGAGTGATATTCCGCAAACTCAGACGATTTCAAACTCAAAGCCCGCCGTTGCTCTGCTATTCGTCGGGCTAGTTACTACTTTCGCTGTTCATCTCGCAAGAAACTTTGATGGTCAGAAACAGACTCTGAACTTCTTTGGAACCACTCTCCATCTCGGAGAAAACGAAGGGGATGATGACTGAAAAGAGGGGCTATGAATCAACGTGAACGATTCGTCATTGCGGGAATCTTGGCAGCTGTCGCAGTTTTGGTGAGCTTAGATATCTTCACTGATTCCCGTGAAGGAGTCGTTCTTTGGCATGTCCTCACGGAAGGTGTGATCGGAGCTGTTGCACTTGCAGGCGTGTTCTACCTTTTACGTGGAACCGTAACGCTTCGACATAGGCTTGAAACCGAGATCGAAAATTACGCCGTCCTCAAAAAGGGCGCCGATGCCTGGCGCTTAGAATCCAGAAAATACATCGAGGGACTCGCCCTCGCTATCGATCAACAACTTACAAAATGGAATCTGACTGCCGCAGAGAAAGAAGTCGCCTTCCTACTACTTAAGGGGCTTAGTCTTAAAGAAGTCGCAGATGTAAGAGAAACAACGGAGAAAACGGCGCGCGTGCAATCGATGGCCGTCTATGCCAAAGCGGGGATATCAGGTCGGTCTGAACTTTCAGCATTTTTCTTAGAAGATCTTTTGCCTCCCGCGCCTTCAGATAATAAAAGAGCGTAATGAAGGCCGTCTCTTTTGAAACTCTGAAGGATCTTAACCAGCACGATGGTGGACTAAACTCCACTGAGATCGATGCCCAGCGCACTCGCTATGGCGCCAATGATATCGTTGAGGTCGCCGGGCATCCTTTGCTCGAGCTTTTCATTGATACCATAAAGGACCCGATGATCTGGCTCCTTGTAGGTATTGGAACCATTTTCTTAATCACCGGCGAAATCAGTGACGCGATCACGCTCTTTGTTGCGGTATTGCCACTCCTCCTGATGGACGCTGTCCTTCACTGGCGAACTCAAGCCTCGACGGCGTCATTAAAAGGCCAGCTCAGTTCAGTCGTTCAGGTCCTTCGCAATGCAAAGGAAATAGAAATTGATTCGCGAGAGATTGTCCCAGGTGACATTGTCATTTTAAAACCCGGATTGCTGTTGCCTGCAGATGGAGTCTTTGAAACGGCCAAAGATATTCAGGTCGATGAGTCTGTGCTTACGGGTGAATCACTGCCAATCACCAAAAAGGCCCTCTCTGCACATCCCTTCTCTTTCGTGTCCGAACAAGAAACGAAAATCCCGCCACAGACGCTCGGCTATGCTGGAACCCGCGTTCTCACGGGTCAGGGATTTTTAAGAGTGCTGTTCACAGGCTCGCGAACTTCTTACGGTGAAATCGTTCAGTCCGTGGCGCGCATGCCTCACGAGCGTACGCCGCTACAAAAATCGATCAGCAAACTGGTTCAATTTCTGATTCTTGCGGCGATCGCATTTTGTTTTTTACTTGCCGGGATTCGTATTTATCAGGGCCACGGGTGGCTTGATGCTCTTCTAAGTGCCGCGACTCTCGCTGTTGCAGCGATACCCGAAGAGTTTCCCGTGGTTTTTACTTTCTTCTTGGGTGTTGGTATCTATAGGCTTGCTAAGAAGCGGGCTCTTGTTCGGAAAGCTGTCAGCGTCGAGAACATCGGACGAATTACCCAAATCTGTACCGATAAAACTGGTACCATCACAGTTGGAAGTCTAAAGCTGACTCACATAGATGTCATGAACGGTACAACTGAGGAAATCGTTCTTCGCGCGGCCTTGGTTGCATCTAGCTCTGAATCAGATCCCGTCGATATCGCCATTCACGAAGTTTCAGACCAAAGAAATCTAGGCAATCCCGTCAGATTGCAAACAATGCCCTTTACTGAAGACAGGAAACGAGAAACTGGTGTTACCGCTGTGTCTAGCGAGAGCACACTTATCTGCGTAAAAGGTGCTCCGGAATTAATTCTTACTTTATGTCAGCTTTCTTCAGACGAAAGAGAGGCTTGGCACAAACGAATTTCTTCTTGGGCCAAAGAAGGACACAAAGTAATAGGCTGCGCGCAGGTTAAAGTCCCTTCGGCGCCCAGTTATCAGGAACCTGAATCAGGTTTTAAATTTCTCGGCTTACTGGCCTTCGAGGACCCGGCCAGACCAGAAGTTGCAGAAGCAATGTCTTACTGCCGCAAAAATGGAATTCGCGTCTTAATGATAACAGGCGATCATCCAGATACAGCTGCAGCGATTGCCAAAGATGCAGGTCTGGCAGATTCACCTCAAGTTGTCTCTGCCGAAGAACATCCAGAGAAATTTGAAGAAGTTTGGCTCACTCAAAATCCCGACTTCTTAAAAAACCTCAATGTCGTTGCCCGCTGCACTCCCCTTCAAAAGCTGAGAATCGTGACCGCACTCAAGCGTGCGGGCGAGCTCGTTGCCGTCACTGGTGATGGAGTGAATGATGTGCCGGCACTCAAGGCTGCCGATATTGGAATTGCAATGGGTGAGCGTGGCACACGGAGCGCCAAAGAAGTTTCCTCTATCATTCTCGGAGACGACAATTTCCGAACTATCGTGAATGCAATTCGAGAAGGACGGCAACTTTTTAAGAATTTGCAGATGAGCTTCGAGTACTTACTTTTGATTCATATTCCCTTAGTGTCAGCCGCAGCGATTATTCCTTTAGCAGACTATCCCTTAGTGTTTCTGCCAGTTCATATTGTATGGCTTGAGCTTATCATTCATCCGACGGCCCTTCTGGCTTTTCAAGCCCAAGCTAAGTCCGATCAAATGTATTCAGGGAATAAAAAAACTTTCTTTTCAACGACCGAAATTGTTCTGATCTCGATTGTTGGATTAGGATTGACGGTTGGTTTGGGCTGGAGTTTCTTGTCGGGCCTCAGTGAAGGTACCGATCTCACCCATGCTCGCGCTAAAGCAATGGCACTTCTGACATTATGGAGCGCAGGTGTTGCAGTTTACCTGACGAGATTTCATTCATCGATTGCTAATTTTCTGGCTATTGCCACTGTCTTGTCTTCAGTCTTACTTATTCAGATGTCCGCGTCGCTTATGTTTTTAAAATTATCGCCGTTACACCCGCGCGATTGGTTGGAAATCAGCGGCCTCGTCGCGCTTCTTCTGAGTATAGCGTGGGCTTTGAAGAGAATATTTTTAGAAAGACGTGGTCAGCGACCAGCAAGCCTCAAAGATCGCTTTCCAATTATTTAGCTTTCTTATCCATTTTATGATGTTTATGGTGCTTCATCCCATGTCCACAATTTTCGTGCTCGCCCATCTCTTTATTCATCTCATGAAAAGCTTTTTTGCATTCTTCTGCTGGCTTTCCAGATTTCAAGCAGTCTGCTGCCTGCTGGTGAGCTTTTGCCATTTGCTCATGCATCTGAATATGTTGGTTTTGATCGGCAGCTTTCGGTGGTGCCTTTTCTTCAGCAAAAGAAATATGGGTTAAGCAAATCAAAATTGCAGATAAAATAAATGTTTTCACTAATTACTCCTTAGGTAAGTCGATACGATAAACTTTAATTTATTTATTAGAGGTAAGATATGAAAAAATTAAGACTATATGTGCAAGGATTTTTAGTGCCCGATCGTCTGCAGTGTTGCTATGGTCTTTAACAATCTAAAGTTATTTAGGTTAGCTATCACCTAAGGCGAACGCAACTCATTTGGTAAACACTAGGCCCATCGGTAAGAGTACTAATTGCTGGCTTGAAATCAGGAAAGCTCGGAACTTTAATATTTGGTAACATCAATTTTGAAGGTTGAAATGACCGTTCCATTATTATTTGTAGCAACTTGTTTCACTTCGAGTCTTTGAAGTTCATCAGAAGCGATTGCACACTGGTAATAGGATGCTTCTCCTGCCTGAGCGCCCACAGAAATCAAAGAAATCAAAACACAAAACAAAAAATTCATAAGCTACCTCGATTTTTCGGTGACCAATCAACTTTATAAATACATCAGCTGGAGAGTCAAAACACGAAGGTTAATTTTGCATCACGCTATTTCGTATTTAGACCTTAGCTGCACTATTTGCCCATGATAATTAATACCATATAGGGGACAGCAGAAAACACAAGGGCCATCAATTTATACAATCCATACATCAGGTAGTTCAGAGACATGAAATTTTCCTTTGGAAGTGGAAACCACCACTCTTGCAGTTTACGAAACCTATCGTTGGCAAATTTCAACAAAATCACCCAAAGCATGAGAATTGAAAAATGAATGATCGTGCTCCACATAAAAAACGTTTTTAATATTTCGTAAGACATCGATGAGCTCCTTTATAATTTCACTGAACTGCAAAGCTAAACTGTAACATGTTTGTGTCTTTGAAAAGGAGATTTAAACTAAAGATTTCTTGCTGGACCCCGAAAAAATCTTACTACCGATGGCAAGACCCCAATCCAAACTAGAACCAAGGGCCAAAGTTCTCCGCGCGAAAAGTTGTAGGTTTGAATAATCTCTTCCCAACTGAGCTTTGAAATCCATTTATTTAAGACAAAGGTTTCTGTCAAAATTGTAAGTAGAAACCACATTCCTCCCACAAAGAGAGCATCTTTAGACGTTTTGATTTTGCTCTTATTCCAAAGAAGCAAAACATAAACTCCAAAGATAAAAAAAGCGGTTATGGCTGATATATGATGAGCCCACGGCTCGCCAATGAACTTCTTGAGCCCGATCTCTCGGATCGCGCCGTTGACAAAGGCCAATGCGAAGAGGCCGAGCCATATTAATAGTGATCTTTTAATTAGTTCGTTCATGACAACAGTTATCTCCAAAAACGGCCACATTGTTTGCTGAAAATAAACTGACAGCTGCAATCAAATTAAGCCCTTAGCTCGAAACCCGCTAACGAAGCTGATTCATCCTAATCAGTCAGACATTCCTCGCCAACCAAATACTTTCTATCAAGCCGTTTTTCAACTTCCGTAATGTAACTTCACAGGCCGTTCAGAACGGCTCCATTTTTGTAATGGCGTTCGAATCTGAATGAAGGAGAGAGAATGAAAAGATTTATAACTTTGGATCTAGCTATCAAATTCTACGAAGAAGTTTTGGAAATCGATGCTACCGGTAATCTAAAAGATCAACTCCACCGTTCAGCTTCGTCGATCTCATTAAACATTGCTGAAGGTAACGCGAAGGCCTCATTAAATGAAAAAAGACATTTTTTCCAAACGGCTTATGCCTCTCTCCGCGAATGCCAGACTATTTTGAAGCTTTTGAAAATTACAAGTAGCAAAGCAGCACAGACCGCAGATCAGCTGGGTGGCTGTTTGTATAGACTTGTGAATTCGGATTTGAAGAATTCGCCGAATTTTCGGCGCGCAAAGAGTCTGCGGGGACCTTCAGATATCTGACCTGATATCTAGATATCGGATATCTTGATATCTCGATATCAGGATTTAGACCTGGGTATATACGAAGATTAATGGTGGAGGCGGCCGTCGCCGACACCGCGGATTCCACTCATATTAACTACATACTTAGTGACTTGTCATTGGGATTCAAAAACGCAGAAATGCGTTAGAAGATAAATCAATTGTATCAACTATTTTCGATCTAGAATTTTCGGGAATAGAAAAGATAAGTCGTTGAGCTATGTCTGGTTACTTCGATAGCTTCTGAAATAGGGTAGCAAGCCCTGCTTTGTCTAAAGTCTTCTGAGCTAAACCAATCATCGCGCTGTAGAGTTCTTCTTGGGGATCATTGATCTCAATGTCGTGCCAGTCTAAAAATACGAGGGCCGAAGCAAGTGCAGTTCTTTTATTTCCATCCACAAAGGGCTGATTTTCTGCAATATGAAATGCGTAGGCCGCAGCCATTTCAAATACACCTTTGTGAACAAATTCACCACCGAATGAAGCTTGGGGCATCATGACCGCGGATTCAAGAAGTCCACGATCACGAATACCAGTCGCACCGCCATAACTTTCAAGCTGCATTTCGTGCAGCTCTAAAACATCGTCTAAAGATAGAAATCGAAACTCCATTGGAATTACTTAGCGAGCTTTCTAAAAGAAGAGTCATGCTTCTTCATAACTTTTTCAGCTGAAGCCCGAAGACCCTTTTTGCCCGAGCGAATGGGCTCAATAATCAACCGGTCACCATCTGTGCTCATTTCAAGCTCGGTATCGCGATCAATCTTCAAGAGCTCAAGAATGGGCTTCTCAATGACCAAACCAAAGCTATTACCGACTGCAGAGAGCTTTTTTCTCATAAATCCTCCGTACTACATTAGTTATAACATACGTATAACGTAAAAGTACAGTCGAAAGTATCCAATTTATAGCCCTTGCATCGATCTGAAGCTCATTCGATGCCATATTGTTTCTCATGCGAAACTTGCCCGATACTTGTGAAATAGACCCCCCTTTGATCTCATTTTGAGTCTGTTCGCCTTGACGGAGTTGATATAATTCTCTTTGTGAGTACCGAATCACAAAATCAAAAAGTTAAGTTGTGCTTTTCTTGCAAGCGTCAGTTGCCTTTGAACTTCTTTGGGGTTCGCATGCTTTCCCCAGATGGATACAATCCTTGCTGCAAAGAATGTCGAAATTTTAGAAGACGGCAAGCCTACCAGCAACCGAATAGTATCGATGAGCCCATTCTTCCTCTGAATGAGCACAACACTCGCTTTCTTTGGGCGTTGCCTGAATCTTCTAGAGTCGAAAGCTTAGTAGGGATTGATCTGACAAATCTAAAACCAGTTCTTGTGACTTTTAAGGTGAAATCTAAGAATTCGTTTTTCCTAAACGTAAATTTTCTAGTTCCAGGGAAAACGATTGAACACGGCTTAATTCACACCGGAGACAAAACTGGATTTATCGACTTCGCAACAATATGGCTAGGAAGAGCTCAAATCAGACTTTTCCATTCGAAGGATCTTATTGCGCTGACCAATTGGGGTCTAAACCTGGTTGACCTTTCAACACTTGCATCGAATTCAAACAGTTCCAGTTAACAATTCGGAGATTTTGTTACATCGCTTCGATTTGATGAATTGAGCTCAAGCGCTTGGTACCGCTGAACATTTCTTAATTCCTAGAATAATATAGCCCTCTACTGGATTTTTACGTTTGCGAAATCCTTAACCCAACTTAAAATTAATCATGTTTTGTTATCTCGGAGGGAAAAAATATGATTAATGCGGATAAAGTGCTTTCGGAAGTCCAGTTGAGTCGGTTTCTCAAAAGACTCCAAAATGAAAAAGCAAAATCATTGTTGGCGATTCAAGCCTCATCTAAACCACTTCCAAAAGAGACCAGAGTTGCCATGGACTATTTTTTATTCACGTTGATCGCAAATACTGGGCTTAGAATTTCTGAAGCGTTAAAATTGACCTGGGATGATATACACGAAGATTTTCTTATTGTCAGAGCTGAAATCAGCAAGAATGGTAAAAAAGGTTCCGTTTATTTTGGTAAAAAATCACGTGCTCTACTGGACGAATTAAAAACGACCAAACCAATCTTGATGAAGACATCCACTGACTATCTTTTTAGCGTTAATGACCGAGTGGCCACCAGATGTTACATGCACTCAAGATTCAAGTTTTGGATCAAGCAGACTGAACTTCCAGCTACGCTTTCGATACATTCACTTAGGCACACCTATGGTACTTTGTGTTTAGACAGGGGCTTGTCTCTTACTTTTGTTCGGGACAACTTGAGGCATTCTAATATTTCAATTACCAGTCAGTACCTTCACCTGACCCAAGCTAATAGGGACAAAGTGAAGGATTTGTTTTAAAATTTATGCTGCCTTCTTAATAGCAACAGCTTCTTTCTCAAGAGTAATGACACAAACTATTTCATCTAATCTTGTCTCTAGACCCTTGAGTGAAGGTGCGATCTCAAGTCTGTTCGTAGTGAAGCCACAATAGTTGTATGCACCAATGTACTTCCACTGATTGGTTCCTTGTTTAATGAAGACAGGATACAGTCGATTCAATAAAACTCTTTTCAGGTTTGATTCTCTTAGTGGACCTTTTGCGACAAGAATTTTTAGAGTCTCAGCATTGTTATAATCTTTTATTGAGGGGTTCATATCCGGATTAAGTGTAAATGCACTTACTTCTTTTTTCTTGTTCCAGAACGCAAACGATCTTAACAAGCCATATGATTCTTGAATTTCTTTAAGAGTGTAGATTTTGTTTAGCTGTGGATTGAAGTCTTTCATTGATACCTCGTTGATGAACAGACTTCGGCTATTTTCTTAAGAAAGTTGAGTCCAGATCAAGCCTTTCTTTCGATCTTAACAACCCAGTTTCTTTTTTCAATCTCAGCGACAAGATCATCAAGAGACACTTGAGACAAATCTTGCTTAGCTAAGCTTTTTATTTCGGCACCAACAGAAATGGGCTCGTCTTTGTAAGTACCATCCAACATCATCAAAAGCTTTTCATAAGCTTTGCCAGGAATTTCTCTCCTATATATCCAGCCGTAAAATGCTGAGTGACTTATACCTAGCTTCACCGCTAGGTCGTCTCTTTTGATTCCCAATTTGGAACTCACCGACTCAAGAAACTCAATCACGTTCTTCTTTTTATCCTCATCAGTTTTGCCCTCAAATCGTTTTGCTTTGCTGCTCATAAACTGAATCCCCCTTTGAGACAAACAATTACTACTAATATTAAATAGTTATTACCTAATTGCTAATAATAATTACTAATCTGGACTTATTTGCCGCTATGCATTATTATTAATTACAAGTAACAGTGAGTAGTAATCAAAAAAACAAAAACTTAATAACAAGGGCCCATCAGCCCTGGTGCAACTAAGAATGAGCAGAAGGATGGCAGACACTCGGGCGTGATCGCAGAGGCAACAAAGGTCTAAGTCCATCATTTAATTCAGTATTTCAAATTTTTTAAACCTTTAAAGGGGGTTGTTATGAGGAAATTTAAAGTAGTATCACTTTTCACCGGTGCTGGCGGCCTAGACCTTGGTTTTGTTCGAGCTGGCTTTGACATTGTGTTCGCAAGCGAACTGGAAAGTAGCGCATGCGAAACTTACCGTCTCAATTTTGGAAAACTGCATGATATTTCATATTTAAAAGAAGGTGATGTAAATCATTTCTGGGATGAAATTCCTAAGCATCCAGACATATTGATTGGGGGGCCCCCATGTCAGAGTTACAGTACGGCAGGTCCTCGCACCGCTCTGCAATCTGAAAATGGTCGGTTGTTTCTAAAGACAATTCAGAATCTTCAAAAAATTCAGCCAAGATTTTTCATTCTTGAAAACGTACAAGGTATATTAACTTTCAAAGATGAAAAAGATCCCAACAAACCAGATCAACCAGATAACCCACTTCCTATTCTGCTAAATGCTATCAAAGAAGTTGGATATGAAGTTGAGTATCGACTTTTTGATCTGTCTGAGTTTGGAATTCCCCAGCGACGAAAGCGAGTAATATTCTTTGGAAAAAAGATCGGTGATCCAACTGTTCTCAAAAGGCTGTTTCCGAAGAAAATATTTGCTCAAGCACAGACGGTGGATGAGCTTTTTAAGAGTATTCCAGGAAATTTAACTGGAAGTGAATCAATCACACCAAATGTAACCCAGAAAATATTTGGGCCAATCTTAGCGCCCGGAGAAAATCTCGAGACGCTGAAAAAGCTCAGTGAAGTTGAGTTGCATAAACGCCTTGCTGAAAAAGGACTTATGAATGATCCAAAAATCCCTCGTGAAAATGGAAAAATTAGAATTCCACAGCGAGGGCAGGATGTTCAGCGTCTAAATCCAGCGAAAATTGCGCCAACGATGAGTTTTAATGGAGGCACAAACGTTCATTGGCACCCTTGGCTTGATCGAGCAATTTCTGTTCGAGAGGCCGCAACAATTCAAACATTCCCATATGACTTTGAGTTCTTGGGAAAGAATATGGAGGAAAAATATCATCAAATAGCAAATGCAGTACCGCCTATGTTTGCAGAAGTTTTAGCGAGAAGTCTTTTAACTATTTTAACGGAGGGAAAATAATATGAATAACCAGAACTTAAACTATGACAAATATCTTAGCCACGTGATTCAACTTCATCCTAAATGGATCGAGCTTACAACAAATGCTAGTCACGACGAAAAAGAAAGCTTTTCAAAATTATCAAACGCTGAAAAGCTTCTTCACTTTCCAAGTGACTTTCAATTTGAGGTGAAGAATTTGTTCGACCATCAGGCTGAGCAAACCGCACTAAGCACGAGAATTGAAATCACTGTGTACAATTTGAAAAAGATAACTGGAAAAACATATGAGGAGTTAAAGTCAAAGCTGCATGAAGCTTTTGGCAAAGAATTTAGCAAATCATATTTTAGCAAACTGATTTCAGCTGGAGAACTGTTAGAAACTAACCCCGAGCTCGGCGTAGTCAAAGATCGAGAAAAGCTAGCAATTATAGCTCAAGTAGGTGATCCAGATGTGATTGCTGAAATTGCAAGAGAAAATAATCTTGCAAGTATGTCCCGCCCAGCCACTAGAAAGTTAGTCGATGAGCTTCTCGGGAAACCAAGTTCAAAAATCGAGGGAAAACTAGAGGAGAAAGTCCATGCGCCTCAGAGTTCAAGTTATCAACTTGTGAAAGCGGAAGTCTACCAAATCGTGAGTAAACTTTCTGAAGAGCAACTCAATGAAGCCAAGTTGTTTCTTGAAGAGCTATCAACAAGGCCGACCAGGGATAAACCAGTCAAGCTTGTTTCGAGTGACACAAAGAAAGTTGAAGCAGCATAGTGCGATCCTTGCGGGGGCCTATCATGGCCCCCTTCCTTTTACTTAGAAATCCAGTCAGAATATTTTTTTAGAAAAGGTCATATCCTAAAAACACCTTTCAAAAGTTCTTGTTAAAATAAAAATGTAGTCAGTTTGCGAGTGATGAATTGGATTGTAAGAAGTTTGATTCCAGTTTTATCACCACTTCTGATTAAGCTTTTAAAACAAAACACTTTTTCAAGATTCACACCACATGTGATTCTAGGATGGATTATTTATGAATATTCAATTTGAACAAGACATAAAGGATGAAACCAAAAGGAAGATCAAACAATGGAACAAAGGATGTCACCACTTTATTCTTCAACGAACCCTCAATGAGTTCTATAGAAAGAAGACAGTTTTAAGAAGAGCTCAAATAGAGAAGTCCTTGACCGTATCGCTTCCTTTAATCACTGATGAAATGATCACCGCCCTTTTCAGTCATGCAAGCCAACTCTACTTTGATAGGTGCAGTGCTCGCTTTGAACATACTGGTTTTCAATCGACTCCAGCTGAAAGAAGATTCCTCGAGACCTTCAAAGAGCTCACCAAGACCCATATCGAATTTAAGAATGCTGATATATATCCGACCGACCACTACTCGAAGCAATTGAACCGAAAGTTAGTCGTTGGATGTCATTTACCCGATTACGTTATCTTCGGCTTAAAAATGAATGGTTATTCTGGATTGGTCATTGAGATTGATGGTGATTCCCATGTCAACAAACTGGAAAAAGATATGATCACGTATTCTCATTTTGAAAGCCTTGGACTATATCCCATTTCTATACCGAATGAAAAATCGACTGACTTACAGTTTCTTTATAAAGCGATGAAATCCATGACTCGCAAACGATCTGGCGCTCTCGACAAACAGATTCATCGAACAAAACGTGCGCTATGGTGCAAAACAATAGCCTGTAATATGACTCTTAAAGAAATCGATACCTTTGTTGTTGAAAAGTTTGGCTTGAACCTAGCTTTGGTAGATGAAGCACACACTTTATTCTTGGATTCGAAATGTCCAGTCAAAGTTAAGCGCGAGTTGGCGAAAGAACTTAAATGATTCTTATGCTGCTCTCTTGGCTTGACCTACGAAAAATAGGGTTTGCTCACCTTCAATTCCGGTCAGAGTATTTTTACTCAAATCGTTTCTAGCAAGCAGGATGTTCTTTCCATGGGTCTCAGCTCGAATTTCTAGGCCTTCATAAAATAGCGTCGATAACATTGATTGATATATTCCGGTCACAAAGCACAGGTCGTTTTCCAACTTGGAGCAAAAGGCCGGAAGCTGTTGATCCGCATCCAATTCTTCAGTCGAATAATAATGCCCCAACACCAGTCGGTCTTTGAGTTCTAACAAGAGCGGAATGTGATCTTCGTCGCCCTTGACTAAGGATTTATGAAAATGATGTCTCAAGCCAGGAGTTTCTCCTTGCGAAACTGGAAGATAATACGTGACGGGATAAAATGACTTTTGAAGTACGATGACTTCGCCTTGGTGGTTCCGTTGCAATTCACATCCAAACGCGCACAGGGCTCTCACCACCTCAACCGGATTCACTCGACCAATCAATCCCCATAGAGCCAAGCTAGCCCAGACCTGGCCGACCCGGGAGCGATCAAAGCCAAATATGCCTTTGGCGATACCTTTTTCGTAGTGTCTTAAGCAATCCCGTTGTGTGAAAAACTGGAACTGGCTTTCAAACAAAAGGATCCGCTTGTGCTCATGAACTAGAAAATATTGAAATGGTTTAGAATCCATAATTGACCCCAAGGCCGCCCATGAATCCTGGATTTGATTGGTCACTTACTTTTCTAGCACCCAACTCGAAATATACACCCCAACCTTTTTTATCATCACGAGTATCAAATCCAATATGAGCACCGACGTAACTTGCTGAGAATTTGGACTCATTTTTTTGAGGAGTACCAACACCTGCGCCGTTATAGCTCACCGTGTAGGATTCCTTGCGACCGTTGATGATGCCCAGATCTGATTTTAAATAGACCCCACGCCACCCAGGATACACCAAAAGGCCCAAGCCTAGATCCAAGTATGCCACGGATCCATTGTAGTTCTGGGTTGAGCTGGATGGACCCATGGTCGGCACCGAATCATCCGTCTTTTGATCGGGCAGATTACCTCTACCAAATCCACCATAAATTTGAAACCCGAGCCAGCCGTATGGCCTTTTCTCGTAGGCCGCCAGCCACATGATGTCGTTTTGTGATGTCGATGTGAGTTTAGATGCCCAATAATGAAATGAAACCTTGATGCTATTTTTATAGATTTGGTGAAGGTATCTATAACCACCGGACTCAATGGTATCCTTAGAATTTAAGTCTTCGAGCTTAACAGCTTCAGCTTCCTTTTTATTTAAACTTGATTCGAGTTCCCGAAGCTCTTGCTTTTTTGACTCAGCTTCTTGCTCTGACTGTTTTATTTGATTTATCTTTTCAATGCGGTTTTGGATAGCTTGAATTTCTTGATTGCGATTCTTGAGCTCAGACTCAAGCTCATTGGTATCAAGTGAAATTGACTTTCTTTTCCTGGTGCCAATTTCAAAATCTAAAGCACGGTAGCAAGTATGAATGTTGCTTTTGATTTCGCAGTCAGTTCGCTTTGGATTGATGGTGTAGTCAAATTCAAAACAATCAGCTGACTCATTGCAGATTCGCTTGAACTCTTCAATGGCACTTTCTCTAGATTTAGATCTGGCATCTTCTAATGACTGGGACTGGCCTACTCCGCAGGCTGTAATAGTTTGTCCGGATCTTATTGACGAAGCATCTCGACACAACCATTGAGCGTGGGCTGCGCTTGCGAAGATAAACATAAGTAGAGTGAATAACCTTACTTTCAAGCTTAAATTCCTCCACTCATTATTTCTCAACCAAAAATCTTACTTCGACTCTTTCTTAAATTCCCGGCATTCCTTTTCTGTTTCAAACCAAAAGACCGAGGATGTACATATGTCGGTTGGATTCATGCAAATGAATGACATCTTAAAGCTATCTGGAGGTGTTTCCGTATTCAATATTACATCAAACGTACTGGCGCAGTTATAACCCTTTCCTTCATAAACCGGCTTCATAGTCTGAATGAACTCGTTGGTCTTTACCGCACTTTGGCTACAGTCAGTTTCTGTCTTTGGGCAACTCAACTTTGTTAGCGACCATAATTTGGAGTCGTAATTCTTCTTCCACTTCTCCTTTACCATCTGACTTTTCTTGCTGTCATGTATGCCGCCATCTTTCTTGCAGTCTTCCATGGATTGGTAGAAAGATGTTATCCCGTCCATTGCTGCAACACGAGCTTTGCAATTCAAAACGGTCTTCAGTTTGCCTTCAGAAACCTTCGTACACTTAGCCAAAGAGGAATTTAGGTAGCTTTCCGGACTAAAAGACTCGCCGCCATCTGAACATTTCCCTTCTTGGTTTTTTATAATCCAGCAAAACGCTGGTTGAGAAATGAACAATGTTAAAAGTAAAATTTCCTTCATAACTTACCCCTTTATCTTTTCAATGTTGACCCGGTACTGAACCCCACGATCGCTGAAGGTTGTCGTGCTGATCGTTTGCTTTTCACTTTTTTCATCAAATAATATCTGCTCCAAAGTCATTCCTAAATGGTCGGCTAGCTTTTTAAGATGCCACATGTTTTTAGCCGATGGCTTTCTTGAAGAAGAATACCAGTCATGAAGAATGCTCACGCTGATACCAACTTCTTTGGCCACACGAGATATGACTTTACCTTTCAGCTCTCGTTGTAAAACCTGTGACAATTTAATTTCCTTCTTCATCTCCATAAGTTTGTCTTTGAAAATAGGTTTATTCTTCTGATTTACGATAAGCGTAACCAACTTTCCGACATATCTAATTTTAAGCTGTAGGTAGGTCGAGGTACGCAGAAAAGTTGAGTCTGTTGATCACGGGAGCCACGTCATCCATGGTGACTGCAACACACATCATTGTGATGCAAGGCTGATCCGAATTGATGCCGTCAATGGGTTCAACTTCCACCGCGTACAAAAGCTCTGAACCTCGATAAAATTGAATTTGAATGTGAGGTACTTATGGCTGTTGAAATAAGAAAAAGAACCCAGGGCGAAGTGTATTATTCAATTGTATTTTGGGATGGTGAAAGACGGGTTCGTTTAAAGAAAGACTCACACCCAACTTTCAAAAATCTGCAAGAAGCCCAAGAGTGGGATCGAGCCAATGAGGCGATTCGCGACAGTGCAAAGACTCGCATTCTACGCCGACTTCAATGGAAGACTCAGTACTATAAATTTAATGAACTGTCCGAACGGTATATTGAGAGTTGCAAAAGGACTCAACCTAACTCTTGGAAGAACACCCAGTTTTATCTAGAGCATTATGTGATGCCATTTTTTCTTGAAGTTAAAAAATCAAACAACCCAAACAATTGGTCTCTTCACTTTGAGGACTATCGCGATTGGCTGGAAAAAGAAGCGCAAACGGTAACGAGTCCAAAACGAAATATTGCCTACTCAACGATGAACCACTGTATCAAAACCCTAAATACATTTCTTGATTTTCTGAAGACCAGGAACCTTATGGATAAGTCCAACGTTTACAAGATGACTGGATTCCCGGCCTCCAAAATCAACATGAGGTCGGCTGACGCTTTGATTTCAAAAGATGAGTTCAACAACATTTATGGAATTCTCCTAGATACAAACCCATTGGTGGCCACCTTCTTTCAAGCTGCCTATTACACCGGGATGAGGTTCAATGAAATCTATGGCCTTTCGATGGACGATTTGTTCACCGGTGAAATTGGTGATTCGGTTCTAAACAAAGCACTCAATGACCACGGGATCGATTATTGCGGATATGTCGTTTTAGAAAGCCAACCTGCCTACAAAATCAGAAATCGCCTCTCAAATGGTTCAATCCCTCGAAAGCCACTAAAAAGTAAAAAGGCTATTCACGAGAAGCACAACCGACTGATTCCAATTATCGATAAGGGCTTATTCAATGCACTGGTGAAACTATATAAAATTCAAGAAGCTAAGTTTAAACAAAAAAAGTACGGTCCGAATTTGAAAGACTACGTTTTATTTGAGGACCTAACCTCAACGATGGCGGCGGTAGAGCTGAGAAAGGCCTATGAGAAGACTAAATTCAAACAGAAAAGCTATCACTGTTGCCGTCACACGAGGTGCACTGAGCTCGTTGGCAATACCCGTGATTTTGTTTTAGCAAAATATTGGTTGGGGCACTCTCGAGCAGAGACTACAGCTCGATATACACACATTTATGAGCAATCGGTTCGGACGGCTAAGAAGAGACGGCAGAGGATTGAGTTGTTGGAATAGGTTTCGCACGGGAGAAACTTGGATCTTACGTCAACCGGAATCCTTGACCCATTTTTACGTCCAGTTGTAAAGTGAGTTCTGGTTTCTACAGGGGAGTCTAAAATGATCGAAGGTGGATGTCATTGCGGAGCGATCCGATATCAAGTTACGGGTGTTGCTATCACTCATGCTCTTTGTCACTGTACTGATTGCCGTCGTCATGCAGGAGCTCCAATGGTCAGCTGGACAATGTACCCTGCCTCTGCGGCAAAACTTATCAAAGGTTCTTTAAAAGTTTATGCTTCATCAGAAAATGGTAGACGACATTTTTGTGGTGATTGTGGGACTGGAATTTTTTATTACAACGAGAAGATGTTGCCAGGTATTGTTGATATTCAAAGTGCAACCTATGACAATCCTGATGCGGTCCAAGTACGTGCTCATATTCAAGTGGCCGAACGAATTGGATGGATGAAAAATACTCATACGCTACCAGAGTTCGACAGGTATCCTCCGCAGAAGTAATCCAACAAAAACTAAACAATTATCTTTTCTTACGATTCAACTTTTTCTCTGCTTCTTGTTGAGCTAATTCAACTGCCTCAGCTATTCGTTTTTTTCTTGTTTCTGGCTTAGACACGTCATTGATTTTTCTAACAGCGTAATTTTTCTTGCCCGGGGTAAGTGCGTTAAAATCGCTCAAAGCACCTTCAGCTTTTAAAGCCGATACAAGATCATCCGGCAGATCTACTTTATCCCGATCAAGAACTGTAATTTGCACTTTGACCCTATCACCTTCTTGAAGACCAGCTTGCTTTCGAACCTTTGCTCGCACTCTGATGAAGTGCTTACCTTCACCAGCCGGGAAAAGACTCACTTGAAATGGCTCACAACCATTGATACTTGCCATTACAAGCACTGCCTTTTTCGTTCCCAATATTTTTGTGACTTTTGAGGGAACAGCAATGGCACAGTAGTCCATGCCTTCGGCCCAATTCTCAAGTTTGGATTGAAATGATAGACTCTTACCTGTTTTAATCATAAGTGGCCTACCTTACTTCATCGAGTGAATACCAAACATGTTACCTTCGGTATCATAGACCAAGCTAATGAATCCATATTCACCAATTGAAAATTTAGTCTTCTCGACCTTACCGCCGAGATCTTTGACTTTCTTTTCTTCAATCGAACAGTCGTCGCTGGTAAAATAAACTAACACACTATTTTGACCTACTGGAAAACCAGGCATCTTAACTAAGGCTCCCGGTGCCCCATAGGAATTTGAATCCATCGGGAAGGACCACATTTCTATCCCAGGACTTTCTAGTTTCTGAAGTGTGACTCCAAAAACTGACTCATAGAATTTCTTCGCTCGGTCCATATCTTCAACATAGATCTCAAACCATCCAACTGAATTACGTTTCACCTTTTACCCCTTTTCATCTAGGAAGATTCCAATCCTAGCCGCTTCATTTCAATATCAAGTTTCTCTTTGCTCAATCCTTATTGATTATTAGGGACCAATACGAGTTGCAATCCACCAAGTTGTCCCACCAATGTCTTTAACGCCACCCCTTTTGTCTTCGTCTTGCTTCTTTACCGGTTGCTGTACCGAGGTCGCACCGAACTGAATTGCGCTGGAATATATAGAGTCAACGTCATCGACGTATACATGAACATAAGAAGGTATTGGCGGCCACTCAGGCGTTGAGTCCGCAAGCATAATTACAGTGTCGTCTAGTCGAACCTCAGCATGCATTAGTCTTCCATCGGCATCAGTAAAACTTCTTAATAAGGTTGCTCCGAATACGTTTTGCAAAAACTTGATGGTTCCAGCACAGTTACTGACAATTAAGTATGGTGATACGGTGGTATATCTTTCAGGTTTGAACTTTTTCATTTAGGCCCCTTAAACCAAATCAAGTTTCTCCATGCGAAACTGCCGAGTCTCAAAATGAGATCTACTTCGCATACACAAGGGCATTAAATCCACCCATTGCAAATCGTTTTATATCAAATGGCATTTTAACCTCCTCCATATTCATACGAGGGTCTTTATGAACTTTAGCGTTTACTGAGACTCTGTGTTTTTTTGACTTAAAAACAACGAAAGCAAAAACAAGAGTTTCATCTTTTTTGAGTTTACACATCTTGGGAAAGGGTAGTCCCCATTTTACATTTAGGTCGTCACCGATGCATTCATAGTAATCAAGGGCTCCATGCTCCATCCACAGCTTGCATCCTAGGGTGGCCATTTTCATGTAGGCTTTTACGTTCTTCTTTTTGATTGGTATCACGTAGCCATCGACATATTTTGACATTCTTATTTGCCTCCCATTAATTCAACCAATTGATCAAAAGCTTTGCCCCAGCCTTCTTGAAAACCCATAGTCTCATGTTTCTTGCGGCCTTCTTCGTCGGCGTGTGCAACGATGGCTTTGTATGATGTGCCCTTATCAGTTTTATTGAAAAGAATTGTGCCGACAAAATGAAATCCCATTGGATTAGCCGGAGCTGGTCGAAACCCTTTAGTCATCATTCCAGTCCAAACTAGTTTTCTATTTTCAACGACTTCAAGGTAACAGCCATGGTTATCCACTTTTTCACCATTGGGTCCTTCCATGACATTAAAGAATTCTCCTCCAGCGCGAAGATTAATTCGACAATCTGTGACTCGCCAAGGCTTAGGACAAAACCATTTCATGAGAGTCTCGGGATGGGTCCAACCCTTCCATAGTTTTTCAACTGGAATAGTAGTTGCTCGTTCAAAAACCAAATCTAGTTTCGGATCAATTTTAATTTCAATTTCCATTTTACCTCCGAATGTATCTTCGCTTTAAACTCATTTTTGCGCTTCAACGATGGCTTTTAACTTTGCAAGTCCTTGCTCAAACATGCCACCGACATACTTGTCCATATTCATAAACATCAAAGTACACATCAACCTTGCGAAAAACGGTTGTTTTCCGGTCACGGTCCAAGTCATTTTGGTGCTGTCACCTTCTGGATTAAGTATAAATTCAGAATCTTGGTTCATCACCATTGGTTTCGTGTAGGTAATTTTAGTTTTCACAGATTTATTTAAGATTGCTTCAACAACTTCAGCTTTTCCAGTTCCCATCTGCCCAGGACTTTCCCAGTGAGATGTAGATCCAACTCCTTCTTCGGGACCAGAATAAGTGTTTTTGACCTGTGGATCATGCTCTTTCCACGGCATCCATGAATCAGCACTCTTTGCGTTCACTAGAAACGGGAAAATGATCTCTGGGTTCGCACTTATTGAAATATCTCTTTTGATGAGGTAGTCCTCGGGTCTCAAAGCAGCGACGATAACAAAAATTGCCAATATAAACCCAAGGCCTGCTAGAATTTTTTTGATCATGGTTAACTTCCTCCGTGCGCCAGGATAAACCGGCAGATTAGCGTTATTAAACTTATTGGATATCGTCCTTCCTATTATTATCGAGGCATTTTGCTCATGTCCATATACAACACATTCCAGCGATGCCCATCGAGATCAGTAAAACCACACCCGTACATCCAGCCATCCTTATAGCCAGGTTTTGCGTAAAGAGCGCCACCCGCGTCGACTGCCTTTTGAGCCATGTCATCAACCTCTCTCGGGGAAACTGCTCCAATGGAAAATAAGACTTCGTTCGACTGGATAGTATCTGTAATTGAATGACCGCCAATAAAACCTTTAAACAATTCCTCAGTGAACAGATTCAAAACTGTCTTTTTATTTCCAATGAACAT
>JAKFYD010000067.1 GCA_021731025.1 Pseudobdellovibrionaceae bacterium | reverse complement strand
GATCGAAAAACATAGGGAATGTAAATATTGTTGCCCTTGGCATCCATGCCTGAAGCTCCTTTGTTTGAGTTTTCGTCGCACAAAAATCAAACCAGAACTTCAGCCGGTTGTCCGGGGCTTTTTTATTGTTGGTCTAGCTTACTTATCCACATCTTTCCCACTGAATTTAGAAAGATCCCAACAAATAATTAAATTTTTTAGCTTCGAATTTTTTGGGCCAGAATCGTTTGATGCCACGAAGTTCTTTCGTCAAAGGCTCCGCCATGCAGAACTCCCCAGGTTTTTACAATTTTAAAACCCGCTTTTTTTAGCATGTCTTTCATTTCGTTATGGGAATAAACATTTTGCTGAAAGGATCCCCGGAAAATGGATGTTTTTTTCTTACGCGCATCGATAATCGTCCAATCAGCATGTGTTCGCATCTTCTTAAAATCCAAATAAGCTTTATCAATCATAAAAAGATTTTTGAAAACTTCATGACCCATAGATATTGGATTTTTTAACCTCACTTTGGCGCCACTGCCATTGATTGTGTTAATAACAAAATACCCATTGGACTTTAGGACTTTGCTGACTTCTTTAATGGTCTTAAAATCATCGGAACGTTTATCGAAGTAACCGAAACTATTGTAAAGGGAAACTGCGACATCGAATTCCTCTTTCTTGAAATAACGAGAAGTCTGTTTCATATCTGCTTTAATAAATTTTATTGGGAGTTTTAGTTGACCAGCTTCTTTTCGCGCAACCTTTAGGAAGTTATTTGCGTAATCGAGGCCGACAACTTTATGACCATTTTGGGCAAATACGATAGAGTGGCGGCCTTCGCCACAGCATAAATCTAAAATTTTTAGAGGGTGTTTTATTCGTAGTTGTTTCAAGACTTCTTCGACTTCAAGTCGCGTTGGTTTCCCTGCGCGCGACTTGAACATGACTTCGCCAGTTACTGGCTTAAAAAAATCTTTCCACCAATCTTTCATAGGATATCCAACTTTATAAACAGACGCTTTTCAACGCCTGAAATTCTTCCGGTGTTAAAATCTCTCGCGCTTCCATCTCTGATAAAATGTTTTTCTCAATCAGTTCCATGCGCTCGCGGCTTCCAGGGTGAGTGGACAAAAATCCCAGACCACTCGGAAGCTCGGGATGGGATCTTTTGAAAAAATCCTGAAAGCCTTTCAGATCTATGCGTTGTTCTTCCAAACGGAGCAAGGCTGCTTGATCAGCTTCCTCTTCCATGCTGCGATCAAACTTTAGAAGCAGCAATTGGGCCGCAGTGCCAGGGTCGATCAACAGCATTCCCGATGGCCCCAAGCTGATAAAGTTCACCAGCGATACCATTATAGAGCCGCGAATAATTTTTTGTAAAAGATGGCGATGTTGAACATGGCCTAACTCGTGGGCGAGAACTCCTGCAATTTCCTCGGGAGATTCGGCTTGGCTTAAAAGCCCTTGAGTTAAAAGAATATACCCCCCGGGAAGAGTAAATGCATTTGCAATTTTCTCTCGAGAAACTTGGACATTAATCGAAAAATCAGAATCGCCCGGAAGTGCGGGGTAAACGGAAGCGACCAATTTATCGAGCGCCGCAGTTTGCTCTAAACTAAGCACGCAAGAATCGAATTGTTTTTCGATATTTACTTTTTTTGCTAGTTTCTGTTCGATCGGAAAAGGAATGCGGCGAGCGATTTGGGCCGAGAATAATTGCACTCCAAAATAGATGAAAATTAAAACAGAAACAAACAGCGAAACTAAAATTCCTAATTTCTTTTTGCTCATGGACTTTTTCTTGAGCGAAGAATTTAATTCCCGCAGGCTTTCGAGGATTTCGGTATCTGTTAATTCCAGCCGTGCCTCAGCTTCGTGTTTGCACATCAGGACGGGGACTGTGGGCATCCGTGGATCTAATCGCAAATCCTTCAGTGGCCAAGAATCAAGTTGTTCGCCAGCGCCCTCGGCCAGAATCAAAAGATTGCCACCTGCAATTTTAAGATTCACTGTCTGACTTTGGGCTGATTCTCCATCATAGTAGCGTGCTGTGCCCATTAAAATCCAAAATCCAATTCGTAGTCGGTAACGATTTCATCTCCGATGGCTTTACCTTCAGCAGGAGCTTGTTTAATGCTTTCAAAGTCAATAGCTCCGTCGATATACATATGATCTGTAAATAAACGATAGCCCCAATTGATAATCCATGGAGAAGCTAAACCGAAAGTGAGAAGTAAAAGCAGGTAGGTGGCAATGCCATAAACCAAAAGCTGTTTTCCCCTGAGATCGATCCCAAATTGAGCCTGATCCAAGTAAGTGTGCTGAAGTCGAAATTGCAAAGTTTTTTGGATAAACCAAGGAGTATAAAACCCCAGAGTTACAAAGCAAAGCAACATCTGTATCCAATAGATCTCGGCGTAATCAGAGCTTTTTCCATCGTAACGAAAGTTTTTCGTTCCTATGCGGGCGCGATTGACCAGATAGCTATGAATATTATTTTTAAAATAAGGATAATAAATTCCTAAACTCAGACCTGTTAAGACCGCTCCTTTGATGTAGAGGATCGAAAACTCTTTAGCCTTGGCTTTGTCTCGATCAGCTCCAAAACGGATTTGTCTCCACTGGGTGCGGGACATTCGGTAACGAAAGCCCGAGTAAGTGGCCACGGAAAAAACATAAAGATAAACGGCTCCCGTAGCGATCGAAATCAATAGGGCAGAAAGCTGTTCTGGAAAAACAAAGCTCAGCACGGTGAAAACAATTCGAGAAGCCACCAAAAAAACAATCGTATAAAAAACTAAAAGTGCCCAGCCATTGAAAAGTTCTCGGCCGGTGCCGTCGTAAGCGCCTCGATCACCAGTAAATCGAACGTGACTCCAAATATAGCGGCGAAAATTGGTTCGAGCCCAAGGTCGATAGATACCTAATGTGATAACTGTCAGAAGAAAATTCTTAATTAGAACCAAGGCCAGTTGATTTCCGGTGCCTTCATATTTGAAATACTGCTTCGTCAAGGAGCCTCCTGATTAAACTCAATTTCAGGCATCATGGCATTACTTGAACAGCGAGTAAACTCAGAAAGAGAATTTTCAAAAATCAGTGAGGCACTGGAAAAATCACTCGAAAGCCCGGCTCTAAAATCTGTCCCATTGGATTTTTAGAAATTTCCGATGAGAAGACCGCATTCCTATCCTTGAGCAGTTTCAAAAATAGCTCTTCATTGAGTCCTTGTTTCTGAATAGTAATCAGATAATCCTGTGCAGACTTTTGATAAAACCCCACAGTTCTCGTCTTGTCTGTAAGAGCTGAAGATAAAGCTTGAGCCGCGGGTAGGGGCGAAGCTTTAAGATTCAGAGCAAATTGATTTTTCCACCCTCCAGAAGTTGAAGTAGGCAGTAATTTTAAAAGCTGACATCTTTCTGCTGAAAAAAGACTATTTTTTGCATCAAGACTCAAGACATCGTAAACAAATTTTAGATCAATCAAACCTTTTCTAACTAAAATCTCTATAGATAAAAGATCGGCGTAGCTTTTCACAGGAGCTAGCCAAAGATGATCGGCATCCTTGAAGCCAGTCTCTGGAAACTGAAGTTTATATTTGCTCGCAAAAGCCGTATAAGCGGCCGTCGAGAAGTTCAACTGAGTCTGCGCCATTAAAGGATTCAAAAAGCCAGAAGAAGAAACAGTGAAATTCCTTGAACCTCCGGATGACGGGGCTAAACTTGAAATTAAATTTATTTCTGTATCACAAAAGAGGGGTCTCAATTGTTCTCTTAGGCTTAATCCCGATTTAATTTGCTGATAGATGCTACTGGAAAAAAGTTTTTGCGTTCCTTGTTGAACTGAAAAACTAAAGTCTTCTGCGCTTTGCAAGTTCCCAACCCATTTTGAAACTGTCGCTGAAGGCTTAGCCGAACCAAAAGACAAAGGTCTTTTCTGTGTCCACCAATCATTGTGAGGAGGTGCTAACTCTTTCATGATAGGACCACCCGAAGTGTGACAGGCTGAGCATCTCAGTCTTTTTCCAAATTGCGGTGATGAACTTAAATAGAGAAATTGATTATCTTGTAAAATGTCTTGGCTATCACCACGATAAAACCATTTCGCGCCTGACCCAATTCCTATCAATTCATAAAAATTAAATAATTTTTTTGAGTCATCCCATGCGATCAATTCAATGAGCAACTGACCTTTCCTTTGAGCTTGATCTAAAACAATTTCTCCATTTTGTTTTGCGGTAAAATGACCGAAAAAGAATTCACCTCTCTTCAAATTCAATGAAAAGTTAGAACTGAATTTTAATAAGCCGGTAACTTCTTCAAAAAAACTAAAGCTTCCCATTTCGGGATTATTTCTTCCACGGTTAGCTACCATCGAGGGTTTTACCGTAAGCCCCGAATTCAAAAGTAAGTTTTTGTAACTCAAAACATTCTCGGGGCAGCTTTGCGCAAGCGTGAGCATAAGATAATGCCCATCTCGTTTCGCGCTCGCCAGGCTGCCATTGGAATTTAAAACAGGGCAGGCCGACCAAGTAGCCCATGGAAAAAGTAAAGTTAAACTCAATAAAATAAATTTTGTCATTATATCCTCGCCAATGGAACATAAGACTTTTTACTCTATCTGTAAAATTAATTGATTTTATGTACTTATCGATTTAATTAATGGCATATGTCTCTTTCATCTCTCCAACTGGATGCTTTTGCCGCTGTCGCTCGAGAAAAAAGTTTTTCCGAGGCTGCAAATAAATTAGGAATAACTCAATCCGCGCTTTCTCAGAGAGTGCTGAATCTCGAAGATGAGCTGGGAACAACATTAGTTATTCGTCAGACCTCGGGTCTAAGGCTTACCGAGCAGGGAGAGAAGCTACTGAGATACTGTCAGACCAAAGAAATGCTTGAATCTGATGTCTTGTCGGGGCTTAAAACAAAGTCGACAGGAAGTTTGGCAGGCTTCGTTCGAATCGCTGCCTTCTCGAGTATTGCAAAGTCCTTAGTCATTCCACTTTTAGGCCCGTGGGTGAGGACTCATCCGAATGTGCAAATAGAAATGATTTCGGCAGAATTAAGAGATATCCCTGGGCTTCTTACATCAGGCAGTGCGGATTTTATTTTTTTAAATCAGGCATCCCCATTGAATGGAGCTGAAAATCATCTTATTGGGTCGGAAGAGTATGTCCTTATCGGCGGAACTAAAAAGGGTTCGCGTCAAGACGTTTATCTGGATCACGACATGGAAGATCTAACGACCTTTGATTTTTTTAAAAACCAGGGACAGAAAAACATCTCTTTAAAAAGAAGTTACTTTAATAACATCGATGTTTTGATTGAAGCTGTTAAGCAAGGCATTGGTCTAGCAGTTGTCCCTGTGCATCTTCTTAAAGATATCAAAGGAATCGAAATCAGAGCAAAGGACAATAAATCGAAAAGCCCCATTTATTTTTCATACTACAGACAAAGTTTTTACACTCCTTTGCAAAAAGAGATCATCGAGCTTTTTGTGAAAAGGGGAAACTTTGTGGCAAAATAGACGAGTTAAGGGTAAAATTTGCACCTGAATTGCATCTGAACTCACTCAGATCATTTTAGAAAATGGCATTCAACATGCTTATGTCATACATCAGTTGAATAACTTTTAACCATTTTCTGTGAGGAAAAAATATGCAAACACGAAAACACCTTTTAACTTTAGCCGCATTGACTGTGCTTTTAGCGCCTCAAGTTCAAGCGCAAAATGAAAACACTCGAGCAGCAACTCCTGCTCAAACTTCGACCTTTCCTAAACCAGCTGCAGTTGCTGATCGCAGCGAACAGCGCCCTCATATTGGAGTGATTGCAGGTATGGCAAGCCCAGAAGGCAGCTATTACAACGCTCCATTGTTGGGTTTAAACGTTGGTTACCAACCCTACATTCCGTTTAGCCTTGGTTTGTCAGTGACACGTTCGACAAATATGATCAAAGGTCCTGGAGACGATTTAGAGCGCACAACTGTTTTAGCTCAAGCTGCCTATAATTTCGGTGGCAATATTGACGTTGTGAGAAATAGTTGGGTAGGTGTCGCTGCTGGTCCCATTTTCCGTCGTGACGGAACAGATACAGGCATTGCTCCTTCATTGGGCTTTGATATCCCAATTCAACAAGAAGCTGATCACGATGTGACTTTAGGAGCTAGTGCTCAATACCTTATCGTGAATAGCGGTGCACCGGACACGTTCAACTTGAATGGCGTTATTAAATATTGGTTTTAGTTTTAATAGAATAGATGAGCAAAATCTAAAAAAAAATCGCTAGGATTAATGTCCTAGCGATTTTTTTATTCTGTTTCGATAATCTTACTGGAAGATCAGATAAATATTGGAAAGCTCTCTGGCTCCGCCACAATCTAAGGCGCGCAGATCTAACATGTATCCTAAATTTTCATCAGCTTCACTGATGATTTCAATCGGAGCTACAGTCGCGGTTCCCATAGGACCGAAAGATTTCAAAGGAACAGGCTGATTGTTCAGCAGGATGTGAGTTTGGGCCGAAGTTACTGTAGAATCTAAAGTCCCTTGTGCCGTGTAATGTGCAGTCACAGGTTGAATAGCATCAGGGTACAAGCCGACAAGGACAAAGTTATCAACTTTAATGGATGAAGTGATATTTGCTCCACCAGAAAGTTTTGCAATCCGTTTTCCTTCAAGAATGAAGTTAAGAAGATCACGATCCAGTACATATGGATTTCTTAAATTCATTCCTGATCTGTCGTGATCACGCGAAACAACAGTTGAATCCAATTCTTTATTCAAACTTGAACCGCTATTTGCAATCGGATCAAAAAGCTTCATCGCATAGCAAAGACCTTCAGTTGTCCGTTTAGGTACAGTGAATTTTTTGCTGTAAGGCAATTCAACCATTTTCAAACACTTAAAGTCAGTACAACGATTTCCGTCTTTAACGCGGTTGCCGCAACCCACTTCAGCCAAGACGATTTTTGAAATGTCTGCATTGTTTTTATCTTTACCCGCAACAGTACATTTGATGTCTTCGCTAACAGTAAAATTTACTGAAGCCGAAGTGCCAGTGATAGCGCCCTTGACCACTTCAACATTGCCAGCAACTGTTTTACAGCTGTAGTAAGCACCAGTTACCAATGTCAAACTGACATTCATAGTTCCTGTCGTACCTTCCTTCACAGGATTTGTTGCCATATTCGCAATGATGGCTGAATCCGGTGTTGTATCAACTCTGAAAGTGATAGGAGCCGTTGTTGCTGTATTCCCAGCATTGTCAGTCGCGCGAGCTGTAAAAGTGTGAGTTCCGTCGGGCAAAGTGTAAGTTGCCGTTTTGCTCGAGCAATTGGAAACAACTCCATCAAGAGTACATTCGATGGATTTAATTCCATTGATATCAGTCGCATCCAAGATAATGACAACATTTTTGTCTTTTGTCGTTCCGCTGGGAGCAGAAACAATTTTCACTGTCGGAGCCACAGTATCGACAACGAAGGTGTATTTTTGTACAGCTGAATCGACATTCACATCATTTGTCCCCATGACCGAGAATGTGTAACTTTTGTCAGTTAAATTCGAGTAAGCGATGGGTGAAGTACAAGTCGACAATACGGCGTTGTCGATAGCACATTTAAATTTCGTGATGGGTTTTGTTCCACTCATTCCTGTGAATTCAAAACCAACATTTTTCACATTGCCAATAGCAGCAGGAGATTTCGTGATGGTCACGGTCGGCATGCTCGCATCGATCGTCACTGTCTGAGATTTGCTGGCTGCGTTTCCAGCCTTGTCGACAACTTTAACTTCAAAGGTATAAGCTCCTGAAGTTAAGGCATCGTATTCAGCTTTTAAAGTTGAGCAATCTTTGTAGTTAGCTTCTTTTGGACTCAAGCGACATTCAACAGATTTTAATCCGTTGGCTTCAACAACTGTAATTTGGTAAGCGACTTTGGTTGCGCCAATGATTCCAGTTGGTCCATTGATTGTGATAACGGGAGCCGTACGGTCGACGATAAAATTTACAGATGCAGGAGAAGATTCATTGCCGGCTTTATCAATGGCACGAATAACAACACCATGAGCACCTTCAGCCAAACCTGCAAAGTCAAAAGTGTTATTACAAATAGCCTCTGCATTAGTGCCGCGTTTGCAGTAGACAGCAGAAATACCGCTACCAGCATCTTGCGCCATGAAGCCCACTTGAACATTCGCAGCCGATGTCACAGCATCCGCATTCTTCGTCACCGCTAAAGTTGGAGCCACATCATCATGCACTATCGAAGCTTTAATACATGCTGTATTTGGAGCTCCAGTTTTTTGAAAACGGGCATAAACAGAATTGCTATTATTGCCATCAGTCAGCACATAAGATTTATTTTGGGCATAAGATTCCCAATTTTCGTCTTCTTTACCGCAATCAGCTTCTTTCGAGATTTGCATTCTCTCGGCACCAACGGCTGAAATTTGCAAAGTCACATTTTTCGAATTTGTGAACGGTGCTCCATTATTAATGGTCAACGTTGGATTCACAATGAGAGCGATTGGATCTGGAGTAGGTACTGGCGTTGGGCCCGGAGTAGGATTGGGTGTAGCCAGAACGTTATCCGTCGATGGATTTCTGGTCAAAGCAAGTTCGCCAGGTTGTCCACAGTTTTGAAAGGCAATTAAAAGACCTACGGTCACTGCAAGCCACGTGAGTGAACGTGGTAAGTTCATCTTGTTCATAGGTATTCCCCCGATTCAAATAGTCTAAGGCTGTTAAGGGATTTTGAAAAGAAAAGCTTCTCAAACTCTCCTAAAGCCGCAGTGAGATCTCATTTTGAGAAGACAGAGAATTTCTCGAAATTGTTTTCTCAAACAGGTACTTTTTACCTGTCAAAAATGTGGTCAGTTTCGCTCTAGGGTTTGCTCAGTTATAACATGCACAGATGAATAAAAAATTTGCGGCTGAAAAAATGATGGTTTTTCTGTTCCTAGCGATGGCTTTTCTTGGAGCTTGTTCAGGACCTTCTACCAATAGACCTCTCTACCAACCTCATTCAGGAACACAGACATTCACTTCTGTCGAAAATGAACTTCGCACAGCTCCTTTGGTTTGCGACTCGCCAGCCGCTTGCCCCGAGAATGTCGGCATGGTTTACAGCGCAGAAAATCTCAATAGCTTTCCTAAACCTCAAGTCCTTAAGTGCACTGGATTTTTAGTGCAAGACAATATCGTTGCGACGAACAGTCACTGCGTGCCCGACATTATTAAACAAAATCAAATGTCTTGTGCTGGGCTGATGGCGATTAAATTTGTGCGACGTGGACCTGGGCAACCCGATGTCTTTCCCTGTCAGCGTCTTCTCAACTATAGTCAATTTGATCCCACTAAGATTTTACCTGATTATGCCTTTTTTGAAATCGCTCGCACGGGAATTGCTCCACTCGGTATTTCTCAAACGGGAATTCCTAACAGGCAACAGCTTCGTCTTGTGAAAGTTGTTCCGTGGGAAAAAGGTGCTCGTTTGCAATCTGAAGCCTGTGTCTCGGCTTTAAATTCCGCTCTGAATTTTTCAAGTGCAAGTGCTTGGTCGAAAACAAGTGCAGCCATTAATTGTCATTCGGCCGAGGGGAATTCAGGATCTCCAGTTTTAGATAAAAAAAATCAAGTCGTCGGGATTTTACAAAGTGCTTATAAAGAAAAACAGCTGCAGGAAATGAAACGGCTGGCTCCGGTCGGTACCCAGATGCCCGATAAATTAATTCCAAATATTATTCTGACAAATCTGGCTTGTGTTCCCCATCCCGTGAACGGCCGTTACGAACGGGAAAAATGTGCAGCTGCAGAAAATTTAAGAATCACTGATTGCATCAGTCTCGATTCCTCAACAGCAAGCGCCGGCGAACTTAAGGTGAACAAAGAATGGACTGACCGGTTACCGCGGAATTTCATTTATGAATTTCAAACGGACATGGCTCAGGAACTTAAACGCGCAGTTCCCCGCTGTGTAAGAGTCGAATCACCGAATAAACTTCTGGTTGTTTACCCCGGTGAAGTTAAGTATGCGATGCCTTTGCATTTTGATGCTGAATTCCGTCTACTGCGAAAGACCAACTTCTTTAAAAAATCAGAAAGCAATTACCAGATTAGTCTCACCAAATCAGGTGACCGATGGAAAGGTCAGCTTTCTCTATTGAGCACAGGAAATGGTCTAGGTTCTGCCGCTCAGTCCGTGATAGATATACCCAGCTGTACGTCTGCAGACGAAAGCCAAGGTTCAATGACAAGAAGGATCGAAGGATCTCCGCAAGCTTTAGTTAAAAAAGACACAAGTCTGTGTGGTAAAGATTAAACTCTGTTTCAATCTGAAACACTGACTCAGCCCTAAACAGCATTTCAATTTGAAATTAAACTCTGCCGTTAAAAGAACTCAATTCACTTATATAAAATTATCTCCTTGAGATTCGATTCCACGATAAATTGAAGACTCGGGAGTTATTATGAGGGACGTATTTTCAGTTCGAGCTCTGATTGTATTTTTATTTATGGGCAATGTTGCAAGTGCCGCATATATCGTTACTATTAAATTAGGAAAACCAAAGATCGAACCGGTGAAGACCAAGTTCGTAAAAAAGAATGATCCCAAATTATTAGTCGAAAACTATCGCAATGAAATTGTGCGATCGATTCTAGCAGAAAAAAATCAGGCTATTGAAGAGTGTTATGAGAGTTTTTTGAAAACCGAACCCGAAAAAACTCGAGGAGCTATTCGGGTCAGTTGGATTATCAATAAAGATGGAAATGTAACCGATCTTAAATTGCTCGGCTCCGACTTAAAGAACGAAAACTTGGAAAACTGCGTTTTTCATCAAGTGAAATCAGCAGCTTTTTCGCCGCCACCCTTACAAGAAGATGTTCAGGTGGCGCATAAGTTTAAATTTCAAAGCCGATCACCGGCAAATATTGAATTCTAAAAGAGAATATTAGTAACGGTTTCTTCCGCCACCGCCGCCGCCACCAAAACCACCGCCGCGATTTTCACGGGGAGCCATTGGTTTAGCTTCGTTAACAGTCATTGCGCGACCGTCGTAATCAGTGCCATTGAATTTAGAAATAGCAGCTTGAGCTTCATTGTCAGCTGACATTTCAACAAATCCAAAACCTTTGCTGCGACCTGAATCGCGATCTGTAATGATTTTTACAGACTCAACAGTTCCGCATTCAGAAAAACGATCAGTCAATGATTGTTCAGTTGTAGAGAAAGGCAAGTTGCCCACGTATAGTTTTTTACCCATTATAACCTCCAAGGCTTGGGAGTCGCTTCAGAGATTAAAGGCCCTATGCCAAAAGACTCGAAACAGACAGTATCTTAAACTTTGATCAGGCTAACATAACGGCGGAATAATAGATAGAACTTTTCAGGAAATATAGCTTGCGTCTTAGGGAGATTGCAGTTGGGCGCGGATTTCCATCCATATCTCATAATAGCGCCAGGCCGGAGCGGCCTCGGCCTCAACCTTATGATCAGGACGAAGTTTTAAGTCACCGGTTTTTAAAAGAATTTCACGCACCTGGGGATTTTGTTTGAGTTTGCTCCACTCGGCTTCGTAAATCAGCTGGTAGAACTCGCCCTTTTTTGGCTCACGGTAAATTAATTTTTTTCCTTCAAAGGTGACCCAATTGATTTTTAGAATCTTCATATTGGCGTTCGCTAAGCTTCCCGCTTTTTTCGCCTCGAAAGCTGTCATCTGCGCAACTTGTTCTCGCGTGTAAGGCCAAAGTATTTTTGGATTCTTTCGGCGTAAATCATCGGGGCCTTCAGGGTACTTCATCATTTGCCAAAAGCCTTCAACGCTAGCGTAGGTCTTTCCATGAAACTCGAATGGAGTTGCCGCAAAGTTGGATAATATCCCCAATTCATTTCTCTTCGACAGAATAACTTCGCCCCGAGCAGCGTCCTGGGGAAGTATTTCCCAATCGGGCGCATCTTCGCGAGAAACAGGGGACCACCAATGTTCAGGATAGAGAGAAGTATTTTTAAAGGCCGATGTTTGACAGGCAAAGCTAAACAGATTTGCTAGGATAAGGCCGAGAGCAAAAGTTTTTCTCATGGTCTAAAGAAAATGTACTTGCGGAAATCACCAAGCACCGAGGTTACTCTTTGCCACATGTCTTTTTCAACCGTTTGCATAGGGGCTTGACCAAATATCTGGTTCAAGGCCGCAGCTAAACGAATTCCTGCTTGGTAGACTCGAAAATCAACGACAGGAAGTTGTTGGGATAAATACAGAGGTTGGTTCGTTGCATAAGTTGGATTGTAGGCCGCGGGCCTTATTGAAATTGATTCATTCAACCACAGTTCGACATTCATGCTGAAATCAACGGGGGCTTTAGCAAATTTTCCGACTAAATATTGAGCGTAAATTACGCTTTGATTTTCGACAGGAGCAGCGGGGTTTAAAATATCTTTATGGCCAACGATGATAAGGCCCGAGTCCCAAACCGCGTGTAAATTCGATGGGTAGCCATACCAATTCACTTCGATTTTGTTTCCACCCATGTCTTCATTTCTTCCTGTGTGAAGAGGCTGATGAATATCACCGACAAAGTGAACCAAAAATTTAAGAGCGTCTTTCCGTTCTTGAGGAGGTGTGTTTTGGGCGCGAATGGCATCGAAAGCTGCTAAGACCGCAGTGACCACTCCGCCTTTGAGTCTTTGTTCTTGGGGCATCGCTTTTAAGTTGTTAATGTAGTTGATGCCATCATTCATTTTTTCAAAGTGGTACCAATTGGCTTGCTGATAGACTTTACCGTCTCCGCGAACTTGGTCAGCCCAGTTCGAAACATCAGCTAAACTCTCTTGTCCTAAAAGCTGGCGAACAACAGCTTGAGCTTTCGGTGTCAGATTAGCTTGAGCAATTAAGCCAACGGATCGATGAGCAATCGGTCCAAAGCTGAAGGCTGACATTGGAAATAAAATGAATATTAATATGAGTTTTTTGTATTTCATATCGCCATTCAATTTCATGAATTTAAGAATGTCCACCAAGAAGGGCGTTATTGCGCGCCGTCAAAGCCGCTTTTGGCGCGGCTTTGACGAAATCCTAACAATATCTTCATGATAGGGGATGCCGCCCTGTTTATTTTACAAAGACGGCGGGGCAGGAACCAGTCGGTGCAAGCTTTGGAGCTGCTTTCGCATGCTCTACAAGATCAATAATCGTCGCAGATTGAGGTGTAATTTTATTCGCAGAGTACTTCCAATTGACCTGTTTGCGCTCAATAAATTTATCGATGGGTTCGCTGTCAAAACGAATTTTCATTCTTTCAAAGAGCTCTTTTAATTTCTCAATTGATTTCGTTACTGCAGGTAAAGGCTTTACCTTTTGGCGAACAACCCACGTCGGCGCCACAAGAGCGCGAACTCCACCACGGTGTTTTCCAGTAGCATCAATCACACGATCACCACTGGTGCCTTCCCACAAACGACTCCACCAAGTTAAGTGAGAGCGGGGGATATCTAACATTTTTCCACTGATCGTCGAATTTTTTAACTGTTTAAAATTTTCTTTCAAAGCAAGACCAGCTTCTTTAATTCCTGAAGCAGGATCCATTCCTTTGCGTTGAATATTCACAACGGAAATATTTTTAATTTTTAGCTTTGCTAAAATCCGTGTCATTTCAGCTTTGGCAATTTCACCATCAGTAAAAATCATTTCCACAGGGCTTCTTTTTAAGGCCTCTTTGATGGCCACTTCACGGTAAGATTCTGTTCTTTCGCGAACAACTTCCCATTCTTCGGCCGTTGCTCCATCCATTCCCACCGGAACAGTTTTCAGGACAAGATAATCTTCACCAAATCCGATGTCGTTCATAAGTCCATTCAAATACTGACCACGAGCTCCCGTCATTGCACGAGCTGTATTCCAATCATCAAGTCCATGAGGATCTGCCAAGATAAGCGCACGAGATTTTTCAAAGCTCCCGCGGTGAATTCCGAAGAAGCCAGTGCCTGGATGAGTTTTCGTGTAGTAGGCATCGATACCATGAGTTTCGAAAGTGACGTCGTTGCTGCCGCTCATAACTTTCATTCCGGGCTTAGGCTCAAAGATTTTTTCTCGATCTAAGTTCGACATGATTAATTTTGCGATCTCGCGGCCGGGGCCACGGTCAAAAATATAGCGAGTTTCTTTTTGTCGCTGGCGCACGGACCAAAGGTCATCAGGATTTTTAGGTGTCGAAGGCATCGCTGCTTTTGCAGCTTCTATGAGTTTGCTATCAAATTTAACTCGGTCGCGAGACCCTGCGACGATCGTTTGTGCATCTAAGCGACTGGCATCAGCACGGGATACCCGGCGATCATCTGGAGCACCGAATTCAAAATAGCCTGCGCGAATATCAGCACGTCCATATTTATAATCTTCACCTTCATGCCAAGCATTTCGACGAGGACGACCATTGCTATCGAGATCAGGTTCTACTTTCCAACCTTGCTTTTTAAGATCGTTTAATCGAGCAAAAGACTTTTTTAATTCTATCGAAGCCATTTGAGGAGTCAGTTTGCTTAATGCGCTTGGATGAGTCGAGGTTGTAAAACCAATATCATGTTTAACGTAAGTGCCATCAGAAAGTCTGAGTCCCTTTATGGAATTTGTTTTTTTACCATTAATCTCAACATTGTTTAGGTCGTAGCCACCTAATTGAGCCGCATTTAAAATACCGCTGCCATAAATTCCACCACCAGTGAATACCATCATATCAATAGCTTTCTGACCGGCTTTTTTTAATGTATCAACGGCTAACTTTTGTTCATTGGGTTTTGAGTAATCGAGTTTGCGGCCAACTAAGATTTCATAAATGTCTTTACCATCTTTATTTACAGGAACTGGGAATTCATTATTCCCCCCAGCATAAACCATTTTGGTTTCTGGCACTTGAATATTCTTCAATCGCTCAGGATCCAGCTTTGTTCCCACTTTAGCTCCACGACCAATAAGAAATTCAGCCCAAGCGTCACGGGCAGCTCCGCCAAAGAGAATGACTAAACTTAAAGCCTCAGGATTATTTTTAATCATCCACTCCCAGAAGGCTTCGCGTTTTATAAGGATTTCGCTGTCACGACCATTGGCAATTGCCCAGAGTTCACTGTCAACAAATGCCGATTGACGAACTTGCGCTTTTCCGTCTTGGCCAATTTCAAGAATAATTTTTTCATCCTTGGGGCGAAGTACTTTCTTATTCTCTTCAGCCATGACGTGGTCAAAAGCTCCATATTGTCCTTTGATAGTGGATAGAAAAGCGTTGGTTGTCGCTACGCTTTGATCAACACCAAAGTAGTTTCCGATGCTTTGTACGCGAGCTCCAAAGCCCGAAGTTCCAGGTTGTTTCGCGGCTTCAGCAATGTGAGTGGCATCTTGGCCGATAAAGAGAACTTTAACCGCGTTTTTTTCAAAGTAAGTTCGACTCATCATCATTCCAAAAATATAGCGAAACTTTTGGGATTCCATTAATGCATCAGACATTTCCATATACTCAGGAAGTTCAGCGTAGATGTCGATCAATTCGCGCCCCTCTGGAGTCGATGGATCTGGACCGGGGTTGTGTTCTCCAATTTCTGAACCGTCGGAGGCGACCTGAGCTTGCGCTAAGGGCGAGAAAGCTAATTGAAAAGATAAAACAAAGCCTAAGATTTTCGAAAAGGATTTCATGGGTGCCTCAGTTTAAATATGGTTAGCACTTTTAATTGCGACAAATATGCCGATGCTATGCGAGACTTCTTTGCTTTGAGGATCTTCAAGGGTGTCTAGAAATTTGACGGTGACTTTTCTCGGCGCCGCGAATTTTGTTTTTACTCAAACCTTAGTGGATACAGTGTCGAAACAGGATCTCCCGAAAACGCACGGAACTCCACTCGACTTAAAGCTTCAAGAAGGCAAGAGCGAAACTTGGCGTCGCTGATGCTTGAGGTGGGAATTTCGGGTTGGGAAATTTTTCCGTTTTTTTCGATGACGAAAGATAAAGTGATTTGACCCGTGATGCCCGGAGTTTTTTGCAGGAGTTGAGTGTAACATTTGAAAAACATCGGCTTGTGTTTTTGCAAAGTTCCTTGCACTTCATCTTGCGAAAGCATCCCGGTGTTAGCCATAGTTCCGCCTGGAGAAGAGGGTATTGGCAGTGAAGCGCCGGCAGATGATTTTCCTTGTTTCTCGAGCTCGAATTCGGTGGCGGAAATGCGCCGGCCGCCTTTGGAAATCAACAGACTGCCTTCGCGACCAAAGTTTTCGACCTGAACATCGCCTTGCTTTAAAATCAGCAAAGTTTGTTCGCCGTTTTCTTCCAAAGTGGCCACACTGCCACCGAGCATACGAACTCGATAAGTGTTTGGGAACTCCAAAAGAACTTGGCCATCGGAGGATGTTTCAATTGTGTCTAGTGATGATAGTGAAGTGTTTGCGGAAATTTTTATTTTTTGCGAGCTGAATTTTTTAGTGAGGAAAACAGGCCCTTGAATATCTTCGGTGCGGGCCAGGACATTTCCTGTTGAAATAGATTCGTTCCATCTTTTCAGTAAGAAAAACGAAATAAGAATGAAAATTAAGCCAGCAGCTAAAAGGAGCTTGGGCCAAGAATTATTTTTTAGGATCATCAGCTTTTGGCGTATCCACAGGAAGCGCCGCTTTTCCCGCAGGCACTACTGGTCCTGGTTCAGTTGTTGCCGGAGTCGTTGCAGCGGCTCCACCAGCTGCCGAACCTGTTGTTGCAGCAGGAACAGGAGCTGAATCCATGATGGATTTTGTTTTTGATGCCGTCATGTAAGTTAAGCTGACGCAGGTAATAGCAAAAACGAGAGCTACATATCGAGTTATTTTGGCCCACAGAGTTTGCGCGCCAGCGGCACCAACCACACTGTTCGAGCCTCCTCCGCCCATTCCAAGTGCTCCGCCCCCTTTTGAATCTTGAACCAAAACCAAGCCAATCAAAAGCAACGCAACAAGAATGTGTAAGACGGCAACAAAAGTCATCATTATGGAATCTCCTTGAAAAAAAGCTAATCTATGTGTTTGACCTGGGAATTCCAATTCATAACGCTGAGCAAAAACAGCGCTAAGACTTATTTCAGGCAAGGCTTGAAAGAAATTCAGGGAAGGGACATAAGGATTTATGCCATTTATTGCTTTTGAAGGTCTTGATGGTTCAGGAAAAAGCACTCTGATGAACCAACTCGAGACTCAGCTCAAGAAAAATCAAATTTCGGTTGTGCGCACCCGCGAGCCAGGTGGCACCCAGCTGGGCGAGGAAATTCGCGAAATTATTTTGCGCATTTCTGGCGAGGCGCCCACTCCACGAACAGAGCTACTTTTGTATCAAGCCATTCGCGCTCAGCATGTCGATCAAAAAATCCGTCCTGCTTTAGTGCAGAAACAGTGGGTTTTGAGTGATCGTTTTGCTGCCAGTTCCTTGGCTTTCCAAGCCGGTGGTCGCTCGATCGCTGAATCTGATGTTCTTTGGCTGAATTCTTTTTCAACGCAAAATCTTTTTCCTGATCTGACGGTGCTTTTGGATTTGCCTGTCGAAAAATCAGAAATTCGTCGTCAGCAACGAGAACAAAATACAGGGATCCAATCCGATCGTATTGAAAAAGAAAAACAAGATTTTCATCAGCGCGTGCGAGACTCTTTTCTTTCTCAGGCCAAACAGAATTCACAAACTTGGTTAGTTTTAGATGCTGAAAAATCCACGGAACAACTCTTTGAAAACCTTTGGACTGATTTAAGGAGGCGAGGATGGGTCTCGTCCCCACTTTAAAAGAGCAAGCTCTTATCGTCGATCGACTGACCGAGGACTTTTCCGGCAATCCTGTGGGGCGCACGTATTTATTCACAGGACCTTCGGGCGCTGGAAAAAAAAAGACGGCTCATTATTTGGCGCAATTTCTTCTCTGTCAAAATTATCCCAAAATTTGTGGTCAATGCCCAGCCTGTTTGCGAGTTGAAAAAGGGGCGCACGAAAGTTTGTTGATCATCGATCCTTCGCAGAATCAAATTCGTATCGATGAAGCGCGAAAGATTTTGGAATTTCTCAGCTTGCAAAGTCTTAGCCGATTTCGGGTGATCATTATCAATGAAGCTCATCGTTTGAATGCGACAGCCGCAAACTCTTTATTGAAAGTTCTTGAGGAGCCTCCAACAAATAGTTTTTTCTTTCTGATCACTTCGACTCCGTCGATGATGCTTTCGACCTTAAGATCGCGATCCTTACGAGTCCATTTTCCTGCGGGACCAACTCGGTCATCTGAAGATGTTGACGAAGAGGCAATCCAGAAATGGAGTCAGGAGCTAACGCGATTTTTGAATGAGCCCGATCTTTTGGCGAGTCATGGTTGGCGCGACGGTCTTAAAGACCGCGAGGTATTTGCCGAGCGCCTGAGCTTTTGGATGGAAATTCTTCGTGACGCTTTGGTGATGCAAATTCATTCAGCAGGACCATTTTTTCATTCTTCATTAAAAGGAAATCTGAAGGAGCTAGCCGTGTTGCCTCGGGAAAAATTGCTCGCAGCCTTCGAAATTTTATTGGGTTTTGAGCGAGATCTCACCTTTAATCGTGATGCGCTCCTGATGACCGAAGAATTCATTGTGGAAATGAATCCCACTTCCATGCTAAAATAATTTCCGAGGGAACAAGCATGACCTGGATCGATATGCACTGCCATTTGGATAAACTCGAAGAAGGAGTTGAAGCTGCGCTGGCTTCAGCTCGCGCTGCCGGCGTTAAGCAAGTTGTCACCATCGGAACTGAGCCTGCTGATCATGCCGTTGTGTTGGCCCTTTCACAAAAATATTACCCCGAAGTTTTTTGCACCCTGGGGGTGCATCCTCATGAAGGTGTTCTGTACACTGCCGAGATCGGGCAGTGGATTGAGAAACATCTTCATGATCCTGGAGTTATCGCCATTGGCGAGATTGGTTTAGACTATTATTACAATCAATCGCCTCAAAAAGAACAGCAGGAGGCTTTTCGACAACAGTTGGAGATTGCGAGAAAGCACAATTTGCCTGTTGAAATTCACACTCGCGATGCCGAGGCCGACACCATAGAGATTTTAAAAGAGTTTAAGGGGCAAGTGACGGGTTTGATTCACTGTTTTACAGGGACATCGTGGTTGGCTGAGCAAGCTCTCGATTTAGGATTCAACATTTCAATTTCAGGAGTCGTGACTTTTAAAAACGCATCTGACTTGCGCGCGACTGTGAAGTCTTTGCCTTTGGACCGCATTCATGTCGAGACTGATGCTCCGTTTTTGGCGCCAATGCCTCACCGAGGGAAAAAGAACACACCTGCTTTTGTTGTTCACACGGCCCAAGTGGTTGCAGATCTACAAGGGATTAGCTTAGAGAAGTTGGCTGAAGCCACTCACCAAAATGCCTTGAAACTTTTTCCAAAAATGCGTGCGGCTCAGGCTGCGTCATTGTCTTAAAAAAATTCCCACAAGGACTTGATTTTTTCTTCTTGAAGCTCGAGATTGGGCGCTTCAATCACAGGGAGCAAAGTCATGGCAAAATTAAGAGTAGGAATTAATGGTTTTGGTCGTATCGGTCGCGTTCTTTTTCGCGCGGGTTACGAAAAATTAGACATCGTTGGTATCAACAGTTTGGACTCCGTTGAAGGAGCAGCCCATTTGTTGAAGTACGACAGCACTCACGGAATTTTTCCGGGGGAAGTCAGTCACGATGAAAAAAATCTGATTGTGAATGGTAAAAAAATTCCTTGTTCGGCTTCTAAAAACCCTGCCGAAATTCCTTGGAAGCAATGGGGAGTGGATGTTGTGCTCGAGTGCACGGGCGCTTTAAAAAATCGTGAAGACTACCAAAAACACATCACTGCTGGAGCAAAAAAAGTTTTGATCTCTGCTCCTGCCGATGGCGTTGATATGACTGCTGTTTACGGCATCAACCACGAGCAATACGATCCAAGCAAAGTCACTTTCTTATCGAATGCATCTTGCACCACGAATTGTTTAACTCCGCTAGCAAAAGTCATTAACGAAACTTTCGGAATTGAACACGGAGTAATGACCACCATTCACTCTTACACCAATGATCAAAGAATTTTGGACACTCACCACAAAGATTTACGTCGTTCTCGTTCCGCAGCTCTCAGTATGATTCCAACAACAACAGGTGCCGCGAAAGCTGTTGGTCTTGTTCTTCCGGAGCTCAAAGGAAAAATTGACGGACTTTCCGTGCGAGTGCCTACTCCAAATGTGAGCTTAGTGGATTTTACTTTCCGTCCCATGAAAGACGTCACTGTTGCCGCAATCAACGAAGCTTTAACCAAAGCGGCACAAGGTCCAATGAAAGGCATATTGTTCGTTGAACCTAAAGAACTTGTTTCTATCGACTTCAACGGAAATTCTCACAGCTCCATCGTGGATTTGAAATGCACTATGGCTGTGAATCCTCGTATGGCAAAAGTGATGTCTTGGTATGACAACGAAACTGGTTTTTCACACCGTATGATCGACATGGCTTTGTACATGGCCGAGAAAGGTCTTTAATTATGGCTTCAGGTCTTCGCGGAATTCGCACGGTTCGTGATTTTGAATTTAAAGATAAGGTTGTGTTTCTTCGCTTGGACTTAAATGCGCCGATTGAAGATGGAAAAATCACCGATGAAACTCGTTTGCGAGCGAGCTTGCCAACAATCAAGTACATCCAAGAAAAAGGTGGAAAGATTGTCATGGCTTCTCATTTGGGAAGACCAAAATCGGCTAATGACAAAGAATTTTCTTTAGAGCCCGTGGCTCAAAGATTATCAGAACTTCTTGATGCCGAAGTTATTTTAGCGGAAGAGCCGCTGGCCGAGGCGATCAAAGGTTTAACGATGAGTTTGAAGAAGAACCAAATGATTCTTCTAGAAAACTTGCGATTTGAGTCTGGCGAAACAAAAAACTCGGCTGAATTTGCGCAGACTTTGGCGGGCTTCACTCAAATTTACATCAATGATGCTTTTGGTGCTAGTCACCGGGCTCACGCAAGTATCCATGCTTTGCCGGAAATGGTTCGTGAGAAAGGTATTGGTTTCTTGATCGAAAAAGAAATCCAAATGCTGGATCAGTTGTTGGACAATCCAAAACGTCCTTACATCGCCGTTTTGGGTGGAGCAAAAATTTCTGACAAGATCGCCGTGATTGAAAAACTGATCGACGTTGTTGACGGTTTTATCATTGGCGGTGCCATGGCTTACACTTTTTTGAAGGCTCTCGAAACTCCAGTGGGAAAATCTTTGGTCGAAGAAGATCGTCTGAAATATTCTCGCGAGATGGTCGAAAGAATTAAAGCGCGCAATAAAACATTATTGCTTCCTGTGGACCACGTGATTTCAACGGGTATTAAAGATGGCGCTTCAGCGAAGACGACCACGAATGCGATTATTCCTGAAGGATGGATGGGCGTTGATATCGGTCCCCAAACGTTAAAAAATTATTCAAATCTTTTGAGCGAAGCGAACACGATCTTTTGGAATGGCCCTATGGGGGTTTTTGAAACTCCAGAATTTTCAAAGGGCAGTTTCGGCTTAGCGAAAGCTGTTGCTGAAAGTAAAGCTTTGAAAGTTGTAGGCGGCGGGGACAGCGCCGCGGCAGCTGAAGCTTCAGGCTATGCTTCACAGATGAGTCATATCTCGACTGGCGGCGGTGCAAGTTTAGAATATCTTCAAGGTGACAAACTTCCTGGTCTTGAAGTTTTGCGTAAAGCAAAAACTTCGGAAAAAATGGAAGCCAAAGTATGAGTGAGGCTAAAGAGAAAAAAATTTTTGCGGCCAATTGGAAATTGCATAAAAATCCTGATCAGACGCGAGAGTTTTTTAAAAACTTTCTACCAGAAGCTCAGGGCTTAGACTGCGAGATTTATTTTTTTCCCCCAGCTGTTTCTTTGGAAGCCGCTGCCGGAAGTTTAAAAAATTCTAAAGTTAAATTTGGTTCACAAAATTGCTATCGCGAAAGCCAGGGCGCTTTTACGGGCGAAATTTCCGCGCAGATGGTGAAAGACTTGGGCGGGCAGTTAATTTTGCTAGGTCACAGTGAACGTCGTAAAATTTTTGGTGAACAAGATGTGTTGATTGCCGAGAAATTGGCTCACGTTCAAAGTTTAGGTTTAACACCGGTTTTCTGTATTGGAGAAACGTTAGAAGAGCGGGAAGCTCAGCAAGTTCAATCTGTGTTAGAAAAACAAATTCATGTCGGTCTCTCAAAGGCCGATGCTAAAAAACCTTTGGTTGTAGCTTACGAACCTGTTTGGGCTATCGGTACTGGGAAAGTGGCGACGCCAGCCCAAGTTAAAGAAACTCATGCGTTGGTGCACGAAGTTTTACTGGCGATTGGTTTTGCAACAGCGCCCATTTTGTATGGTGGCAGTGTGAAACCTGATAATTCGAAGGAACTTTTGCAGATTCCCCATGTTGATGGGTTTTTAGTTGGCGGAGCATCCTTAGAACCGGCTTCATTTTTGGGCATTGCTCGAAGTTAGATCTTAATTTTGTTCCCATTTGAAATCCATGTGAAGAAAATCGGCGACGCAAAGCTTAATCTCCAACAAAATTTTTTAAATTGATTCTCTTAAAAAACAGCGATTAGCTTGAGCGAAGTTTTTTAACTTTTTTCAAAAGGAGATTTCAGTGAAAAAGTTTTTTGGTCTGATGATGATGTTGGTTTCTGTTCAAGCACTTGCGGCTCAAACTATTCCTACAGATAAAAAAGTCTGCACGCTCATGATCGAAGGAGCCAGGTCGATAGTTTCTGCTTATTCCTGCGACGGGGAAGCCCCGGTTCAACTCGAGAATGTTTCTAAGGGCGACGCTACTTTCGCGGAAATTTCAGGACAAATTGCTAAATTCATCAATGCCGGCTATACACTTGTTAACTGTCAATATGTTGTCGGCGAAGGCATGTCCCCCCAGTATGTTTGCAATTTCGTTCATCAGTAGAATTTGAGCTTGAATCCATTTCGAATTATTATTTTTATAATGGCCGTAAATCTAATGGCGATGGCTGAAAACAGCTCTCAAAGCCGGGGATCCATGAAGCTCGAGATTTTGCGTGAATTAAATTTATCACAATCTCTCGAGCCCGGCCGCCCAAAGCACATTTCCGCGACCAGCGGATTGGTTAAAGCCCACGGCGATTTTTTCGCTATTAGCGATGACGAAAATCATTTGATCCGCATTCCCACGGATAAAACAAAAGCCTGTGAAACTTTTCGCATTTTCCCAAGGGAGCTTCCTTTAGATCATGCTGAACGAAAAAAGAAGAAGGCTGATCTTGAAGCTCTAGGTTTTGTAGAGCCCTCAACAGAATTAACCTTTGGTGCGCTTTTAGTTATTCCCTCGGGATCAAAGTCACAAAGAATGAAAGGTGCTTTAATTCTTTTTTCTGCAAAGGGAACAGTGTCTCCAAAAGTAGAAGAGATTGATTTTGCTCCACTGTATTCTCAAATAAAAAAAGAATTAAAAAAAATAAATATTGAAGGACTGGTCATTTCAAAAACTTCAATGAAATTGTTTAATCGTGGTAATGAAGTGGGTTCTTCAAATGCCATCATTGATGTTGATTACAGTTTGTCTCCTTTCGCGGCGAAGCTTAAGAGAATTTCCCGGGTTGAATTGGGCAAAGAACAAGGGTTTCCGATTTCGTTTACTGATGCTCACCTAACGGCCTCAGGCGAGATTTGGTTTTTAGCCGTCGCTGAAAAAACAGATTCAAGTTATGACGACGGGGAATTCCTCGGCGGATTTTTAGGCCAAGTATCCATAGGGAATAAAATTTCCGAACTACAGCAGCTGAAATTCCCGCAGAAGCCTGAAGGAATTTTTGTCGATAAGAGCGAAGGTAGAACTCAGTTTTACTTTGTCACAGATGCCGATGATTCTAAAATTCCTTCCTTGTTATTGAAGAGCTCTGAAAAATAAGCGGCACCAATTTGGTCTATAGGGTGTCGAGTTTGTGCGTAATATATCTAGAAAGACTAAAAGGCTACTCGGAAGAGTGTTAAATTAGCTCGAAAATTATCCCCTTTTAATCAGACCTGTAGTCGATCAAGGAGCATTGCCAGCCACTTGTTTCTGGTGGTGATATTGTTTGTTGACAAGTACGTCTAATGTTGAAAATTTTCTTGCATTTCATAACCTAAGTCTTTAACTAAGCCACTATTGATTGATAGGAATTAGGAGAGAAAAATGAATTTTGTATTACTGTTATTTAGTTTAATGACTGCCTTTAAAGGTTTCGCAGCAGAAAAGAATCAGCTTACTCAAAGCAACATTTCTTCAGGTTCCTCTTCGCAGTTACCCTATTTTGACAAATTGGCAGACATGTATAACTCGGCACACGCATACAACGTGGATTCTGTCCCAAATGATACGGCACTGGTGGGCCGCTGTTTCACTAGAGGAGATGAAGATATTGTCGGCACCGCGATTCTGATACGTAACGTAAAAAATCCTGCTGGACCCATTTCTTCAACGAAAGATAAAGAAATTGCAGCCTTACAACTCTACTCTGCCGAGTTTTATGATGATAAAAGTTACGGAGATCTTTTGCTTCGAGCTCGAAATGAATCCCACTTTTACGTCTATTCATTGGACTCCACCGCAGATGCTCTCATGAAAACTTTTGAAAGAATGTCTGTTTTTTACAGAGCTGATGGCCGTTATGTTTATAAAAAGGTCGAACACAAAGATGGTTCTACCTACTACTACTGTTATTATTTTATCACGGTCCATTAACCCCTTGTTACTCGAGCGTTCAAAACTCATCAAAGCTAGGAATAAAAACCTAGCTTTATTTTTTGATCATCAGCTTAGCGCTTTTTAGGCCAGCGATCTACTGCTAAGGAAACGATGATGTCACTTAAAACATTCACTACCGAGCGGCCGCGGGCAATGACCCAATCGACGGTCAGAAGTAACGGCAAAATTTCTAGCGGCATTCCGACGGTTACTAAAACGATCGAAAGCGAAATGATTCCCGCTTCCGGGACTCCCGTGATTCCAATAGCAGCAATCACACATAAAAGTAGAATTTCGATTTGTTGGCCAACCCCAAGATGTAGGCCATGAGCTTGCGCTACAAATAAAACAGCCATCGCTTCGTAAAGCAAAATGCCGTCGTTATTTAAATTTGTCGCAACACAGGCGCCAAGGCGTGAAGAAGCTTTTGAGACTTTGAGTTTTTCAAGAGCATCCAGCGTCAGAGGCAAAGCTGCAAGACTGCTATTGCAACCCCAAGCATTGAGTACGGGCACTTTCACGATACTCCAAAAATTTCGGATATTCATTTTCAGCAGCAAAAGCCAGCCGTGATAGACAATCACAACATGCAGAGTAAGTCCTAGAACCGCAACGATGACGTATTCTTTTTCTTGGCAACACGTAACCCAGCACCAAAAAATACAGCTAAAACGACGATTGAAATAATGGTGTTTTCTAAAAAAGGGGAAACAATGTTGGAGGGTAAAACTTGGCCCAATGATTTGAGCAAGTTGATTTTTTCGAGTTGTTGAAATTTTGCTAAGCTTTCCGGTGAGGAAGTAAGGCTCTCCATTTGTAAATAGGAACCCGGCTTGATGGTATTGGCTAAAACCATTCCAATAAGCCCTGCCACTAAACTGTTGATTCCGATGATCACCAGAAGATGGCGAACACTTTTCCATTTTATATCGGAACTAATAATGGCATCGACTATGGCAAAAAAGACCAGTGGCGCTGCCACAGTTTTTATGGCCTGAACGAGTAAAGAGCCTAAAGCACCCAATGAGGCTGTTTGGTCCTTAAATATTAATCCAACAATTGTTCCGAGGACAATTGCGACCATGATTTGCCCTACAAGGGACTGCTTCAATCGTTGCATCTGCTATGAAGTTTGTGATGGTTTTGTAACGAAAGTCAATTTTTCTGGGGCCGAACTCAACCTTTCATTTACAAGCCTACGAACTTGAAGTTGAAACTGAGTTGAACTTGAGGGATAAAAGGACATGAAAAAAATCGTTTTTATATTTTTATTCCTAATTTCATTTCAAGCTTTTTCGATGAACCTTTCCCCTATCATAGGGGGGCAGCAAAACTCGCCTTCAAACGATAAGATGAATTACCAAGGTTCGTCAGGCCAAGGTATGAGGTTAGGAGCTTTAAGCCATATTGAACTAGCACCATCTTTGTCCCTACGAACAGGTTTCATCTGGAATCAGAGAAATTTCTCTGGATCAGTTGATACGGGATTTAATATTCGACTCGAATATGCTCAAAAGGTAACTTATCTAGATATTCCACTCAATGTAGAATACAAAATTCCTTCGATAGATTTGTATGTTTTTGGTGGTTTACTCTACGCTGCTAAGTTGAGTGATTCTTACGAATACTCTCCTTCGTTAGCGAGTATAGGATTAGCAGAGACAAATCCTCATCAACTTTCAAAATCGGATATGCTTATAAATCTGGGTCTAGGCTACATGCTTTGGAATTTTGAAAGTTTTAAAGTTTCCGGTGAGATTGAATACCATCATGGTTTGACGAATATCAATGCCACATCGGGCGCAACTGGAACTGTAAATCAAAGAACCACGATCATAAGTATCTTAGGTACATTTTTGTTTTGATGGGCGCATTTTAGAGAAATATTGGACTTGGAAGCTCAATCGGGTTTGCTTTGCTGGGTGTTTATTTTGTTTTGGGTTATTCGACTCGCTTTGTTTTTGTAGACCAAGATTGGCGGATTCGTCGCGGGGCATTTTTCGTTCGTAATTTCAGATACTTAGTTTTTGACCTCCATTGAACGTCCACCGCTGAGTCTTAAGAGATCTTATGCAAAGGCTATTTATAGACACTGGCATCAGTTGCGGCATTGAAGCCAGGAATCTCTTGAATCATCTCCAGCCGTTCCGCATGCACACGATAGACGATCGCATACCGAATAATATTGTTCCCCATATCGTAGGTGGAAACTGCAACCTGTGGATTTTTATCAGCATCAAAAGTGATGAATTGGTTCGGACGCATGCGAACAAAGAAAGCATAAGCCCACGTATGTGTGCCGTCTGTTTCGCGAGTTTCAGACCATATTCTGTTTTTAAAAGATTTTTCCCCCTTACCAAGGATAATTCGAGTCGTATGCCAACCTGTTTTCTCAAGCCAAATCCAACGCTGATCAGGTAATTTTAGAAAATCTCTATCAACCGGAACATCACCGGCAAAACAAATTTGCGCACCAAGCAGGATAACGAATAAAGTTGAAATCAAAAAATCATTTCTTCTTTTGTGTATTTTCATATCGCGAAAAAACTTTTTCAGCATACTTTTCTCCGGCCTTGTCGAAGGAGTGATAGCCTATCACTGTGCCTTTGGCGTTCTTGGGATATCGTTTTGGAATTTGCGAAAATTTGTGAGCTAATAATCATCTACCCAGGCCACTGTCCCTGAATGACATACCCGCTCATGACCACGAACAACATGATACCCGGGCGGACACATTTCAGATGGTTTTGGTTTTTTCAGCTTACTCACAAACAAAATTACTTTCTTTGTTAGGCTAAGGTGATTAACGACCGCCAGTCTTTTTAAATACGGCCCGCTCAACTGAACGTAAGCGTTCATCCAGATCATGCAATTTGCCACTTTCGCCATCGCCTTGCGTGTGGTGAATTAAAACTTGGCGGGTATAGGGTTGATAGCCAATGCCCTCCTTCTTGGCCATTGTTTTTAAATCTTCAACAACAGATTGCGGTAAGCGAATGGAAATCATTTGTAATTCCATTGATTCGTCTAGAGCAGCTTCGTCCTCGTCGGAGGCTGGTGCAGATTGGGGGCCACGTTTGCCAGACTCCCAATCACTGGCCTCGGCCAAAAGCTCTTTCTCATTATTTCTTTTTTTGCCGCTGGATTTTTTCATATAAGTCTACCTCGTCATTGTTTGGTTCATACGCCGTAATAATCACGGGCACGTTTTTTTCAAGGTCAAAGAAGAAAACCACCTTTAATTCGCGGCCCTTATCCGTAGTTGATATAAACCAGAAGCGATCCTCCGCTCCTTGGTTCTGCGGTCGCAACTCTTTGGCAAGCCCAGCTTGCCGATTCAAGAATGCTTCCTCGACATCTTCGGCTGATACATCATGCTTGTGTTTAAGCTTATCTAAGATGGAAGAATAAATAATGATCCGCACTTTCATACCCTAACATGTTGTATATCTTAAAGCAATACAAAAAATCTTTTTTGCGAGGATTTTAACGAACCAGGCAACCTCATTCACGGACTCAACTTCACCGCAGGAACTCCGCCCCAAACTTCGCCATCAAGAATGCGCGTCTTCGGCATCACTGCTGAATTCGGAAGTACAGTAGCGCCTTTGCCAATTTCAACGTCGCCCATGATTGTCGCACGAATGCCAATGGTGGCTTTGTCGTCGATTTTTACGGGAGCTATGATCATAACTCCCTTTTGTCCATAGTGGGCCATAATGCTGGCAGATCCGCCGATGACGACTTTGTTTCCTAAACTGATCAAACTGGGATCAGAAATATTGGAACTGTTGATGTGGACGCCTCGACCGATTTTCATTCCCATAAATTTATAAAATAAAACATTCAGCGGAGTGGGTGTGATCCAATCTAAAAAAGTGTAGCGCATGACATAGGTTAAAGCGTTGTGAGTGAACCACTTCACAGATTCGATCGAATACATATTTTCACGGCAAGGTTTTGGATAAGCGCGAATGATAAAATTCATTGTTGGCAAGACTACGATCAGGCACAAGCCATACACCAAATAAGAAACCACGACACTCAGACTTAAAACAAAATATCGCAAAAATTCGGTTTCGATATTCCAACTGTTTGCGTAGGTAACCAAATAAAATCCAGGAAGTAGTGACAAAGCAATGCAAATGCTCGGGATCATGTAAACGATGAGCATGCTCAAAATAATGATGGGAGTAGAAAAGCGTCTCATCAAAATTTCGTAAAGACCGGCTAGTCCTTTTTTCTCGGAAGACTTACTTTCGATATCAATTCTCTTTTTCTCGATAAGACACCTCTGGGCTATAAAATCGCATCATTTCAGATCACCGAGACATATCAAGAAAATTTTCAGCCGATAGGGAAAGCTTTTCTCAGACCGAAAAACCTCTAGTCCTTTCGCTCTAAAACGTCTCAACGCGTCAAGTCATTAGACAGAAAGTGGCCTGAAAACAACAACTTATATTGAGACCCTGGATTGCAGTTCTGATAAAGACAACGTAGCCTGAACTTAATTGTGTGGGCTCGTATTAGGGATCAAGTACCAGAAAGGTCAAACCGTATGAGCCAAAAAGTCCACTTCCGTCGCTGTCATGTTTGTGGAGAATTGAACGAAGCTGCCGATGATCTTGTTCGCCATTGTCATCAATGTGGAAAGACGCTTGCGCCCTTCTTTTATTTCGATGAAAGTAAAGTCATGGGCCTTGCTGTGCAGTCTCAAAAAGTGCAAGAAACAAAATTGCCTTTGCGAGAGTATCCTCCTTTGTGGGGTCTAACGGCCTACTGGGAGAACGCGAATGAAAACATCAATGAAAGTGGAGCTCGGTGATATTCAGCGAGCTCGCGAGCTGCTGAAAGATCTAGTTAAGTGCACCGAGACTTCGCACTCGTTGAGTGCAAGTCAATTGATTGGTTCGGAAATATTTTTCAAATTTGAAAATACTCAGCGCACCGGAAGCTTTAAAATTCGCGGTGCTTTCAATAAAATTAAAAATCTGACAGACGAAGAAAAAAAACGGGGAGTCGTTGCGAGTTCTGCAGGGAACCACGCCCAGGGTGTAGCTTTGAGCGCAAGCCTTGCCGGGGTAAAATCGACTATCGTTATGCCCGAGACAGCACCACTGAACAAAGTTGCAGCGACCCGTGCTTATGGCGCTGAAATTATTTTGCATGGAGAAATTTACGATGACGCTTATGCCTTCGCCCGAAATTTAGAAAAAGAAAAAGGCTTGGTGTTCGTGCATCCCTTCGAGGATCCGCGAGTGATTGCGGGACAGGGAAGTATTGGTCTGGAAATTTTAGATCAGTTGCCAGAGATTGATACTTTGATTGTTCCTGTTGGTGGTGGTGGTTTGATCAGCGGAATTTCTTTGGCAGTTAAAGCTTTACGGCCTCAGTGCCGTATCATCGGTGTGCAATCGGACCAAACCCCTGGAATGGCGCAAATGTTTGCTAAGCAAAGCCCGCAAGCTGTCACGAAGAAAAGAATTTCCACAATTGCTGATGGAATTGCTGTTAAAAATCCCAGCCCACTGATGTACGAAAATTTTATTTCTAAATATGTTGATGAAATCGTCACAGTCTCTGACGACGAAATTGCTGAAGGTATTGTTTATCTTATGGAAAGAATAAAAACCGTGACCGAAGGCTCCGGTGCTGCCGCTTGGGCCGCAGTGATGAATAAAAAAATCAAACTGGGCGCGAAAACCTGCGTCTTTTTGTCGGGCGGAAATATTGATCTGAATATTATTTCAAAAGTGATCGAGCGGGGACAAATCAAGCGAGGACGACTGGTGCAGTTGTCGGTGATCACCGAAGATTTGCCGGGAAGTTTGAACCGATTAACTCAGGCTATCGCTGCGGAAAAAGCCAACGTGCTTGAAGTTCATCACGATCGTGTAACCCGAGGCCTTTCACTGCGTGAAACCCGCATTGATTTTGTGCTTGAAACGACGAGTCCTGATCATGTTGAAAAAATTAAACAGGCTCTAGCCGGAGCGGGCGGCCGATTCCTTATTTAAATCTACGGCTTAGGCAAATTCTTATATCGTAATGGCGATTTTGCTTCCAAATAGCCATCATGATGGTGGAATTTGCCATGTGGTAAAATTTTTTAAGAATTAAAACCTGCACCCTGGCCTGAATTCAGAATAACTTCGTCGCCCACTTGCAAGTCCATACGGCCGAAAACTTCGGATCGGACTTCGTTGTTTATCATAATTTCGGCAGGCTCGATGGCGGTAAGGGTCTTTGCAAAACGATAGGGGAATTTAATATTATTTCCGTACCACTGAATCGAAACAGGTTTCTGTGTTTTCAATTTCAATGACCAGCCAGCTCCGCCACTAGTGGAAGTTCGTTGCGCGCTCAGTTTGCGCTCGTGAAGATCTAAGACCTCGAACTCAGATGTGCGATTAAAAATTCCTAAACTGGTCTGATGATTTTTATTCAGCAAATAGCTGGGCGCCGATTCTCTTTCGCGGAAGGCCCCACTTCCCGAAGGGAGAACAAATTCTTGAACGCCATTGTCTGTGCTCCATTGAATTTGCATCGGGAAATAGTCATGAGGCGCCGGGAAAGATTTAGGAAGTAAGTCATAAAAGGCTAAATGCATTGCCGTCCAAATTGTTGGCACGGCCAGGCGCTGAGCGGGTCCTAAGGCAGGCTGACTTTTTGTCGATAGGAAACTTTGTTGAGGTTTAATTAAATTGATAGCGGAAAAACAACCCTGATTGAAAAATTCTTTTTCATTCATTTGATCCATCACAAAGGCGATCACTGCGCTTTGGCTCCAGAATTCAGGGATAAATAGCTTTTGTCCTGGGGTTGATCCACTAAAATCAATTTTTATTCCAACATCTTCAGTAAGGACTCGTAGTTTTAAAGACTCTCCTGTTCGCAGTGGCAAATCGATTCGTGTTTCCCCGTGAATGCGATCGATAACTTTTTTTAAGAAGTAGTTTCTGGAAAATGTCAGATAAGATTTTTGTTTATCCCGATCCAAAATTTCGGGGCGAATTCTTAAAGCATTGGCAATGCGCTCACTCAAAGGTCGCAAAACTTCGATGGCGTTCATCACTGATTTTTTAAATTCATCCGAGCGGCAGCGAGAAGCTCCCTGCTCGCAGAGAATATCAAGTAAGCTTGAGTTCAGCTCGCCGTTCATTCGCAAAGGCGTTGGTGGAATTCTTAAGCCTTCGTCTTCGCGTTTAGTAGATATAGTCCACGGGTTAGCATGACTATTTCGAAAGCTAATCACGAGACCATTGGAAACTGTGACCCAAGTCAAATCCCCAGAGCCTAAACCGCCACAGGTGGGCTCATTCATTAAAACCAAATCGCCTTCCTTCAAAGTGAAAAATTGCATGGCTTGAATGGCCGCTTGGGAAAGAGAGGTGAAATCTTCAGGATGTTGACTTTGCACATGCAGCAGTTGCAGCTCGCGATTCAAAATCGCAAAGCGAGGAAGTAAAGCTTCCAACTCAATAAAAAATTGCGAGAAAAAGTGGGGATTATTGCTCATAAACCGTCCTTAGGCCCCAATGCCCAATCATCGCTGACTTTGACCAAGCTTTTTCAGAAATCTTTTTCATTTTTGAAAACAAAGAGTGTTTTTTAAGATCATCTTCAAGCAGGTCGGCGCACAGTCCATAAAGCACGACTTGATTGCTTGAAAGAGATTTTGAAAATTCAATATCGAGGGCAATTTGATCAAGGATATCACCCTTGAGTTGTTTTAGAGACTGCAAGGGTGTCACAGATCTTCCTGTGCTTTTCACCAAAACCTGCAAGGATCTTTTTATTTTTTCTTGCATTTCAGGAGGGGAGTTTTCAGAGAAGTAAAGAACATCATACACGCAAGGGACAACTCCGCGACCCATTGAAATGGGACCGGGCTCAAAGGAAAGTTCTTTGCGATCAAAAATCAGCTGGCTGCTCTCAGTGACTTTTAAACTTTGGGTGGGTTGAATCCGAAAATCTTTTCTTTCGTGGCTTAATACTGGAAGGCGGCCCCAGGTCAGTTTCCAGGGAGAAAGTTCACTCTTAATCAAAGAAAAATTTTCTAAACCGAAATGAAAGATGTCGATCTTTTCGTTTGATTTTAAAATTTCTGGAAAGAACTTCATCCATAAATTTTCCAAGGCGACCAAAGATCCCAATCTTTCGTTTTTTTCATTTCTGAACCAATTTAATTGTGAACCTAAAAAGTGAATTTTTTCTTCAGAGACAACGGAAGCCAAAGCTCCTTGGATATCTTCCTGGATTTCCAAAAAAGTTCCCGTGACGGCGGCCTCGAGTAAATTTTTTCTCCAAGCTTGAAATTCCAGAGCGGGCTCAGTGACTGGCGGAACAAAAACATCAAAACCAGCCGCTTCAAAAAAGCTCTGCGCTTGCGATAAATTTTCTTTGTTCAAGGATGAATGGTGAAAGTGCAAGCAAACTCGTTTGACTTCCATCATCTTTAGTTTTGCTGAAATGGGCTCTAGAGTGCTGACATCTATGGGCGTAATTGTTTTTCCAGTTTCACTGACTTTTTCGTGAACACTAAAAATCAATTCCGAAGAGGAAAGCGCCGGTGGTTTTTGTGGCCAAACCAAGGAATTGGAAATGGAAAGTTCTTCCAACTGCAAAACTTTTTCAAAACCATTGGTCACGACTTGAGCGACCGAGCCCCCTAAGCGATAAGAAAAAAGTTTTTCTAAAAAACGATGGGCTACAAAAACGTGATCCAGCTTTTCGATGGATTTTTCGCTAATGTATTTGCTTAAAAAAGATTTAAGATTGGCCCTTGGCAAATACCAACGCTGAAAATCTAATTTTTCTTTGGTCTGAGTGTCGAGCAGGCTTAACTCTGCAAAAGATTCACCGATGAACAGACCTAAACTATAGTTTTTCAAGATGACTTCCCATCAGGTGCAGTTTAATACTGTCCTGTCATCTATAGCTGAAGATTTTTTTAAAGGAAAGCATAAAGGAAAGTGCGCGAGCATGAAAATTTCAAAGGAAATTTTAAATCTGGTTCCTTACAAACCAGGTAAACCCATCTCTGAGACTCAGAGAGAATATGGATTAAGCCAGGTTTTTAAATTGGCCAGCAATGAAAACCCCTTGGGTTCCAGTCCAATGGCCTTAAAAGCGATAACAGCTCAGTTAAAAGAACTGCATTACTATCCTGATCCGACTCACTATGAATTGCTTGAAAAAGTATCATCTGTTTGGGGAATTCCCAAAAGCCAGCTCAGTTTTGGAAATGGCAGTGACGAGATCATTGATCTCCTTTGTCGAATTTATTGTGAACCCGGTGATGCCATACTGACTTCGGAAGCGGCTTTTGCTGCCTATGAAGTCAGCGCCCACGCTTCAAGAACTCAAGTGAAAAAAACTTTACTGACCAACGATTACAAAATGGATTTGCCTGCGATGGCCAAATATTTTTTTGAACATCCTGAAGAAAAGATTCGTTTAATTTTCATTGCTAATCCCAATAATCCCACTGGAACTTATGTCAGTAAGGACGAAGTCGAATCGTTTTTACAGCAGGTGGGAAATCGAGATGATGTTCTCGTTGTGTTCGACGAAGCTTATACGGAATTTGTGCGGGCCAAAGATTGTCCCAATGCCTTTGATTTCTTTCGTCGCTATAAAAATGTTTGTGTGTTGAGAACTTTTTCCAAAATTTTTGGTCTCGCGGGAATTCGCGTTGGGGCATTAGTAGCGCCCACAGAAGTGATCGAAATTTTCAATCGCGTACGAAAACCTTTCAATGTCAACAATCTGGCGCAGGTGGCGGTTATCGCTGCCCTGCAGGATCATGAATTTATCGCAGCTTCGCAACAAGTCACATGGAAAGGTCTTGATTACTTTTACCAAGAACTTACAAAATTGCAGTTGCCTTTCATTGAATCACAGGGAAACTTTGTTCTCTTTGATACTTTAAGAGACGCGCTGAAAGTGGATCAGGCCTTACTTCGTCGGGGAATAATTTTACGTCCCGTTAAGAATTATGGATTCCCTCGACACTTGCGAATGAGTGTAGGACTTGAGAATGAAAACAAAGCAGCAATAGCTGCCTTACGAGAGGTCTTAAAAGAGATACCGATTGATGGGAAAAGTAATAACAATTGACGGCCCAGCCGCTTCAGGAAAATCCAGTGTCAGTCG
>JAKFYD010000053.1 GCA_021731025.1 Pseudobdellovibrionaceae bacterium | reverse complement strand
ACATTGGGGACAGCGGATTTTTCGTTCAGGAATAGAGCTCATATGAGCTCTATTAATATCGTCTAAATGTTCCTGTGGCAAACACTTCTCCTCGGAATGCAATTTGGTATTGCAACCCAGGCAAGTTCATATTCGTTGGATCTGCATAGTAAGAATCCAATTTCTGATTACTAACAATAATTTGGAATAAGGTGGTGTTGGCTGTTGTGTAAAGATCGCCGTAACCGCGCGCCTCGAAACCCTGACTTTTATTAACGTTCGAGATAACCGCATCAATTGTTAAAGGATTGCGGATGGCACTGCCATAATCCATAACAGGGAAACCTACTAGTCCTAAGAAAAATTCTTTAACCGAAGGTAATTGCATGCTCCAGTTCATATATTGGTCAACACGTGGGTAGGCAGAAAAGGTCGCATAGAGATGTGTCGACTGAGCCGACTGAGCTTGCAGAACGATTTGGAAATACCCACTGGTCCAACTTGAGCAGGAAGCTAAACCGGCTGATGTTTGGGCCCGATCACAAACTCCCATTCCATCTTTTAAAAGATTTCTGAAAACGCTGCTATTTGTAATGGTTATATTTCGGTACTGATAATTATCGGTGATAAAATTAATTCCGTTGTAGGCTCCGTAAGCTGTTCCATTGGCATTGTTGCAGTAGCCACCCATATAATAGGTGCCAGTGGTGCAACCACCGATGGCATTAGGATTATAACCTGGGGGAATTCCCGCATTGTCGGCCCCGTTATTTCGGTTACAAGCCACGAGCATAACGGCAACAGTTAATATAGCCGTAAAAGCCGTCGTAATTTTTAAAGTGCTAAGTCCGTTTTTCATATCAGACTCCTTTTCATTAAAGAGATAATACAGACTCTGTGCCAAGTTAAAGAGGGGTCAGATCCATTTAACAAGCGCTAGGCCCGATTCCTGAGGAGATAACTGTCTTATTCTTTGACAGTCGTTTTCCCAAAAAGGCTCTTTGCTTTCAAAACAGAAATCTAAATCAAAATTAGCTCCCTTAGACAGCGGTACAATTGTCGCATTGTGAAACATTTAAGGATTCGTTGATCAGAGATTTAGGAACTTAATCCTACTGAGTGCAACGGAGTTTAAATCTTATGAAAACACTTTTTTTAACTTTAACGATGAGCTTTTATTTTTTTTCAATAGCATCTGCTAGCCAAGAAAACAAATTTTGCGTGAAAAGCGAATATGATAAAAATCCAAATCAAGTATCATGTTTGAATATTTCTAAAATCGGAGAAAAATCATTCTTACTCACGGCTATGAATAAGGCAGGCTGGGTATTACATGAAGTTAGGTTAACGAATTTTATTGAGAATGAGAAAGAGCTTCTTAGATTTGAAGTATTGCCATTAGATCCGCAGGAACCTGTAAAATTATGGAAAATTGTCAACGCCTCGAGTGGGCGAATCATTGAAAGCACGATGGACGAGAAGGATGAAAATCTAAAGGTGCAGGGAAAGTCCATAAAAATACTTCATGAAGAATATCGGGTTGTTGCATTTAAAGATATGCCTACGGCATGTACAGAGGCTTGGATCTTCTGTCCACTCGGAGCTGTGGCTTCGATGACGATCTTTTTAGCTCCCATTGCAATAGGTGGGTGTGCGGACTTACTCATTAAATGTGATAGTGCTTTAGGCAGTAGGAAGTAAGTAGATAAAGTGTGCTTATGCTGTGGTTCCCATTTTCAGCTTCTGTAAAAAAGGTCGACATCCTTTCTGTTATCTTTTGGAATTGGTTTCTCATGGCCTTGGTTCAATTCTAGCAATCCCTCAATCAAAACAGAATTATCTAATGAAAGGGTATTGGCCATGAACGATCAAAGAAGAAATTTTCTAAAGAAAACAGGCTTAGTTGTTTTATCCCTCACAGTGGCAGAGCAGGCATTGTCTCATCAAGGAGATACTCAGTCTTTAAAGCAAAGTAAAAATGGTGAAAACCTCGTTGTTGAATCAGGTCCAGGTCGTCTGTTTCCCTTAGTTCATCATCATCATGAACTTCATGTTCCTATTGCGATTATCTTTAATCCACCTGCCGAGGGGATAACACTTAAAACAACTTTGGCATGGGCTCTTCACTGGCATACCGTTATCTTAACTCAACAACAATTGCTTGCAATTCGAGATCAAGGCGAAGTTGTTGCTGAAGATACGGTTAAAGATCATCTTTACCGTATTCGTTTAACTTCAGTTCGAGGTTAAGAGGAAAACTTATACTCCATGCGCTCAACAACAATAGTCTTATTTAGCATTCTTATTTTCTATGCGGCCTCATCCTTAGGATGGGGCCGTCATTCGCCCAATGAATTTTTAAAAACAAAAATTCTGTCTTCAAAGTTCATTCAAGAAAAAAGTCTTTCATTAATGTTGAACCAACGCTGTTACAAATATTTCGGCGAACACAGCTCAAATGAAAAAAATGTCCTGACGTCTTGCCAGAAAACGGTGGCTTCCTTTTTAAGACAAATGTCTTTAAGGGTCGAGCTCCTCGAAGATCCAAGCTCAGGAAATACGGGTCCCACCACGATTGTTTTCCCCTCAGAATTGCTTTTGCTTATACGGCAGCCTCAGGTCAGTCGTTTTTTGGGAGAGCTTGCGAATCAGATCCAACTTGCTCAGGCGCAAAATTTTGATCTTTTTATTTCGAGTTTAAAAATTTTAAAGACGGATTTCCGAGCCTCTCAATATTTAGCAGTCCTTTTCCAAGATATTTCCTACGGAGAATCCCACGTCACTTGGCTCAAGAGCCGCCTTGCAAAATACCCGGACCGCTTTGATGAGATCAGTAAATACAACATTGAACTGCTTCATCGTGTGATCGGCCTCTTGCGAGAAGTGGTGTTGAAAAAGGGCATCTCTGATTTCTCTTATAAAATTTATCCTCCGGCCTATCAAAATCAATTGAACTTTTTAAGCTCAGCTTTCTACCACTATTACGTCATTCGTTACACGGCGATGAAAATGAAGAGGGAAGGGCAACCCGCTGAAAAAGTTTTCTTTGTTAATTTCATCTTCAATTATCTTTATGAACTCTTTGACGAGAGCTCATTAGAGACTCTGGTTTCAGAGCCAAAGGACTTACCCAAGGAACACTGGTCTGATGTGTGGACAGGATTGCAAGGAGCTTTGGATGGAACAAAACTGAATTCCCATTCTCTTAACCCTTCTGAAATTCTTCAGATGCCGCCGGAAAATATGATTCGAACTATTTTACTTTCAGTCGTGAAAGACGAAAAAGCCAAATAGCAGATAGAGTAAATAAACCTAAACTGATCCAGCTCGATACTGAAAGAAAAACCGTCGGCCCGCGAAAGTCATCCCGCAAAAATTCAATCAGAAATCGTCCCAGCGAATGTAACAGCATCCAAGTTGCAAAAATCAATGTTCTTGGCCGAGGAGATTTTTGTTCGAGACTCAGTAGAATGCAAAGTACACCAAGCTCCCAAATTGTTGAATAAAGTTGAGTTGGATGTCGTCCACTGATAGCCCAAGGAAGCTCGCAGTATTTTCCAAAGCAACAGCCCGTTAAAAGGCAGCCGATTCGTCCTAAAGCATAACTAAGACTTATCACCGGCGCATACAAATCAAAATATTCGATAGGATCCTGATGGCGATACTTTGCGAAGGAAATTCCTCCCAACACGGAAAAAATTAATCCGCCGTAGAAAACAAATCCTCCCTCCCACAGAAAAAAAACATTCCAAGGATGGTTCTGGTAAAAATCAAAATTTTCATAAAAGATATGAAACAAACGGGCGCCGACCAAAGCGGTGATCATAAGAATCAGGGTTAGGTCAGCGACAAAGCGCAAATCAGTCTTGGACTTTTCAGCCCGAGCCATGACCCATAAAAAAGCCACGCTGGCGATAACAGCATTAACTAAAAAAAACGTGGGCAGTGTAACTGGACCAACAATGATCCACGGATACATCTCATTCCTTTCCGCAGTGATTTGCACATCACGACCTTAGTCATAAGATGGATAACATTTATGTCGTCAGAACACGAGGGAATAGTCATAATTTAACTGATGAATTTGCATCCCGCTGACATAGCTAAAGAGCTAAAAACTTATAATTTTTTTCGGTCCTTTCGGGATGAATTGCTTTTGCAAATTTGTACAATGTGCGAACTGGTGACTTTTAAAAAGGGCGATTTCGTCATTAAAGAAAATGAACAAAATACCAAGCTCTATTTTATTCGTAAGGGTATAGCCGAAGTTGTTCTGGCAGGTGAAGTCGTAGCTATTCTGCAAAATCCCGGTGAAGTGATGGGGGAAATGAGTGTGGTACTGAACAAACCAGCCACTTCGACCATTCGAGCGGCCTCTCATTTGGAATGTTGGGTCTTGGATTCTGAAAACTTTAGTCACGTTAACCCCAAAGATCTTGATCACTTTCAATCCTTACTTTACCGTATTTACTCTGTGGTTCTTGCGGATCGCCTGACAAAAACGAATGAAAAGGCCCGGTTTTTCGAAATTGCCAATCGTGAATTGCATCAAGCCCAGATGGCATTGGACACAATCGGAAATAAAAAAGTTCTCTTGGTCGATTCTGATCGCAAACAGCTGGTGATGGCGAAAGTTGCAGTCGGAAGCACAGGGGTGAAAATGGATACGGCTTCAGATCTTACTACGGCCGAAACCTTGATTTCTTCTCAAACTTACGATGCCATTATCTGTGACGATCAATCCATCGACTTATTTAAGAAATTAAAAGTTAACAAGAATCCTGCGAAGTTTATCATGATGACTTCAAAGTTGGTGAAAGAAAACCTTCACTACTACCGAGAGAATCCTTCCGTCAACACGATGATCACCCGCGATCCCGAAGATCGTGCTCTAACCATTCGAACAATGCTGACAACCCTGACAAAGGTTCTGAGTCAGGACATTTTCGGGCTGGAAAAATACCTTTCTTGGGGAGTCGAGGTTCAATCTCGCAAAGTTAAGTCTTCCGATGACCGAGAGAATTTAAAAGATGAAATGACGAATTATTTTAAAGGACTTGGTGTTAGACAGACCTTAATTGATCGGTGCTACACGGTTTCCGAAGAGCTTCTGATGAATTCGATTTATGATGCGCCCATCGACAGCAGTGGCGTGCCGCTATTTAATCACTACTCGCGCCGTACCCAAGTCATTCTGGACAGTCATTTGCAATCTCAATTTAAATACGCTTGTGATGGGATGTATCTCGCTCTATCGGTGACTGATCCTTTTGGTGGATTAACAAAAGATATCATTATCAACTATCTTGAAAGTTGCTACGAAGGACGAGCTGGTTCCTTGAATCAAGATAAGGGTGGAGCCGGCCGTGGTTTACACCAAATCATCGAAAATTCAGACCTAACCATTTTTAATATTAAGAAAAACGTGCGAACCGAAGTCATTTCTTTATTTTATGTCGAGAGCAACAAGAAAGAACCTTTGCCCTCATTCCATTATTTTTTCACTTGAAACGGCAGCGGCTTGGCGATGCTTTCGTCCTTCAAGCAGCATCATGCCTATAAGGATAATAACTCCGCAAACAATGGCTGAATCCGCAATATTAAACGCGGGCCACGAATACTTTTCATTGATATGAAAATCTAAAAAATCGATCACGTAGCGAAAGCGGACGCGATCGATGTAATTGCCAATAGCGCCACCAAAGATGCAGGAAAGTGCGGTGACCTGCCAACGATCACTTTCGTGAACGCTTTTCAAAATAAATAAAATAATAATTAAGGCTACTGGGGGCATCATCAAAAAGAAAGCTTCACGGAATTCGGGATGGCTGTTGGCCAAAAAACCAAAAGCGGCACCGAAATTTCGAACGTAAGTGATATTGAAAAAATTCTTAATAACCACCGTGGATTCACCCAAATGGAATTGAGTGTGAACATAGAGCTTTGTCAGTTGATCTAAACAAATCAATATTCCTGAAATTGTTAGCAGATAAATATATTTTTTATTCATGTCAAAGCCTCCACGCATTTGGGACAAACACCAGGGTGTTTAGGATCCTGGCTGATTTGTGTCGAATAAACCCAGCAGCGCACACATTTTTCCCCTTGAGCTTTTTCAACTTGGATCGCAAAAGGTCCCTGCTTCAATTCGGTTTCAGAAACAATAAAAAATTCCCGGAGGTCTTTGGAAAAACCTTTCAAGGAATTTAAAGTCTCGGATTCCGCAGTAACAGTCACTTTCGCTTCCAGGGAAGCACCAATGACTTTTTCGGCGCGCTGAAGTTCTAAACTTTTTTGCACTTCCGTGCGGACCCGTAATAATTCCACAAACAGTTTTTTAATTTCAGGATTTTTCCACTCTGGTTTTGGTTGAGGGAAATCCACCAGGAAAACACTGTCGAATTTTTTACCCCGCAGGTACTGGTAACTTTCTTCGCTCAAGAAAGACAAGATGGGGGCCATCAAGCTGATCAATGTCTCGGTCAAATCATAAAGCACGGTTTGCGATCCACGGCGAGCTTTCCCGTCAGCCTTCCAGGTGTAAAGGCGATCCTTCAGGATATCCAAATAAGTCGCTGAAAGTGTGACGGTGAAAAAGGTATTTAAGGCGTGATAAATTTTATAAAAATCATAATTGTCATAAGCTTCAGTGACTTTCTCGATCAATTCATTGAGTTCATTCAGAGCCCAAACATCCAATTGAGTCATGTCCTTAACCGAAACCCGATGTTGATCGGGATCGAAATCGTGCAAAGCTCCTAAAAGAAATCGCATCGTGTTTCGCATGCGACGGTAGGTTTCAGTCACGCGAGTGAGCTCTTCGGTTCCGCAGGAAACATCTTTTCCATAATCTTCATAAGAAGCCCAAAGACGAATGATTTCTGCTCCACTTTTTGCGGCGACATCATTGGGATCGATGACATTTCCTAAAGATTTACTTTGCTTCCGACCTTGAGAATCCACCACAAAGCCGTGGGTCAACAAAGTTTTGAAGGGCGCACTCTCCTGTGTCGCCATCGATGTCAGATAGCTGGTGTTAAACCAACCTCGATGTTGATCGCTGCCTTCCAGATAAATGTCTGCGGGAAAAGTCATTTCGGGATGACGTTTTTGAACAGCAGCATGATAAACGCCGGAATCAAACCATACGTCCAAAATATCTTTTCCGTGACGGAAACCTTGTGAACCAAAATCTGGAAATTTTTCGGACTCTTTTGATTTTTGAAATTTCCCAATAACTTCATCTGGGGAAGTCTGATAAAAAGCCTCGATACCACCTTTGGTTTCGATAAGATCAGCAATCTTCATCATTACTTCGGTGTCCAGTAAAGGTTCACTGGTCGCTTTACAATAATAAATAGGAATTGGAACGCCCCAAATTCTTTGACGGCTCAAACACCAGTCAGGACGATTCTCCATCATCGCGTGAAAACGAGCGCGACCCCATTCGGGAACGAATTGAACTTGATCCATTGTCTTTAAAACTTTTTTGCGAATCTCTGATTTCTCTAAATCAATTCCCAAAAACCACTGCGGAGTCGTGCGAAAAATCAACGGAGTTTTTGTGCGCCAGCAGTGAGGATAACTGTGCTCGAACTCGCTGAACTTCAGAAGATGTCCTGAAGTTTTCAAGTACTCGACAATTTTTGGATTTGCTTTGAAGATATTGACGCCTTCAAGTTTTTCTCCGTTAGGTAAACTTCCAGCTTCTGCTGTAAAGGCTCCGCTTTCATTGACGGGACAAAGTATAGGGAGTTGATATTTTAAACCCACTTTGTAGTCATCAGCACCATGGCCAGGGGCCGTGTGAACACAACCTGTCCCCGCATCAAGACTAACATGCAAACCCAGAACAATCAGCGAGTCGCGATCGATCCACAGATGCTTTGCTTTCAAGCCTTCGAGATCAGCACCCTTGAATTCCCTGACAAGCCGTAAAGCTAAGCCCGTTTCTTTTTCGAAAGATTCTTTAAGACCTTTTGCAACGATTAAATAATCGCTGCCTGAATCGTAAACTCCATAATCAAAATCAGGATGAAGACTGATCGCCACGTTCGCTGGCAATGTCCAAGGAGTTGTCGTCCAAATCACGAAGCTCAATTTTTTAGATCCCAGCGAATTTGCACCATCCGCGAAACCCAATTTTTTTATCGAACTTGAATCTTCCACATTAAATTTGACGTAAATCGAAGGTGACCGATGCATATGGTATTCAACTTCGGCATCAGCGAGCGCCGTTTTCAAAGTCCAATTCCAATAGACGGGTTTTTCTCCTCGGTAAATAAGGCCTTTCTTGAAAGCGCGAGCAAATTCTCGCACTTCTTCGGCCTCGTAAGTAGCATCCATGGTGAGGTAAGGATTTTTCCAATCCGCCAAAACACCCAGGCGTTGGAATTGCTGGCTTTGGTGAGCCATCCACTTTGAAGCTTCCGCTCGACAGAGTGTCAAAATTTCTTGATCCGTCTTTGTTATTTTTTTTTCGGAAAGGTCTTTCATCACTTTGTGTTCGATGGGAAGCCCATGGCAATCCCACCCGGGTACAAAGGGTGTCGAAAAGCCCTTCATGTTTTTGTACTTGATGATAATGTCTTTCAAAATTTTGTTCAGGGCATGACCGACGTGAATCGAACCATTGGCGTAGGGAGGTCCATCCGGCAAAATAAATTTTGGGCGCCCTTTATTTTTTTCCAGCAGGCGATGATAAATCTTTTTTTCTTCCCAAGTGGAAATCAATTGAGGTTCTTTTTGAGGAAGATTCCCTTTCATAGGGAAATCGGTCACGGGTAAACGTATTGTTGATTTGTAATCCATTTAAGTTATGTAGCTGATTTGATTTAAGAAGTCAGGGCCAAATCTTAAGAAAGACTTTTTATTTTATCAGAGCCAACTTTAATTAATAAACGAAGTGCTTCTGTTTCTGATGAGAGATTCAGACGCTCTTTGACTTCCTGAATCAAATACCAAGATTTAGGATCCAGTTGAGTTGGATAAGCAGAAATTTCCATTTCAGGAAGCGAAGGTCTTTGGAAAATAGGTGGGGGCGCTTCGGGGCGAGAAATGTTTTGTGCCTGCCCAGAGTTATGAAAAGTAGCGCCAGCTCCATGCGCGTGAGACGCCGGTGCAGAATGAGGAGGATGAGTCGCTGGGGCTTCGAGCTCACCCATCATATGGGCCAGCTGCTTAAGTTCGTGTTTAAAATTCTGAATACTTGGGCGTGACAGCGCGCCTTCACCATCCCGAGTGGTTTTCAAATACAGACTGACCAGCACGTCGGGGGTGCTTGCCATTTCTTTAATATTTGAGGGCTGATTCTGAAGCCACGAATAGGCTTTAAGCAAAGTTTCTTTGGTATAAGCCTGAGGGGGTAGTGGATTCATTGTCATGAGGCTGTTGAAACTAATGGCAGAACTGATTTTCAGTCAACCTTAAACTCAGAATCAGCCCGACATTCAGCCATCAATTAAACAAAGCAAATGACATTGTAATGGATGTTAAGCAAAACTTGAATTGATGCTTCAGGAAAGAATAAATCTTACTTTTTTTCACTTGATTTTTGCTTCAATTGCTTTTGGTGATCCTGCGTGGGGAGCCCCTGAAGCAGCCCCGGTGTCGCAAGAACTCAAACAAGAGATTGCCAAAGAAATTTTAAAATCCGCCCCCGAGCTTAAAAAAAATGCCCCCCTTGTTTCCGAGCAAGAACGAAAAAAAATTGAAGATCCCGAGCTCAGCCAATACATCAAAGACTTTTGTCCTAATCGAAACTACCTTTATTTGAAAGCTAAGTGGGAAGAAGGATTAAAAATCAATAACCAACGAATGGAAATGGTTAAAAAGGACGGAGCCCAAGCAGCCAAATGGAAATCGCTGAATGTTGGGAAAAATTCTTTTGTTCCCCAAGCCACTGCTGGTTTTGATGCCCAAAGTTCACAGGCCGTCAGCGTCCCTTCCCTGAGTAATCTTAAGATTTTTCTGGATCAGCGTTTGCGCGAAATCTATCCTCGCTGTGATTTCGAGATGACCCGTCGGCCACAAATGGTCAGCGACAAAATTATTCAGGAACGAAAAATTTATCTTAAAGATTTAACCAGCGTAAACCCCGAACAGGTTTTGGATTCTGAAATGATTGAGCTCAAAGTTTTTGATCCGGTCCAAACCATACGTCGCTCAGATACTCATCTTGTTATAACTGCTCACGGTTACAAAATTCGTTTCGAGGCCCCAGGAAAAAACATTGTCCGTCGCCCTGTGCGGCTGGCTTTTCTAGTGAAACTTCTAAAATCAGGTTTTCAACTGGTTGATCTGCAAGAACTCACTCCGAACCCCAAGGTCAATTTGCCAGCCTCAGAAATTCATCGCCCCAAAATGGACTCGTACAGTATGTAATTGAGAGCTTTTAGGAAGCTCTCAACAAAATCATGTTAGTGGGAAAAATCTTTGGCGATGATTCCGTATTTTTCAATTTTTCGCAAAAGAGTTTTCTTGGGGATATTGGCGTGCAGAGCTGTTTGATTGATGCGCCCTTTGAAAGTTTTTAAAGCTTTAATGATAAACTCTTTTTCGAAGGCTTCTTTTTGAGCATTAAAATCTAAGCTCGTTGGTGCACCTGCAGGAACAGCGGAAATCTGTGCTGGGTCAGAGATCAATTCACCGTCATCTTCTTCACCCAAGTCTTGATCCAAATCTGCATCCAGTTCATCAACGCCACCATCATGTGCGATAGGCCCCGCAGATTGAGCCTTAGTGTTGAGGCTTTCCAAGTCGATGAGGTTAACTCCGGCCGCAGCTAAAATATTTTCGGGTAAAGAACCCAAAGTGATAATATTGGTATTTTCCAAGACAAAGGAATGTTCGATCACATTTTCAAGTTCACGAATATTGCCTGGCCATTGGTATTTTTTCAGCACATTGAGAGCATCTGGAGAAACTCCAGTAACTCGTTTTTTGTGAGCGCCATTGAACTTTTTAACGAAAATGTTAACCAATCTTTCAATATCTTCTTTGCGATCAGCTAAAGGCGGTAAAAGTATAGGTACAACATTCAAGCGGTAGAATAAATCTTCGCGGAATGTCCCCACTTTAATCATCTCTTCAAGAGGACGATTGGTTGCAGCTATAATGCGAACATTAGATTGGATCTCGCGGTTTGAACCCACCGGAGTAAATAATTTTTCTTGAAGCACGCGCAAGATTTTCACTTGCATCAGTGCCGGCATATCCCCGACTTCGTCCAGAAACAGAGTTCCACCTTCAGCGTACTGAAACTTTCCAATTTTACGTTGATCGGCCCCGGTGAAAGAGCCTTTTTCGTGACCGAAAAGTTCAGACTCGAAAAGATTTTCTGGAATTGCAGAACAATTGATAGCAACAAATTTTTCATCTTTGCGACTGGAATTAAAGTGAATGGCCTTTGCAACCAACTCTTTTCCTGTTCCTGAAGCACCACGAATCAACACCGGTGTATCCACCTTAGCTAAACGGTGGATGATGTTAAACACCTTTTGCATTTGCGATGTATTACCGATGATTTTTTTACCTGCTTCAACCAACACAGGAGCACTAGCAGCGATATTTGAAATTAAGTTGTGAGCTGAAACAGCCTTATCAACTAAGGCAACAAGTTCATCACCAGAAACAGGTTTTGATAAATAGTTGTAAGCTCCATCTTTAACAGCTTGAACAGCATCAGTTAAAGTAGCGTGAGCTGTCACCATCAAGGCGATCATCCCAGGATCTTCTTCTTTAATTTTTTTCAGGGTTTCAAGGCCGTTCAGGCGGGGCATATCAACGTCAAGAATAACGACGTCAAATTTTCTGTCAGTTTGGGCGCGAATTTTTTCGATAGCGTTAACACCGTCAAAAGCTTCTTCAACTTCGAAGCGGCCGGTGCCGAGCAATGAGCTTTTTAAAGAGAAACGTAAGCCTTGATCATCATCAACTACAAGTACGCGTAACATCTAAAGCCTCCCCCGAGACGTTTACTAACTAGGGGATGTTACCATATTTGTCGCCAGCGGCAAAGCGACAGTAAAGGTAGAACCTACTCCTACGGTCGATTCGACTTCAATTTTGCCTTTATGGAGCTCGGTAAAGTACTGGGCCAAATATAAGCCCAAACCAGAGCCTTTGATCGGCGAACTCTTTGCATTTTGACTGCGAAAAAATTTCATGAAGATGTTCGGAAGATCGTCACTGGAAATGCCAGGCCCCTGATCTTTGACTTTAAGGAAGATAAAACCGTCTTTTTCCGAACTCGATATTTTGATCTCAGTTTCATCGGAACTGTACTTTATGGCGTTTTCGACCAAATTCGATAGCACCTGGCGTATCAGCTCGGGGTCCATGGCGATAGGAAATAGGGGTTCAAGTTCGCAAGTCACTTTAATTTTTTTCACTCGGGCCAAAAATTCATGTTTACGAACAACTTCTTTTAAGATGACGTTCACATCTTTACTTTGCAGATGAAGTTGAACACCTTGGCTTTCGATTTTCGCATAATTCAAAATAGAATTGATGAATTTCAACAAATCATCATTGGACTGCCGAATGGAATCCACAGCTTCTCTTTGCTCAGAAGATAAAGCGGTACTTCCTTTCAGGATGACATCCGTCATTCCCTGAATCCGTGCAATGGGAGTCTTCAAATCGTGAGACATCATGGAAATGAAATTTGTTTTTAACTCTTCAACTTGTTTCAACAGTTGATTTCTTTGGTAGTATTCCCAACTGCGACGGTTTTCAATAATGAGCCGGTAGGGAATAAAAAAGTAATAACAAAGAAAAATAGCAATTACGGGATGGGCCATGGAAATCCAGATTCCCATTGGCCAAAAAGCAAAAAAGGCCACCAGAGCGTAAACTCCCCCCGTGGCGGCAATGACTAAAAGCCCCCGAGTAGGGCGCATCGAAAAAACAACGTGAACTGTGATCAAAGAAATAACGATGGTGAAAATTAAGTTCCAAATCTCTTTCGATTTTTTGGGTGAATTATTCAAGATCAATGTGTCGATCATGTTCGCGTGCATTTCTGCAGTGGTCATCGCCACAACATCGCGGGAATAAGGAGTAAGGATGTATTCGTCTTCACTCAAAGCCAGATCTCTGCCGACGATAACAATTTTATCTTTGAGTTTTTCCAAGGGAACTTGGCCTTCGATCACATCCACGAAACTGTAAGCGGGGTAGGAACCTGTTGGCCTGAAGTTGATATAAGTTTGTTCGGTATCAAAGAACTCAAAGTGTCCGCGGATTTTTTCTCGATGGATGATGTCAGGATTGAACTGACTCGCCAAATAGGGGTGAGCCATGATTTGGTTTTGATAACTGATCAGTAACCTTCGAGTGACTCCATCTTTGGCAAAGTTAGCGCGGTCCGAAGATTTGGGACCGCTAAAAAGTTGTATTTTTTCGAAGGGGGGATTGAGTTTTAATTTTCCCTCTTCCCCCCGCATTTCCAAGGCATCAGTAAGCACAAAAAATTGCGGAAAATTTTGAGCTTCATCCGCAAATTGCTTTGCTTCTTTAAGATCTCCTTTGAGATCTGGAACTTTAAGATCATAGAGCAGGGAATTCACTTTTGCGGATTTAATTTTTTTTAAAAAATCAGCGTGGTAAGAAAGGGTCGGTGCCCCTTTGAGCTTTTCCACCGTCATCGGATCAATCATGACGAGGACAACATGGCCTGATGTTTCGGGGGCGGGTCGCAAGCGAACTCGCAGGTCGTAAAAATAAGATTCCAGATAATCGAGCTTAATTTGCCAAATAAAGACAGCGAGAGCTAAGGCTAGTCCCACCCTCAGCGCCAGGAAAGTCAGCCTTTTGATCGTCTGACGTCGTGAAGGCTCTTGAGGTGAGGGAGGAAGCGCCATTCGTTTCAATCGTTAGCGAACGGGAATACAGCCTTCCCCAGGCCCTCGTGCCATCACCGGTTTTGCGGTTTTTTGTGGCTTCGTTTTTTTGATATGTACTTTTTTGCCCATATTATACCTCATAATTTTGAGAGGCCTCGCGACTTCTCTTATAATACATTATTGATAAAGAAACTAGAAATCTTGTTCTTTCGCAAAATTCAGGGTCTTTTTTATGCTTATTCCCAGTGCGGCCTTGATGAATAAACATGCAGCCCCCACCACACAGGTAACGGGCCCAGCAACTGCCGCAATCATTTTTTTCGATCAATGATTCCTTAAGAGCTTCGAATTTTGACATGTCCAGCTGAGTGTCCTGACCCATTTGCTCTTGGCTTTTGCCAACAGCCCAGGGGCAGCCATAAATGCGATTTCGTGCATCCACAACCACTAAGCTTTTGCCGGAGCCGCAGTGATTTTCAACTCGTCTTTGAGAATCTAAAATTTTAAAAAAGTGATCAAAGTTAGAGATCTTCCTTAATTCTCTTTCGCCCCCTGTGGCCCAAGCTTTTTCAGCGATCGACTTCATTTTTTTCATGTACTCTTGGTTCAACTCGAAATCGTGTTCGTCGACAGCGTAGGTAAATTCAAACCAGTCAACTCCAAGTCCAAGATAAAACTCGTAAGCTTTTTCAATTTCCATATTGTTTTTATTGAAAACACCGTGAAGGCCCAGGCTTCCTAAAAAAAGTTTATCCTGAGCCAACATCCGAATTCCCTGAATGATTTTTTCAGTGATGGGCTGCTTGTTTTTCTGCGGTCGCACTCGATCATTGATTTCGGCGGGTCCATCAATGCTGACCACGACATGAGCTTTCAGAGTTTTAAGAATAGCAAGAACCCGGTCCGTAAACAAAGTTCCGTTTGTAGTCACTTTGAAACTCAGTGGAATTTTTCTGGAAGCAGCAATTTGCGCCGCGTGTTCGCCAATCATTTGAATGGCTTCGGGGTACAGCAAAGGCTCTCCCCCAATGAAACTGATATGAAAACTTTGTCCTGGACTTAATTTCTCCATGAAGAATTTAATTTGCGGCAAAGTTTTTTCAATGGAAATTCTTTTGACGGCATCGCCGTAGGTGCCATCACCACCAGCTGCGCAATAAGTGCAATGAAGATTGCAAATTTGCGTCACATTCAAGGTTAGGCTGCGAATTCCAAAAGGCACCGATCCTGATTGAACATCGGGATTGTTTTCATGAAGCCATTCTTCGGCTGCAGCAAAAACTTCGGAATCAGTCTGCTCAAGTGGCATTTGAACTGCATTACTGTCGCTGAGTTTGGTCGGAATTAAACTCTGCCAAAGCTCTTCGGAAATTTCGGCGACTTCAAGATTTTGAGCGTGAAAGGCCGTCGGAAGCTCAAGGTCCCGGCGGAAAGCCACGATGTCTTTGTGACGACGCATTTCTATCATTCTTCGCTCTCTATCAAGTCGGTCAAAGGTGCCAAAATATCTCAAACTCTTAACCCTAGCGAAAGCTGCAAAAAATAAACCAGAAAAAACAAAATGAGAAGCTTAAATGCGTAACAATTTCAATTATTTACATATTGCGGGCGGGTGCCTTTTGGCCCCAGGCTGAAGGGGAGTGAAAAGAAGATGGAAAAAGAATGTAAAAATTTGAAACGAAAGCGTTTCGTAAATTTGCTCTTTTTTGGGACACGGTCCCCGGCTTTTTGAGGAATTTCCTTCGGGACTCGCCAAAAGGCTAGCAAGTTTGCCGAAGAAATAACCGAAATAAAATCATGCGAACTGGGCTGTTTGGGCTTCTTATTTTTTTTGCGTTAATTTCGACCTCTTGCCAAGAGCGATTGGAATCGCCAGAAGAAAGTTCTATTGGATCTGCGGCCGAAGACGACTGTGGTTTTGTTCAGAATTCCTATGGGGCCCGAGTTTCGTGGAAAAATAAAATTCCTGTCAGTGTCCAAGTTGATCCTTTGATGAACGATGAATTTTTCAATGCCGCGACCCGAGCTGCTGATCGATGGAATTCTTTAGCGGGAAAAAAATTAATAGTTTTAGAAAGATTGCCGCCAACAGATGTTGTTAGTCCTTCGCAAGATTTGACCACCGGTCTGTACTGGCGAACCGATTGGGCGGCTGAAAAGAGCAACCAGCAAGCCGTAACGACTTTGTTCTACCGAGGAAATAGCATCAATGAAGCTGATGTCAAAGTTAACGCCAAAGATTTTCTTTTTTATTCGAAAGATCCCAATTCAAATCAAGAAGTTCATATGGAAAGTTTACTGGTTCACGAATTTGGCCATCTTTTAGGTCTTAAGCATTCAACGGTTTGGCCGACGGTGATGTGGTCCACTTTGGCGTCGAATACAGTTCGCGATGTGATCTCAGAAAAGGATCTGAAATCCTTGAAGTGTGAGTACTAATGAAAAAATTCAGACTCAAAAAAAGAGCTCTTCTGATTATTTCTGCAGTGATTTTAGTGACTGCAGTGATGGTCTTAAAAAGTTTCCAGCATTCCGGAAGATCAATTTCCAGCGACGAGAGCGACGAAATTATCCCTTTAGGAGTGGAATTTGATCTGACTCGGTATGATGGCATTTCATTAAGTCGACGTATTAAATACCGTTTGTTTGAAAATATTCGCTGGACCTCTGATGCTTATGACCACCGATTAATTTTAGGAAATGCGAAATTTAAGTCTTCGCGGGAAAAGACCAGCACACTGTGTGAAGTTTATTCGATGATCGAGTTGGTTTTTCAAGCTGAAGGGATTGCAATTGCGGGAGATGCGCCGAAATTAATTGTACGGACGTCTTGCAAAGCTCAGCCAGGATCAGAATTTTTGGATCCCATTCGTATTCCTTGGAAAAAAATCAAAGCACTTCCGACAGGCACAAAAACTTTCAGAGACACGGAAGTGACCTTGATCTTTCGTTCTCTTGACGATTTTTGGCCTCTGGAGTGGAGTTTGTTTGAACTGCGTTTGTATCCTCCTGATGGCAGTGCCTCTTTTTTGACCACAGGCTATGACGTGATTGCAATTCATGGTGAACCTTTGAATTTCTTTTTGGCTCCCCTTGATAAATGGCAATAATTTATGAGCTCGACGAAAGTTATCTATCGAATTAATAAACAAGAAAATGAAGTTGAGCTTGAACCAAGCGTAACTTTGCTCGATGGTGCCCTGATTCACCGACTTGATCCGCCCTATTCTTGTTTAGAAGGAGTTTGTTCTCGCTGCGAAGCTAAGGTCGAAAGCGGTGAGGTCCAAGTTATTTCGGGTTACGAAATCGAGGGGCATCCTCGACGAATTAAAACTTGCCAAACTTTTCCAAAGTCCAGTTCGGTGACTATCAATTACGACCTCGACTAAACCTACTTAAATTTAATTTGCGAAGTCTGAAAGGGTAAGAGATTCTGTAGAGGTATGTCTCTAAGCATCAAGTACTGGGGAGTGCGTGGCTCTTTGCCCTCTTCAAAAACACCGCAGGGTTGGATTACTCACATTGAAGGTGTGCTGCGAAGTTTTTTTAATGCAGGTTTAAAAGAGCCTTCGCAAATTCAAAAATTCATCGAGAACTATGATGTACCTAACTTGGGTGGTTACGGGACGGCCACGACTTGCGTGGAAGTTTCATCATCGAAACAACAGCTGATCATCGATGGTGGCAGTGGAATTCGTATTCTCAGCGAAAGAATGATGAGTGGAAGAACTCACACTTCAACCCGCGGACCCTTTCATATTTTCATGACCCATTTTCATTGGGATCATTTGATCGGCTTGCCTTTTTTCACTCCCCATTTCATGCCGGGAGCTAATATTCACTATTATGGTGTGCAAAAAGATTTGGAAAAATTAATTCGGGGGGTGTTTCAAAAACCCTACTTCCCGGTGCCCTATGAAGCCTTAGCGGCCAAAGTTCATTTCCATGTTCTTGAACCTTATAAAACTTTGCAGTTGGGCGATCTCAACGTCACTCCTTACCAACTTGATCATCCAGATCCTTGTTGGGGTTACAAAATCAGTTGTAAAGATAAAACTTATTCTCACTGCGTGGACACCGAGGGCACCCGAGTCAGTCGCGAAGAGCTGGGCCCTGATTTGCCTTTGTATCAAAATGTCGACTTGATGTATTTCGATGCTCAATACACATTTCCCGAGCTCGCCGAAAAAGCGAATTGGGGGCACAGTGCTGCACAGATTGGCTTGGACATCGCTTTTCGCGAAAATATAAAGCAAATTTTATTTGCTCATCATGACCCTGGAGCCAGTATCCAACAGATTCATGAAATTCGTCAGCAGACAATGGAGTACTACAACTGGCGCCTACAGCACGCCAAACAAAGTAACGAACCCATTGGTGAAGTGAAGTGGGATTTTGCTTACGATGGTCTCGAAGTGATCTTATAAATCGCTAGGTTCAGTGCCTTGTCTAAAAATCAATTCGATGGGCTGACGATCTTCCTCTTCTTTAACTGCACCTATTTTTTCAAGTTGTTCCGGAGATAAAGTCATTTTCACTGTTCCTTCGGGCCAACTGAAATCTTCGGCGGGATAAACCGTAGCGGTCTTTTTCATGAATTGCACCCACACCGGAACGGCACCACTTCCCCCTGTGAGTCGGGTCGGTTCATTGCCATCGTAACCGACCCACACCAGAGTCGTTAAGTGAGGAGTGAATCCAACGAACCATGCATCTTTATAATCACTAGTGGTTCCCGTTTTTCCAGCGGCGGGATGAGTAAACCCACTGAGAGTGACGGCACGAGCTGTTCCTGTAAGAACAGTTTGCTTCATCATTCCCACCAACACCGCTGTATCGATAGGATCATAGACGGGTGTCCTTTGGGGAACATGTTCGAAAACATCTTTTCCGTCCGCATCAACAACTTTGCGGATAAAACTTAAATTTGGTTTTTGTCCCAAGTTTGTGATTGTCATGTAGGCTTGCAGAACTTCTTTCGGATACATTTCAAAAGAACCAAGAACCAAAGAAGGCAAAGCTTTCATGGGAGATTGCAAACCCAGCGTATTTGCGGTCGTGATGATTTTATCTAATCCAACTTTTAATCCCAACGAAGCCGTTGAAGCGTTCAAACTATTTTTTAAAGCGTAAAACATAGGGACAAAGCCGTAAAATTTTTGAGTGTAATTTTCTGGGGCCCATTTTTGGCCTTCATATTTAATTTCGAATTTTTCATCATTCAGTAAACTGGTTGGGCTAAAATTTTTATTTTCATTTTCTTGCTGGGAAAGAGCGGTCAAGTAAACGAAAGGTTTCATGATGGAACCCACTTGTCGGTGACCATCAAGGGCTCGATTAAATTGAGTCATGCGGAAAGACCGTCCCCCCACGACAACGCTGATCAAGCCGGTCTCGGCGTCTCCTGAAAGAACCACCCCTTCAAGATGATGACCCTTTTCTTTTTTTAGTTTTATACTTTTAACGTTTTTTTCTAAATTATTCAGATGACTTTGCAAAGCGTGTTGAGCTTCTTGCTGAGCTTCGAGATCCAAGCTGGTGTAGATTTTTGCGCCCTCGCCCGACATTTTTAAATCCCTGAGTTGCTTTCTGACGGCATCAATAAAATAGGGAGCGGTTTCCGAAGCTTTCGCCGCAGCTTTAGTTGGAAGAGCAATTTGAGTCGCAGCTGTGAACTCAAATTCAGAAATAAATTTAAGTTCCTTCATTTTTTCTAAAACTAAATTGCGACGAGCTATGGCTTTATCGGGTTTTCGAAAGGGATCGTAAACTCCGGGCCCATTCAGGATAGCGGCTAAAGTCGCGCACTCGGACAGATTGAGGTCCGAGACCGCCTTTTGAAAATAATATTGAGAAGCCGCTGGAAATCCGATCACTTGGAAGGGACCATTCTGTCCCATGTAAATAATGTTGACGTACATTTCCAAAATTTGGTCTTTATCAAATTTTGACTCAAGAAGTATGGAAAAAAATAATTCGTTAATTTTTCTTTTGTAAGTTCGCTCGCTGCTCAGAAAGTAATTTTTAACTAACTGTTGAGTGATAGTGCTTCCGCCTTGACGACGTCCACCTGTAACATTTTTGATAAAAGCTCGAACTAATCCCGTGAAACTAAAACCGCTGTGCTCTAAAAACTGAGTGTCTTCAATAGCCATCACCGCGTTCAGGCAGGCCGGAGGAATTTGGCTGATATTAACGGCTTCTTGCATGACGGGAATATTGCCAATGTATTGAGCAAGTAGGGGAGGGCGAAGGGAAACATCGACCGTCGTGCGCGCCGGAATTCCTAGATGAACAGAAAGTATCGATGTGTTTTCAGTAAAAAGAATCCATTGGATATTTTTATCAATGGTATCTTCGAGATGTGCTCCAGCCGTGATTTCTGAATTTTCCTTGATGGAAAAGCCAAGACAGCCACTGGTGGTGTCAGGGATTTCCACCTGCATGCGAGTGGCACATTCAATGGGTTGGCCCGTCAAAAAATCGCCTGGTAAAAGACTTTGCTGAATGTTGCGGCGGCGATAATTTCTTTTTAAGAGAAGATCTTCGACAGCTTCTCGTGAATAGAGCATTTTTGCTTTAAAACTGACGGGTGCTGCGTAATATTCGGTTGGTAAAATGTATTTTTTTGCTTCGAGCTTTTCTGACAGCTCCTTCTTGAAACTCAGGAAGGACACCACACCCACGATGATCATTAGCGTCAGAAGTGTTGTAAACACCAGTAAAATAGTCTTTAATCGTTTTCGTAACATAGGCCTATACTAGTGGAAGAGGACAGTTTTCACAATGAAATTGACTCAGCTTCAAATTGAAGTGATCGCACAAAAAGTTTTAGATCAATGGAAAAAACAAAACTTAATTACTTTTAAGGTCGAAGAGAAAAAAGTTCTCGCTCGCATGATTGAAGAATTGAAAAAAGATCTGCAAAAAGAACAGGATCTTGAGCGTGAAGTGAATCGCATGCTGGATGAGCTCGAACGCAGCAATCCTGGTGAATTCCAGCGCTATAAGATGTACCCTATTTTGAAGAAAAAAATTGCTAAAGAAAAGAAGGTGATTCTGTGATTTTGTCGGAAGATCGCCAAAGCCACTGGGCCCACTTAGTGACAGATGCCGTGTGGGGCGATGACATCGTGGATTTCAGTGACGATGATCACGCTTTGCGCGCAGCCAAAAGAGCCATTGCTGATTTTGTGGCTGAAGATGAAGAAATTGATCGACGAGCTCGAGAAAAAGTGGCTTCGTTGAAAAGAAATGTCCTGGAAAACACGCCAGAATGGGATATTTTGTACAAAAAATATTATGAAGAAGAAAGGGGCAAGCGTGGCCAAAGGTAAGAAAGTTAAAAAAGCGGCTGCAAAGAAAAAAACTCCTGCGAAGAAATCAGTTGTGAAAAAAGTTTCAGCTCGCGCCGCTAAAAAGCCCTCGCCCTCTGTTAAAAAAGCCGCAAAAAAAGCGCCAGCTGTTAAAGCGAAAGCCAAAACAAAAAAAACAACTTCGACGACATCGATGAAGTTGGCTTCACCGAAGGCTTCTAAAAAGTCTTCCGTGAAATGGAATGAATTTGTGACTCCGCTGGATGATCGTTTGATGGTGCAAATCATTGAAGGCGAGAAAAGAACAGCGGGGGGTTTGTATATTCCCGATACGGCATCTGATGTGACGGGTAATAAACAAGGGGTCGCAGTTGCAGTTGGACGAGGACATCGTGATGCTCACGGAAAAATTAGACCAATGGATGTGCAAATAGGAGACAAAGTGGTCTTTGCAGAGTATGCAGGATCAAAGATCGATTTGTTAGGTGAAACACTGATTCTCCTTCGCGAAAGTGAAGTGATGGGAATCTTGACGTCGTAAGGAAAAAGCTATGGCAAAAAATTATTTTAAAAGTATGGTTCATTTGGTGTGTTTGTTAGGTGCTCAGCAATCTTTGGCTGTGGCCATGGATTTTACAGGCACTTACCGTTTCGAGTGGACAGAGGTTGATCGACCAAGTTTAGCGACTCCTCATGAGCGCAAGGCTTACGGTCTTAATTATCTTGGCCTTGATGGAAAAATTATTGCTTCCGATGGAATTAATATTCACACACGTTTGGATGTTTTACCGAACACAGATCCAGCTTATCAAAACACTCAGTTCGGTCAGCAATGGGGTTCGGGGAATTCAAACACAAGTACAACAAATGTGGCCAACTCGAATGCCACTTCGAAAGCGCCAGACTCTCAGTATTTAAAAGTCAGTCAGCTGTATTTGAATGTGAACCAAGAGTACGGATCTTTAGTGATCGGTCGCGCCCCATTTCATTTCGGATTAGGGATCAATTACAATTCAGGCCAAGGACCTTTTGATCACTACGCCACAGTTATGGATATGGTTTCATTTAAATTCCTAATCGATAATGTGAAGTACATGCCGATGATTGCAAGAATTTATGATCCTGTTTTATCTCAAGGTGGAGTGTTGCAATCGGAATCTTTCTTGGTGGAGTACGACAGACCTGATACAGGAAATCTCATCGGCGTGATGTTGGAAAGAAGAAAAGGCAGCGCTGAAGTTAATGACGTGCCAATAAATACCGGAGCTAATCCTAACAATAATCCCAACGGCATTAGTGTCGATAACACAAATCGCACTGATATTTCTTTTCAGAAAACCAGTTTTGTTTTGGGAAAATCTTGGGATCCTTTTGGATTTAAAGTTGAAGCTGGTTTCGTCAATGGAGATTTGGGCGTTGTGAAAAATGGCCAAGGAGTTCGATGGAACGCCTACGGTATTGCTTCTGAACTTTATTTCCCACGTCCCCAATCCAAATGGGACTGGAGAATGCATTTTGGTTTTGCAACAGGGGACAACCCAGACACGGTTGATTACGAAAGTTTTCACTTTGATCGCAACTACAATGTGGCTTTCTTGCTCTTCAATCATCGTTTAGGTTCTTATGATGCTTTAAGAACGGGATTGATTCGTGATCAGTATGATCCAGGTGGAACTACTGGCTCCGCGACTCATGTAAGAAAAGGCTTAGCGACGTCTCTCGATGACGAAGCGATCAGCAATACTTTCTACATTTCACCTCGAGTGAAATACATTTGGAATGATAAATTGGATCTCGTGAACACCATCACTTACGCGAATCTTGTGGCGAATCCATTGTCGGGTGTTGCTTTTAATAAATCTTTAGGTTTCGAATGGGATATCGAGTTCGTTTACAAACCTCGTGAACGAGTTCAATGGGTTAACCAAATCGGTCTTTTGTTCCCCGGTGGAGCCTTCAAAAATGATGCTGTACCTGGCTCAAATAACAGTTTTACTTATGGGTTTTCATCGAAAGCCGCCATCAGCTTTTGATTCAGCACGATTGCATCTTTGTTCGACATCTGTGATGGCTTAATGATCTGATCTTGTGGCGGTGAGCAGGGCCCGGGAGTCGTGAGACTCCCGGGTATTATATCCAATCGCACTAAAAATTTAAATCTCTGCGTTCGGAAATGCCAAAACGGGCTCGTCATGAACCCGTGGAGGAAATTGAATTAAATATTTATTTGTTTAGAAGCGATTGCCGCGCATTAAACGAGATCCGCTTAAAACTGATCGTTGAGTTTGGGGAAGATAATTGTTCCCAACAGCGCTGAAACCAGTTTGGTAAACTTGCGGCTGACCTAAAAGTCCATCGGTGCTTAAACCCAAGCGATTACCTATTACACCCGAATCATTTCGGAAAAAGCTTGAACTCAAAGAACCACCTGTCCCTCGGCGACCGCCGCGTCGACTTCCCATGCTTGAATCATTTAATCCCAAGCGACCCGAACCGAAAAGACCGCCACGATCAAAAACATTTCCGCGTCGTCCTCGGCCAGATAATCGATCGGATAATAAGATGCTGCCGTCATCGATTCCCAAACGATGTAACTGTGGAACTAAATCCAATGAAGTTAGAGCACCTCTTTGATAGTTCCAGCTATCTAAGCCGATAAGTCCTGTCGTTAGAAGAGATTGAGCACTATAAGAATCCATATCAGCAATTCGAGAAATGTTATTGAAGATATTATTTCCAAGGCTTCCCACAGAGCTGTACATATTGCTCGCATAGAGGGGATTCAGTTTCACCATTTCGTTGCTCATTGCAGACATCAAGCCTATTCGGTTTGAAGCGGGTAAAAGTTGATTCATGATTTGAAGTTGGCCGAGAGCTGCGCTTTCCAAACCAACTTGTCCTGTGTGGCGGTAAGTATTAACTTCGAGAGCTTTTTCGGCAATGGCGCGAACACTCATGTTAGCAATTCTTTCACGAAGGTAAGAGTAAGAGCTACCGATTTCTTCTTGCATCTCTTTGATTTTGTTAGCCAGGTCACGTGTTTTTTCGACATATTCGTGTTGAGCAAAAGGATTAGTGTAATCATACGAACCTAAAGAATTTTTCATAGGTTCCTCAATTTGAGTTTTAAAGAAATCTAGGACCACTGATTTTGTATAAACCACTTTAGAGTCAGATAATAATTTTGTTAATTCATTAATGCGGCAATCAATACGGCTCTCTTTTGATTCTTTGTCACACTTAGCTCGCACTTTATCAAAAACAGCTTTGTGTTTATCTTCTTCAGAAACTTCTGTTGCAGCTACTGTTGTCGTTGTTGAAGATTTAACTTCAGCATTGTTTGCTGGAGTGGTAACAGGAGAAGCTGTCTTTGCTTCTTCAGTAGCACACTTTCCATAGGTCGCAGCAAAGACATTCACCAGTTCGCTGATACCGCTGTTCATATCAACATCCATTAATTGGCTTTTTGTTCCACAAGTTCCTGTTGGACAGTTTTGATTTTTTTGTGTGGCTTCCACTTTACAAACAGGGAAGGTCACTTTGGTTTTGCCAGCTTGGTCTGAAGTCTCAAACTTGATTTGTTGCATCTCACTTTCCCGATTGATCCAAACAGGAAATACATTGGCTTCAGTTTTTTTTGCTTCTTCTTTTTTATCAACAACAGTTGGGGGAGGAGGCAATTTATTTTCACTACTCATATGTGTGACCTGCAGCTTTTTGTCCTGAGCCAACATCACCGGCTCGATTTGTTCTTGAGCTGCGCCCAGTTGAGCGTACTCAGGTCCTGATTTAGGTGAGAAGTGCATCGAGAAACTAAATCCCAAAGCGATCATCAAACCTGTGGTTAAAGTCCACTTTTGTTGTAAGTTCGTGAATTTCATAAATCCTCCTGTAAAGCAGACCTCCGGTCCGCAGCTTCAACTGAAAGAAATGCCACAAACGCTCCACTTTTGGCCTTGCACGAATTCGCGAATAAGTTGCTGGAATTACATGGCTATCTTGTAATTCCGCTCAAGTGTTTCACTCTGAGAATCTGTCGAAAGTTTAGTGTCTCATTTTGAGAATGAAAAAAGTCTGCGTGATTTCCATTCATTAGCTGTGATAAAAGGCCAAGATCTCAACAAGCAATAAGGGACCAAAATTGGCGAAGTTTTCCTTTCAAAAAGCACCTCTTCCATCTGAGGTCAGGCCTTCCGACTGGCAGGACTGGACTTGGCAGCTGCGAAATTCGCTAAAAACCTTAGAAGATTTTCAGAAGAAATTCGTCTTATCCCAAGCTGAACGCGCCGGGTTTTCATCGGGAAAAGAAGTCTTTAACATACGTACAACTCCTTATTGCGCTTCCTTGGTGGGTTCTCATGAGCACGATCCTTTACGCCGAATCTTTATGCCTCGAGAAGAGGAACTCTCTGCAGGCAGCCAGCAAATGCTTGATCCTTTGGCCGAGAAAAAAAACCAAGTTCGACCGCGCTTGATTCATCGCTATTCCGATCGAGTTCTTTTTTTGGTGACGGATATCTGCAGTGTTTATTGCCGTTTTTGCACTCGTAAACATTTCACCGGCGCTGATCAAGCTCTTATTAAAAATTCAGAGTATGAACAAGCCTTGGATTACATTCGCTCGCACCCAGGCCTTCGCGAAGTGATTCTGTCAGGGGGCGATCCACTGACTCTTTCTGATTCTCATTTGGATCGCATTCTTTTTGATTTAAGAAAAATCGATCATGTCGAGATCATTCGTATCGGTTCACGCATGCCGGTGGTGGCTCCTCAGAGAATAACGGAAGACCTATCGAAGATTCTTCGTCGGCATAAACCTGTTTTTATGATGACTCACTTTAATCATCCTCGCGAATTAACTTTTGAAGCGGCATCTGCTGTGGAAAACCTAGTGGATCATGGAGTTCCCGTGATGAACCAAATGGTTTTACTGAATGGAGTGAACAATCACGCGGCCGTCGTACAAGCTCTGTCGCGACGATTGCTCTTCTTACGAGCTAAACCTTATTACATGTTTCAATGTGATCCATCACTAGGAACAGATCATTTGCGCACGTCCATTGCAAATTCATCCTCCATTCAGAGGGAACTTTGGGGCCATCTTTCAGGACTAGCAATGCCGAACTTTGCCGTGGATATTCCCGAGGGTGGGGGAAAAACAGTGCTGACCCCTAATTTTGAAATTTCGATTTCTGGTGAGAATGAAATTCACGGAGAGCGTAGATCCTATCGAGGATGGGACGGAGTCGAGGCTGAATACATCAGTCCCCGCGAAGAAAAAATGATAACTCCTTTAGATGCCGAAAATTACCTCGCCGAGTGGGAAGAGCTGAAGTCAGCTAAGTTTTAGCATCTCAAATTGAAACGCAAGCTCAGTTTGCTTGCCCTTACGAGCGCTCAGAACTACAATTAAATATGCTCAATAAGTCAAATAAACTGGTGCCCTTTTTTTTCGTTTCTGCGCTTGGCTTAATATTCTTATTCCAAAATTGCAGTCGCTCCGGATTCTCATCAAAATCTTTCACGATGGATCAAGCTTCCAATGCGGATATCCCATCAACTGAGGATCAACAAAATAATCTCCCGGCTCCGCAACCTAATCCCCAGCAACCAGCTCCTATGCCGGGTCCTCTCACCAAAGCGATTTCTCCCAATATGCCAGCTGGTTTTAAGGAACTGTTGCATCACGATTTTACCACCAAAGGTGGAAGTAATGGTTGTACCAATTATTACGGTGGTGGTTCATCAATCATGATGGACCCGACCGAGCCGAGCTCTCCACCTTATTTTATGCGAAATTTAAAACCGGCGGGGGCCTCTGAAGGGGGCTCGACAACCGATTGTGTTCATCCAAATAGAGGTGAAATTTATTATGCTTACACTTGGCGTCCCAGCAGTCCATTTGGTGGATATAACAATGGCGCCAACAAAATGGTTTTCTATATTTCAAATATACCAAATACCGCGGGGGGAGACTGGGGTTCGCACTACTTCGGCAGCGAAAGCGGGAAACGAGTCGTGAATTTTTTCCTTCAGAATGGTGAAGTTAATAACTGCCACGTTGATAACATTTACGGTGATTGCGAGACTTCCTCGTCGATGGTCTTCTTGCCCAACGTGGATAAATCACCGGTGCTTGAAGGAAAATGGCATCGAGTTGAAGTTCACTTTAAAAGAAGTTCAACGGGATCTTCTAAAGATGGAATTATAAAAATGTGGATCGATGGATCCTTGCGAATCAGTCACAATAATGTAAACACGCCTCAGTACGATTGGGCCTCGTTGCAAACCAACCACACTTGGGATGGTCAGTGTGCTATGCGAAATAAAAGCTTGTCACCGACCACGCTCCCCAATGATTGTCGAACTTTCGATGACTATCATGATTTTGGGGACTTCTTTGTTGGGGCGAAGTAATTAAAACATCGCTCCAACAGCAAGCACTGCAGTCCCTTTAAACTCGCCAGAGATATTCGACATCTTTACTCCCGCTTGCAGTCTCATGCGACTTCGTTCAGGAATAATTTGGGCCGCTGCCATGATTTCCAAAGCGGATTTGGTATCCACATCGGAAAAATCTTTTTCCTGACCAAATCCAATTCCGGCAGCTAAAAATAAATTTTTCTTTTGTTCGATTTCATTTTTATACCAAACAAGGCCCAAGGTGTATTGAGAGCGATCCACTGTAAGCTCGGCATTCGAAAGCTTTGGTCGTTTTTCTTTTGCGGAAGAAAGGGAGGCTGAAAAAAATCCAGCTGTTTTTGGGCCAGAAAAAAATTCCAGCATGGCGTTGCCATTGCCTTTCACTAACTCAGCAATGTTGCTAGTGACAGCAGCGGAATACGTCGGCTTTTGCGGGGCAAGAATGCTGGGGTTGGCGTCAAGCTGGGCTTTTGCAAGCGAGCCCAGCATTAGGAAAGATAAAATAATTGTGAATTGTAACGTCATGATATTCGCTTAGAAAAATAATGAAAGGTTTAAGAAATAGAACGAGAATGTAATATCCTGATCGCCGATCTTCCAAATGCGAGCTTCGGGCGAATAGGTAATTTGGTTCCACAGTGGGAAGCGTTTTCCACCGCCAGCAAAAAATCCAAATTTATTTTCATTCTCTTGCCGAGTATTAATGGTGTTGTATAAACCTGCTCCACCTTTCACATAGAAAGTGTCTTTAAGGATGGTTGAAAAGTTGTAAACTCCAAAGCCTGCAACTTCAAAATAACTGCCGGAAAAAGATCCACCGCTGGTGTTTGAAAATTCAACTTCGCCGCCCACTTGAATATTATTTTTGAGCGATTTTGCCATAGAAATTTTTGCCTGCAGCGTTGAGACAGTCGTTGTCCCTTGTTTTTTCGATTCATAACCACCACCGGAGAGGGAACTTTGAATCTCATACTCTTCTTCGCTTCCCCACGATGTCATCAAGTTGGGATTTGTTCGTTGAGCCGGGCGAGCCAAAGCAAAGCTCGAAACCATAAGAATTGTGAATAGGGCAGCGAAAGAAAATTTCATGCGATAACTCCTGTGTTTGATTAAACCTTCTCTAATCTTGCATATTTGACAACAAATTTTTTAATCGTTTGATCCGAAAAAACGACACTGACTTTAAGCTGATCTCCATCGCCCTCGGTGGAAAATACGGAACCTACACCAAATGTGGGGTGGCGCACTCGCATGCCCTTGCTGAAATTGTCCGTTGAGGGCCTCACTTCATCTTCAGGAAAGCTTTGAACCTCATTTTCAAACTGATTTCTTTGATAGTGATTAAAGCCCAAATCATTGACGAAACGCTGGGAGTGTCTTTGCAGAAATCCACCGCCAATTTCAACATTCGATTTGAATTCAGTAAGCTCTCGTGGAATTTCTTTAATAAAACGGGAAGGGGGATTCATTTGCTCTTGTCCCCAAACCCGGCGAATTTTCGTATAGGTGAGCCACAAATTTTCTCGAGCCCGAGTCATGCCCACGTAAGCCAAACGCCGTTCTTCTTCAAGGTCATCTTCACTGGCGTTTTCTTCAAAGCTTCGGCTGGGAAATAAGTTTTCTTCAAGGCCGACAATAAAAACATTGGGATATTCCAGGCCCTTTGAAATATGTAAAGTCATCAGCGTAACTGAATTTAAAGTGTCATCAAGCTTATCGGCTTCAGAGACTAAGGCCATCTCTTCCAGAAAACTTTGTAAGGTCGCTTCTTCGCCCCGCTCTTTCACAAACTGTGAAATGGCGTTGTCTAACTCTTCTAAGTTTTCGATGCGCGCTTGGGCTTCGGGAGACTCATCTTTTTTTAATTCAACCAAATAACCAGTGCGTTCTAAAACAATGTGATAAAAATCATGGATTTTAAATTCCTGAGAGCTGCTTTTCAGATCCAACATCAAATCATAGAAACGACGCAATTTTCCCGTTGTACCGGCGTTGAAAAGTCGTTGATCCAAGGCGAGAGGAAGTGCAGCCGTCAGACTTAATTTATTTTGCCCGGCAAACTCATCCAACTTTTCGATGGTTGTCTTTCCAATTCCTCGGGTGGGGACATTCACGATGCGCTTGAAAGAAAGATCATCAGCGGGGTTTAAGGATAATTTCAGATAGCCCAGGACATCTTTAATTTCCATGCGCTCGTAGAAACGGACTCCACCAACTATGCGGTAGGGTATTCCTAAAGTGCGCAGTTGCTCCTCGAGCACCCGCGATTGAGCATTTGTGCGATAAAAAACCGCGAAGTCATTGTGGACGTACTGCCCTTCGTTCAAAAGAGTTTCAACGGTCTTCGCGATAAAGCGGGCCTCGTCATATTCATTTCGTTCTTCACGAATACGAATTAAAGATCCAGCTTCATTCGAGGTGAAAAGAGTTTTATCTTTTCGTTGAGTATTATTCTTAATGACTGCAGTGGCAGCGCTAACGATGTTTCCGGTTGATCGGTAATTTTCTTCTAACTTAATCACAGTCGCTTCAGGAAAATCTTTTTCAAAATCAAGAATATTGCTGATGTCGGCGCCTCGCCAGCTGTAAATGGATTGGTCTTCGTCGCCCACGACCGCTAAGTTCCGATGAGCTTTTGCGAGCATTTGCACTAAAAGATACTGGATGTGATTTGTATCTTGATACTCATCAACTAAAATATATTTAAACTTATTTTGATACATGGCCAAAATATCAGGATACATTTGGAATAACAGATGGGTCTTCAGCAAGAGATCATCAAAGTCCAAAGCATTCGCTTTTTTCAATTCAGCATCGTAGGCCGCATAGACTTCTAAAGAGCGGGGATCCATAATGCCACGTGGATTTTTTTCGATAGCATCTGGGGTTAACCCCAACATTTTTGCGCTGCTAATTCGGGAAAGAAAATTTTTTGGTGGAAACATTTTGTCGTTGATATTGAGATTCTGCATGGTCTTTTTCACGACACTCAGTTGGTCTGAAGAATCATAAATCGTGAAAAAAGGTTTATAATCTAAAAGCTCGAGATTTTTTCTTAAGATCTTTACACAAAAACTGTGAAAGGTGCTGATCCACATATCGGTGCGCACTGGAATATCAATATCTGAAAGAAGTTTAAAGATCCGACTTTCCATTTCGCGAGCGGCTTTGTTCGTAAAAGTGACACAAAGAATTTCATCTGTGGAAGCCAAGCCCTGAGCAATTAAATTCACCATGCGGTGGGTGAGGACGCGGGTTTTTCCTGAACCAGCACCGGCTAAAATCAAAAGTGGCCCTTGAAGAGTCTCCACCGCCTTTTGTTGAGCGGGGTTAAGATTTTTCGTTAAAATCGATAAATCGGGCATTCCTAAGCTATCCTTTTTATGGCCTTCAAATTGATTTAGGGCTGGAAACGATTGAATTCGAATTCAACCGACAAAATTTGTCCATATATAAGTTTTTATTGAGATTTTTTATATTGTTTTGTACAAATAACGCATGGCAGTAAAAACAAAAATTCAAGGCTTCGCAATTCTATTCTCTTTAAGCATGTCTCTAATTTTAACGGCTTGTGATAAAGCTTTTGAAAGGAACTCTGCGGCTGGTGATTTGGATGTTCAATTGCCATTACCTATCCAACGTGAAGATGATTCCGAAACTGCAAAACAAGCTTATGAATTCCAAATCGTTAAGCTTTTAAATATTTTTGAACTTAAAAAAGTGCGTGGACAGTACGCGCGCTTTTATCTTACGCCCATAATTAAAGAAGGTCGTCTGACAGGAACTTTTCCCAGTGCTGACTTCGTAAAAAATAAAAAGAACATTTATACGCCTTCGAATGAACTCAGCGTGCAGATGGCTAGCATTTATTATCACATGCAAAGCATGGCTCTTCTGGATAAAAGCTTAGGCGTCGGTGAAATTAACTATTGGCCTCGGGATATAGGACTTTCCGTTAAGATTCCACAAGTCACGGAAGCTGGTGATTTTAGTGTCATGGAAAACAATGCCATCTACGAGGGACGTTACGATGCGATTTTATTTGTTCCAAATCGCAATGATCAGCTTCCCATTGCTGTTAACGGGGGAATCTTAGCCCACGAGCATTTCCATTCTTTATTTTTCAAATTAGTGACCCTGAAAGTTTTGGTTGAAAATCATATTATCCTGGATAAACCCGTCAGCATTCATTCATCTTCAAAATTTCAAGAATCCTTTCAAGGTCTGGAGCCCGTTTCTGTCGACGAAGGAAATAGTCTCTCCATTGATGGGGACCTGAATGATGAAGATCTTCGTATTTACTATAACATGACTTTGCTAAAGGGTCTCAACGAAGGCTTGGCTGATTTTTGGGGATGGATTTACACGAATGATAACAATTTTATTATTCATTCCTTACCCGTGGTTAGCCATGGTCGCAATTTAAAACTCAGTGAAGCCGAGCAGGAAAATCTAATTTTACCTTCACGGGAAATAATCTCTGGCCAAATAAAATCCTTTTCTAAAAATGCGAAAGCCTTTGAAGGAAGTTTAAACGCTTACGCTTATGATTTGGGAACTCAATTCGCTCGAAATATGAAAGCCTTTACATCTCTTCATAAGGACAGTCGTAAGATCACTTTGGGAGAAGCAAAAACTAATGTGGCGAAAGCCATCGTCGACTTTTTGCCTCGCTTGGCTCAAGAATTTATTAATAAAGGAAAAACAGCTTTAGTGGATCCCAATGATTTGGCTTTAAAAATGATTGAAGGAATCCCTAATTTAAACTTGGAAGAATGCACTTCAACGATTAAAGTTCTGAATAAGACAAAAGCTTCTGAACATCAGCTGAAGTGTGAAAACAAAGTAGGAAAAGTAAAAATCCAATGATCAGAATATTTCTTCTTTTCTTGATCTTAGCAACGCCCTCGGTCTGGGCTAAATCCAATGATACTAAGCCAACTCAAAAAACTTACCTTATGATTTCGCCTCTGCAATATGGGTTTCGTTACGTCAAACAATTGAACACCGATATTATCTGGCAGGGTCTACCCAGTTTCGGAGTTGGTGGCCAGTGGCAAAAGCATTCCGTTTTTTTAGATCACACGCAGACTTCTGACTCTTCAGGAAACCCGACCTTGGCTTTTAAGAAAGAGCGTGTGGAATGGATGCTCAGTTATCGCTATGCGGTTATGTCTTTTACGCCTTCTTTAGATTTACAAGTCGGCATGGGATTGGGAATGTACAGTGATACTCTGAAGTCTCGATTGGGAGCCCAAGAAATCAGTGAAGATTCAGGATATCAAATGTCAGGATTGGGAATGGTCGGAATCAGTGGCCGTTGGAATTATTTATTTTACGGTGCAGAATTACAAGCTTTAGCGGGAAAAGACTTTGATCCTCAGCCCACCTTAGGTGGACTGATTCGGGTCGGCGTTCAGTTCGCAATCTTTTGAATAATTGCAGATTCTACTTTTGATTTTGCCATGAATTCTTTTTTGTACTCTTTAGCTTCATTTTCGTTCGCAAATAATCCTACACTCACTCGATACCACGATTTGCCTTTAACTTGTGCGGGAACGAAAAAAGCACTGTAGCCTTTTTCTTTAAGTTCATTGGCGCGTTGGCGAGCTTCCTGTTCGGTCGCGAATGAAGCGACTTGCACCGTGTATTTCCCTACAGAATATTGAGCCACATCTTTAGGTAAGCTAGTGGGACGACGAGGACGGGCCGTAGCGGTTGCAGCTGTTGTTTTACCGTCAATAATATCGTGTGCCGCTGCTGTTGCAGAATCGTGCTGAGTGACCGCAGCTTTTGCAGGTTTGTTCTCACTGGGTGCAGGCTTATGTTCTGGCTTTTCATCGTGCGAGTCTGCCGCGGCCGTAGCCTGTGATGGGGCAGGTTTTTTTTCTGCTGAGTGACTATTATGTGATTCCGCCGTTGAATGATTTGAATCTTCGGAATCATCAGCAACAAATTCTTCAGCTAACTTTTTAATTTCATCATCGGTTAAAGTTTCGCTTTTCTTGTTCTTGTCATCAACGGAAGCCACAGAGCGTTCTTCTTTAGCCACTTTTTTAGGCTCAAGGGCTGACAATTTATACTGATTGTCGCTGTATTTCTTTCCAACAAAGGTGCCGATCGAAAAAGATAAGAGCGAAATAAAGAAAACAAGAATTAACTTAACAACCACATCTGATTTTGAACTCATTTTTTCATCCTCTATAAATTAGATTCTTTGAAGGACCAATATCTTTATGTTAACCTCCGGGCGCAAAAGAGGTCAATGGAGTCCAGTCGTTAAACCTTAAGGAAGCCTATGAAAAACCAGACTAAAGAACCAAATACAAGCAATTGGAAAAAAATACTCGATGACTCGGTAAAGGCCTGTATCCTGGGTCGTAAAGTTTTGCTCGATTACTTTGGTCACCTTAAAAAAATTGAAGAAAAAAAACACGCCGGTCTAGTCAGTGAAGCGGACAAGGAGTCAGAAAAAATTATCAGTGAAGAATTGAAAAAAATTCTTCCCGACGCAGAATTCCTGGGGGAAGAATCCAGTTTTGCAGGAGCTACCGTTGCGGCCGGGCGTGCGAACGAAAAAGGACGATGGATTCTTGATCCTTTGGATGGGACAACTAATTATATTCATCGTTTTCCACTTTTCTGCATCAGTCTAGCTTTGGAAGTCGACGGAGATCTTAAGCTTGCGGTTATTGATGTGCCCTTACTCAATGAAACTTACACCGCCATTCGTGGTCAGGGCGCTTGGGTTAATGGTCAAAGTCTAAAAGTTTCCAACACTCAAGAAATCGAGAAATCGCTTCTTTCAACGGGATTCTTTGCGGATGATGTTCCTTCTTTAGAAGAACAATTAAAAATATTTTCACACTTCGTCAGAAAAGCTCGCGGTGTGCGACGCTCTGGTTCCGCCGCCTACGATCTTTGTCAGGTGGCCCGCGGAGTTTTTGACGCTTATTGGGAAAAGAATCTGAAGCCTTGGGATACGGCTGCAGGCCAGTTGTTGGTTGAAGAAGCCGGTGGAACTTTACTTACATATGATGGAAGACCTTACAATCCCTATGAAAATTCTCTGATCTCTGGGAACACAGCTATTTGTCAGCTGATTCAAAAAAGCGTGAATCTTTTGGTTTAATTAAGCAACCTGCCAAAAGGGTTTAAGCAACCCGCCAAAAGTAACTTGACAGTTTTCCTCGATCTTTCCGCGCAACTCATCGTTGCTTCTCCTCGACCTAGCGGTGCTAGGCCTTCGTCGTCGCGCCTTGATTTGCGCGTAAATTTCATCGGCAAACTGTCAAGTTACTTTTGGCGGGTTGCTCAGACTCTGTCAAATTCATGACAAGTCTGTTCCGACTTCAGTCCCTGATCTAGGAAAATTTTTTTCTTAAAATCAATTTGTTGGGCAATAACTTCCTCGCTGTGCCCTAAGTCTTGTTGGCACTTGTGTTGCTTTATCAATCTATTGAATCAAAGTGTTACCGTCATCAAGGAGGATGAAGTGGCCGAAGAAAAAGCCGCTCAAGCTGAGTCTAGTCCTGCGTCTGCAGCCGCTACCGGTGGAAAACCGATTTGGCTCATTGCACTCGTGGTTATCAATATGCTCGTCGTCGCTGGCGTTGGGTTTATGCTCTACAAAGGTAAACAAAAAGAAGCGCATGAACCAAGCATAGATCACGTCATAAAAGGCGAAAGTGAGACTCACGAGAAGGAAGGCCATCAAGAAAAAGCCTTCGTCGGAAAAGTTGTTCCGCTGGAAACTTTCATCGTTAACCTTGCTAATTCCAAAGGCCGCAAAGTGGCTAAAGTAAATATGGAAATAGAATTGAAAGACGGTGACGGCGGTAATGTTGCGGATGAAATCGATAAAAGAAAAGCGCAAATCCGTGACATCATTATTATTCTTCTCTCTTCAAAAACCTATGAGGAAGTTTCTTCAAGGGAAGGGAAAGATCATTTGCGCAATGAAATAAAAGACACAATCAATTCTTTCCTAACTAAAGGAAAGATCACGAACGTGTTTTTTACAGAGTTCATCTACAACTAAGGGGATTGAAGCGTGAATCAAGTTTTATCACAGAACGAAGTTGATGCCTTACTCGCCGCGGTTTCCGATGGCGATGTGCAGAGTTCTGAAAATAAAAAATCAGAAGGTGGCGGAGGCAGTAAGCCCGTTGATGACCGCAAAATTGTCACTTATGATCTTACCAGTCAGGACCGTATTATTCGCGGTCGTCTCCCTCAACTGGAAGTTATTTATGAAAAATTCATGCGCGCTTTTCGCGTTTCCTTGTCTTCAGCACTTCGAAAAATTGCCTCGATCACTTTAACAAGCACCGAGTTTTTAAAATTTGGTGAGTTCATCAATACCTTACCCATGCCCACTTGCATGAGTGTGCTTCGCTTTGGAAATTTGCGGGGATCCGCTTTACTGGTGATTGAAAGTAAACTGGCCTATGCTTTGGTCGATAGTTTTTTCGGTGGAGCTGACCGGCCCTATACAAAAATTGACGGTAAAGATTTTACTCCTATTGAACTTTCTATTGTTCGTAAAGTTGTCGAGCTGGCTATCAATGATTTAGAAAATGCCTGGGCTTCGGTAGAGAAAATTGGTTGTTCTTTCGTACGAACCGAGGTCAATCCTCAGTTCGTGGGAATCGTTCCGCCAACAGATGTGGTTATAGCATCAACTTTTGATGTCGAGCTCGAGAATGCAACCGGTACAATCTCAATGGTGATTCCTTACGCGACCATTGAACCTATCAAACAAAAACTTTCAACAGGATTTCAAGTTGAGTCTGATCAAACAGATAAAAAACTTTGGACTGGTATTATCAAAGAACAGTTGCTGGAAACTAAACTCGATATCAAAGTGAATTTAGGGGAAAACGAAATTCTACTGAAGGATTTAATGGAGCTAAAAGTCGGAGACGTCATTCCATTGACTCAGGATGCAACCGGTGAATTAGACGTTCAAGTTGAGCAAACAAAAAAATTTAAAGGTTACTATGGCAATCATCATGGAACAGTGGCGATACAAGTCACACGTGTGATCGAGAAGTAGGGGGAATCATGGCAGAAGACTCATTGGACAACTTAGCGGATAAATTGGCTCAAGAGGCCGCCGCAATGACAGAATCGCCGGTAAAGGCCGTCGAGAATAAAGAAGACGGTCCTAAAGATCGAAATCTGAATTTAATTCTCGATATTCCATTGCGTGTGACTGTCGAGTTGGGACGAACAAAAATGCCCGTCAGTGAGCTTTTAAATCTCACTCAGGGAAGTGTCATCGAGCTCAGCAAGCTAGCCGGTGAGCCGATGGAAGTCTTAGTTAACGACAAACTGATTGCTCGCGGTGAGGCCGTTGTCGTCAATGAAAAATTTGGTGTGCGATTAACTGATATCATTTCTCCGGCTGAACGTGTTGAGCAGTTGAGGTAAATTCATGATAAGAAATATTGTTCTGATTCTATTTTTATCCCTGCAAGTTCACGCTGAAGAAAGTGGCTCGGCGACGACTGTAGCCCTTGCTGAAATGCCTCCTGCGGCTTCCGCCATCGCGGCCCCCGCGACAGAGTCAACAGAACCAGTTATGAAAGCCGAAATTAAGGATGAATCACAGATCCCTTTAAAAGTAGCGACCGAGAAAAAAGACGAAGTCTCGGGATCATCTTTACAAAAATTTCTGTTGGGTTCAGTTGTCTTAAGTTGTTTGCTCATCGGAATTTATTTTCTTTTGCGCAAGTATTCCATTCGCAGTCAAAAGACTGATTCTCACCAAATCAAAATGTTAACTCAACATCATTTAGGACCACGAAAATCTTTAGCCATCATTCGGGTTGCAGGGGAATCAATCTTGATTGGAGTCACCGATCATAATATTTCCATGATTAAATCTCTATCTCTTTTGGACGAAGATATTCCCCAAGATACTCCTAAAAAATTCGATCAAACATTATTTCAGGTTGAAAAAAAATCTGACGAAGAATTTACGATCAAAGGAATTCACGAACACGTGCGCACTAAGCTTAAAGAGATGAAAGGCTTTTCATGAATCGGAAAAGTTTTTTCTTTATTTTTGGTTTTGGGGTGGTTTTACTGAGTGCGATCAGTGCCAAAGGGCAAGTTACCTTACCAACGGTGAACTTGGGTTTTAAAACGACCGACAATCCGAATGAAGTTGTCAGTGCGATTAAACTGGTATTGATGCTCACGGTATTAACCTTAGCTCCGGCCATTTTGATCATGATGACCAGTTTCACCCGCATCATCATTGTCTTTTCTTTTTTGCGACAAGCCTTAGGGGTGAATCAAATGCCACCCAACCAACTTTTAGTTGGTTTAGCTTTGTTCCTAACTTTTTTTATTATGGGGCCAGCCTTTACTGAGGTGAATAAAAACGGGTTGCAGCCTTACCTTTCCGGAAAAATTTCTCAGGACGATGCCATTGCTCAATCCATGGCCCCTCTTCGAAAATTCATGTTCAGCCAAACTCGCGATACAGATCTTTCGTTATTTTTAAAATTAGCTAAAGTTGATCAACCTAAAACTCGCGCTGATGTTCCCAGCATGGTTCTTATTCCTGCATTTATTATTTCGGAATTAAAGACGGCTTTTCAGATCGGCTTTATTATTTTTCTGCCATTTTTGGTGATCGACATTGTGACCTCCAGCGTTCTTATGGCGATGGGGATGATGATGTTACCTCCTGTTGTCGTTTCGTTGCCATTTAAAATTATGTTGTTTGTTTTAGTCGATGGCTGGGGATTGCTTATTGGTTCAATGGTCAAAAGTTTCGGTTGAGATGAGGGGATGAAATGACAGAGGAAATTGTCATCAAATTAGGGCAGGACGCTTTAAGAACCACGGCCATGGTCGCGGCACCTTTGCTTATCAGTACACTTATTGTCGGCTTAGCCGTCAGTATTTTTCAAGCCCTCACACAAATTAATGAAGCCACCCTTACTTTCGTTCCGAAGATGATCATCATCGGTCTTATTATGGTTTTTGCTGGACCCTGGATGTTAGATCTCTTGCAGAATTATACAGTGACACTTTTTGAAAGCATTTCAACGATCGTTAGGGAGTAATTGGTGTTCAATTCGTTCTTAGCGAATGAAAATCAAATTTTATTTTTAGCACTTATCCTGTTAAGGGTTATTGCCTTTGTATTCTCTTCAGCTGTTTTCAGCTCGTCCAACATTTCTATGCCCGTTAAAGTGTTATTTTCTTTTGTACTTTCCTTTATCATTTTTCCTTTACACCAGGTTGAAATTCAAAAACATTTGAATCTTGCAGAGCACATCATTGGCAACGCCACTCAAGAACTTTTTGTCGGCATTGTCATTGGTTTAGTGACGCGCTTCTTTTTCTTCGCCATCAGTATGGCCGGAGACCTTATTTCTGTTTCTATTGGTTTGAACTCGGCCCAAGTTTTCAATCCTATCAGTGGAGCTAATTCAAACACCATGGAGCAATTCCAAGTGCTGTTGGCAACTTTGGTTTTTTTCGCCTTACAGGGGCACCACTTGTTAATCACTGCGCTTTCCGAAAGCTTTAATCTTTTTCCCGTCGCTAGCGCCGGATTCAGTTGGAAGCCTTTCCCCGAAGTGGCTCACATGGGTGGCCAGTTGATTGAAATTGCCTTGAAGATGGCCTCTCCCGTAGTTGTGTCGATCTTTCTCGTTAATATTACCATGGGTATTTTAGGTCGAACCGTTCCTCAATTGAATGTTTTAGTCACCAGCTTATCGGTGACTTTAGCTGTTGGTTTGGTCGTGATGATTCTGACCTTGCCTTTAATGGTGTTTGAAATGAACTCGATTATTAATTTAACCGGTCAATACGTTTTCCAACTTATGAGGAACTTATAGTGGCTCAAGACGAACAAGGTGAACGTTCAGAGCAAGCTACAGACACACGACGCGAAGAATTTCGTAAGCGTGGTCAAGTCGCTCATTCCCGAGAGTTGGGCTCAGCATTTATTTTGCTGGTCAGTGCGGGCGGCATTTACATGCTATCGAGTTATTTTTTTAAAAACTGTTACGAACTTTTTCAGCAAAGTTTGGGCTTGAATATGGTGGCCCAAATCCGCGAAGGAAAATTTGTCGAGGCCTTAGGGTTTTCGTCAATGAAGGCCTTCATGTTGATCATGCCCGTTGTTGGCTTGGGCGGTCTTATTGGCGCTGCGGCTTCCGTCCTGCAAATTGGATTTTTAAACATTGAAGATGCCATGTCGCCTGATTTTAACAAGATGAATCCCGTCGAAGGAATGAAGCGTATTTTTACTTTGCGCAGTCTTTCTGAAGGAATAAAGTCTATCTTTAAATTTTTACTAATAGGCTCAGTCGTTTATTTTATTCTTAAAGCAGAAATTCCTCGGTTCGGCAGCATCCTTTCTTTTTCTGTCTCTGAATTGCTTTCTTACCTCGGTTACATTTCGGCAAAACTTCTTTTTGGAGTTGGCCTGGTCATGTTGGGCTTAGCTTTGGCTGATTATCTTTTTCAAAGATGGGATTTGGAAAAGAAAATGATGATGACAAAGCAAGAAGTGAAAGAAGAGCTTAAGCAGCGTGAAGGGGATCCGATGATTAAAGCACGGATTCGACGCGTGCAAAAAGAAATGTCGAATCGTCGCATGATGGAAGCCATACCAAAAGCTGACGTAGTCGTAACAAACCCGACTCACATTGCCGTGGTTCTCAAATACGATCAAAATCTTCCAGCTCCTCAGGTGGTTGCTAAAGGTGCCGATCTTATTGCAGAAAAAATTAAAGCCATTGCCCGTGAACACAATATCCCTGTGATAGAAAATAA
>JAKFYD010000026.1 GCA_021731025.1 Pseudobdellovibrionaceae bacterium | reverse complement strand
CAGAGCTTTACGACCCGAAGGCCTTCATCACTCACGCGGCGTCGCTGCGTCAGGGTTTCCCCCATTGCGCAATATTCCCTACTGCTGCCTCCCGTAGGAGTCTGGACCGTGTCTCAGTTCCAGTGTGGCTGATCATCCTCTCAGACCAGCTAAGGATCGTTGCCTTGGTGAGCCATTACCTCACCAACTAGCTAATCCTACGCGGGCTCATCTTCGAGCGAAAAACCTTTTACCCCTAGATCCTCAGATCCTGTGGTCTTATGCGGTATTAGCTATCCTTTCGGACAGTTATCCCCCACTCGAAGGCAGATTACCCACGTGTTACTCACCCGTGCGCCACTTGTCTTACCCGAAGGTAAGACCCGTTCGACTTGCATGTATTAGGCACGCCGCCAGCGTTTGTTCTGAGCCAGAATCAAACTCTCCAGTTGAATTCTGTCCAAAATCAAACCTAGCTTTTTAAAGCTTTGTTCAATTATTTTTTCTTAGAAATTGTGCAGAGAAAAATATTCTCTGCTAGAAGCCCAAAAAATCTTATTTCTAGCTATTCAGTTTTCAAAGAGCGATTTGCTAAGAGGTCGTTAGTTTTAAGTGATACCTTTCAAACCGTCAACTACTTTTTTATCTTTTTTTGCATTTTCTTTTTTCGGAAAATTTTCCTAAAAATGCGCAAAAAGATAGCAACTTTGGTGGAGGCAACAGGGATCGAACCTGCGACCTTCTGAATGCAAATCAGATGCTCTCCCAGCTGAGCTATGCCCCCATTTAAGTGGGCAGAATCTCGCTGATATTGAAAAGAAGGTCAATGCTTTTTTTAACGCAGATTTTGTTGGCAAAGTCGCCATAGGCAAGCTGTTGAAATGAATCACGAATCTTTAAAAAATTTGAAATTTAAGCAGAAGCGCGTAAACGCGAACCGAGAAGACGGTTGATCCATTGTCGTTCTTCAACAAGTTCAAAGCCGACCTTTTCACCACCACTAATAATTGAAATGTAAACTTTTTTGAGGATCTCAGTTTCGTGATCGATTTGGTCGGAGCCAAGAGCTTCTTCGATAGCCTCGTAGACGCTCATGAGGTCAGGGGTCGTTACAACTTTAGGAAGCTTGCTCATGTCAAGGCCTAGCGTCTGCTGAGGCTTGAAGCCCACAAGAGTTTCAGTCAACAAAACTTTGTTTGAATTCTGAAAGTTCACTTGAAGAAAGGCGCGAGAATCTGAATCGTTGCGATGAAGAATTTCGATAATTTCTAGAGAGGAAAATGTGAAAATTTTATGATCGACGGATTGGACAATTTTAATTTCATTAGTGTCAATCGAGAGAATGCGTAGACCTTGGGAGCGCTCTACAAAATTCAGAAGGATATCAATATCTGACTTAGTAGTTTTCGCTCTGATGTTGCTCAACGAGGCCTCCCAAAATTGTGCCCTGTATGTGCCCTATCTATCGTCTTATAATGACAAGACTTAATGGTTTTCAAACTAAGTTTGTAAGTCCGGCCATCCATCCTGCAAAAAAAATCGATAGTTTCTTAAGAACTCGGCAAAGTTGTATCAAAGTTAAACACTGAGCCACGGTACTTGATTTTTTTGTCTGAAATTGAGAACTTGGATTCATGATCATTACACGTTGGCAAGCTCCTCAAGTTCCTAATAAGTCATTAATGAAGTTCATTTTCGAAAATGAAGGGCTTGATGTACTTGAAGAAAGTTTTGAACCTCATAAAAAAATCTCTGAGCATCGTCATCCTTTTTGTGAAGTCCGTATGATCGTCAAAGGAGAAATGCTTTTCAATATTGCTGGAAACCAATTTCTTTTGCGCGAAGGAGATCGCGTAGAAATTCCTGCGAATACGAAGCACTCTTATTTGGCTCAGGGAAATGAGAATTGTATTAGCCTTTGCGCTTACCGAGCTATTTAGTTTCGGTATCTTTCTTTTTAAGCCAATTTTGATAATCGACAATATTTTTTTCAAAACCGCGCGACGAGGGCTCGTAAAATTTTTGCGGTTCAAGTTCGTCGGGCCAATAGTTTTCTTCGAGCCATGCTCGAGGGAAATCATGAGGGTATTGGTAATCTTTTCCGTAACCAAGACTCTTTGACATTGAGGTTTTTGAACTGCGCAGTTTCAGGGGAACTGGAGTGGAACGAGTTTTTTGGACAAACTCTTGAGCGGCTTTCATAGCCATGTAGGCTTTGTTGGATTTTGGACAAGTGGCGAGATACAGAAGAGTCTGCGAGAGGGGAATTGTAGCTTCGGGAAGCCCGATGGCCTCTACGGCGGCGAGGCAACTGGTGGCGAGAGTGAGAGCTCGAGGATCTGCGTTGCCGATATCTTCAGAGGCAAGAATGATAAGACGGCGACAAATAAAAATCGGATCTTCTCCACCTTCGAGCATGCGGGTCATATAATAAAGTGCCGCATCGGGATCGCTTCCACGAACACTCTTAATCATTGCGGAAATCAGATCGTAGTGCATCTCGGAGTCTTTGTCGTAACTGAGGCCTGGCGCTTGTAAAACTTCTGTGAGCTGAGTGCGAGTGAGTAGCTCTGTGAATTGGGCTTGTTGGAGAATCTCAAGTGAATTTATGAGGCGACGGGCATCGCCATCGGCAAGCTCGAGCAGAGCTTTGAAGGCGTCCTCGGTGAGCAAATCCCGAAATACGGTGCCAGTGATATGAGCGGCGCGATCAAGAATTTGCTCGAGATCTTCGAAGGTGAGTTTCTCGAAAACTACAAGCCGACTGCGACTGAGCAAGGCTTTGTTCAATTCATAACTGGGATTTTCCGTGGTCGCGCCGACGAGGATCAAATCTCCTTTTTCGATAAAGGGTAAGAGCACATCTTGTTGACCTTTATTGAGACGATGAATTTCATCGACAAACAGTAGAGTTTTTTGCTGTTGAGTGATTCTGCGTTCGGCGCCAGCGACACCTGCTTCGCGAAGGGCTTTGGCCCCGGCGTCGACGGCATTCATCTCGACAAAAAAGGCATTGGTCTTTTCGGAGAGTGCTTTTGCAAATGTTGTCTTACCAGTTCCGGGAGGTCCCCAGAGGATGAGGTTGGGAATTTGCCCCTTCTCGATCATCTTTCGAAGCTGGGAGTTTGGCGAAAGAATTTTCTTTTGGCCTTTGAGGTCGCCGAGAGATTTTGGCCTTAGCTGCTCGGACAACGTAAGACCAAAGTTTCCCTGCATGCTTTTGAATAAATCCATTAGAACGCATTCTGGACTGTGCCCGTCGTCGTGATTTTGTAAGGGACATCACTTTGAGTTCCGTCATCATTTTTCAAACTTGAAATTACAATAACTTCAAAACTTACCGGAGCTGTAAATGCTGTGTCTTTTGTGGCAATGCCTCCACATTTAATTGGGCAAGAAGTGTAACCATTAGCTTGGTAATAGGCGGTTCCCCGAAAATCACCTTTACTATCGCCATTGCGATCGTATGCTGGATCGTAAGTCAATGCCGCCGGCGTCCACTGAAGCCCCGTGGTGCTATTGTAAAATAAATACTGCAATTCTTCACCAGCGATCACACAACGAACGCGGCCTCCGTTAATATTGGGGGAATCGATCTTAACATTAATGCCAACAATATTGAAAGTCAGCTTAGTAGGATTTGTCGCTAAAGTGTTGAAATCAAGTTCCGGATAAATCTCTTCCAAACGAGCCCTGTCGATTTCAATTTCAGGATATTCAAAAGCCACGTAATTTTTCGCGATGGTTTCAGTAGTGACACCTAAAGAAGCGTCTTTACAACTTCGAGTAGTCGAGGGAACAAAAAACTTTTTGTTGGCTCGCACATTAAAAGTAACAGGAAGTTTTTTTTCTTTTCCGCAGCTGAGGACTGAAAAAGTTATTAGGCTGATACTCAGTAATCGAATGAAAATCTTTAGTTTCGTCATGTTGGCCTCACAATCCTTTGGAAACATTTTGTTGGCCCGAATCGGAGTTGCTGTTCGAGACTATTCTAGGCGTTAAGAAAATCAGGAGCTCATTTTTTTCTTTTTTGGTGGTCTGGCCCTTAAATAAATATCCTAATATAGGAATGTCTTTCAGTCCAGAAATCCCGTTCGATCCTTCAGCTGTATCATTTTGATAAATCCCACCAATCACTGTGGTTTGGCCATTTTTCACGATAACTTTTGTATCAGCTTTACGGCTGAATTTAGGCACGGAAGTCGGGTCAGCTTGATCGACAGGGGCACCAATAAATTCCCGTGTGACTCCAACTTTCATAATGATCGAAGCGTCGTTGGTGATTTGCGGAGTTACATTTAATTGCAAAGTCACGGGCATACTGGTGTAGGTTTTCTGAGTGGCTGTTGTGCTCGTTGTCACGGTTGCTTGAGGTTGATTTGTAGTTTGGCTGATGGATGCAGCTTCGTTGTTCATTGTAATAATTCTTGGCGACGAAAGCACCTTCACACGATTTTCAATTTCGAACAAAGATAAAGTGGCGCTGAGATCACCCAAAATATCTAGGGTCCCAATGCTTAAGCCGAAACCGGCTCCTCCAGAAGAGCCACTCGCGGCCACGGTTCCAAAACCAAAAGATGGTCGCATATTGATGGGAGCCCCAGTGACTTTGTTTGTGCCTAAAGCGATATCTTGACCACCAAAACCCCAGTTGATTCCCAAAGATTTTTGAAAGGAATCTGCGGCCTCGACAATTTTTCCTTCGATAAGCACTTGGGGTGGCGGGGTGTCTAGGTTCGCAAGCATTTTAGCGACTCTTTCTAAATTTTCCTCGGTATCAGTGACGATCAACGAGTTTGTTCGGGCATCACTGCCGACACTGCCTCGGTCTTTGGTTAGAAAGTTTTTAACTTGGCCTTCGAGATCTTTAGCTTGGGCGTACGAAACAGGGTAGATACGAACGCGAACAGGCTCGATTTTTTTACGAGCTTCAGCACGCTTAATGGCATCATCTTCTTCTTTGGCAATATCTTCAAGCTTCGAAATACGAAGGACATTTCCCATCCGCGTGTAACCCAACTTTTTTACTTTCATGATTAAGACCAAACATTGATCCCAAGGGACTTCACGAATACGAACATTGACGTTTCCAATATCTTGAAGATCATCCAAGATTAAATTCAGGCCCGAATCCAACATGATGAATTCGATGGCGTCCCGAGTTTTGACATCGTCGAAAGAACAAGAAACCTTTCGTCCGTAGAATTTTTTATTTGCAGCCATAAACTCTTCTAAGTTTTGGTTGGTGATGAGCGCTTTATCTTCCTGAGTTGCTCCGGTGCCTGAAGCTAAACCTTCACGACGAGCTTCAGCTTCCTCTTCGGTGCGAGGAGGAACTACATCTGTGGGAGGTGGCGAACTCGGAAGCTCAGCCTGAATATTTTCTGGCAGAGCGGTGTCGTTACTGACGACTAAAAGACTGTTTCCTTCCATTTGCAAAACGGGATCTTGCGCTCCATTCCTGAGCTGAAGAACAAAGCGGGAAACATTGGAACCTTCATTTTGATAAGAATCAATGGAGCCAATGGCGCCTTTAAAATCTTTTGTATTCAAAGGGCGTTTTAATTTTTTTGGTAAAACGGAATTGGGAACTTCAATGATGAACTGTTTTAAATCAACGTTAGACCGCGTGCTGTAAGTGAAGGGACCGGTCGCTTCAATCACCAGTGTTCCACCAGTATCGTTCCCCTTGTACTGAACATTCTTAATTTCAACCAGAGGGTTCGCTGCCGGAGTTAGCTCTTGAGGCGCTGCCAATGTGTCTGGCTGCGCTTGCAATTCTTGCTCGAGGGAAGGTTCGGGTTCAGCTTGGGGCTCTGCTGCGGGCGGTGGCGCCTGCTGAGCAGTTTCAGTGCCTGGGTCATCCAATAAAAGTTCATCACCACCCTCGGCTTGTGTCTCGGGCGCCGGGGCTGATTCTTCGGGAGTCCCTGCCGATTCGTCGAGGGGATCAGCTGCAGATGTATCAGCGGAAGCTTCCTCGGAAGAAGCTGCTGAATCTGGGCTGGCAAAATCTTCGTTATCGCTCGACTGCTGAGAGACGCAAGAAACAAGCATCAATACCATAAGCAGCATCGTTGCGTTTTGAAATATCCTTTTCATACTGTCCTCCGAACTTCATGTTCAGTTTTGACCCGATTTCGTATCAGTTTTTCTTTTTTTATCGTTTAATCTCAGAACGATGTGTTCCACATTCGTTTGCCCTTCGGTTTCTATAGAACGGACGACAACGATTTCGTCTTCGCGGATCTCGGAGACGACACCACCGCCAATACCCAAACGGCTTTTCATAAAGACCAAATAACTTTTTTTATTGGAAAGCTTTTCGACCAGAGCTCGCGGCCTCTTAGAATCATAAATAATCGCTAGAACTCTGACTCCTTCAGGAATGGATACACCCTCGAGACTGTCCTCATTGATAATAGGTTCGGCGCGATTTAATGGTCCAACATTGATCATAGGAATTTTAAATGGATCACGCCCAATGGTAGGATCATAAAAAAACTTATCCTTATTTGCATCGGGTGGAAGAACCGTTGCCTGATTCTCGATGGATGCCGTTGGAGGTGGTGGTGCGGGCATATCCATATTTACCGGAATGCTCGAGGGAATTGTCATCGCAGGGGCCTGCGTTCCAGACGGATCTGGCGGTGGAGATGCCATTGAAGGGTCTTGCGGGGTTTGCGCCCACAGAACAAATCCAGAGAGAAGAGTGAAAAGAAGAAACATAAGTTTCATTTCTTAACCTCTTCTTGTTTAAGATCCAGCGAGCGATACCCTAAAATTCGACCTTCAAATTGATAAATTCCTGAATTCGTAGAGTCTTTCGTGATTTTATAATCTGAAACACGAGTGATCGGCTCGAAGACAGAAACACGTTGGATGAAACGACCGATCTCGAAGTAAGTTCCCTTCAAAGTCACGTTGACGGGAAGAATTTCAATCACTTCCATCTTCGCCGAGGGCAATGGGGATTTTGCTGTAACTTTAACTGCAGCTTCTTTTGCGAAAACATCAACGAAAGCCATAATATCCGATTGAGTCAGCACGGTCGGCAAGCTCTTCGCAATTTTTTCGAATTGCTGAGACAGCGCCGCCACCGAGTCTTTAACTTCAAGTTCCTTTTTCAAGGTCATATCCGTGTCTTTTTGGATTTCTTTTTCTTTAACGATATCTCTCAACAAAGCTTCTTGGCGCGCATTCAAATTATTATAGGTGTCGTAAGTAAAAAAGAAATAATAAGAGCCTGCCAGCACGAGGCCAAAGAATAATACCTTTTGCATGGTCAGTTCGATAATTCGGTTAAGGACTTGGTTCATTGATTTTCTCCAAGTTAATAACCATTTCAAAATCCTCTGTACTTTGCCCCTGAAATTTACCTTCTTTTTGTGCTCCAACTTCGACGGCCTTAAACATAACGTCAGATTGAATCTCTTGACGAAGTTTAGGGATATCACTGGCGAAGAAAGCACTGCCCTTCAAAGTGATACGATCTCGGCCTTGATCATAATTAAATTCCGTTAACCAAGTCTTGTCGGGAATCGCCTTTTGAAAAAATTTATGCAGAGCTAATTCACGGCCTCGTTCACGAGCAATTTTATTTAAAATTTCAATTTTACGTTCGATTTTTATCTTTTCATCCCCGTATTTTTTAATTTCACTGACAGAGGGTTCACGTTTCTGGTTATAAGCGCGAAGTTCAGCAAGCTCTCTGGTCTTTGCATTGATCGCGTTATTCATGTCAGGGATTAGAAAGTGATCTTCGTAAAGATAAAGTGCTACAGGAAAAATCAACATCACGAAAATGCGCAGTCCCGCCTGCTTGATGAGTTCATCGCGAGTGAGAATGACCTCGCCCATATCCGAGATAATAGGTCCTTGCTGAACTTGAACTGTTGATTTGTTGACAAGATTAATTCTAACCATTGTCGCCCTCATGACGAAGTGCAAGTCCAATAGCCACAGCCGAGTAATTTCCAACCTGCTGTAAAAACGCGGGAGATATTTTCTTTGAGCTGTACTTAATCTTGCGGAAACAATTCATAGGCTCAAAACCCAAACCTGTGGCTTTAATTAAACTGTCGATCATTCCTGAAGTGGCGGCGCCGCCCCCCGTGTAGAAGCACCGACTCAGGCTTAATCCATTGGTTGTTGCGCTTAAGAAATCTAAGCTGTTTCTGATTTCTTCAATAACAGCTTCTGAAGTGGAACCAATAATGCTATGGACTTCCTCGGGAACTTCTCGTCTTAAGGAAGCACTGATCTTCAAAGATTCGGCCTCATTCAAAGACACACCAAGATTTTTAGAGATCTCGTTGGTGTAGTTAGAGCCACCGATAGGAATATCACGACAAAAGATAACTTGGCCTTGATTGATCACCACAAAATTTGTGATGGAAGCACCAAAGTTAAACACGCCAATATTTTCATTTCGAAATCGACCGTAATTCATTTCGAAAATATTTGCTAAGGCAAAACCGCTCACATCAATAACTGAAGTCTTTAATCCCGCCAATGAAATCGTCGAGATGTATTGATTCACAACTTCGTTTTGTGCGGCGACAAGAAGCACGTCCAATGTGTCGGGGCTGCTGCTGGTAGAAAGAAGAGCATAGTCCAAAGAAATATTGTTTACGTCAAAAGGGATATACTGTTCCGCCTCGAAACGGATTTGATCACGGATCAGCTTTTTTTCCATTTTAGGTATAGTGATTTTTTTTACGATGACGGCCGTGCCCCACAAGCCCGTGGAAACACTTTTTCTTTTACTCTTAAGTTCAGACAGTAATCCATTAATCACACCACCAACAAGATTCGAATTGGTGATTTCACCAGTGGCCATAGAGTTAACAGGTGTAGGCGCTAAAACAAAACCTTGAAGAGTAGCTCCAGCTTTTGAAATTTCCATTTCTGCCATTTTTATCGAGCTCGTTCCAATGTCGAGTCCAATAACTTTTTTTGAGCTGAATAACATTCTTACCACTTCCGTCGAGTTAACTTAAATAATTGCATTCACTTTGGCACAAACCAAAGTGAATGCAGGTCTTTACTATTATCAAAGTGGACTCAATGTGAGTCAATGACCGGTCTAGTTTTAGAACTCGGGAAGAAAGAGATGAAAATACCACTCGCCAATAGTCTGGCCGCCGAAAAGATAAATCAGTGCACCTAATGCCAGGTAAGGACCGAAGGGAATTATGGTTTTAAGCCCCTTCTTTTGTTTCCAAGCTAGACCCAGACCAACCGTACTTCCCACGATAGCGGCGGTCATGATGACAAAGGGAATGGCTTTCCATCCCAAGAGAGCACCTATCCAGGCAAGAAGTTTAATATCTCCTCCGCCCATCCCTTCAACGTGAGTGAGTAAAAAATAAATATAAGCCATCAGCCATAAAAATCCTCCGCCGATTAAGGCGCCGATCAATGCCGGCATAAATTCTCGCTCGGGATTAAGAAGAGCTCCGGCTAAACCTAAAGCTAGACCTCCCAAAGTAAATTCATCGGGCAAAATCATATGATCCATATCAATGAAAGAAGAAATAATAAGACCAAATACAAAAATGAGAGCCTCAAGTAAAAACCAAGAAAATCCAAATTGATGATAACAAAAAGCAAAAGCGATTGCCATGAGGTACTCAACGAGAACGTAACGGAATGAGAACGGAGCTTTACATTTGCGACAACGGCCTCGAAGAACAAACCAGGAAATAAGTGGAATATTGTCGTACCAAGCGACTTGCGTCTTACACCGAAAACAGTGAGATCGAGGCGAAATGATGCTTTCTTCACGCGGCATCCGGTAAATCAGTACATTGCCGAAACTGCCAAAAATAGATCCAAGAATCAAAAAATAAAAATAATTAAGAAATTCAATTTCAAACAATGTCTTTTCTCCTGAAAACAGCAACCGCGAGAACTAAAAGGAAAATCGTCCATGATGTTAGATAAAAGATCATCGACCAAAGCTCTTGAAAAGAAATCCCTTTTTCTAGAAAAACGTAAGACTTCCAATTAAACCTATAGAACTGAGGAGTTATTTCGTGAACAATCCGAAAAAGATTTTGCAACAGCTGATCTTGGGATTTTTTCGCGAAAAATCCCAGGTCATGCAACCAATGTCCCAACATGTAAATAGTCATTCCGAAGAGAAGCGAAAATATGGGCCGCACCAAACCACTCACCAGAAACACCAGGGAAAGAATGACAAGAATTTTTAGCCATACCGACAAACTGGCAAAAAAGAATGAGACCAAAAGTTGCGGCTGCTGCAGCAGAAAAAAAAGAATTCCTGACAAAATAAAATGAGTAACCGTCATCAGAGCAGCTAAACCCAACCACTTCCCAATAAAAAACTGATCTCGAGATAAGGGCTTTGCCAAAAGCAAAAGGCAAGTTTGCTTTTCAATCTCTTTAGAAATAATAAATGCGCCAGAAAAAAGGACGATGCCTAAATTGCTGATCTCGATGGCACCAAAGCCCAGATCAACAAGAATCCGCTGTTGTTCAGCAAAGGACAAGGATCCTAAGAGCAAGCTGATGGCTAACAGCAAGATGGAAATAAACACAACAACCAGGAAAAATTTTTCGCGAATCATTTCTTGGAAAGTAATTTTAGCCAAAATTAAGACGCTTTTCATAAGCTCTCTCTTTGGGTCGAGCGAAAAGCTTCTTCAAGGGTCGCGAATTGATTCATGAAGGATTTTAATTCTCCATTATAAAGGATTTTTCCATGATGGATAACGACGAGCGACTGACAAAGCTCTTCCATGTCTTGCAGCAGGTGGCTGCTGAAGAAGATGCTCACACCTTTTTTTTGTTCGGCTTTTAAAATGTCTTTCACCATTAAGCGGCCATCGGGATCCAATCCCGACATCGGTTCGTCTAAGATTAAAAATTCGGGTTCGTGCAACAAAGCCTGAGCTAAACCAATTCGCTGGAGCATGCCCTTGGAGTAATTTCTTAGGCTTCGCTCTCGAGCTTCATAAAGACCAACTAATTTAAGGGTCGAGTGAGCCTTTTCTAAAAAACGGGCTTGGCTTCCTGCCTGAGTCAGCTGCCAATGAAATTTTAAAAATTCCATTCCTGTAAGAAACTCATACAGGTAAGGGCGCTCGGGCAAATAGCCAATTTTTTTTTTAATTTCCGAAGATAACGTTTGGTCAAAGAAAAAAATTTGTCCAGAGTCTTTCTTGATGAAATCAAACAAGCATTTTATCGTCGTTGTTTTGCCCGAGCCATTGTTTCCAACAAAACCAGTGCTTTTTTGGGCTGGAACGCTAAAGTTAACGTCATAAAGGATTTGTCTTTTTTTTTCGTAAAAGGATCTTTTGAATGACTTGTTAAGATTCTGGATCCTTAAGACATCCATACCCTATTTGACCTCGAGATTAAGGCTTTTAACCATTTCTCGGACGGGATCATACTGTTTTGAGGTTGCGGGAAGAAGATCGTGAGTTCCTAAAACTTCCGCGTATTTCCTAGAATTTTTATTTTGGGTAAAAAGATCGATCAGCAAAAACATAAGGCTGTGAGTGAATTTAGGATAAGTCTCATAAAAATCTTTTTGCACGCAGAAAGGATCTGTGGGAATGGGATCACTGATCCAAAGAGGTTTAAACTTTAAATTTTTATTTTTAGAAAATTTAGTCCAAGCCCCCGTTTTTCCTTTTTCATCATCAGCGAAAACAGCGACGGCATCGGTTTTTTTCTGCTCGAGCATCTCGATAGACTGAGCATGATTGCCGCTAAAAACAACTTCTCCAAATTGGGCTTCAGATATGTTTTTCTTTTTTAACATCACCTGAGGGTAAAGATAACCTGAGGTCGAATTTTTGTCGACAAAGGCAACTTTTTTTCCTTTGAGCTGATCCACCGATTTGATTTTTGAATCCTGACGTACGACCAAGGCTGAAAAATAAAATGGCTCAGACCATACTCTCTTTAATAAGACTTTAGCACCAGCCACATCTTCAGCCTGAACAAAGGTCAAAGACGAAAAGAAAGCAAAGTCGACTTTTTTGTTTTTCATGGCCTCAATCAAACCGGAATAATCCGTCGACATGAATATTTCTACTGGTAAACCAAATTCAGTTTGTATTTCTTTAGCCATGGCAATGGCTTGTTCTCGGATAACTTCGGGTTTACCACCCGGAGTTAAACCAATGGTAATTTTTTTGGGTAGTGCTTCAGCGTTGGACTTTCCCCAAGCAAGATTGAAGCAAAGCGCCGAAACAACAATGAGTAAAGAGGGCAAAACTTTTTTAAACATAAATATCACCTGTTAAGAGTCTCTAATGAGGCTAACGAAGACACTTGAACTTGTCCATCCCGAGTTTTTTTCAGAGCCAACACAAAGGCTTCGGCCGCATCACTTTCCGTGAGGCAAGGAATGCTGTAATCAGTGCATGCACGCCGGATATCAAAGCTGGCCTCGATGGAGGTGCGTCCTACTGTCGTGTTAATCACGAAGGAAACTTCACCAGAGCGAATGCGATCAACGCAGTTAGGGCGACCTTCATGCACCTTTTTGAGAGGTGTGCATTGTAGGCCATTCTCGTTAAAATATTTTGCTGTACCTGCAGTTGCTGAAAGATTATAGCCCATTTTCGCGAGCTCTTGAGCCAAACTTCTAAGTTCTTCTTTATCTTTTTCGCGCAGTGAAAAGAAAACTTCTCCTCCTTGCGGAAAAGTCATGTTGCTCGAAATAAAAGCCTTCATCAAGGCTTCGGAATAGGTTTGTCCTCGACCCATGCTTTCACCTGTGGATTTCATTTCAGGTCCTAAGATCGAATCCGATTCTGGAAATTTTTTAAACGGAAAAACAACGCCCTTAACTGAGACCGTTTTATTATTTCGCCATCGCAGTTTGGACAAAGGTAAATCATTGGCCTTTTTCCCTAAAGAAGCGGCAACGCCTAGGTCGATCAAAGGAATCCCGGTGGCTTTTGCAACGAAGGGAACAGAACGCGAAGATCGTGGATTCGCTTCGAGGACATAAACAACGTCAGATTTAATCGCTAATTGCAAATTGAGATGGCCAATGACACCAATGCGATCAGCTAATTTTTGGCTGAGTTTTTCAATGCGATCACAGGTGTCTTCTTTAAGACGCTGAGGAGGCAGAACTCCCATGCTGTCACCAGAGTGAACTCCTGCCGCTTCGATATGCTCGACAATTCCACCAATCACCGTCCAATCGAGACCACGAACTAAATCCACATCCACTTCAAGTGCTCCCTCGAGGAACTGATCCATCAGACAAGGTTGATCTGGAGAAATAAAATCTCGGTGGCGTTCAAAGTAAGAAATCAGCTCGTCATGATTTTCAATGACTTCCATTCGCCTTCCCCCAAGAACGTAGCTGGGACGACAAATCATCGGGTAACCCACATCACCGGCAATTTTTTCAGCTTCAGACCACATGCCTGCCATTCCCGAGTTAGGAATTTTCAAATCGAGTTCGCGACAAATTTTGCTGAAAAGTCCGCGGTCTTCAGACAGATCGATGGCTTCTAAGGATGAACCTAAAAGACGAAAACCTGACTCGACAAGTTTCTTCGCTAAGTTGATGGGAGTCTGACCACCCAATTGGGCCACAAAACCATAGGGTTTCAAGTAGCGCATCACTTCATGAAGTGATTCTAAAGTCAGTGGTTCAAAAAACAGAATATTCGAAGTGTCGTAATCTGTCGAAACCGTTTCGGGATTAGAATTGACCATAGCCACGGAATAGCCATACTTCTGAAAGGCTTTTACTCCGCGCACGCAGGAATAATCGAATTCAATTCCTTGGCCGATGCGATTCGGTCCACTGCCAATAATTACAACGGCTTGATCTTGAGCTAAAACAGTTGGACGAGAGCTTGTCGACCAGTAAGAAGAATAATAATAGGGAGTCGAAGATTCGAATTCTCCGGCGCAAGTGTCCACTTGCAAATAGCCAGGCAGAATTTGATGTTTTTCGCGATAAGCCCTAATTTCTTTTTCTTCAACCTGTGTCAATTGTGCAATTCGGGCATCTGAAAAACCGCGTCGTTTCGCTGCCCACATCAAAGCTTCATCTAAACCCTTTGCTCCACGCAACTCATTTTCAAAAAGACAGATCTCTTCAATCTGCTCGAGAAACCATGGTGTGATGGAACTTAATCTGAAGAGTTCATCGATGGGCGTGTGTTCACGGAAAGCTTGGAACAAATGAAAAATCCGCTGAGAGTTGGGATAAGAAATTTTATCAATCGATAGGCTCACTTCGGGTATTCCCTCGTTGTGAAATTCCAACGCAAGAAGCGCCTTCATCAGAGACTCTTGAAAAGTTCTTCCCAGGGCCATCACTTCGCCAACACTTTTCATTTGTGTTGTCAGTAAGTCTTTGGCTCCTTGAAATTTCTCAAAAGCAAAGCGCGGGATTTTTGTGACGACATAATCAAGGGCCGGTTCATAACAAGATGGAGTCACCTTCGTGATGTCATTTTTAATTTCATCAAGGTGATAACCAATAGCAAGCAGAGCCGCAATCTTCGCAATAGGAAACCCTGTTGCTTTGCTAGCAAGGGCCGAAGAACGTGATACCCGTGGATTCATTTCGATCACCACTCGCTCGCCTGTTTTGGGATGAGTCGCAAACTGAATATTTGCGCCACCCGTTTGCACTCCGACTTCATTGAGGATTTTGCAAGCTTCATCACGCATGGCTTGGTACTCACGATCCGTCAACGTCTGTTGAGGAGCCACAGTAATACTGTCGCCGGTATGCACTCCACAGGGATCCAAGTTTTCGATGGAACAAATCACAACGAAAGTGCCGGCAGCATCTCGCATGACCTCAAGCTCAAATTCTTTCCAACCTAAAATGCTTTCTTCAACTAGAACTTCAGAGGTCGGGCTTTCATGCAAAGCTTGCACAAGCATCCGTTTGTACTCTTCAGGAGAGTAAGCGATTCCTCCGCCACCACCACCTAAGGTGTAGTTGGGTCGCAAAATCAAAGGATAACCTAACTCTTCAGCAACCATGAGACCTTGTTCAAAAGTTCGAACTAAATGACTTTTAGGATATTTCGCTCCGACTTTATCTAAGATGCTGCGAAAAATTTCTCGATCTTCGGCAGCTTTGATCACTTCCGGAGTCGCTCCTAAAAGTTGCACATTGTGTTTTTCCAAAACTCCGGTGCGGTGAAGCTCGAGAGCTAAATTTAATGCTGTTTGCCCACCAAGGGTTGGAATGACCGCTTGAGGCTTTTCTTTTTCAATAATTTTTTCTAGGAATTCAACTTTAAGAGGCTCGACGTAAACCCGAGTTGCAATTTCTGGATCAGTCATAATCGTTGCCGGGTTGGAATTCACCAAGATGACTTCGAGCCCTTCGCTCATGAGCGCTTTACAAGCCTGAGTTCCTGAGTAGTCAAACTCGCAAGCTTGACCAATGACGATAGGTCCACTGCCAATGATGAGAACTCGTTTTAGATCTTTTTTCTTAGGCACAAAGAGCTCCTTATTAAAAACCTACATGCCCAGCTTGCCATCATTCGAATAAATTACTTCTGGGCGTACGTGCTTATACTGCTCGTACTTGTAGCGCATACGAATTAATCTTAACATCATGGCTTCAGGATCCAAATCTGGATTCTTACGGTGAATTTTCACTTCGCTAAGAATGAATTTTTTCGCGTTTTCGGGGTGAAAGCAAAAGCCTCGGGTAAAAATCCAAGTGTCACCGAATGGAATTAAGCGAGCTTCGAAAAGTTCTTCAGGATTAAAACCAAAAACCAAAGAAGAGTTTTTCACAACCAATTTTTTATTCAGCATGAGATCTTTGATCGTGATGTCGCGATCCTTAATCTTTATAAACTCAAACAGGGAGTGCCGATGCTCCTTGAGAATTGCGATGTTCTTTTCTTCTTCTTCAGTGAAACGCAACTCGCGTGCTAAATGACAAACTTCCAGTGGAGTTTGCCCATAGCCGCTAAGCTCTCGAGAGAAAAAATACCAATCGTAAAATTGTGACATCCTGAGCTCGTACTGATCGGATTGCTCTTCATTAAGCGTCGTCGTATCAAAAAATTCTTTCTTAGCTTTGATAAGTTCGTTCTTGAAATCATCACCCGCAAAGTAATGAAGAATTTTTTCAATCAGTTTCTCAAACTCGTTCACACACACCACCTGTTATCAAAGTAATAACTTTGTTAAAAAATATTGAAAAAGTTGTCGCGCTTCATGGGGACCAGGACAAGCTTCAGGATGATACTGAATCCCTAAAAATTTTCTTTCCGTACTTAAAAATCCAGCCACAGTGCCATCGTTCAAATTTCTTTGAGTGATCTTTACATCTCGAGGTAATGTTTCTGCGTCCACAGCATAACCGTGGTTTTGACTGCTGACGTAAATTTTTTGAAGTAAATCATCTTTAATAGGATGATTGCTTCCTCGGTGTCCAAACTTGAGCTTGTAGGTTTTTGCACCCACCGCTAAGGCCAGAATCTGGTGACCCATACAAATTCCAAAAACAGGTTTTTGCCCAACCAAATTTTTAACTGTATCGATAGCGACCTGAACATCGGCGGGATCGCCGGGTCCATTTGTCAACATGATCGCATCAGGTTGACAGGCCAAAATTTCACTCGTGCTCGCACGCGAAGGAAATATATGCAGCTCACGACAATGATGAAGCAATTCCTTAAGAATATTTTCTTTGGTCCCGAAATCAAGAACGGCAATGCGAGGGCCAACAAAATTTTCTCCCTGCCGAACTTCTTTTTGCCGACGGGAAGCCAACCACACCCAGTCTTTTTCAATTTTTTTCTTTTCATCAATCAAAAGGCGCGCTTTTTCTTGAGCTTGCTTTTCATTCTCGGCCTGAACTAAAGCACCCCAAGGAGTTCCCCCTTCACGCAAGCGGAGGACCAGACGGCGCGTATCGATTTCACTGGCTATTGGAACTTGGTTTTCTGTCAAAGTTTTTATCCAACCCTGATCCCGGGTTGATTTTTGGATCTGCATGCAAATAAACCCTTCGATCCAAATTCGCTGAGATTCCCAAGCCAGGGGGTCTGTCGAGTAATTCCCCTGCATGGGCGCCGTCATTACAACGATCTGTGAAAAGTAAGAAGGATCAGTGGCAATTTCTTCGTAACCCGAATGAGAAGTATTAAACACAACTTCACCGGCACGATCTTTCCCCCCATGCCAAACTCCCTGATACATTTCACCCGACTCCAAAACTAAAAAAGCCTTCATGATAAATCTCCAGGACTTTGCAAAAGAGTTTTTATAAGAGCTTGGCGCAAATAAATTCCTTGGGTGACCTGCTCGAGCACCTGGCAGCGAGGGTCTTTCAAAGTTTGAGGATCAAGCTCAACGCCGTGATTGATTGGGCCGGGATGAAGGAGCAAGCCCTGTTTATTCAAAGCCATAAGCTTCTTTTCATTCAGGCCCCACTCTTGATGATATTGGTTCAAGTGGTGTTGGTGCTCGTGTCTTTCACTTTGAACACGAAGAGCAATGACCACATCGGCCCAAGCTAAACCCTTTTCCAAATCATCGAATGTTTGCGTCGTTCGCACTTGATGTGATTCAGGTGAAAATAAAAACTCGGGAGGCCCACAGACTCCAATTTGATAATTTAATTTTTGCGACAACTCCAGATGTGAAGCGACAACACGGCTATGTCGAACATCGCCAACAAAAAGTATTTTCTTCCCGCCCAGCTTGCCTACGAATTTGCGAATGGTCTGAGCATCTAAAAGGGCTTGAGTTGGATGCCCTTGTTTTCCCCAGCCGGCATTAATCCATGGAACAGAAACTTCTTCGGCCATTTTTTTCATCGAAAGCTCGTCGTGAGCACGGACGATCAGGACACTGGGTTTCATCGCCGCGATATTGAGAATTGTATCCTCGAGAGTCTCGCCCTTTTCTAAACTTGTTCCCCATTTTCCGCTGAGCAAAAGAGTCGGCAATCCCAACCTTCCGCAGGCCATTTCGAAACTCATTCTGGTTCTTGTGCTCGGCTCAAAGAAAAGTAATCCCACCGGCGCTAACCTTACCGATTCAATTTGATTTTTCTTTTCAATGGCAGAGGCCAGATCAAAAAGCTTCAAAATTTTATTTTCTGTAAGCTCTTTGAGGTCGATAAGGGCAGGAATTTTGGACATTCACACCAAGCTAACCGCGCCGATTTCCCCTGTCAATTCCCGCTCAGTGAACTGATGAAAAAATCCGTGACCATCGCACCTGCGGCAGCCGATTTTGTGCCCACTTTTTTTGCCAATCCAAAGAAAGCCAAATCCATTGAACCTTAGCAAAGACGTTTGCTGTTGGTACGGTGCCCCAGTTGCGCGAGTCATCACTCGCATCACGATTGTCACCAAGAAGAAAAACCTGCCCTTCGGGCACTTTTAACGGTCCAAAAGATTTTGCCTTGGAAGATTTCAGCACAATGATCTCGTGGGAATGGTTTAAGCTGGATTCACGCTGGACAGCAAAGTTTTCAAGGTTTGGACTGTCTGTTTGATCTGGCAACTCACTGTACTCCATTTTTTGCCCATTGATCCAAAGTTGATCTTTTTCAATCTTAACTTCATCACCCGCTAAGGCCACAACTCTTTTGACGTACTTAACTCCGGGTTGATCGGGATAGGTGAAAACAACGACTTCATTTCTTTGGGGCGAGGCCCATCTTAGGATCCAACCTGAACTGAACTTGGAAAGTCCATAGGAGACTTTTGTTGCAAATATAAAATCACCGGGCTTTAAAGTGGGTTGCATTGAACCCGTAGGAACTTTGTAAGCAGTCACAAGAAAAACCCGAGTTAATACCGCAAACAGAACAGCTAAAGAAATAAGAATGAGGTAACTTTTTAAGAAATTTTTCTTCATCCAAAAGATATTTCAACAGGATGTCTATTTGAAGTCTATTGTTTTATCCACCGACTTAAATAAGCGGTTCCAGCGAATTTGAAAGGGATCGCAAACCATTTGCGCCGACACTAAAGTATTTTCGCAGCTGAGCCAGATGAACCAAGCTCTTCCTACCAAAAACGCCTCAGGAACAAAGCCCCAGATGCGGCTATCAGAGGATTGGTCGCGATTATCTCCCATCATAAAATATTTTTTTGCCGGAACTGTAATCTCGAACCGCGTATGAGCATCAGGCTCGCCATCGCCTCGCATGTAGCGAACAAAGTAAGTCTTAATGGGACCTTTCTCTAAGAAAACATCAAACTCCTCTTCATCCTGTTCGTTGGGTTGGACCCACCTCTTCACAGGCCACTCTGTACCGTTGACCTTCAGTCGATGATTTTCAAAAGTAATTTTGTCACCGGGCAAGCCAATGACTCTCTTAATATAAAAAACCTTAGGATTTTCGGGATAACGAAACACGACAATATCGCCATGGCGAGGCTCATTCCAGCGGACCCACCAAATATCTTTAAAGGGGGATTTTATTCCGTAACTTCCCTTCAACACCATCAAGTGGTCATGGATAAGAAGATTAGGAATCATACTTCCCGAGGGAATAACAAAGGGCTCAAGGATAAAAAAACGAAAGACAAAAACCAAAAGGACGGGACCAAAAAAAGTCAGCAGCGCCTGTCGCCATGTTCCCTTTTGATTTTTTTTCATGGGTTTAAACTCAATTCACTTGATGAAAAAATCGACCCCAACGAATTTCCAGCGGATTACAAAGGAAAGGTAAATACGGAATTGTTTCATCACAACTTAGCCAAACAAACATAGCTCGACCTAAAATATTTTTCTTTGGCAGAAATCCCCACACACGACTGTCTGAAGAATTATTGCGGTTATCTCCCATAACGAAGAGTTGATCTTCAGGGACGATAACGGGACCATACTCTTCAAAAATATCCCCTTTACGAAGCAGAATACTGTGCTCTGAGTTGTTAGCTAAAACTTCAGTAAAATGGGTGTAGTTCGATTTTTCATCGCCAAAATTTCCGTCACGTTGGAAATCGGCGTCTCGGAGCCAGCGAAAGTCTGCGTCAGATGCTGGCACATTCTTAGCCATGGGTTTATCATTGATGTAAAGAGTTCCGTTTTGATAATAAATTTTATCTCCGGGAAGACCGACAATCCTCTTAATAAAAAAAGTGCTCATGTCTTTAGGGTATTTGAAGACAACAACTTCGCCCGATTTTGGTTCATTGAATTTGAACATCCAATTTTCGCTGAAAGGAACTCGCAAGCCATAGGTTAATTTATTCACGAAAATATGATCGTGAATCAACAGAGAAGGCAACATACTTCCCGAAGGGATTACGTAGGCTTCGATAAAGGCCCAACGAATAAAAAGTGCGATGAGGACAGCCAAAGCCAGGGAGCCCCAACCATCGGTCCAAAAAACTTTAGTTCTCCAATTCGCCTTTTTTAAATCGTTCAACATCGGAACTCCTCAATGCATGAATCAGCTTTATGCCGATCAGCTTAGTCTTGAACTTTCAGAATGGCTAAAAACGCTTCTTGAGGCACATCGACCGTGCCGATTTGCTTCATGCGTTTTTTACCTTCTTTTTGTCTCTCGAGTAATTTCCTCTTCCTAGAAATATCACCACCATAGCACTTCGCCGTCACGTCTTTTCGAAGTGCGCCTAAAGTTTCACGAGCAATAATTTTAGCCCCAATGGTGGCTTGAATCGCAATTTGGTACTGTTGCCGCGGAATGAGCTCCTTCATCTTTTCAGCGAGATTGCGACCCCGCGTTTGTGATTTTGACCGATGGACGATGAGGGATAAAGCATCAACAGGTTCATTGTTGATCATGATATCCATTTTCACGAGATCAGATTCCTCAAAATCCATAAATTCATATTCGAGCGAAGCGTAGCCTTTGGTAATCGATTTTAAACGATCATAAAAATCCATCACCATCTCATTTAAGGGTAATTTATATTCAATGATCACTTTCTTTTCATTCACGTAATCCATTTTTAATTGATGGCCCCGCTTGTCCTCGCAAAGTTTTAAGATTGAGCCGATGTATTCGGTTGGCGTGTGGATGGTGACCTTTACGAAGGGCTCTTCCATCTTTAAAATTTTTGTTTCAGGAGGCATCTGTGCTGGATTTTCCAGCATCTTCACTTCGCCGTCGGTCATGTGAATTCTGTAGACCACCGTGGGTGCTGTTGTAATGAGATTAAGATTGAATTCCCGCTCAAGACGCTCTTGCACAATTTCCATATGCAACAAACCTAAAAAGCCACAACGATAACCAAAACCAAGAGCCATTGACTTTTCAACTTCGAAAGTCAGACTGGAATCATTCAAGGCCAATTTATCCAATGCCACTTTGAGATTTTCATAGTCCGTTGCATCGACAGGAAATATACCGGCGAAAACCATTGGCTTTATTCGTTGAAAGCCCGGCAAAATTTCAGTCGCCGAATTTTTAAAAGAAGTTAGGGTATCGCCAACGACAACGTCGCGAATATCTTTAATTCCGCAAACGATGAATCCCACTTCCCCGGCTTCTAAGACTTCAACAGGTGTTGGAAACGGTGCAAATTTTCCCATACGTAAAACTTCATAGCTGCGATCATTGGATAAGAATTTAATTTTCTCGCCCTTTTTGAGGGTGCCATCGACCACGCGAACGAGGATAACGACACCTTGATAAGCATCAAACCATGAATCAAAAATCAGTGATCTTAAGGGCAATGTTCGGTCTGCTGTGGGTGGAGGAACCTTTTCAATCACAGCTTCCAAAATTTCAGTAATACCAATTTTTTCTTTCGCAGAGGCATGAATAATCCCGGTGCAATCCAAGCCAATAGTGTCTTCGATTTGTTTGCGTACACCTTCGGGATCTGCCGATGGTAAATCGATTTTATTTAAAACAGGAATAATCGTAAGATTGTTGCCTAAAGCTAAATAAACGTTGGCTAAAGTCTGCGCTTCAACCCCTTGAGCCGCATCAACCACCAAGACCGCGCCTTCACAGGCCGCAAGACTTCGCGAAACTTCATAGCTGAAATCCACGTGTCCCGGCGTATCGATTAAATTCATTTGATATTCGTGACCATCTTTAGATTTAAAATTTAAACAGACCGTTTGCGCTTTGATGGTTATTCCACGCTCGCGCTCCAATTCCATATTGTCTAGAAATTGAGCTTTCTCTTCTCGTGCCGATAGAGCACCCGTCGCACTGAGCAAACCATCGGCAAGTGTGGATTTCCCATGATCGATATGGGCGATAATTGAAAAATTTCGAATGTATTTAGGATCCATTAACTCAGAGTCTTGACGACATCCTTTATTTGGTCAACTTTGTTCAATCGTTCCCAAGAAAATGCCCCATTGGCGTTTTCTTCAGAGCGGCCAAAGTGACCGTAAGCTGCTGTTGGACTGTAAATCGGACGAAGCAAATCAAACTCTTTTGTGATCACAGCTGGACGTAAATTCCAGATTTGTCGAACCGCTTTTTCTAAAGTTTCTGAACTGTATTTCGAAGTGCCGTACTCATTCACGGTGATGCTAACAGGTTCAGCAACTCCGATGGCGTAAGCAACTTGCACCAAACATCGCTCAGCTAAACCGGCAGCAACGATGTTCTTAGCGACGTGACGCGCAGCATAGGCAGCTGAGCGATCCACTTTTGAGGGATCTTTTCCAGAGAAAGCTCCTCCACCATGAGCTCCATGGCCTCCGTAGGTATCAACGATAATTTTACGGCCAGTTAAACCCGCATCCCCCATAGGGCCGCCCGTGACAAAACGACCGGTGGGATTGATATGAAATTTTGTTTTATTATCCATCCACTCTTTAGGGATAGATTTTTTGATGAGCTCGTCCATGATGAATTCTTTAATTTGCGGGAGAGTCACATCTTCAGCGTGCTGAGTAGAAATAACGATAGTGTCGATGCGTTTTGCGATTCCATTTTCATACTGAACTGTTACTTGCGATTTAGCATCGGGTCGGAGCCAATTCACTTTGTTGGATTTTCGAAGGTGAGCTAAATCACGCACCAATTTGTGGGACATTGAGATTGAAAGCGGCATCATTTCCGGAGTTTCATTGACCGCGTAACCAAACATCAATCCTTGGTCCCCAGCCCCTTGTTCGTCACTGAGAGTTTCCTTTACCCCCATGCTGATATCAGGACTTTGCTGACCAACAGCTACGGTGACTCCGCAAGTTTTGTAATCGAAGCCTTTTTCTGAATCATCGTAACCAATTTTTTTAACGGTCTCGCGGGCGATTTGCGCCAGGTTAACTTGGGCCTTTGTGGTGATTTCTCCGGCGACAACAATAAGACCTGTCGTGAGTAAAGTTTCGCAAGCGACTCGCCCTTTGGGATCTTGGGCAAGAATAGCATCTAATACAGCATCGCTGATTTGATCGGCCATTTTATCGGGATGTCCTTCAGAAACAGATTCACTTGTGAAGAGATAATTTTTCACGGAAAAAGCCTTTCGTTTAAAGTGGGTCTAGAGCTTGTCTAAAAATTTAAAGATCAAGGCCGCACGACCGAGAGCGACTGAGGCTTGCTAACAGCAAGTCGCAGGGAGCTCGAGGGAGGAGAACGCAGAGATTTAAATTTTTAGGCGAGCTCAAAGAAGCTAACAAACCTTGGTGAAAGGGTCAATGAAGCTTCAATAAAAAAGGGCGCTTTGAAGAGCGCCCTGGCTTAATTTAATTGTTTTTAATGGATTTATGCGGCTTTTCGGTAACGCGCTTTAATCTCGAAGCGCTCGTTCATTTGGTTTAACCGACCCGATTTTGAAAGTTCGAATTTTTTATGGTTTTGGTTGAGCTTGCGGGTTCTTAAAAATTGTTTTTCCAATTTTGTGACTATCTGATCTGTCGCCGAATAAATATCAAAATGAGAAGACTGCGCCCGGTAGTATTTTAAAGGTGTCTGGATCGAAATATCGACGTGAAAGAGCTTCTTTTTCTTGCTGATATTCACTTGCCCCGAACCTCCTTTAAGTAAAAACATAGCGATTCGGTCCATATGGCTTTGAATGTAGTTTTGCAATGAATCCGAGTGATCAAGATGAATAAAAGCAAAAGTCAGTTTCATGAGTCCTCCGAATGAGAATAATCATCCCTAAGTGAATGAGAGGTCATACCGTGAGCTCTCCCTTTATTTAGTTTCGGCTGTGATTGAAATTTATAAAAGTGATTTCGCCAAATCGGCGTCGAATTTCAAAATGAAATAGTGATTGTCTCATTACGAAACTCAACTCCTTCCAAGAAAGTGCCTTCTCCCGCACGGCAGGCTCGCCCATCCATGGGCTCTTGCTTGAGCCCTTCCTGGGCCGCAAAGGCCTGCCGTGCGGGAGAAGGCACTTTCTTGGAAAACTTGATTTTTGGAATTTTATCTACTTGGAATTTGCGCTGACGATTTGCTGGTAAATTTTTAACAAATTTTCGGCTGCGGGCTTGAGATTTTTTATCCAATCATCTTTTGAGTGGGGGTCTGAGCCGTCGGTTATGTATTTTATGGCTGTGAAATCTACTTTTAATTTTTTGCACACTTTGGCCATGGCGTAGGCTTCCATGTCGACTAGGTCGCAGGGTAGGCGTGGGGTGCCTACTTCGAAGACGTCGCCGGTTCCGCAGATTCCTTTTTTTAATTCGGTAAAAGTCTGTACATCGATGGCTCCTGGAATGTCATCGAGTGGAGTTTGGCCCAAGGGGAATCCTAGTGGAGTGATATCCATATCTTTTTGCACGAAGGATTTGCACTCGATCATTTCGTGAGTTTTAAATTTGTGACTGCCGGCTGTGCCTAGGTTTAGAATGCGTGAAGGTTGGTGTTTCAAAATTAGTTCTGTGGCGCGAAAGGCGGCGTTTACTTTTCCGATACCGCAATAGTTGACTTCAATATTTTCCGCCTCAAAAAGCCCTTGGGATTCTGAGGGCAAGGCCATAATGATTAAAATGTCGGAAGGCTTCCACTTTGTTGTTATCATGTGTACTCGATTAAAGAGATGATTTCACGATCACTAAACTTCATTTTGTTTAAGAACTTAAGGTTGATCAAAACGGCGACATCAACAACTTCATAGCCCGCTTGCTGAGCAAGAGCGATGGCTGCCTGCAGTGTTCCTCCGGTCGCCAGCACATCGTCAATAATTAGAATTTTTCCTTGCCCTGGCTGACACTCTAAAGTTGCTGCTCCATACTCGAGAGAATAGGATTTCTGACAAACTGGGGGAGGAAGTTTACCGGCTTTGCGCAATGGAATAAAACCCTTACCAAAATGAGTCGCTAGGAGCATGCCCAAAATAAATCCTCGCGATTCGATGCCGGCGATCAATTCTATTTCACTAAGATTTACTTTTTTTTCGAAAGTGTCGCAAATTTCTCGCAGGGCTGAAGGCGAGCGTAACAGTGGACTAATGTCTTTGAAGCTTACTCCCGGTTTTGGAAAATCGGGTACCTCTTTGATGAGTTGCTTTAGAATACGCGCTCCCTGGACCATGGTCTATGCTTGAAGAAGTTTTATCTTCAGTCGAAGTTTTTGTTAAGTCTAGCCGAGCTTTGCCGATAGACTCAAGAGGAGTTGCTATGGACTTTTATCTTTTTCAAATTTCGACTGGCGCTCAACATCCGAAACTATCCAAGACCCAATTTGTTCAAGCCCTTCGCCAGGGAGTTCCTTTTACAGATTGGCTCTGCTGGACACCTGGCTTTGCGGGCTGGAAAAAGTTAGAATCCTGCCCTGACTTTTTGCAGTGGGTGAAACACAACTGGACGGAAAAGGATGAGGCTCCTGCCATCCCCGAAGAATACCTTCTTACTAAATCAGCCAAAGAAGCCCCTTCATTTTTTGAAGCTCCAGCTCATAAACCCGTGATTCCAACCCCTCCGCCTGTCCGCGAAGAAACAGTAACGGCTCGAGTTGAAGTTCTTCCCGATGATCCAACCATCATCGTGGATGCTCAAGCTGACGGCGGCGAAAGCATGACTGTCGAGTTTGAAGTTTTACCGAATGAAAAACCAAGCTTATTCAAAGACAAACGCAAACATCCTCGCATCAAAGGTCGCTTGCGCACAATTTTAACAAATAAAGCCAAAGCCTTTATCACTTATTCTCGGGATATTTCTTTAGGAGGAATTTCCGTGGAACACGGGATTCCAAAAGAAATTCTTCAAGGGGAAGTTGAAGTGTACATTTCAGATCCCACAGGAAAACGCAGCGTTGTTTTTGTCTGCAATCCTGTTGAGAGTAGCACCGACGCAAATCGTTTTACCTTCTCGAAGACCGACGAAAAACAACTGACGAAGCTCACCACCTGGTTAGATGAATTGAGCCGTGGTAAAGCTTCTTAAACCCTAAATTAAACACATAAAATTGAATTTTATCGCGAGCGCCTCTGAAAAGGAGCGCTCTAATTTCTTTTCGGCGTAAAGACGAAGGGATAAATAACCATCGTTGGCATCTTATTCGGTGCTTGCGGGAAAATGATTTTGTGAACCACTTCCAAGACACAATTTTCTAAAGACGGCATTCCCACTGTTGTGCTCTGAATTGAAATTGATTCCACATTTCCATTCGGACTGATTTTCCATCTTAACCCCAAGCGGCCTTCCAATTGACTTTTCGAAAGAAGAGCACGCTCGTAACAGTTACGAATTGCACGCTGATTATCGCGCAGAGCTTTACGAATATCTTCTTTAGTTAATCCCCCGGAAACTTCCATGGCTTGAGCATCAAGACCTAATCCTCCCGAACCTCCGCCACCCCGTGGATTTCCTAATGTCCCTTCTCCACCAAATTTTCCTTTACCTCGTGGGCCAGCTAAGCCGCCCACACTGGGGCCTTCAGCCGCTTTGTTAGATTTCAAAGTTGTCGATGCAGCAGCAAGTCCCGGGCTATCGTCACCGCCACCAGGCCCCTTGTTTTTGCTGGCACCAATTTGTCCAATCGGCGCTTGGTTCAAGGTCACCCGTCCCGAATCGCCAACGGAAGCGTCTGTTGGTCTTCCGCGATTCACGACTTGTTCGGCACTCAAGCGGTCATTGGATTTTTTCCCGCCTTTGAGTTTAGAAAGTAAGCCAACAGTATTCACGTCTTTCACTGGCGCTGGTTGATCTAAACCAGGGCGTGTTTGTTTTTTATCCGTATTTTTAACGGTGGCCTGTTTAGGGTCACCCTTAGGCGGAGTCACTGTTTTCTCTGTAGCCGCGGGCTCATTCTTTTTAGATTTCTCTTCGTTCGCACTTGTATTTTTAACTATGGGCTTTGGCTCTTCCTGAACCACGGGTTGTGGCTCTGGCTTTTCAACCTGTTCTTCCGCCGGCGCTGATGGTGGAGGTGGCGGAGGCGGTGGTTTTTCGGCCTGCGCAGGAGCTACAATTTCAATTCGGGCGACTCGAGTCGGTTCAGGAATTTCTTCAGGTTCGGGGACTTTTATTTGAGACATCAAAGTTGCGGTGATACCGATAAAAAAGAAAACACCTAACAAAGTCAGAATGGCTGGATCTTTGGTCCATACTCGAGGTGGTGGCACAAACTCAACTTTAGGAACCCAACGCAAATAAAAAGTTGTCTCTGTCGTTATGAAAGAAATGAAATCACCCGGAGCGATTTCAATTTTCTTTCCATAACCTTTAAAAGTGTTCGAAATTTTTTCCGAGCGATTGAAAGCTTCCAACAGATTGGTTTCACCCAGATTTTCGACCATCAAAACATTGTTCTGATTTGGGATTAAACTAAATGATAATTTAGCCAGTGCTAAAATTCGTAAGCCCCGAGCCAACAGCTCACGATCAAAATGATTTACATTTGTAACAACATCATTACGGCGATCATAAGTAATGAGCTCAAGCACCATGGCTCGACCCGAAGTCGTCGTTTTTTGTTTATCCGCTTCGAAATCCATACTGCGAGAGATAACCCCTTTAGAAACTGCAGTTTCTGCCAGATCATCCTTCGCAATCAAAAATTCAAATCCTTCAAAGCCTGTTGGATCTTTGTGTAAAATAGTGGCTTCACCGCTGAAGTCTTTTCCTTGGGTATCAGTTGATTTCGAAATATCCACCAAAGACCAAAAGCCTTCATTGGGTTTAAAATCACCCTCGCCAACCCACTCAATAAGAAAATGCATGGGTCGCATCTCTGGCGTTCGCAAAATCAAATCACAAATTGGCGAACGACCAATCAATAGAGTCCGCTTTGACGGAACCAAGCGCCCAATTTCTTTATTATTTTTTCGTATAACTATAACATCCATTTACATCACTTCAACTTCAAGTAGCGTGTTCGACTTTTTCGATCCACTTCTAAGTAATCATTAAAATCATCTCTTTGGTAAATCAAAGAGTCAAATTTGACGTTATCAATCGACATCTGCAAGAACAAATCTGGGCGACGTCTTTCCCCTTCGATCACTTCCCCTTCGAAATCCAGGACGTTCGTCGCTCCCCCTTTTTTAGCAGGAGCTGCGGCTCGCGGCGCTGGAGCTTTCACTGCAGGTTGCGCCGATTGAACACCTTCATTGGTTAGAGTGTCCGTCTGTGCCCTTGCACCAAAACCACTGGCCACCATTAATAAAGCTAAAACTGCATTAAAAGGTTTTATCATTTTTGGATACCTCGCCATTTTGCTATCAAGGCCACTTGCTTTGCGTCGGCCCATTCGTCATGAATTACTTTTCTCATGGCTTCTGAATTTGAAATTCTCAGCAGCAAACTCGCACGAATTTTATAATAATCTTCCGGCGTAAGAGCCTTCAGAGACAATTGATTGTCTAAATAAATCAATGAGGCCATCGGCGAAACTTTGCTAAACAAACTCAAGGCTACGTCTTTGGCGGTTACTGATGGCAAATCCCACTGATCAACTTGAATTTCCGGCAAAGTATTAGCCGGGTCGGTTTCTTTGAGATGTTGCCCTTCAAGTTCGGCCTTAGCTTTCATAAATTCGGAAGCTTGCAGATCATATTCTTTAGCTAATTCGGCCAAACCCGCTTTATATTCATTAATTTGCTCTTCGCTAAGTCCCGCAGGGATTGGTGAATTAACAATGGCTCGCGATGTATCAGTTTCATTGTGCATCAACTGCGCAAGGACACGGACTTTCTGATTTCGAGTCAATTTACCAATGCTGTTGAAGCCACGGGCGCGAACAACTTTGATATCTTTCACTAACTGCTCAACCACTTTATTGTAGCGTTCCGCTTTCATTGTCGAGGTCGGAAAGACTAACTTAGTGAGCTCTTTCTCGATTTTCGCAGGCGAATCAGGTCGACGACTTTCCGGAATTAATTCCTTAATTGGCGCCATTTCTTTTTCTGTTAAAACAAAGTTTGAAACTTTTTTCTCAAGCAACAAGCTTAAGTAAAGAATTTTCTTTTCGTCACTGGTGAGATTTTTTTGAGTTGCCAGCCAAAGATTGACATCGATGGGATTCGTTAACACCAGCAGGTTCATGACGTAATTTTTTCGTGTTGATGATAATTCCCGAATCATTTTCCATTCATCTGTGGTGATTCTTTCGCTGAGGGCACGACGGTTTAAGAAAATTTGAAAATTAAGATCTTTGTCGGTTGTTGGCGCCCAGAAGCCAGGAATTTTTATAAATAAACCCTGAGCCGTCATTTGCTCTAGCGCACGACTGCGAAAATTATAGAACTCTTTACGGTTTCTCACTTTTTCGGGAAGATGAGTCCATTCATTGCTGATTGCATCCCATTTCTTTTGATCGAGCAAGCGATTGAAATAATCCAAATACACCACAACCGATTTTTCCTCGGACGGATTGGAGCCCAAATAAATCTTAAGATCGGCTTCATACTGCGCAAAATTACCAGCTGTTGCATTGGCTTGTGCGGATTTCAAACTGGCTTCCCGACGAATATCCATCAGCTCGGGTGTTTTAAACTTCGCAGCTTCAGGACTCTCCAAAATTTCTTTGTAGCTTCCTAACTCGAAATGAGTGAACCAAAGTTTCTGCAAATTTTCGGCGTTAGGCTCTGCTGCGTATATTTTTTGTGCCCATGTAAGAGCCTCTTTGAATTTTTTATTTTTAAAGTCGATCGAAAAAATTCTTTTTTGAATTCGCAATGTATTAGGATCATTTGGGTAAGCGTCGACGTATTCGCGAAGACGGAACATAAAGGCACCTTCGTGCTTAATAGGATCAGCAACATAGACGGCGTCATATAGGGTTAGAACTTCCAATTTTACTCGGCGATAGGCTTCGGCAATTTCTTTTCGTTCTGTGACCTTAGGTTTAAGATCCTTTTCCAATCCCAACAAACAGGCCGAATCTTTAAGATCAGCGCAGGCATCGATCCATAAATTGTAAAGCGCCAGATATTTTTTTGTTTGCGGGAACCAACTTAAATGATTGGCAATCAAAGTCACCATGGATTTCCCAAGATAGCTTTTTGGCAAATTCTCTTTTGTTCGCACTTTGCCTGTATAGGCGTCGACGAATAAGCGGATAATGATTTCAGAGTCTTCTTCCAGTTGCATCGACTCGCCGGCCAGGAATTTTTGACGGGTTTTAGGATCGGTGGATTTTAGATGTTGATTCAAATCTGATAAAGCTTTGTAAACACCCATGGTCGGATAGTCGCGCTTTTCGAAACTGACTTTAAGCGCAAAAAGACGACTGCGCTCATAAGGATCATCTTGGATCGCAAAAGCTTCGCGGAATAAAATGTCCCGAGGATTATCTTTGGATTGCTGAAGATAAAACAATAAACAGTAATAAAGGAACTTAACTCGCAATTGAGGTTGGGGAAATGCTGTGCGGGCTCGCTCTAACACCAGTCGCTCGTCTTTTTCGCGGGTGACGATAAAGGCGAAATCTTTGTAACTGTCTTCAACGATTCCCTTATCTAAATTTTCTTTAGCAATCTGGACGAAACCTTGCTCGGCCAAGTCATAACGTCTTAAATTAATATTACACCAAGCCACTTTATAATCAGAAAGCGCTCTTTGATAAGGATTCATTTGTTTATAAAGCAAACGGTAAAATTTAATCGCCTCTTCATATTGATCTTCTTCGAAATAGTATTCGGCGATAAAAATGGCCATTGTTTCTGATTGGGCACTTTTTGAATTCAATTCAATTGATTTTTTAAATAACTCAACGGCTTTTCCGGTTTGATCTTTTTCGTATTCAACCAGTCCCATGACATTGTAGATCGCACCCAGCGCATCTTTGTCGTTTTTAATGTTTTTGATCAGGAAGCTGAGAATTTTTTCCGCTTCATCCAAATGGAATTTTTCAGGTCCGGCGAGGCCACTTGACTTGTCACGACTGAGACCAAACATTTTTGCGACCGATACATGCAAATAACTTTTTCGCAGGTACAAATCGATTTTCTTCTTACGATCCGGCTCTGTTTTGATGATCAGGTTCAAAGCCTTAATTTGAGTTTCCAATTTTTTCGGATCATCCTTTAAAGTTAAATCCAGTCTTGCCCGGTTTGGTTTTGTAACGGGCTTGATGACCTCTTTCGCTTTTTCATCCTTCTTTTGGACTTGGTTCAATTCAGAATTATCAAACTTAGCTACAGCAAGTAAGCCAAAGGAAAGCGATAAACTGGTAAGTGCAAATCCTATTGCTCTTTGGGCGCGCATTGCGAGTCTCCAATAAACACGTGAGTGCCAATTTCATCGAGCCATTCTTCAGCATCATTGGCTGGCCACAATTCATAACCACGACTTTCTAAGACCGAGGCTTCAGGCAAGCTCTTCACTGGTTTCAAAAAATCTTGATCCTGGGCCGATGCTAAAGCCGCGTAACCTAAAACCCTCTCCAACTTCATTTGCAATAGAGGTTTAAACACTTGGAATTTTTGCTTCAGGGCGAGATGAACCTTTTTGAGCTCTTCCTGACGTTCACGCTGGGAAACAATATCAATGCGAAGATCCGGATTTTCTTTTCCAGCTGATTCAATCAGCTGAGCCAATGACATGTAGTAAAGATCTGATTTTGCCCAATCTAAATAAGTTAATTTCCCATTTTTCAAATTGGCTAAAAATTCCTTGATGCCCTTCAGAGTAAAATTCAAATCTTTTTTGCGGCACAAGCGCTTGAAGATATAAATTTTAATTAAGTAACTTTCGGGATCCAGATACTGCGAAAAATATCCTGACTGTTGGGAAGCAATCGCACCCAAAGCCATATCATATTTGTCCGCGCGAAAGGCCGACCACATTTTCTCGAAAAGCACTTGTCGAATCTGCGGGTAGCTTGCTGGAATCCAATCATAAACATCTAAAGCTTCGACAAACCTTTTTTGGGCGTAAAGACTGCGCGCCATTTGATGAAGAACATTCAAGTAAATGAGCTGATTTCCCTTTGGAACCCGATTGCGATTATTTTTTTTAATAAACTTAGCCGCACGTTGATACATATCAAAGCTTTTATCGAACTGCTTGTTGAATGAATATTCATCCGCTTTATCAAGAAATACAGCAACACTGCTGGCGTCTTTTTCGAGGGGGCTTTCTTTTAAAGTGACTTGTCGGTCCCAGGCGGCTACGACATCAAACCCAATTTTAGGTCTCCGAGTCAAAACTTTTCGAGCTTCGAACCATTCACCAACTGATTTTTTCTTTTTAAATTCTTTTCGCAAAAAGACTCGCAATCCTAGATCATCATTTGTGGACTCGAGCTCTTTCAAATTGCCGATGAAGCTGGCATTCGCCGCACACCCAAAAGTTAGAACTGTTAAAAAAAATAAAACTTTCATTATATGCTCTCACCTTCAGCTATGAAGAGAACGGATTGAAAGCCGATCTGGCGTAAAAACTTAACGGACTCAAAAATATTTTTGTAACTGTTCTCGCGGGAAGAAAGAATATTGATGTTAATAACGTTCTGTTTACTTTCCCCTACGGCTGAACGAATATAGGCTTGCACTTTTCCCCGAATTTTATTGAGCTGGCCTTCGTTCAATTCACCAAGCTGAGACAACTGAAACTTTTCACCGATAAAAGGCATTTCAACACGATCGGTGTAAACAAGAACTTCTGGAAAAGTTTCCAGAGACTCTTTACTGAAGCTTTTCGGCGCTTCTAATTCACTGGGAAAGATAATTGAAATATCAGCGACAACTGTCGATTTCAAAAGAAACACGATCAATAAAGTAAAAATATCGATCATGGGTGCCAACTGCAAGCGCAATGGGCCTCGTCTTCGGAAAGTGATGCTTTCTAAATCCATTAATGAACATCCTTTTGCTTCACTTCATCAGGCGACATCAACACAATATCTTGAATGGTTTTTCGCAAACCATCCATAACCGTGATCAATTCTTGATAATTAGCCTCGCCTGCAAGTGCGATCTGAATTGATTTTTCTTCACTGTGGCTCTTCATAAATTCTTCAGCCATCTTTTTGACCTTAAGCTCTAAATCCTGCGAAGGGTTTTTGCTGTCTGCCCTTGCAATAGATTCTTTGATGGAACCAGGAGATCTTCCGGACCAAGTTAATAATAAATTTAAATTTGATCCATTCACATCAACATAAAACTTTGGCGACAATGGTAACTTATTATCCGTTGGTGCTGCATTCGAAATGGCAGCGGGAGGCACTTCCAACTTGGTTAACTCGATAAATGTCGTTGAGAATAAGAGGAAGAAAATAACACTGACCAGACAGTCCACAATGGGAACTAGATCTGGCTCGGGCGTTTCTTTCCTTATATGCTCTTCAAATTCCATTTGAACCTACTATCTTTCGCTTTGCTCGATGAGAGTAATTAAATTATAACCGGTCTTACGAGCTTGCCCGATGATTTGATCGATCTTTTGCGTGCATAGTGTATGTACAACCATCGCACTGATACCGATAACTAAACCCGCGGCAGTGGCATTCATCGCTTCCGAAATACCGATACCTAACATCTCTGCTTTTTTTGCAGGATCAGCAGCAATCGCAGCAAATGTTTTAATCAGACCCGAAATTGTCCCTAACAAGCCCAACAGGGTTGCCACACTGGCGATCAATGAAATCAACTGAATATTTTTTTCACAATTTTTCATGATATCAACAATCGCTGCACCTAAGGAAGATTTCATCGCTTCACGACCGCTATCAACAGCCATCAAGCCGGACTTGATCACTTCGAATTCAGGAACATTCGATGTCGAGTTACAAACTTGGATCGCTGCCGTGTATTCTTTTTTGAGAACTTGCTTGCCTAAATTCTGCAAGGCTTGATCTCCGGCAGGTCGAAGAACAAAATACAAATAGTACAGACGAGTGATCGAAACAACGATCAGCACTAAGCCAGTACCGATTAACAGATAGGCCGTAAATCCACCTTCTGCTAAAAACTTTTTCAGAAACTCAATCATACCCATTAAGAACCTCCCAGTCCTCTAAATAAAATTTTTTAAAAATAAAAGACAAATCCGCCTTCAAGAAGTCCGATGGTAACGCTTTCCTTTTTGGGGGCGATCGCCGCGTCCGAAGTTGAAAAAGCTTCGATCAGGGCGCCCCCAGCTTGCACGCGCAAATTCAACACCGGAGTCAGGAAGAATGTTTTTCCTAAAGCAAATTTATATTTCAAGCCCGAATTCTGCTCGTACTTGATTTGTCCCACGTGAAGATTAAAGAATGTATCACTGCGAATAATACCGAAAGGTCCCCATGAATCTTTTCCATAAATAGGAATCCAATTGATATCGATCCCCATGGCTGACTTTGCTTTTTCGGCGACGATAGCCGGCTTAGAACCATCCGCATAAGCAGGTAGCTCGCGCACTTTTTTAGAGATGCTTCGCTCGTTCGAAGTAAAGCTAGGAGTGTAAGTAAAATACACTTCCCAAAATTCACTCAATGCATAACCAAAACTTAAATTTATTCCGTACATAGTGTAAACAGCATCCGAAAAATCGAAAGACAAAATAGGGCTCAGCAAAAATTTTCCTGATTTCACTTTAGCTTTTCGTTGAACAGCGATGACATTCTCGAAGAGAGCACTGATCTCGTCTTGGTTTGATGGTTCTAAACTGCGATCAAGTCCTGTGCGTCCTGCATTTGCGGGCGCTGCTGTTTGTGCGTTGGCCACTAAGGATGTCGCAAAAATAAAAATTGAAATCAAGATGCCAAAGCTTTTTCGATCAAGCATTTTTATACTCCGTATCGTTTTTACAATCTTTACTATTTTGAAGTGAGTTTAGAAAAAGTTTAAGTGTTTATTGACACAACCTAGACATCCATCGAGGTGATTCATTAAATTTAATAAAAATTAAGAGAATTATGTTTAGAAAAACTTTTTTCTTTGGCTTGACGGAAGGATTTTCAGCATTTCACGGTATTTAGCAACCGTTCTTCGCGCGATTTGAATTCCTTCTTTCGAAAGAATTTCCGCAATTTTTTGATCCGACAGAGGATTCTTCGTGTTTTCGCGCGCAACCATGTCTTTGATCTTTAATTTTACAGATTCACTGGCCAAAGCATCGCCATCACTCGAGCTGATCCCTGAATTGAAAAAATATTTCAGTTCATAAATCCCCTGCGGAGTGTGAACATATTTTGCTGTAGTCACCCGACTAACCGTTGATTCGTGCATTCCAATGTCATTCGCAATATCACGCAAGACCATGGGTTTCAGAAAGCCCGGGCCTTTTTCAAAAAATTCTCGCTGGTGTTTAACAATGCTCTCGCTCACTTTGTAAATCGTTCGCTGCCGCTGATGGATTGATTTAATTAACCACACCGCCGATTTTAACTTTTCTTGAATATAAACTTGTTCTTCTTTTTTAGTCGTACCACCACTAAGCATGTTTTTATAAAAATTTGAAATTTTTAACCGCGGCAGCCCGTCTTCGTTCAACGAGACAACATAGTCATCACCGACTTTGTAAACATAAACATCAGGGGTCACATATTGAGTGTCATTAACAACGTAAGCTCGACCTGGCTTGGGCTCCATGGTGTAAATGATCTTACAAATTTCTGCAATTTCTCGAATATCTTTATTCAAGGCCTTTGAAATCGCTTCGAAGTTTTTCTTTTCCAGATCCTTGATATGATGGTTGATGAGGTAAACTAAATCTTGGGTGTCTTCTTCCAAATGTTTTGCCTGAATCAATAAGCACTCTTTTAAATCGCGTGCTCCGACACCGGGGGGATCAAAATCATGAATAAGACTTAAAGTGTCTTCAACATCAGCGATATCAAATTTTTCCTCTTCAGCAATTTGTGTCAAAGGAGTTTTAAGATAGCCATCATCGTCGATGTAGCTGATCAAGACGTCAGCAATTTGCTCTTCCAATTCACTGAATCCACTCATCTTCACTTGCCAATGCAGGTACTCGTGCAAAGTTTGGCTGGTCGAGATGAGGTTCTCGTAGTTCATGATCTCTTCGCTGCCAGCCATACCTGAAGGGGGTGGCTTCTGGTTCGCATCGAGATAACTTTCCCATTCGAACTCATCCTGCTTTTGAGGATCCTGGCTAGCTTCGCTATTTTGTTCGACTTCTTTATTTTCTAATTCAGCTGCGGCTTCTTTAGTACGAATCAGATCTTCTTCTTTAAGATCGGCCGCTTCTTCTAAGATAGGATTTTCTTCAAGTTCAGCGTGCACGGCAGATTCAAGCTCTAAACGAGACATTTGCAGAAGCTTAATCGCTTGCTGCAACTGAGGCGTAATCACTAAGTTTTGGCTCAGGTTCATTGTCTGTCTGAGAGCCATATCTGTAAATCTCCTGGACGTTTAAAGTCTAAAGTTCTCACCCAAATAAAACCGACGGGCCAAATCGGAATTTGCAACTTCATCAGCGCTGCCACTGACCTGGATCTTCCCGTCCTTCAATATATAAGCATAATCGCAAATGCCCAAAGTCTCACGCACGTTATGATCCGTAATCAAAACTCCTATACCTTTGGCCTTAAGGTCACGAATAATATTTTGGATATCGGCCACGGCAATGGGATCAATACCCGCGAATGGCTCATCTAATAACAAAAATTTGGGTGAACCGGCAAGGGCGCGGGCAATTTCAACACGTCGCCTTTCGCCCCCAGAAAGCGAGTAGCCGTAATTGTCACGGATGTGATTTATACGGAAATCATTCAGTAAGCTTTCAAGTTTTTCAGCTTGCTTGGCTGAATCATATCCATGAGCCTCGAGGGCCACCAAAATATTTGCTGCAACGGTGAGTTTTCTAAAAATGCTCGGCTCTTGGGCAAGATAGCTCAGTCCAACTCGAGCGCGACGGTACATGGGCTCCTGGGTGATCGACAATCCATCAATCAAAATTTGTCCATGATCGGGTGCTACTAAACCCACCACCATATAAAATGAAGTTGTTTTACCTGCCCCATTCGGGCCTAGTAAACCGACGACCTGACCCGACTCGACGTGAAAAGAAACTCCGTCGACGACCCGACGTTTTTTAAATGATTTTGAAATATCTTCGATCTTGAGCAAACTCACTTTTGGCTCTCCACCCTAGCGCGAACCTTCTGAACTTTAACTTGTTTCCCACCATCCAAAAAAATAATTTCTTCTCCGGTTAATTCGTCTTCATTTTGCACCACTTTGGGTCTTCCGATGAAGCGAAAAAGATTCTTTGTTAAATCTATATTCAAATTTTCACTCGTGGCCACCTTATCCTGACCTGTAACTTTGATTCCACCTTTAACTTGAATCGAGTCTAAAAATTGACTACCTGGGTTGTAAACAAAGTTAGCCGCAGGTCCGTAAATGATTAAGTCACCGTATTTGATTTGCACATTTTTGTAAAAGTTCGCTTCATTGCTTTTTCCACTGAATTGCGCTTCTTCACTCTTAATCATTAATATTTTGTTATCTTTCAATTGTTTTTGGGCAAATACTTTTTGATCGATCCTCATCTGATTTTCGTCAACAAGGACGGTCATTTTTTCACCGGTCAAAGAAAGGCCAGAACCCTCGGCATCTTTAGGCCCTGTCATTTTAATTTTTCCCGGAGACGAAATCCTTCGGGCCGCAGATTCGTACAGAACTGTTTCCGTTTGAAAGACATAGCCATTGGCAGATTCTGTCACCACATTCCCAGAGATCTGCATGTCCTTGGTTTTTCCCTCAATCACTCCAGTATCGCCAACAACGGTAAAATCCATGTGATCTTTGTTGTAATATTGAACTTTAACTTTTTTAAGATTCCAACTGCCCTGTTCAGGAGTTCCCGTGGCATTTTCTGCAAAAAGCTCCCAATCTCGACTGCCTTTTTGGCTTTCAACAAGATGGATTCCCCCCATTTTCTGAAGAGGAGTTACGGCAGGAAGTTCAGGAGGTTTTTCAGCCTCCTTTTTTTCAAGTTGATTGGGAAATATAATGAGAATTTCAACGAACAGAACAAGGAGTAGCGAGAAAAAGAGATAATTCTTCCATCGGGGCATTATTGACTTTGAGTATCATTAGGTTTTTTTGTCACAGCAAAATTAATTTCCCCGGCTCCAGCCTCTGAAACCGTGTACATTATCTTTTTAACCGTCAAAAAATCAATATCCTTATCGGATTGAATGGTTATTTTTCTCCATGCATTAGGGTCTTCCACTTCGACAACAGCATTGGGGTCAACCACTTCGCGAAGGCGATTTTTACTCTTTGCTTCAAATTCCTGTTTAGAACGGATCAAACCTTCTTTGAGTTTGTCGTGAAGGCTTTGCAACATCCAGTCAGATGGCCTCATTGCTTTGACTTCCTGAAAAGTGGCCACAGGGTCTTTATCTAAAAGAATCTCTTTGTTTGAAATTGTAACAACAAAAGCCGGCTTTAATTCTTTAATGCTATTCGCTTTCGGCAGAACAACTTCTTTCGGAGTATAAACAATGAAATCTTTGACGTCGTAATTTTGTAAAAGAAAGATCGCCAAAACCGTAAACATATCCACCATGGCCGTCAAAGACAGCACAGCTGTGGTCGAACGTTTTCCTTTACGTCGTTTTAAAATATTGTGATAGCGGTGACGAACACCTGGCTGAAAAATCGCCATCAGTTCGGCCCTCCTGTTGCTACAGAAATATTTGAAAATCCTGAAACCAAAAGATGGTCCATCGCACGAATTAAATTGTCGTAGGCAATCTCATCCGCGACGCTGACAACGGCATCAATTTTTTCGGGATAAACTTGTTTGATTCTTTGCAGCTGAGCCGACAAACCTGCATCGTCATATTCATTTTGAATTTTCGGCAGTGAAATAATCTGTTTCCCCGAAGTTAAAATATAACCTGTGGCTTTGACGTCAACTTTAAGAACGTAATCAGCGTGAGGCGGTGGTTTGGGTGGCGGTTGATCATCAAGCTTCTTTGCATACAGGGAACTGCCAATTTGGATCATTGAAACTTGGGTCCATACCGCAGTGATCAGCAGGAAGGTGATCAAAACGCTCATCAAATCAATAATAGGAACTAAGTTGAGTTCGACATCAACTTTACGTCCCGACTTACTGGATTCTATTTGAGCCATTTAAATCTCCCTTTATTCGCGCACTTTTTCACGATTAGCGACAACCAAATTTAAAAGCGTCATACTGGTTTCGACAATTTCATTTTCGCGTTTTTGAATAACGTGTTGGTAAACCCCGTAAGCAACGATTGCTACGATCGCCACAAAAAGTCCAAAGGCTGTACAGTTCAGGGCATGAGAAATACCTTTAGATAACTCTTCGGCTTTGGTGGCATTATCTGCTTTTGCCACCGCTCGGAATGAACTGATCATCCCCATGATGGTTCCTAGGAGTCCTGCTAAAACCGCAACGTTACCAAAAACAGCTAAGAAGGAAGTTGCCCCTTCGACTTTTGGCATTTCACGCAAAACAGCGGCATCCATCGCGACTTGAATTTCTTCATCAGGTCTTTTATTCATCGCTTGAATAAGTCCTGCTTTCACCGTGTTCGTTAATGGAGAAGGACGAGCATCACAAAAAGACACAGCTCCTCGCAAATCCCCTGCAACCACTAAGCGATAAACTTGATCCGTGAATTCTTTTTTATCCACAGAAATTTCACGCAATTTCAGAAACCTTTCAATGACCAAAAAGATCGTCATCACCGCGAAGATCGCGATGATAATCATCACCGGTCCGCCCTCATGAAAGGCGCGTAATATAAAGTTTGTGTTGTCCGCCGCTTGCGCTGCTGCTTGCACTGTTGGGTCCACGATATTCCTCCTTAAAATTATAGTCCTGATTTAAATACAAAAGGATAGGTCACAGTAGCTTCCATTCCTTGGGGTGGGTCAGGGAAAACGATAGTAGCCATTCGCATAGCTACACAGTTTTCCACGGCACCGTTTTTTAGCGTTGATGAACCTTGTAGGACTTTCACGTCACGCGCAACTCCATTAGCAATGATGGTCCACTGCAAAGTAACTCGACCTTCAAAACTTCTTCGGCCTGCCTGATCCAATTTACGCAATTCTGTTTCGTAACAACCACGAATTAAATTGAGGTTATGACGAATGCGGCGACGTACGGCTTCTTTATCGATGGTGCCTTCCCAACCTATTTCTGATCCGCCGGCTTCGATGGCTACTGCTGTTCTGTCTCCGAAACCTTCAGTTCCACCATAGGCACTCATTCCACTCGATCGTCCCTTAGTCCCAATTCCCGCAATTCCCTGAGTCGCCGTTCCTTTACCACCAGCTCCGGTGTCTTTAAATTTTGAACCGACGTCATCGCCTTCGCGATCTTCGGCAAATCCAGAACTCCCCGTCGCTTTCTCAGCCTGGCCTAAAATTCCGCCAGCTCCTTGATAAGCTTGATCCAATTTCGAACGGATTCCTCCGCCCCCGAAAGCTCCGAATAAACCAATTTTGGAAACGTCTTTAGGTTGAGCACTTTGCGCATTGGCGCCCGCTTGATTTCCCAACTTCACTGCCCCACCTTGTTTCGTGGACGTGAATTTTTTAGGACGATTTTGTGAGTTAGGAATTGGCGCCACTTCATTGGCACGAGCCGCTTGGGAAGCTTGTTGTGCTTTTGGCTGGTTGGTTGGTGCACCCTTCACCTGTCGCTCACGACTTTTATCTTCAACCTTCGCTTTTTCAGGAACCTTTGGTGGAGGCGGCGGCGCCACCACCTCCTCAGGAGAAGGTGCCGC
>JAKFYD010000030.1 GCA_021731025.1 Pseudobdellovibrionaceae bacterium | reverse complement strand
GCAAAAAGCTAAAAACTAGAAACCATCTAGATATTGTTTTCATATTCACCCTAAACCTCGGACTGTGAGTGTCTTTTATTATTTGAACATTCGAATGTGAAGAACACAACTCGACCAGGCTTGAGTCCAAGGAATCTTAAGCCAGATCAGGATTTAATTCGGGTTGGTCCGCTGCGGCAGAAGCAAACCCTAAAGCCGCAAGCACCAATTGAGCCTGAGATAGAGCTCCAATGAGATTCTTCTGCATATGAGCCTGTCCTGAGCCGATCCAGAGATTTTCAATGCCCGGCAAGGTTTGATTCCCTTGCAATTTGATTTCATTGATTCCGGAATACAAAGGAGTCACGGAAATGCGTTCCGTCTGTAAATTTTCGAGAGCTTCAGGGTAAGCACGTTTAATTTGGCGTTTCATTTTTTTCAATGAAGCGGCGATGACCTCAGTGTCTTCAGCTTCGGCTTCATCAACAAAAGTAATCCATTGGGAAACTTGATGAGCTTGATCGGTCGAAGGCAAGAAGCGCCCTAAGCAAGGACCGATTTCATCTTGAGTCGTTCCGTTAAGAACATGGACTGAATTCAAATCAGTGATTCGGGAACTGTGAGAAAAATCAATCCCCACCAGAGTCCAAAAATTATTTTTAGCTAATCGTTGGCGCAGTCGAGAATTCAAGAATTTTTCGGGGACAAGTAAAAGCAATTCGCGCAGGGGACCGCAGAAAATGAAATTTTCAGCTTTCAGAGTCTTTGAACCATTCACTAAAATTGAAGCGACTTTATCGTTTTCAATTTGAAAGCGAGTTGCAATCGATCGAGGAAAAAACTGTCCCTTGAATCTTTCAAAAAGTAAACGCGTCCATTCGTAAGGTTCAAGATTCCAATCGATCAAAGTGGCAGAGGTGAAGTACTGAAGCTCTTCGAAGAAATCCGGAGGATTCTCACCAAAACCTAAGAAGGGCTTGATTTGTCCACCTTCAAAAGTGACCGGTTGAGTTTCCTGAATGGATTTAACTATTTTTAAACTTAAAAGATTTTCTAAAAATTCCACGGACTTCAGTGCGGATTCTGTTGCTGGCATTAAGCGCAAGCCATTATTAACTTCACTGTGTGGAAAAGAAATTTTCTTATTGCTGCCGCCGGCGACATCCAGGGATTCCACTAAGGCAACATTGGCGTTTTGTTGGCTCAATTGATGAGCAATACAAAGACCAGATAATCCTGAACCAATAACAATGTAATCAAAATTTGTACTCATATAAAAACAATCCTCAACGACCAAGGAATTGGCAAGGTTTAATCGATCTTTAAAATCTTTATTAAACGCCGCAAAACAAAGCGGGTGGATGCTTTAAGAAGCTCTTGCTTTTCAAGAAATTTCGCCACTGAGGGAGAGGTCCAGTAATAAAAAGTGATAAAAACTTTCCCAATTGGGGAATGGTCTAAAACGAAATCGCGATAGATTCGCAGACGTAAAACTTCAAGGCTTAAAGGATCATTAAACGCAGCCGTAGCGATGAAACAACGGGGCCGTTGATCAGCAGCGTTTTTCAAAAAGCTGCGAAAGACCGAAGGATTTTTTGCATTTCGTACATAGTGCTCAGCACGTTTGATGATATCTGGGAAAATGGGAGAAAAACGAACAAAAAGCGCCAGCTGCCGAGCAGCCTGCTGTTGCCTTTCGTAATACTTTTCGTGCGAATCATAAATTCGCAACAAATCCCAGTAAACAGAAGTAACAACGGTGATCTCGGTTGTGCGAGCTGTGGCTTTAAAATGCTCCGGGGTTAAAGTTGTGCCTTTTGTGAGATTAAAAACAAGCTCAAGAATTTTTAAATATTTTTCGTAAGACACGGCGGCTTCAGAATACATTTTGGCATTCATCTGCATGCGAGCTTTTTTAATCAGATTCACTCGGCTTTTCCAAAGCATTAAGCGATGATGCTCTTTGGCCTTTTCTTGCGCCATCAAGACGCCGCCGCTGGTGGACGTTGGGCCACTGGAGCTTCGGATTTCATCTAAACAGTTGTTACAAACTTGGGATACGGTTGCATCCTCTGTAGAGTCCGCATTGGAAACAGAAAGGAGTGAATCGACTTGTGAACCGCACCGAGGACATTGAGCCATGTTCTCATTCTGTTACAGGAGGTGGATAGGGTCAATATCCACGAGAACTTTCACTGAATGAGGAAACCATTTCTCGTCACCGACGAGTTGCCGGCAAAATTGATTTAGAACCTGAGCTTGTGAGCCTTTGACGAGCAAATGAAAACGGAATTGCCCCCGGATGCGAGACAAGGGAGCTTCAGCTGGACCTAAAATTTCTAAATTATCGTAAGCGGAGAATTTTGTCTTTAAAGCAAAAGCCCTTTGTGCCAAAGCCTGAACACTGTCCCGAGCTTCACCGAGCTTGGCTCCCTGAACGCGAAAACAGACAAGACGTCCATAGGGTGGATAATTCAAAGCTTTGCGATGAAGAAGCTCTTGTTCGGCGAACCCCTCGAAATCTGTTTTTTGGGCTCTGACTAGACTTTCGTGTTCCCGATTGTAAGTTTGCACCACAACTTGCCCCGGAGTTTCCCCACTTAATACATGTCGTCCTGATCTTCCACTCATTTGAGTCAATAATTGAAAGCTTCTTTCGGTGGCTCGAAAATCGGGAAAGTTAAAACCAACGTCCGCTAAAACAAAAGCAACCAATTTCAATTTTGGAAAATCTAAGCCCTTCGCAATCATTTGCGTTCCGATCAGAAAATCGATTTCTCCATTTTCCATCTGACTGATTAAATCTTCAAGTTCCTGCCGATTTTGGATTTCATCTCGGTCGGCTCGAGCAATACGAGCTTCAGGGAAAAGTTTTCGCAAATCAGTTTCAACTAATTCTGTTCCAAGACCCAGGGGCTTTAATTCGCCCTCTCGACAATCGGGACATAAAGTTTTGAAATTTTCGTGATAATCGCAATAGTGACAAATCAAGTGTGTGTTCGCATGAAGTGTTAAGCTGATATCGCAGTTGGGACATTCACGAGTGTGACCACAATCAGGGCATAAAACCATCTGGGCTAGTCCTCGTCGATTTAAAAAAAGTGCCGATTGATTTTTTTGCTCCAGTTGAAATTTTAAAGCGTCGTGAAGTTGGGGACTTAACCAGAAGGGCAGAGATTCCTTTGATTTCGCACGAGAAAAAGCCAAGCTTTCCGGATTCGAAGAATTCTTTTCTTTAAAATCGATGATGGTGAATTCAGGAAGTGAACGGTCGGCCACGCGATGTTTCAGTTGGTGCAAATGATATCGGCCTTCGATAGCGTTCTTCCAACTTTCTAAGCTGGGAGTCGCCGATCCCAACAGCACAGGGCAATTCATATGTTTTCCCAACATGATTGCAGCGTCGCGCCCGTTATATTTTAATTTTTCATCTTGCTTGTAACTGGGTTCATGTTCTTCATCGACGATGATCAAACCCAAATTTGGTACAGGACAAAATAAAGCCGAACGAGCTCCAATCAAAATTTGTTTTCGTCCTTCGACCATGTCCCACCATTGATTGGTGCGTTCTCGATCAGTCAATTGAGAGTGCAGAGCTGCAATTTTATTTCCAAAACGTCGTGCAAATCTTTGGATCAACTGCGGGGTCAATGCAATCTCGGGAACTAAAACAAGACCGGTTTTTCCTTCATCAAGAATTTTCTCGAGCAACTGTAAATAAATTTCTGTTTTCCCCGAACCGGTAACACCAAAGATCAAATGAGTCGAAAATCCAGAAGCCTGTGCAATTTTATCCACCACAACTTTCTGTTCCTGGTTAAGTTGGAGCGGAGCTTCTGAAGGCAAGACAGGAATGACTGCGGCTCTATTCGACTTGCGAGTTTTCCCGTTGGGATTTCTTCGCAGTGGGGGTAGCGCCAGTGATGCCACTAAGCCCGGAGGATGAATGTAATACTGGGCTAACCAATCCAACCACTGCAAAAAGGGTTTAGACCAAGGGGGATATTCTGAATCGATGGCCTCGATGGATTTCACTTTAAAGTTTTCATTAAGATCGGCTTCGGTGGCAGGCCCCAAGCAAAGACCAGCTACTTTTCTTCGACCCAGAGGAACTTGCACCCACTGACCAGGCGCTAGATCTTTCTCGAAGCCAACGGTTGAATAAGTAAGGACGTATCTGATTGGGGCATCAACCGCAATTTTCCACAAGTGAGAGTTTAAACTCATCGGAATCTCGTGTAGAACTCCTCGATCATGGGTTTCAATGGGGAAGATTGAATTCCTTCAAAAGTCGTCACGTAATCCAAAGATTGAGGTTGGAAAAAATTATTTACTTTACCTGAACGGGACACCACGTTCAGAACCTTCATGGTGACCGTGTTTGGCCCCCACTTCAGAACGCGAGTTTTTGGAAATTGCAAACCCTTCGCGTAAGGAGCGTGATCATCGGCAGTAATTTCTGCTTGATTAGCCCAACGGATTTTTCGAATCAGGAAAAGATCTTGTTCAATCCACAGACCCGGATTCATCTTTTCATCTGGGGCAGGAGTTGGAGTACCAAAAGAATAAGTGACGACATTTTGCGAGCGTCCTAAACGGACAAAATTTTCTGGCTCATATTTAGGTTCATCCGTTGATTTTGATTTCTTAGAAACGGTTGTCGCCTTTGGTAGCTCAGGAATAATTTGGTTCTGTAATAAAGCATTTTGGAAAGCATCAACGTGACGGTAATGAAACCATCTCTCGACAAAATCCTCAGAAATTTTTTGGGATTCTTTTTTCTTTCCCGAAGCCAAAGACCATCTTTGTCCACCCGCATACACGTATTGAATCTTAATTTTATCGGCCTGGTCTTTCGGAGGAACCACCGTCAAACGCAGATTACGTTCATTTTCAACCAACCAAATTTCCCGCCAAGAAACAGTGTCAGTTCCATTCGAAAATTGCACTTCTTGATCAATGGCATAAACTCCACTTCCAGAATTTTCGACGGTTCTTTGTAAAATCATTTTTGTTGGAGGAATATAGGCCCATAAAGTTAAAGCTAAAAATAATTTCCACATCGTCTATTCCTTTATGCGAGTATAAACTTCGCGCAAATATTTTTTGAACTCGGGCCCTAGTTCATCGTTTTTTAAGGCGAGTTCAACGTTGGCTTTAAGATATCCCAGCTTATCACCAGCATCATGGCGAACGCCATTAAAAGAACTGGCCCACATCGCAGATCGCTGCGCTAAAAGATTCATGCTGTCGGTCAATTGAATTTCGCCGTTTAAAGTTGGTCGAGCTTCTTTCAGAACAGATAAAATTTCGTTTTCAAAAACATAACGGCCGGTCAGAGCCCATCGGCTTTGCACTTCCGTGGGCTGAGGTTTTTCAACTAAGCTCTTAACTCGAAAGTATTTTTCAGCCGTTTTTTCAACTTCAGCAATTCCGTATTTTGAAACATCTCTTTCTTCGACCGGCATAATGGACACAACTGTGTTTCCAGTTTTTGCGTAAATTTCGCAAAGTTGTGAAGTTAAACTGGAATTTTTTTTATCACTCAAAGTGATTTCGTCACCTAAGAGTACTGCAAAGGGATCATTCCCTAAAACCGGGGCGCCACAGAGAACCGCATGACCCAAACCTAAGGCTTGCTTTTGGCGAATACTGATTATGTTTGCATTGTCCCGCACGTGGTTTAAACGATCTAACAGATGGGTTTGTCCCGTGCGAGCCAGTTTATCTTCAAGCTCATAGGAGGAATCAAAAAAATCTTCAATGGCGTATTTGCCCCGACCAGCGATCAGAATTATATCTTCAATCCCAGCCTGAATGGCTTCTTCAACCACGTATAAAATAATAGGTGCATCAACAAGAGTGAGCATCTCTTTCGGAACGGTTTTAGTTGCAGGTAAAAAGCGGGTGCCTAGACCAGCCGCTGGGATAAGGGCTTTCTTAATTTTAGACATATCCTATCAATTACAAACGTTTCATACTAAGACAAGTCAAAGATTTGGAAGTTATTTAAAGACGGATTGTGTTACTCTGAACTAACTGGGGGATACATCAATAATGAGCCTTAAAGCATCATTTTCTTCAATCAAATCGTGGAGATTTGTATCTCTTACTGTCATTGTTGGCGGAGCTATCGTCGTCACAACATTTCAAAATTGTGGTAAGGCCGGGTTCGAAGCGACTCAACAAGAAAATGTTGAAATGCAGCAGTTAGCGGTTCAGTCGGATGTTACGCCATTTGCCTTCGAGGCCGCCATTGATCAACTCACTTACATGTCTTGTGCTAGTCCGAATTCGGCCAGCAAAGCTTTTACTTTTAAAGTTGGTGCTTACGAAGTTCAGAAGCCTTTGAACCCAAGTGCTCCCGATGTTGTAACATCAGGTGTACGCATCACTAAAAGTTATGTGGATTGGGTGAAGCAAAACATCAGGCCCAATTATGATCCCAACAATCCGAACAATACCGTTCCGACCGCGACCGACGCAAAAATATATTTAGCCCAATCCAAACGAAATGAAGCTGCTCAAATTCAATTCAGCATGCGAAAAACCAATGATCTTCGCCAAGTGTATTCGTCACAAAGTAATATTACTTACGGAATTGAAGTTGTCCCAATGATGGGACTCTTAACCGATGATCGCTGGTTAGGTAAGATGATGAATGCAGCTTACTCATCAACAGAACCAGCTTTCGTTAATTTTTTTCCATTAGCTGAAAATGAATTTCGAGTTTTAGAAGGTTCACTCGCACTGAATAAGAATGAAGAAATCGCTAATGAATTTCGTAATAAATTTGATAGTGAGGCTCTTTTAACAGTCGGATTCGATGACAGCATTGACCAAACACTTTTGCGGACTCCTACGGCTGGCAGCAAAACTGTTGCCTACGGTTTAGGGTTTAAGCTTCTCTTTCAACAAGATCTCGATTATTACACCAGCGCGATTCACCCAGGAAATGCACCTCATCCGTGGAATCCACGGCATATTTTAACTGCAGTCAGTGAAGTGAACCTCGAGACCGGTAAACCTTCAGGGCGAACTTGGAGCTGTCCTATCTCTCGAAGATATTCCATCGTTCGTAAAGAAGATCAACCTGGGCACTGTCCTAAAGACAAAATCGCTCGCATGACCGATGCCAATTACAAAAAAGAGTTAGAGATTTTACGTCGGCATTTCCCTGCAAAAGACTACGATGTCAGTGTCGATGGTCGTTGTATTGTTCCTTTAAATTTTCGCTGTTATTTGGATGAAGGATTACCCTCAAATGCCGGGGGAACATCCTACGGAATGGTTCCGGTTCAGTACGATTTAACTGAACCCTGTTTTTACAACACTCAAGACAGTCGTCAGAACTATCCTGCGACGCCGCCAACCCCTTATTGTGCTGAAGTCGCTACTATCTGCGTTCGCAATTGATTTTTGATTCTGATTTCCCTACAGTCATAAGGATACTCCTTGTAAAGGTGAGGTCCTCGTGAAGTTCATTATTTCCGTTAGCATTTGTGGTTTATTGTTTTGCACTCTCAACCGAGAGGCTTCGGCCCAGGTCTACAACGGCTCGGTCTCGGCAGCCACTGGGGGCACAGGGCGTGCTGCTGTCAGCGCAGGAGACTCAAGCTTTTTAAATCCTGCCACTTTACCTTACTTGCGGGGCTACTACTTTTATTCGCTGGTGGGCTCAAAAGAATTGGGAGTCGGCTTTTCCGATAACACTCCCGAGGCCCTAGTTCCTGCGGCCTTTTCTTATTACCAGCGCGACTCATTGAAGGATTTCAAACTGTCCATTGCTGATTTTCTGGGTCGTAAATGGACGGCAGGGATTTCAGCTCACTATTACCAAGTGGTTCAAGCCGAAAGATCTATCAATCACATCAATGGTGATGTGGCTTTCGCTTATGCCCCGATGCCGCGCTTGGGATTTGGGCTTGTTTTTTACAACGTGACTGGGGAAACAAAAGATTTTCCACAGGCTTATAAGGTTTACCCTCAGGTCGGACTGGGCACAAATTACATTATGCAGGACTTTTTTCGTCTTCGAGCCGATGTCCTCAGCGATATTAACAACAGTTTTGCTCGTCTCACTTCAATGTTTGGTTTTGAAAGCTATCTGAACAAGTGGATGTTGCTTCGATTTGGCTACCGTGACGAGAATTCTACTCGCCGCCAATTAGCGACCGCCGGGTTTGGCTTTGATTTACCGCGATTTAAGCTGAATTATGCTTACGAGGGCGAAGTCCAAGATTCCTCGGATTCTCGCCATTCCGTTGACTTGGCTGTTCCCTTTTGATAGCTATGCAGGGCATTAACCGGGAATGGGAGTAGTTATGGCTTCAAAAACAAAGCGTACAGAATTAATTCGTAAACACAAAAAAGCGGGCTCTGGAACAAAACGAAAAGCAGCTCTTCGCAATAAAGGCACAACTAAATCTGCCAAAGTTCTTTTCAAAGATTAATTTCAAATAGATTAAGTGTTTGAGGACTCACAAGTTTTGCAGCATATATACTGCAGAATTCATGAGTCCATTTTGGAGAGGCGCTTAGTCCTAGCGTCGTCGCAACATGGTCGGCATTTCAGCAGGGCCGCCGTTCAAATCCCAACGGAATGGGAATTCAACCCATCCCTCTTGTCCTGGATAGAATTTCCACTTTTTCAAAGCTTTTAAAGTTTTTAAATCTAAATTTCTATGACCTGTACTTTTCATCATTTTGAACTGGCTCGTTGATCCATCACGAGTGACGTAAGCCAAGAAAACCACTTCACCAGCATCACCGCGAAGACGTTCATTGTAGTCATAAGAAGGTTTCGGATTGCCGGGCATTTGTCTCATATCTTGAAGCGAGCGCACATCGCCAACTCCAGGAGCAGCTCCGGTTTGTTCGGCCTCGCCATCACCTTGACCGTTGCCACCTTGATTGGCGGCGGCCGCGGCGGCAGCTGCTTTTGCGGCGGAGGCTCTTTCAGCTTCAGCTTTTGCATTGGCTGCGGCAATGGCTTGGGCTTCTTGCTGACGTCGACGAGCACTGGCTTTTTGAACCGCTTCTTGCTCGGCTTTATCTTGAGCTTCGATCGCTTTCAAATTTTCTTGAGATTCATCTTCGAGATTTTTTGCAATGGCCTTAAGTTGTTCTGACTCTTTGGCAACTAAGTCTTCATCTTGCTCATCCGAATGTTTAAGATCTTTCTCAACATCCTTGCTGATTTTTGCTTCAGCTTGTTGAGGGTGATTGTCTTTCACTGATGTTTCGTCAAGATCGGGAGATTGAATATCATCTAAACTTTCCGGAACCGCGACTTCAGATTCTTCGGAAAGAAGTTGAGGCTTTGCTGCGCTTGAAGTTTTTGCTGGAGCTGCGGGTTTCTGGGCAGCTGGCACAGATTTAACAGCTTGTGCTTTCGGCTTTACTTCAGTCTTAACAGGCTTAGGGATAGGTGCCGCTGCGATAGGTTTAAGTTTGATAACAGGTTCATCAATCACTTCGGATGAATCTTCAGGCGCGGGCGCAGGAGTCGCAGGCGTGGCAGATGCTACGGGGGTTGCCTGAGCTTCAGCCTTTTCGGGAAGTGCAGCTACGGGTGCTTTTGCTGCTTTAATAGGTAGGGGGTTTACAACAGGCGCTTCATTTCCTGAAAGCTCCTGAATTTCGATAGTAATAGTTTCTTTTTTAGGCTCTTCAGAGATTGGGATATTTAGAAAGAGCACAGCCGATGCCAAAAGAGCATGAACAATAATTGATAAACTAAAATATCTTTTTGTAACTCTTTGGTAAGAAAGAGCACGCAGGGAAGTCCATCCGCTCTCTGATAATTCAGGAATTTCAGTAAAATCGACATGAGGCAAATGAAATTGCAAGTCGCTGAAATTCAATTGTTGAGGATCAGAATTGATCTCTGAAGACTTTTCTTTTTGATTTAAATCAAAATTTCGCACTGACATATTTTACCTCGGCGGCTAGGACTGTTTCAAAAAGAAGGCCGGCAATTCTAAGCTTAAAAAGCTTCTGTTTCGAGGAGAGACCATCTTCGATTCAAAACAATGCAATAGTTACAGGTCTGTCTAGTTTTTTGACTCATTCCTAAAGCGCCTAAAAACATTGGATGTGCAGAAGCTCAATTTGAGAGTTCTCGATATTGCACATTCAAATCAAGATTAGTTTAAAAGTATTAAAGTAATTTCATTTGTTTGCCGAATTTTAATCTAGATTTTTGTCGTAGAAATAACCTTCGCAAGATAATTGTTTACATCATGTAGAGCCTACCCAAGCTTAGATCTAAATCACGACAAAATTGCGAATAATATTTTTTCTAGACTCGGCGTTTTGGAAATACGGACGAAAAGGTATAAACAAAATTTATTTATATTCTTAGTGGAGGAATGGATGAATGATTTGTACTGCTTATCTTTTTCACCTAAAAAGCCAATGAATATTTCTGAAAAGCTTTACAACGCTACATATGAAATGTGGGTTAATGTGTGGAGAGATTCTTACAAATATTTTGGTTGGGATCCTAAAAGTGTTTGTTCCGACCAGTGGGTTAGGCAAGATCTCGTGTTAGGTTTCTATCAAGGTAATACTCCGATTGGGGCTGCCTTCTTTGACGAAAAAAATTTACGTGCCCCGCTTTTTTATGACGATAGTTTTTTTAGGATGTGGCCAAAAAATCTTCTAGAAGAAATTTCGCGCTGGCCGTCTTCTGACAAAGCTTTGATCTGTACTAATTTTACGATTGCACCAGATTTTAGAAAGAAGACAAGTGGAACTGATTATAAAGCCATTCTACACGGTTTATCGCTGAAGCAATTCGTCGATATGGGTAATCCCTTTATGATTGGGACAACCGTCAAAAAATCCATGAGTGACATAAGTGTGGTCAACGCTGCCCATCTCCTGAAGGAGAATGTTGAAGAAAAAGGGCTCATCGTCGATTTGTTATATTGGAAAAGAGAAGAGATGAAAGATTTCAGATTTCCTAAGTACCACGATCAAATAGAAACAATATGGAATGCAAATGCACGCGATTACAGAAGGGCGGCTTAATGAAAAAGTTATTTAAAGAACTCAACACACAATACCGTGAGACATTTTTGAACTGTCCTTGGGATGACAAAAATTTTTTAGCTTCATGGTCAGCTCAGACATACTATTTTACTAAACATATAACTCGGATTATGGCCCTGTGTTCGGCTCAGTGTAAATTTGAACACGAAGACGCTCATAAATTTTTTATAGAGCATCTTCGTGAGGAATGGGGACATCATCGAATTGCAGAAAAGGATGTCGAAAAATTAGGTTTTGATTTAGCCCATTTCCCGGAATTACCATCGACTCGTCTGCTTTATGAGCCACAGTATTTTAAAGCATCTTATGATCCAATTAGTTTTTATGGATTCGGTTTAATGCTCGAATGGTTAGCGGTAGACGTTGGAGTAACTATCTATCAGCGTATCAAAAAGGCGGGTTTAGAAAGTAATTTTTTGAAAGTTCACGTTAAAGAAGATGTGGAACATTCAGATCATGCCGAGGAACTAATTAATAAATTTCCTGGTGAACAGATGGAAAGAATAAAACAAAACTGTCATCAAACCTTTGTCGCTTACGATTTAGTTTTGAAAGAAGCTGCAGATTACGCTCGAAAAAATCTTTCTAAGAAAGCAGCTTAATTTTTAAACTCAAAGTTTAAGATATTTGCGGCGGGCATTTCCATTGGTGGAAAGTGGGAAATATTTTTCTCTGTGCTCTTAATAAGCTTAGGGGATTCAATAGCCATTGCCGCGACCATGCTCCCTGTGTTGTCAAAAAGAGGTGAGTAATACTTTATAGTATTACTCATGCTTAAGCGTGCACTCGAATTGAGTTCCTGTATTAATTGGGGACCAAAATCACAGGCAATTGTACTGCGCGGCGGGTTCTTAATAATATTCTCAGCAAAACTAAGAAGCACACTGAGGTCTTCCACCGGGCGATAATAAAGCTCGGTCCAGGGAACGCAATGCACTTCTTCGAGGGTATAGCTGCAAAACTCAAAGTATCTTAAATTTCTAAAAATCTGTTTATTCCCTAGGTCATGAATTTCAATGACGTCCTCGGAAGTTATTTTTGTGAACAAATCAGAACAGGGAATTAGTTGAAGTTCTTTTAAAGCAACCCATATCATTTGGGTTGAAAAATGAAGACTGCCATAAATCTCGAGAGTCTTCTGGCAAATATGAACGTACATTCGTAATTGATTTAGAATTTCAACTTGTGCATTTTCATCTAATTTAGAAAAATGGGGAAGAGCTTCTGAATTGTAAGGCGCTATTTTAATTCCATGCTTACCCGCAATATTAGAAATTTGCTCAGCTAATAAACAAAACTCCTTTTTGTTTGAGCTATATGGCATTTTCTTTTGAAGCATGAATTCGCCTTTGTTCAATTAACTATTAACAACCTTTGTTTTACCAGTAGCAATTTCTTTTTGGACTTCCAGCTGATAAGCCGTTGTTAAAAGTTTAGTCACTTTTCGTTCAGGGATGCCCAATAATACAATTAGCTGGCCAAGTACATTCAAGGGCACTTTGGCTAATCCACGCTCAATGATAGAAACGAATTGGGGAGTGTCGTAACCGAGTTTTTCGGAGAGTTCTAATTGAGTCATCGCTTTCTTATTGCGGTATTCTTTTACAAGATGACCTAATTCAATATTGAGTTTTTTCATTGAATTTCCTTCCTCGGCTTTGGGAACTAGACCTATGATTAGTGGTGACTCTAAACATTAAGCTCACCTGCGTCAAGAAAATTGTTTTTGTGCCGAGTAAATATCTGAAGTCTAATTTACAAAGTAATCCAGTTTATTTGGAGATAATGAGTGAACAAACAGGTAACTTCAAAAGCTGCAAAGAGGATTCTTATCCTCGAGGATAATCCCGAGCTGGTCGAGCTTTTAATCGATCTGATGAGCGATCGCAATGACAGTATCACCTCAGTCTCCAGTGCTGAAGAAGCCCAGCCTCTTTTAAGACAGAATGAATATGATTTATTGATTTGTGATCTGCATTTACCTGGCATGTCTGGCCCTGAATTTTTAAGTCAATGTCAGGACGCGAATATTTTACCAAAAAAAGTGATGATTATTTCGGGTGATATTGAAAACCCAGAACTCAGGCCCGAGTTTTTAAATCAGTTTATCTGCCTTGAAAAACCTTTCTTCGTTGAAAAATTTCCAAGTATTATCGCTGACGTTTTTAAAGAGGGTTAAGTCTACTCGACCAAAAGTCCTTCAGGAACTATACCCTGAGCAATGCACGAAGATAATTTTAAATGATCTGCACTTCCCACAATCTGCATGACTTGATCCCACGGCAGCGGATCGGGATTTTTAATTTTATCTTTTTTATAATTCAAAACTTTTGTGTGCAGAGCTTCGATCAGCTTTTTGTCCAGCTGACCCTGGGCGATTCCATTCGTAACGGATTCAATGGCTTTCGGCGGAGAAGTGGGCTCATTGCAGTAAAGTAAAATATCGGCTCCTGCCTGCAAAGATCGAACGGGAATAAGTTCGGGGTCATAATGTTTCGCCATGGCTTTCATATCCAGGTCGTCAGTTATGACTAAACCACGGTAGCGACATTCATCGCGCAGAATATTTTTCAAAAATATTTCAGAAAGTGTCACTGGCCAATCGGGATCGATATTTGGAAACTTCATGTGCGCCGTCATGATCAAATCAACTCGCGACCGAAAAGCCCGCTTAAAGGGAACAAGCTCAACTTCGTCTAAGCGCTTTTTATCTGCGTTTTCGACAGGAAGATCTTCGTGACTGTCGATCAAGGTATTACCGTGACCAGGAAAGTGTTTCGCACAGGCAATTACATCGGCTTTGATAAAACCACGAATTAAAGCGGAAGCATGTTTAGCCACAATTTCAGGATCAGTGCTGACAGCACGATCACCAATCACTGTGTTTTTAGGATTTGTAAAAACATCCAAGCAGGGTGAGAAATCCAAATTAATTCCCACGGCTTTCAGTTCCATACCCATCTTGTTCGTGAAGTGAAAGGAAACTGTAGGATTATCAAGATCGCCTAATTTTTTCATGGGGGGCCAAATTGTAAAAGGCTCTTTCAGGCGAGCCACTCGACCGCCTTCCATATCAATAGCAATAAATAAAGGCGCTTTGTCCGGCATTTGGTGGCGAAGAGATTGAAGCTCTAAACAAAGTTGGCGAATCTGCTGAGGACTTTCTACATTGCGGGAAAACAGGGTGACCCCGCTGATATTATTTTCTTTAATAAATTTTTTCTCGTCGGTCGTGAGGGATTTTCCGGAAATCCCGATCATCATCAATTGGCCAATCATATGGTTCATTTTGTTTTATTCTCTTTGGGTGAAGGTTGAGCTTTAATAATTATACCTTGTCCTTGAGGAACTCCGTGCTGTTTAGGATTTTCTAATTCGGCAGGCTTTAGAGCTTCGGCTTTAAGAGCTTTCGATATGATATTGTTCGTCCCAACAGGAACTTCACCAAAAAGATTTTTAAGAATTGTTGCACCAACACCGAATTGACCAGTGGCTTCGGAAGGTTTGGCGACAAGTTCGCTGGATAAACTTTGTGCGGGATTGTTGACGCCAAGAACTTCGCCACGGTCAGTGACGTAGGCAATAAATTTAAGATCTTTGTAATTATTTAAAATTTTGAAAGCTTGAAAACCATTGTATTTTTCTTGCTGGGTCACCAAGGCCTGGCCATCGTAAATTTTTCCATCTTCTTCGGCGATAGCTTTATATTTATAATTCAGATCCGACTGCAAACCCGTTTTACTTTTGAGCATCAAGTAAATTAGGAATTGGCTAAGAAAAACTCCTTTAGGAACATCTTGTTCAATCTTCTGAGTTTTTCCCTTGTCTTTGACGACCGCAGACATGTGATTTTTGCTGAACTTTGCATCGATGGTCTTGATATCTTTTCCCACCATTGCAGTGTAGGCGTAACTGATTGGATTTAAATCAGCATCAGCAACAGCATAAGTGCTTTCAGTGACATCAGAACCTAGAGCTCCTGTTTTTGTAAAAAGAATGGCGATAAATTTTTTGGATTTAGGATCATACTCATAACGGGAAATCGTATAGCCAATGTGGACTCCACCCGAAACGAGTTTGTGATAGCCCTCGAACAAAACATCATTGCCATCTTTAGCGAAGCTCGATGAAGTGAACGAAATCGCGAATAGAAAAATAAATAATAGCTGCTGAAATTTCGAAAAACAGTAGAAGCGAGATGACATTTTAACCTCGACTTTTGTCAGATAGATTCACCACGAAGCAACTTTAAAATTTTGACCAGGTCTTTAACGTCAGTCAAAGTGTTTTTAGGGACATCATGAAATCATTTTTTAAAATAAGTCGAAATGAAAAAGGTCAGGTTGCTATTTTCGTAGCATTGATTTTTCAACTTCTTTTCCTTTTTTTCGCGATGATCATCAATGTTGGTTTGCTGGTCCATCACAAAATCAATTTGCAAAACTCCGTGGACTTAGCAGCCTACTATGGGGCTATGAAACAAGCCGAAATGCTGAACGCCATGGCTCATGTGAATTACCAAATTCGACAAAGCTGGAAACTTTTGGCCTGGCGCTACCGAGTTGTAGGGACTGGCGGAGCGGATGAACCTGGTCTAACCCCTTTTAATCATCGGACCATGCAACTTGATCCAGGATTGGATCAGGAAGGCGCTCATCCGCGAATTGCTGAAACTTACAAGCGCCCCGTATTTTGCGGAATGTATTCACCCTTAAAGGTGTTTGATGTCAACGGAGAGGTCCGTTCAGATAAAGACGAGAACTTGTGCAAAGGCATTCTCAGTGGAGGCTCGCGAGTTAACCTTTTTACCGTACCAAAAATTTCGGCGGCCTTCATTAGTCTGGCCTCAATTGCTAGCGTGTTCACGCGACAAATGCTCGGGAACATCACGGATCGGTGTCAATGGTCGGGGTATTTTAATTTTACAACTCTAAGCACTTGGGTGGTTGGATTTAACTTTGATCAATTAACTCGCCGGTTGCTGATTGCAAAAATGGCGAAAGGTTTAAGTCTTTCAACAGATGATTTTTTAGACATTGATGGCGAGAGTGGGAAAGAAGGAATAAAAAATACTTTAATGAATAATTTAACAGAAGCTAATAGGGACAGTGTCGAGTTTGAGGTCCTGAATGGATTTCGTCAGGGAGAATGTTACGGAAATCCTGCCAACGAATTTGATCCCCCTGCTTGGCTCAGTGAAATTGCCTTCTACCCTGGATTTATTTATCAAGACAATATTTGCTCCGATAAACAAATCACACCAGATGTGAAGTTACTTTCTCAAGAACCAAAAGATTTGCCTCAATATCAAACAAATCAATTCCAAAAAGAAACTGTTTCTCAACTTTCGACATTTCTTGGAGTGCCGTCGGCTCCTTACCAGTACACTTTGGGTTTTGAAAAAAATCCCTGGTGCATGGGATACGTGGGAGTTAAGGCAAAGTCTAAACCAAAGATTCCATTTTCACCGGCTGATTTTGAACTAACTGCAAGAGCTTTTGCAAAACCTTTCGGAGGAAAAATTGGTCCCTGGTATTTTAAAAATTGGCCTTCAGGTTCGACACGTTCAAGTGGAAGCAACGAAAATCTGGATGAAAAAATTGATCCTTTAGCGCCGCCTCGGTTGAATGATCCCAATCAAATCGGTGATCCTAAAACTTTTCAAAGTGAAATGCGTGCCGCTAACTATTCGCGATTTCCAGGTGACCGTCTGGGGTTAATGTCGATGCAGCCCTTGGGCCAATATATAAAGGCACTTCATGACAAAAATGTTCCTATTGTGATCAACGACTGGGATCATATTTTGTTTGATCGCAGCTCCCAATCCATGTTGATTGCCGGGAAAAATCCCATAGGGGACATGTTGGCTTGGGGTTGGACTAGTAATCAACGACCACCTCTTCGTGAGATCGAAGCTGCAGCTGTTGCTCCTGACCAGTTTGATATTACCTATTACTCTATCGATTCTAATTTTTATGAAAATTATTTTAAACGTTTGAAGGATGGGAAACTCTTGCAAAAAATTGGTTACACCTGGCCTCTGCGTGGAGATATTGGTTCACGTTTTGACGGGACAGCCGAGCTGGAAAAATTTTCGGTGAAGGATCAAATTGAAATTGTGAAAACTAAGATTCCCCAGCAACTTTTAGATCACGATTCCAAATTGACTCACGTGGTTCGTGATCCATTTCAGCTTTTGACCAGTTGGAATTCGAAGGATCTTTTGGACTACACAACAATTCCTGAAGGAAAGTATTTTGGCGGATGTTTAAAGTCTGTGAACGAGATTCCAAGTGATAAACGCTCACCTTATCCTGGAGATTGTATTCTGGGTGGTCGCACGGGTTACTCTGTAAAACTTATTTCCAGTGATTATTTAAGATCACGAGACCTTGAGTTAGGTGGACCTACATCACGTGGGTCTATAATCAATGCGCCTGACCCTACCTGGTAAAAAGTTAGACTGTCTCAGATTGAGAATCGCCACGAATTTCATTCAGAAAATCACAAAATAAGACGATAATTTAACTATACAAATTGGGGAGATTTCCTATGAAAATCAAAGCCCTCGGCTATGCTTTAACGACGTTTTTCTTTTTGAACTTTTCGTTTGCAGAAGCTCTGAAAGAAGTTGATCTTTCGGAACGCTTGCCTGCAGGTGATGCACCAAAGGGCAGTATCCCTGCACCCAGCTCTGTTTCCGTCGGTGCCTCTGAGGCAGAACAAAAAAAGATTGCAGATGCAATGGATCCTTCTCTGCCCCATAAGAAATATAAAGAGACAATTGAAGCTAAATGTAAACATGTAGATGCAGCAATTCCTGGTTTTAACCCTGCAGGGAAGTATGGAAAAATAGCTGCAAAGTTAAAAGTTCAATGTGACCGTTACTCTTTGAATCGTCCCGACTGTGACAAGTGGGCCTGGGGAGCAGCTAAATTTTGTTTAGCAGGTCGTAGTATTGATATCGCGACAGTGACTACCGCAGTACAGACTTTATCATCAGCAGCTTCTTTTGCCATAAAAGACAGTTGTAGCATGGCAGCTAAATCCATTGATGTGATTAAAAAAGGTATGGCTGGTTACGCGATAGCATGTGAAGGTGCAAAAGCTTATTGTGACTCAGTTTGCGGAAAAACTGTTGTGAGTCTTAAAGAATTCAAAAAATATGTTGCTGATGCTGGCGAAGTATTAAAAGTCCATTGTACGTATGAGGACCTTAAGGATACCGATAGAGCAATAGTGGACAGTGCTCCTGCAGCTGGGCCTGTGAAGCCCCCAGAATGTACAGCTGCCGCTGAGCAACTTCAACTTGCCGTCAATGGATTAAATTTTGAACTTACCGAAGAGCTAGACGCAAACGAATTGGAGTCGCTTGCGGGTAAAGAAAAAATATGCAAAATCGATTTTAAAAATATGCTTATGGCGGCGGCAGCGACAACAGGGTCGCTTGTGCAATCATATTTTCAGGCTAGCGCATGTGATCAACAAACCGCAGCTCAACCTACTCCTCTTAATTGTGAAGATCCTAAAAACGCCAATGTTCCTGATTGCATTTGCTTAAAAAATCCTCGCTCTCAGGGTTGTCCCAATGCTTTAGTTAAAGCGGGGGGTGCTGGAAGTGAAGTGACTTCCTCGAGTGTTAGCTCTGGCATGTCTTCTTCGTTATCAACAAGAGGTAGTTTAGCTCCAGCAGGAAACGCCGTAGATCGTGATCCCGCTGGTGTCGCACAAAAACCTAGTTCTGAAAATATCGGTGGTGCCCAAGCTGGTGCTCCCGTCGGCGGTGGTGGCGGAGGCGCAGCAGGAACCGATGGAAAAGGCGGCGGAAGTCGTGAAATGCCAGGCCGACTCAATAAAGCTGGATATAACACCAATATCATGGGCGGATATGATGGTGGCGGTGGTGGTGGAGGGCGCGGCGGTTTCAGATCTGAACTAGATGCGAAAAGAGCGCTGGCAAACTATCGTCGAAACTTAAACCCTACAAAAGTAGCAGCTCAGGCATGGACTCGAGAAGTTTCTCCGCAAGGAGGCCGATCTAATTTCGAAAAGGTAAGAGCTCGCTACAACGATAATCGTCGAACACTCAAAGGCGAATAAATGAAATATAAACAGTCACAAGTTTATGTACTTTGTGTTGTTCTTTCTTTTTCACAAAGTGCATTCGCGCAAAAATCTTCGAGCACATCGGCAGAAGCTCCGTCAGCAACGGCGGTGCAAATCAATAAGTCCACTCAAGCTACACCCGTGCAAAGTGGAACTATTGCTAAGCCAACAAGCAGCCCAAGCCCTGCTCCTTCGATCAATAATGCTGCTAAGAAATCACAATCCATGAATATGGTCTCAGGAATTGTGTCGGGAGTTGTTGGCGCAGGAATGATGACAATGGGTTATTTTAATTTGCAAGCTGCTAATGCTTGCAGTGCTGCTCCTCCCTGCGTCTCGGCGCCTTTATATGGCTTAGCCGTAATGAATTTTGCGATGGGTGCAATGGCTCTTCAACAATCAGCTACAAATTTCATGAGCTCGGGTGGAGCATCAGGAACTGCAGGAAGTACCGCGTCTTACAATTCAAGCGGATGGGGAAATATCGGTGAGAACGTAGGCGCCGATCCCTTAGCCAATCCCGCATTAAGAGATTTAATTGATGTTAATAAAGTGAAGCAAGGTATTGCAGAAGCAAAAAAATTGGGAATTGACGGAAAAAGCCCGGTGAAAATTAATGGTAAGGAATACAGCGCTTCCGATCTTTCGAGCCCTCAAGCTATGGCTGCTGCAGGAATTTCTCCTGATTTAATTAAATCGGCGATGGCTACTGCTGGTAAACTGGAAAAAGAAGCTGCCAAAAGATTAGGAGCTCACACCGCAGCCATGGGTTATGAAGAAGGCGGCGGTTCAGCGTCGGCTTCTGCAGCAAGTAGCAATTACAACACAGACTCAAGTCCAACTTATTCTGGCACTGGTCGAGTTCCTCGTGATCCGGCCTCAATCAATGTTGCTGGCCTTACGAAAAATTTTAATGGTGATCCCATTGGAGTTGCGGCAGATTCGATCTTCCAAATGATGACTCGACGATATAAACTTAAGGAAAAGCAAAACAGCTTTATCGAAAATACGGCAACGAATTTTCAAAAGTAGTTCATCGGGTAGGGAATGCGCAAACAACTTGTAATCGGCATCATGAATGGAACTTCACTGGACGGAATTGATTTCGTACTTACTGAAATTCATAAACCTTTGTCTTCGAAACAAAAACCCAAAGCTAAGTTTCATGCAGAAAAGAATTTTTCATTCCCCGCAGAAATGAAATCGCAATTGGCCCGAGCTGCTCGGCATGAACTTCAAGTTAAAGATTTAGCACGCCTTCATCATGATCTCGGCCGCTTCTATGCCGAATGTTATAAAAAGCTTCCACCCGCTTTCAAAAAAGCGAAGTTGATTGGTCTTCATGGGCAAACTGTTTATCACGAGGCTCCTCGGGCTACTTTGCAAATTGGGGAATCCTCCTATTTATCCACAGTCAGTGGGAAAACAGTCATCAGTGATTTTCGATCTGCAGATTTGAGTCTTGGTGGGCAGGGCGCTCCGATTGCTACTCTCTTTCACGAAAAAATTCTTGCGGGAAATTTAAAAACCAAATCTCGTGTTGCCATTCATAATTTAGGTGGCATCAGCAATCTCAGCCTTATCAGTAAAAAAGGGGTTCTTCTTTCTTTTGATACTGGGCCGGCAAATATGCTCTTGGACTTGTACATCCAATCCCGCACTCATGGAGAAACTGCTTATGATCACAGCGGGGAAAGAGCTTCCAAAGGAAAAATTCAAGAGCCTTTGCTTCGACAAATGTTAAATCACACTTACTTTAAGCAAGCGCCACCAAAAAGCTGTGGCCGCGAAGAATTTGGTGAATCATTCTTGAATCAGTTTAAGCCGAATCTGGTGAATTTAGATCTTGAAGATGCCTTGTGCACACTGACCGAACTGACGGCGACAACAATCGCTGAAGCTTACAAGCGTTACGCTAAACCACTGCCCGAAGCCATTATTTTTTGTGGCGGTGGAGCTCACAATTTGTTTTTACTGAAGCGAATTCAAGCGCAACTTCCCAATATAAAAATCCAAACAACACTGGATTTAGGTTGGCCGGTTTCGAGCATCGAAGGCGCAGCCTTTGCTTTACTGGCTGCTTACCGCTTTTGGGAAATTCCTTCGAATTATCCAAAGACAACGGGGGCTAAAGCTCCTGCCTTATTGGGTAAAATTACAAAATCAATTCGTTAGTGATATCTGTCGAGACCAATGTATTTTCGGAAAGAATCGAATTTTCAATTTTACAGTGGGAGTGGATTTTGGCCTTTGCGCCAACAACGGCAAAACCATGCAACTGCCCCAGGTCGGCTTGCGCTGATGAATCAATTAAGAACAGACCCTGTGAATTACTTTTCAATTGGCTGTGCGGAGCGAATTGCTTCAGCACGGAACTTAAAAAGGGTGATGATTTTTTTTGGAGCAGCCGCAAGCAGGTTTCAGTAGCTTTCAAATAATCACTCAAGTTTCCGGTTTCGAACCAATCACAGTCAATTTTATGCACCTGAACTTTTTCCTGAGCTTGAATTCCTTCAAGAACTCCATTCAACAAAATATTAGACCCTCCTTCGGGAAGATAAGAAAAAATATTCTTTGACAAGAATTGAAGACCAATAAAGTGATATCCATGAACCGCTTCAGCAGGGCGAGTTTTACCAAAGCCGATGACTTGCTCACGATTGTTGACCCAGACCCCGCCGAATTTTGTGCCCACTTCGGGATGATCCATAACGACAAGAGTAGAAAGTGCTTCTTCTCTGCGGTGTTTTTCCAAGGCTTTTCGGATCTCATCTTCTTTGCGAGGGAGAATAATTTCATCGGCATTCATTAAAACAAAATCTTTTTCCAGGGAAAAGTGATCTCGGGCTTGCCACAGCCCTCCTCCGCTGCCGAGCAAATTTTCTTCAAGGGAAAAGTTCAAAGATTTCAAACCCGGTCTTAAAGTTTCAAAGCCGCTAACGATTTTTTCCGGGAGGTGAAAGGTGTTGATAACAAAATCTTTAATTCCTAGCTCTTGAAGTGTCGCTACGGAATAAAATCCCAAGGGAACATTCAAAAAGGGGAGAGCGGGTTTTGGAACTTTTAAAGTGTGAGGTCGAAAACGTGTTCCTTCGCCAGCGGCAAGAAGCATGGCTTTCATAATAGTTCGTACTTTTTCTCGAGAGCACCTGAATCCGTGAGAAGACTAGAAAAACTTTGGTATTCGGGAAAATGCTCAAGACTTTTCATCACTCGGTTCAAAGTTCCTGATAGATATTTAAGGTAACGACGATCGTCGCGCTGGTGAAAGAAGCTGGCAAAACTACCGCAGGCCTTGAAACAGCGTTGGACACTTTGCAGCTCGTAAATCACATTGAATTCTTCGATCGAATATTTTGTTTTTGTCCGCTCCTGCATTCGATCGATGTAATCGTGCAAGAGAATGTCAGTCATTTCTTGATTGAGATCCACATAGGAGTCTTTCAGTAGACTGACCAAATCATATTGAATTGGACCCAAGCGAGCATCTTGAAAATCGATGACACTCATTTCATCCCATTTGATCATCAAGTTGCGCGAATGATAATCCCGATGGGCAATTCGTTTGGGCTGCTGATCGAGCCTTTGGCAAATGCTTAAGAAAATCTTTTGGATTTCGGTTTGCAACTTTTCGGGCATTTTTAATTTAAGAACACCGGTCAGCAGATTGTCTTTACCGTAATTCATTTCCCAAAGAAACTTTTCGGTATCGAACTTAATTTTAAAGGCTGTGCAGGAGGATTTTTTTTCAGTGGCGTGGTAGTGAATCTTGATCATTTCGTCGATCGCCATACGATAAAAAATCAATGAATTAATCTGACTTTGATTTTCCCAAAACTTTCGTTCTAAGGTCAGATCCCCAAGGTCTTCCAACAAAAGCAGACCTAAGTTTTCATCCATGGCTTCAACCGAAGGAACTCGGACTCCGCAATCATCGAAATGATTCCTGACACTTAAAAAGGGATAGTCTTCGGGAACAAAACTTTCCCAGCTCATGAGCACCCAAGACTTTTGTCCCATGACAATTCGGTAATACCGACGGGACGAGGCATCGCCCGCCAAGGCAAAGATTTTAAAATCTTCGGAAGAAAAATGCTTTTTTAAAAAGGCATGAATTTGCAATTCATCTGCGGGCATAAAGTCAGAATGACAAATTCACATTTAAAAATCAAGATAACGATGGCTTAAAGAAGAACATCTCGAGCACTTCTTTTAAGTTATTGTAACTTAGAGGAGCCTGATCAACTTCGAAGCTATTAATTAAGATTTGCTCTTTCAAGTCCAAGACTAAAGACTCGTCAACTTGCAAATCAAAATTCGTTTTTATCGAAGTCGAAATGATCAATGGCTCGTCATCGTTATTATCTTCGTTCAGATAAGCGACAAGAATAGCTTGTATCTTTGGATCTAACTTTTCGATATCCGCAGCGTAGATAGTCAGTGCTCCTAATTTACGAAGATCATCGACGTTGGCCAATGAGGGCGCAATATCTTGAATCGGGACAAAAGCCCAGCGATGAGCCATATCATGAATTTGCAAAGCCACTTTGCGATTGATCGTTTCTGTTTTTCCAGTCAAGTGAATCAGTCGAGAGATGAGCTTACCTTTTTTTCGCTGTTCAAAGTCCTTTTCGACTTCCATATCTGAATTGAAGAATTCGATATCGTCTTCGTCATTAATAAGATCTGTTTCTTCTCTCAGTAATTCTTCAAAGACACTGAGGTTCTCTGTCGAGAAACTGAAGTTATTGATCTGTTTTAAGTTGTTCTCTTTTCTTTCTAAGAACCATGAATAGAGTGTTGGTTCCATCACCATGCGAATCATCTGGGTCATTTGTTGTCGAGATTCTTTTTTAAGATCCAAAGCATCGGGAACAACCACTGTTCCTAGAAACTGATCATTCTGTTTCAAAGCTACATGAAGATCCTCACCAATCAGATGATAATCATTCAAAGAGTCTTGAAGACGAATGTCTGTCAATTGTCGAAGTTGGATTTCTTTCCCGAAACGATTTCTAATCAGCTTTTGAAGCTTTTCAATCGCCGACCGATCTAATTGTTGATTAAGCATTTGAACACCCCTTGCGTACTCCTAATTCAAAGCCTGTGCCGAGGACGGGGATTTTTGTTGAGCAAGCTCAAGACGAAGCATTCGTTGTGATAAATCGCGGAAATAGCAGGAGAAATTCCTGGATGAAAAACATTCCTGTCAACTTTGTAGACGCTGACTTGCTTTCGAAAAGCCACTTTTCCTCTAAGATTCCCAGCAATGATTTAGTCATTGTGATAAAACTTACATGCCCGATCTTGGATGGACTTCACTCAACTCCACAACAGATTCCACTCAGCAGACGATAGTCCTTTAAGTCTCTTCACTTGATAAGGAATCCATCCCATAGCTTCGTGCTCATTAAGATCAATGTACTTCCTGACAATCTCGTAAGCCTTCCGCCCCTTCACGATCCGAGTGAACGGCCGATGCCTCCAAAGCTTCGGTCGAGTTTCTGTGGCCCGCGAAGTCAGCCGTCCACTCGCGGGGGTATCGGTCACGGATTTTCCAGAGTGCTGCCTGGAACCAGATGCTGAATACTCACTTGCTCCACTTTAACGAAGAATTTCCGTGAGTACCTATCGAGGATTTTTTGAATAAGAAAGTATCTCCGGTAAGTGCGAAATCCACCTCGCAAAGATTTCCTGTTCGCTTTAAGCACCAAATGGATTGGGGTTTTTCGCAGAAGCGGCCTCGCTCCACGACCAGCACGAAGCTTTCGCAGTTCGCCTCCGTGAGAATAGCGATGTGACCACCGTGTCGTCAAAAATTCCAGTTGCTGCCGAGTTCTTCGCATGTGACCGATACCCCCCGCGTTCGAAGGAGGTAGAGCAAATGCCAGACTTCGGTGAATACGCGGTCAGCTTATAGAACGAGAAGTGAGGATCCGAGCCAGGTAGCGCGCCAAGTAAAAAACCCCGGGAGTGGCCGGGGTTTGTATGAAGCATTGAGTGTTGGTCTGCGAGATTACTGAGCGCGGGCGAGTTTGCGTTTGTCGAGGCCGTATTTTTCGACTTTCATGATCAAACCGGCGCGGCTGATACCCAATTCTTTGGCCAGTTTTGATTTATTCCAGCCTGTACGGCGCAAACCTTCGCGAATCATATCGCGTTCAAGTTCTTCCAGTGCATCCTTCAATTTTCCTTGAAGTCTTGAACCTTGAACCTTGTTCTTTTCGCCAGCTTCTAAAATCTTTGGCGAAAGATGTTCCGCCATCAATTTTGTTTCTTCGCCAGACAAGACAACCAGACGTTCGATTTCATTTTGCAATTCCCGAACGTTACCTGGCCAAGCATAATCATAAAGTTTTTCTAAAGCTCTCTTAGTTAAAACTTTTTTCGCACCATTTTGGCCTTGGCTCTCAGAAGATTTTTGCAAGAAATAATCGACCAAGTAAGGGATATCTTCTTTTCTTTCGCGCATAGGAGGAACGCGGATATTAATAACATTTAAACGATAGTAAAGATCTTCACGGAATGTTCCGGCTTCAACCATCTCTTTTAAGTTACGATTTGTAGCGGCGATGATACGGACATCAACTTTTCTCATTTCCGTAGAACCCACCGGAGTGAAAGTGCCTTCCTGAAGAACGCGAAGTAGCTTAACCTGCATTGTAGGTGAAGTATCACCGATCTCATCCAGGAAGAAAGTTCCTTTGTCGGCCATTTCAAAAAGACCTTTTTTATCTTTAATAGCGCCAGTGAAAGAACCTTTTACGTGACCGAAAAGTTCAGACTCAAGGAGATTATCATTGAAAGCTGAACAGTTTTGAATCACAAAAGGCTTGTCCTTACGATGTGAATTATAATGGATCGAGCGAGCGATGAGCTCTTTACCAGTTCCATTTTCCCCTTGCACCATCACTGTTGTATCTGCACCTTTGATTTTATCTAAAAGAGCATACAGAGATTGCATGGGTTTTGATTTCCCAATCATATTGTCGTATTTAAAACGATTGCCTAATTCTTTGTTAAGTTCACGAATTCGGCTTTCACGAGATGAAATCTCCAAATGGAGAGTCACAACTTCTTGAGCAACGAGATCGCAGATTTCACAGAAGTGTTGTCGCTCTTGATCATCAAGAAATTTAATTTTTCCTAGGGATTTTTCGATGATGTCGGAAGAGGCGCCTAAACTCGCAAGACGTTCGCGAATTTCTTGCATACGTTGATTTTGTTCGTGATCTTTCAAAAAGCTCACACCCACAACGCAACCAACACAATCATTCTCAATCATGATAGGGAAGATGCCAATATCAAACCCAGCCATATCCCATTTGCGAATGGCATATCGATTTTGCGAAGTTCGCAATTCTTCCAAGGTTTTTGAAACAACATCGCCAAGACTCGATTGACCTGTCTCTTTATTGACAAGGTAACTGACGGCGGGGTTGTTAAAAATGTTCTTTTCGCCATCAAAACCTTTGATCACACCGCGCTCATCAGTAAATACCACGTCGATATTCCACCATGTGCTTAAGATCTGCTTCAATTTTTTAATGACATGTATATGTTCAAACTCATCCCAATTAATCATCGACATACACTTTACTCCTTCAAACTTGAATTAAGTGACAAAAAGTTTATCGTCAAAATTTTGATCAAACTTAAGGAGGATATGTAAAAATGTTGGACGCCTATTCAATTGCTTCTCACTCTCATTTTTGTTTCAGAATGAGACAATTTGAGAGCCTAGGTCCAGTAGAGATGATTTAAGAAGTGCGAGTTTGCTGAGTGTAAAATTTAAAGTATTCGCCCGAGCTTTGAAGCAGTTCTTGATGATTTCCGGCTTCAACGATTTGGCCCGATTTTAAAACGTAAATTTTATCGACATTCTGTATAGTCGATAGACGATGAGCAATAACTAAGCTCGTGCGTCCTTTCATCAGCTGATCAATGCCTTTTTGCACTTCTATTTCGCTTGAACTATCCAGCGCACTGGTGGCCTCGTCGAGAATAAGTACAGGAGCATCTTTGAAAAATGCACGAGCTAAACTGATGCGCTGTTTTTCTCCGCCTGAAAGCAAACTTCCGCGGTCGCCAACTCGGCTCTGATACTGAAGGGGTGTGCGCATAATAAAGTCGTGGGCATTTGCGGACTTGGCAACGGCAGTGATAGTTGCAGGATCTTTTTTAAAGTCACCCGAGCGAATGTTGTTTTCGATACTATCGCTAAATAAGAAAACATCTTGGGACACCAGAGCTACGTTTTGGCGAAGATCTGTGAGTTTGATTTTTTGGATAGGAGTTTGATCAATAAAAATTTCGCCCTCAGTGGGATCATAGAATCTTTCAAGAAGGTTCACCAAAGTTGATTTTCCGCTACCACTGGAACCGACAAAGGCGATACTTTGCCCACGCTCAATTTCTAAATTGATATCCTTTAAGATCCATTCATTGGCGTAACGGAAGGAAACATTTTTATAGATAATTTTTTTCCAATCTTTTGGAAAATCTAAGTTGGCTTGGGCTTGTGGGACTTCGCTCTTTTCATCAAGGACTTGGAAAATCCGCGAGCAAGCAACAACAGTTTCTTGGATGCGCACATAACTTTCTTGAAATTTCTTGATAGGCTGATTGGTCGCCATTAGTGACGCAATGTAAGCCAGAACACTTCCAGGAGAAATCGTTCCCTTAGCAACCTCAACGCTAAAATAGAAAAAGATTCCTAAGATCAGCAGGGTAGCAATAAATTCGGTTACGGGTCCCATGATCTCAACCCGAGCATGGACTTTTTTTCGAATGTCGACGTATTCGTTAGATTCTTTTTTTAGTTTATTTTGCAGAACCTCTTCAAGATTGAAGGACTGAATGATGCGGACACCATCTAAACTTTCCTTGATCGTCGAGGTCATCTTTTCAAGATTTTCTTGTCCCCACAAAACATATTTTCTAAGACTGCGCGAAATTTGTCTTAAAAAATAAATCACGACAGGCAAAAGAACCATCATCATCAATGTTAATCGCCAGTTCAGATAAAAAAGATTTCCCAAAAGCAAGGCCATCAGCAAGGGCTCACGAAAGATATCGGCGACCATTCGCAATCCATCCTGAACAACGCGGATGTCATTCATGATGCGGCTTAAAAGGCCCCCGGATCCCGCAAGATAATTTCCATGGAAGGTCAGACTTAAACTCATGAATTTTTTTTGCAGTTGCAATCGATAACTGTTGGTCACCATTTCAGCGACGTAATTCATTAAAAAGATGTGAACGTAACGGCTAATCGCAACCACCAAGGCCAGACCGACGGCAACCAAAGCGATTTGTCCCACTTGAGCTTGTTTTCCAGATTCAAAGCTGTCGCTGATATCTTTCAGCATCAGCAGCACGCGCGCATAGCAAGCGGAATAAAGAAGCCCAGTGATGGCAATAATAATGATTTTATTCCTGTGAGGTTTCGTTTCTCGCAGCAATCGAAAGATAATTTGTCTCATGGACTCTCAATATATTTTTTCAAGTACTGCCCGGTCAAACTGTTCTTTACCTTCATGATATCTTGGGGGGAACCACTAGCAACGATTTGGCCCCCCTTTTTCCCAGCTTCAGGGCCTAGATCGATGACGTAGTCAGAACCTAGAATCACATCGAGGTTATGTTCAACGACGATAACGCTGCCGCCATTGTCGATCAGACGATGAAGGACCTTCATCAGCATTTCTATTTCACGAAAGTGTAAACCTGTTGTCGGTTCATCAAGGATGTAGAGAGTGCTTTTTTGTTGAACTTCTGAAAGCTCCCTGGCGATCTTCAATCGTTGAGATTCACCACCACTCAAGCTGTTGGCGGGTTGACCCAGCTGAATGTAATCCAAGCCGACCTCTTTGAGCACACTCAAGGGGCGTCGAATGTTTGGATGGGCAACGAAAAACCCCATGGCCTCATTCACGGTCATCGAAAGAATTTCAAAAATATTTTTTCCCCGGTACAGGACTTCCAAAATTTCAGGACGATATTTTTTCGAATCGCAGACATCGCAAGGAATAATGACATTATCCATGAACATCATATCGATTTCTTCGAAGCCTGTTCCCCGGCAAGAAGGGCATCGTCCACCATCCACATTCAAACTGAAAGTTCCCGGTGTATAACCGCGAGCTTTCGATTCGGGGGTGGCGGCCATAATGGCGCGAATAGCATCAAAGGTTTTCATGTAAGTGATCGGAGAACTGCGGGCCGATTTCCCAATGGGACTTTGATCAATCAATAAAACATTTTTAATATGTTCAACACCCGTAAGTTTTTTAAAACCTTGAGTTGGAATAAATTCGATATCTAAACTGCGAGCTAAGGCTGGGTACAAGGTCTTCGTAACTAAAGTGGATTTGCCGGAACCACTGACGCCAGTTATAGAAATCAAACGATGCAAAGGAAAGCTCACATCAATGTCTTTTAAATTATTTCCACTTGCACCCAAAAGCTGAATTTTGAATTTATAATTATCAATATTCACAGGACGATTTTCATGCGAAATTAACTGGGCCGTATTATTGCGCAGGTAATGTGCTGTGACGGATTCTTTATTGTCATAAAAATCAACCGAAGGCCCCGAATAAACAACTTCTCCACCATGGATTCCTGAACCGGGACCCATCTCGATAAGATTTTCACTGCTGCGAATGACATCTTGATCATGTTCGACGATGACCAGTGTGTTTCCTAAGTTCCGTAAATCTTTTAAAATCGAAATCAATCTTTCATTGTCCCGGGGATGCAAGCCCACGGTGGGCTCGTCCAAAACGTACAAAGTTTGCGAAAGTCCCATGCCCAATTGATTCGCTAAAATCAGACGCTGATATTCTCCACCAGATAAAGTGCGAGTTTCCCGAGACAATGACAGATAGTGGACTCCAACACGCATTAAAAATTCAATGCGAGAGCGAATTTGTTTAAAGACTTCGCCAGCGAGTTCTTCATGAAAAGCCGAAAGCTGAATCTGGCGAAAAAACTGAGTCATTTCTTCGATCGTCATTTGAGTGATTTGATTAATATTTTTTCCCGCAACTAAAATCGTATCAACTTCAGTTCGCAGTCGTGAACCTTTGCAATCAGGACATTGGGAAGGACTGCGGTAGCGAGAAATAAAAACTCTGACGTGCATCTTGTATTTTATTTCTTCTAAATAAGCGAACAGGCCCTTCACACCAAAAAATTTCTCGTGCCCATTCCAAATCATATCGCGTACTTTTTTCGGAAGATCTTTCCAAGAAATATCCGCGTCGATCTTCATCTTCTTGCAAAACTGCATAAGCTGTTTTCGCTCGTGAGCTGCACTAGGCATAGTGAAGGGATGAAGTGCTCCCTGATCCAAAGAAAGATTAGGATTAGGGATTACTTTCTTTTCATCAAGCTCCAGTATATTTCCAAAGCCTTTGCAAGTCGGGCAAGCGCCGATGGGAGAATTAAAACTAAAAAGTTTAGAGCTGAGTAACGGAGGAGTGTAGCCACAAATGGGACAAGAATTTTCTTCGCTGGCACGGATTTCATTTCCTTCCGTTGTGATGATGGTCGCTCGTCGCGTGAGAATGTGCCGGTTGTATTTAACAGAAGCCTCGTAAGCTTGAGTCAAAGAATCAGCTAAGCGTCCTCGTTCATCGTCAGTAAAGGACATGCGATCAATAACTAAAAAAAAGCTTTCCGTGGGAAGACCTTTTTTCATCGCTGCAGGAGTATTAATCTCGATGACAGTGCCTGGCTGTTTTTCTTTTTTAGCGGGCTGATAAATTCGCAGATAGCCATCTTGCAAAAAGAGAGATAATAATTTTTTTCCTTCAGCGGTGCGACCTTCTTCGCTAATTTCAACCAGAATGTAACCGCGCTGTCCTTGAAATTCTCGAAGGACTTTATCCGTCGCTTCAGTGACGCTTTCTTTTTCTGTAGGAACTCCGTGACTAGGGCAGTGGGGCTGACCAATTTTTTCATAGAGCAATCGCAAGTAATCAATAACTTCAGTGGCGGTACCTACCGTTGAGCGCGAGCTTTTAATGGTATTTTTTTGTTCAATAGAAATCGCTGGTGGAATATTGTTGATGCCATCGATCAAAGGCTTCGGGGCTTTATTTAAAAACTGTCGAGCATAGTTGCTCATGCTCTCGATAAAACGTCTTTGACCTTCGGCAAAAAGAGTCTCAAAAGCTAAAGAGCTTTTTCCTGAACCCGAGGGACCACAGATCACTGTCATTTGACCGACAGGAATTTTGACCTCGATGTTTTTCAGATTATTTTGCTTCACCCCCCAGAGGTGAATTTCTTTCATTCGTTGAGTTCCTGTTTTAAAAATTCCGTAGCTTCTTCGTTTTTATTCGAAGTGCTGGTGGGTTCGGTTCCTTCGATGAAAGCTTGTCGTAAAACATTCTTACTGGACGCGCTGGCAAGTTGGCCCGATTCCCCATCGATATTGGCAAAAACAATACCTTCGGAAACAGGCAATGTCATCTGAGGAAGTCCTTCGTGCGCTGATTTCATATAGTCGAGCCAAAGAGGCAATGCAGCTCGGCCGCCGACTTCCCCTTTGCCAATACTTTTTTCCTTATCGAATCCAACCCACACACCTGTGGCAATTTGGGCCGTGTAACCAATGAACCACGCGTCAACATAACCATTGGTTGTGCCTGTTTTACCAGCGACTTCTCGTCCCAAGGCTTTCGCTCGACCACCAGTGCCGTTTTTGTCTTCGATAACACCGCGTAAAAGGGAATTCATGATGGAAGCGGTTTGGGGTCGAATGAGCTGTTCGGGATCTTCAAAAAACAAAAAAGGATCCGTGTTTATTTTTTGATTCGATTTCTGCTGATCGTTGGTTGTTTGTTGTGCGGCGGCACTGTCAGCAGCTGCTGAAGCTTTCGAATCAATGTATTTTTTTCTTCGTTCTTCGAACTCTTGATCAAGAGCCTCGATTTCATTTTTAAAACGAATATCCAAAGAAGTTTTTTCCATTAAAACTTTACCGCTACTATCAGTGACTTTGTGAATGATGACGGGACGAATGCGTTTTCCCAATCGACCAAATTCGGAAAAGACTTTGGTCATTTCGTACAAGGTCACACCACTGGATCCCAAGGCCATAGTGAAATCAGGATTTAGTGGCGAAAATATTCCAAGACGGCGAGCATAATCCATCGCCCATTTAACACTGATGTCTTCAACGATTTTAACCGTAGGCACATTCAACGATTGCACTAAAGCATTGCGAAAAATAATTTCTCCACCAAAAGTTTTTCCATGATTGGTGGGCTTCCAAGTTTTTGTTTCCTCTTGGCCTTCATTGTCTTGCTGAGTTTCTTCGTAAACAATAGGAGCATCCATGATGGGTGTCGATGGGGTGTAGCTTTTGTCCAAAGCTGAAGCATAAACAATGGCTTTGAATGAAGAGCCCGTTTGCCGAGCTGCTTGCACGGTGCGATTGAATTCATTTTTGTTACGAACAAAATTAGAACCACCCACCATAGCTAAAACATCTTGGGAATGCTGATCAAAACTGAGCAAGGCCCCTTCAACGACAGGCTGTTGATCAAGCTCGACCATCAGTGTTCCTTTAAAATCAGGAAGCACCGGAGCTGGCGTAGGTGCAACACCTTTTTTAGGTGGTTTCACTTGGGAAAGGCGAGGAATAGAAACGCTGGGCGCGGAAATTTTCACTAAAATAACATCACCAACTTTTAAAGCATCAGAAGGTTTCTTGATCAAATCAAGATCGTAGCGCTTGTTGGTGTCAGGTTTACGAGCCCATTTCATGGTTTCGAAATCAATCACGCCTTTAGATTCTGGAAACTGAACGTAAGTTAAACCTAAGGCGTCGTTCACGTCAGTGACCAAAACTTCGTAAGATTCATCGAGTTTCAAGTAACTGGGCATAGGTTGACTGGGGTCTTCTTTTTTTAAGGAAATAATTTCTTCAAACTCGCCTGTGGGAAGAATGGTTCGTTCTGCCGTGGCACTCGAAATTATTTTTCTTTGTTGGTCCATCAGAAATCTTTGTATATCTTCTTTTGTTTCAAGACGTCGTAGTGCGCCCCGATATCCTTGGCGTTTATCCAATTGTTTTAAACCCGCCAGAACCGATTCTTGAGCGGCTTTTTGTTTGTCGATATCAAGACCTGTGTAAACACTGATCCCCTTATCCAAAACAATTTCTTCACCCAATTGTTGCACTAAAATTTGACGAACCGTTTCGAGGTAGTAAGGAGCAAACTCTTCATAGTTTTCACGCACGTGAACTTTCACAGGCGTTTGAATCGCTTTTTCTGCATCGTCTTTACTGATAAAGCCCACTTCAGCCATTCGGCGCAAAACATAGATTTGTCTTTCTTTCGCAGCCCGTGGATTTCGTACCGGCGAGTATCGACTAGGAGCTTGGGGTAAGCCCGCAAGAATGGCTGATTCTTCCAAAGTTATTTTATCAACGGATTTATGGAAATAAGTTTGAGCCGCATTTTCTATACCGTAAGCGGTATTTCCAAAAAATATTTGATTTAAATAAAGGTAAAGAATTTCTTCCTTCGAGAGGTTATCTTCCAGTTGCATAGCCAACATCGCTTCACGAATTTTTCGGACAATCGTTTTTTCCGGCGAAAGGAAGAATGTTTTTGCGACCTGCTGAGTGATCGTCGATCCCCCTTGAACATTTTTTCCGGCGCGAATGTTAGCAATCATCGCACGAAGGATCGCCAGGTAGTTAATGCCATTGTGTTTAAAAAACTGGTCATCTTCCGAAGCTAAAAATGCGTTGATAAGATGTTGAGGAATCTTGTCGTAAGCAACCAGAGTCCGACGCTCACGAAAAAATTCACCAATCTTTTTTCCATTGCGATCAAAGACATGGCTCACAAGCAGTGGCTCATAATCTTTAATTTCTAAAATTTTTGGTAAACTGGATTTGATCGCGAGCAAGGCACCAATAGTAACAAGTGCACCAACCACAATAGCAATCGAACCACCAATAATGGCTTTTTTAAGAATCACATGAACCTCCGAACGAGTCTCTGAATGTACCAAGACTTGTCAGAAGGGTCATCATCAACCGTGTTAGGAAATCCCAGGTCGAGGTGCTTATCGAACTGGGCTAAAGAAGGGGATTACTGGATTTATTATCTTCCCGATTTTTTATTAGAATTTTTGGAGGACTTAGCGGCAGCAGATTCTTTGCAGAGTTCTGTACCAGAATAGCCAGTTTTACAGCAACCTAATCTTTCAGCATCTTGTCGGAAACCTTGCTGCTTAGTGACTTCGCCAATAGCTTCATTTCCAGTTAAGTCTTTATGAATTTTCCCAGGGCGCTTACCAACTTGGCCAAGAGCGCTCGACTTCATTCCCAACCTGTTATTCAATTCCATTCTTCGACGAAGATTTTCTAATTGTTGAGTTTGAAAATTAGTTTGAAGCTCCATTTTTTGTTTTTCCAGGGTCTGAAAGGCCTCTCCAATGACTTGCATTTGCGCATTAGTGTCACTTTGCATTTCATTCAGCTCTTGCATCAAGAACTCGTCACTTTTCTGTTGGGCTTCTTTTGCTGCATCTAAGGCTTCATTTTTTGCGATAATTTGCCCTTGCATAATCTTTAAATCTTCAGAGGCGCTGTCAATTTGAGTCGAGTAATCCAAAAGAGTATTTTTCACACAATTGTCGAAACTTGCAATACGGTCACTTTTATTAATTCCTCCCGACGTAAAGGCGGTACCGACGCTGGTGTAAACTTGTTGTTTGCAATTGTCGCGAGTTTTTGCGCAATATTCAGCTCGGGATTTGGTGTATTCCCCACGGCAAGCTCGAACGAAGTTATTAACGTCAAAGTTACCTAACATTTTCTTTTTTGCGTTCGTCATCTGTAACAACTTGCTTCGCATTTGTGATATTTCCAGCATCGATTGTCGAACTTGAGCATCAAGTTTTAATCGTTCTTCCATTTTCTTTTGAAAGCTTTCTCGTTGCTTGGTCTTAGCTTCTTTAATCAAATCTTGCTGTTGTTTTTTAAGCTCTCTCTGTTTGTCTTCGATATCACGGGATTGCTTTTGGAAATCTTCTTGGTCTTTGAGGTTATCTTTATTTTGATTTGAAATATCTTTTTGAATCGTTTCAACGTCGGTCATTCGTTCTTTGAGTTCCGATCGATGCTCACTGTAAGTGATATTGCAGTTGACGACATTACTCTGGCCAGTCATACCAAAACCTGTTGTTTGCATCAGTAAGGCATTGACGACGGATTCTGATTCTGGACTATCTCCCGCAGCTGTACAACTGTCGACGACGTCCTGACAACCTTGTGAGGGACACTTAGTTATAGATTCATTCATTTGTTTTCGGAGGTCTGAGCACAGTGATTCTGTTCGAGCTGGGTCCATACTATCAAGTCGGTTTCTCACACACGAATTAATCTTATTTTCTCGTTCATCCGGGTCTGTCACGGAACGAAATTCCATTGCGCATTCTTGTCGAGTTTCTTGTTTAACTTGAGCATCAGATTTACCAATACCAAATGGCATACTGTTGTTGGATGGTGGTACACCTTCGGAAGCTGGGGCAGTTGGTGCTACCGGGGTCGTAGCAGCTGCCGCCGCAACTACTGCAATAGGAGATGGTTGTGCCGCAGTTGTTCTAACCTGAGCTTTGTTGTTTTTTTTAAGAAAAGGATTGGTTTCCTGAGGAGATGAGCGAGATTTTTTTGCGCCAGCCTTGAAAGGGTTAGTTTCACTCACTTGAGTAAAGCCTGTCTCACTCACCATCAACAGTGTTAATAAAATAACGACAGCTGTCTGAAGTTTAGACTTTAAGAATGAATACATCGGGCCCTCCCCAGGAATCTTAAAAAAATGCAATTCAAGGGCCCAATCGGTTGATTTTGTTTAAAAGTTTAGATGTGCCGTCTCAGAATGAGTCAGGCTGGGACTTCACTTGTGCAATGGGCACATTTTTTTGCCCGCAAGGGAATTGTCGACAAACAGTAAGGACAATCTTTTGTCGTGGGATTCGCGGCAGCTGGGCTTTTGGCCTTATTGGCCAGTTTAACAATAATAAAAACCGCGAAGCCGATAATGACAAAATCCAGAACCGACTGCACAAAATTTCCGTAGGCTAAAACAGGGGCGCCTGCTTTTTTGGCGGCATCGATATTTTCATAGGTTCCTAAATCCAGGGCTAAGAACAAACTGGCAAAGTTAACTTTTCCAACGATCAAACCTATGATGGGCATTAAAAGATCACCGACCAAAGAAGAGACGATCTTACCAAAGGCGGCTCCGATGATGATACCCACGGCTAAATCCAAAACATTTCCCTTAGAAATAAACTGCTTAAATTCTTTCCACATTTCGAGATCTCCTTTAAATTTTTATCGGACCTAAACTTGCCGTTGGCGTCAAAAAAGAATGAAAAACATCCCTTTTCAATCGAACTTAGCTTAGATATTCTCTTCTTATCAGACAGTCAAAGATGAATCGGTAAAGCGAAGATGCAAAAAGGGTTTAACTCAGATGTGAATTACAAAGGTTGCACTTACCACGTGCAGACCGAGGACTGGGGCCAGCAGAATCCTTTCATCGTCAGTCGAATTTTTAGAAATGGCGCTGTGGTCATGACTCTTAAAAAATCCTATTCAGAAATTCCTGAAATCGCGGCTAAACAAACCGAGATGGTGATCAAGCAGGCCCTTCGGCGGCAGCATGGGGATATGGTTGATCGATTGATATCGGGTCGCTTGCAGTTAGGTTTCTAAATCGAACAAGAATTGGTGAAGATCACGCATTTTGAAATACTCGAAATCTTTTTCTCGTTTTAAGTTAAGAACAAGTTGCAAGGCTTGAGTTGCCTTAAGCTTTTTAGAATAATAGTTTAATGAAGTGTTAAGTTGATCATCCGATGTTTTTACTTCGATTAAATGAGTAATTTTTTGTCCTTCTTCTATCAGAAAATCAACTTCCCGCTTTTCTTTGTCGCGGATGTAATAAAGTTTTAATTTAGCTCCCTGACTGTCTTCAAGAAACTGATTTCTTTTTAAAAGATGTAAAGCCACAACATTTTCTAATCTTGCGCCATTGTCATTCTTAGTTTGAGCAACATCATAAAAATAAACTTTGGGTTCTTTACGAATGGCCTTAGCTAAATTTTTCGAGTAGGGGTAGACCAGGAATATAACATATAAATTTTCTAGAATTTGCAGCCAATTTTTAACAGTATGGGGGCTGACGCTAAGATCTTTTGCTAAATGAGCCACAGATAAACTGGATCCAACTCTTTGGGAAAGAATCTCGACGAGAAGCTCAAGTTGCACAATCTCTCTTACATTTTCAAGCTGAATGAGATCTTGCCGAAGAATAATTTCCAAATGAGATTTACGCCAAAGAGCCGCCTTTCTTTCGGAGCCTGATAAAAATGGTTCTGGAAACATGCCTAACCTCATCATTTCAGAAATAGTTTCTTTTGATGTTGATCCCAGTTCTTTAACAGAAAATGGATTTAAGCGCAGCGACAAATGCCGGCCAGCTAATGAATCTCCCAACTTTTTGTAAGTATCCAATTTCGCAGAGCCCGTGACGAGCAAAGGAGGCTTAATTCCTTCAGTATCGTAAATACCTTTTAACCAGCGTTTCCAGTTTTTCATTTTGTGAATTTCATCAAGTATGATTAATTTTTTCGAACGATTCCAACTTTTCTCGGCAATGATTTGACGGTGTTCTTCGCTGTCGAAATTGAGGTAATCGAAAGAGCTGACGATATTTTTTGATAAAAAGGTTTTTCCAACTTGCCGTGGTCCAGATAAAAGAACAATTTTTTGTTCCAAAAATTCTTCAAGAAAAGGACTTATTGATCTTCTGATGGTTTTTACCGAGCTCATAACCTTAAAATACAACCGGACCATATTGCAGTCAATTGCAAAATGGTCCGTACCAAAATGCAGTACGTTTGTTCCGACTCTATGGTCTGCCCCGACTTTCTTCTAAAAATTTCCGAGCTAAAAGTCGCGATCTGCAAAAAAGAATAATCTCCTTTCAGTTGTGGATTTAAAATAAAAGGATGATTGAATTTTCACATGTTTATAAGACTTATCCGGGGCCGGTTCATGCTCTTCGGAATATTGATCTTAAAATAAATCAGGGCGAGTTTATATTTTTAACGGGCCCAAGCGGTGCCGGAAAATCCACTTTATTTAAAGTGATGTCAGCTTTTGATGGCTGCACTTCAGGGCAAGTTGTTGTTGCGGGTTATGATCTCAATGAAATGAAGGCGAAAGACTTGCCTTACTTCCGCAGACAGATTGGTGTTGTCTTCCAAGATTTCAAGCTCTTACCCGAAAAAACGGTCGCTGAAAATATAGGACTTTCTTTGTGGGTACGAAACGAAAAGTCGTCTGTGATCGAAGAAAAAGTTAAAGAAGCTCTGGAGCAAGTTAATCTTATTCATCGCGCTGATCATCATCCCGAAATGCTTTCGGGTGGGGAACAACAGCGTGCCGCCATTGCTCGTGCTATTATTCATAGACCTCAACTGTTAATCGCCGATGAGCCCACGGGAAATTTAGATCCAAAGATGAGCGAAGAAATTATGGATCTGTTGGAATACGTTTGCCAACAGGGCACGACGGTCTTTGTCGCAACCCATGATCATTCTATGGTCGAGCGAAGAAAAAAGAGAACGGTTTCAATCAGCGAAGGAATTTTAAGCGGGGATATCAAGTGAAAAATTCTCTCACTTTGAAAGTCACAACTTTAGCTGTTCTCACTTTGTGTTTTTCTTTCCTGACTGGCGGGGCCTTAATTCTGAAAAATCTAGAGTCAGTTTTAACCTCGTGGGGCCAAGATCTTCAGATGACCATTTATCTCGATCACACTCAAACCGAGGCCGAGCGAAATCAAATCCAAAAAAGGTTGTCCTCCTATGCTGCTGTCGAAGGCGTTAGTTATGTGACCCGCGAAAATGCCTTAGAAAAGTTCCGCACGCAAATGTCTTCTTATGCACCCGATCTATTGAAAGATTCAGAGCTTGTCGAAATGATTCCCTCAAGTTTGCAAGTTAAATTCAAACCCGAAATCCAAGGCACTGAGCAGCTTCAGATCATGGAGCAAATTCAGATAGATTTAAAGAATGAAAAAGGCATCGAAGAAATCAGTTTTGGCCAAGACTGGGTTAAAAAATACACCCAACTTACGGGGTTCTTTCGTGGACTGGTGGCCATTTTGGGAATCTCTTTAGGGATGGCCGCACTTTTTGTGATTTCAAATGTTATGCAAACCTCTATTCGTCAAAGAAAGAATGAAATTGAAGTGCTAGAACTTTTAGGCGCGACGGCTTCGATGATCCGTCGTCCTTTTTTAATCGAGGGTGCAACCATCGGTGCACTTTCGATCATTCTCGCGTTGACGCTGAATTGGGGATTGTTGCAATTCATACTCACTCACTTTGATGTTCCATTATCACTTTTAAAGATGTCTGACATGATTCACTTTTTAGATTTTAAGAGCATCATTTTGTTCCTTGTTTTGGGACCTGCCTTAGGATCGTTTGCTTCCTATCTTTGTCTTCGTAAAATCAATACGGGTTGGGCCGCAGCGGGAAGGCGCACCTGAAAATGCGATTTAAATCTCTTTTTATTTTTTTCCTATTTTCGAGCGACTTCGCGGTTCTTGCACAAAAGCAAAGTTTACCGGCCGATGTGGCGCCATCTCAGGAGCTGATTGAACAGCTCGAAAAAAAGAAAAGGCGTCTCGAGCAGGACGAGCTGAAACAAAGAAAAGCCCTGGATGTTTTGCAACGACTGAATTTAAAGATAAAAAAAATTGTTAAAAATAAATCTAAAATTCAAAACTCTATTGATGAACTTCAAGTTCATTTGGATGAAACCAATCGCCATATCACCGAATTGGAAGCGGTTATTTTGAAGCAAAAATCTTTGTTGGCCGAACGCTTAAGAGCTATCTCGAAGATGGGTGCTTCACAGGTCATGGGTTTTTTGCTGAGCTCCTCGAACGCTGCAGATCTTGAACGGAATTTAAAAATTTTGGGACTTATCGTTCAAAAAGATCAAAAAATGATTAAGGAATTTCAAACCAATAACCACGAGCTCGCCTTGGAAAAGAACAAGCTGACCGAGCGGATGAATGTGCTTCAATCCAAAAACTTAGAGCTTTCGCAGCAAGAGTATATGTTCACCCACGAGCAGGACCTCAAAAAAGACCTGGTTGATACTCTGAGAAAAAATCGACTTTTCAAACTCAAGCAAATTTCAGAGTTAAGAAAAAAAACTCAAGGCATGGATTTAGAAGACAATGGGATCCTGGATGGTTTTTTAAGACCTTCTTTCTATGAACAAAAGGGTCGCTTGCTAGCCCCAGTAGAAGGCAAAGTGACTCGACAGTATGGTCTAGAACGCGATCTTATTCATCCTATCCAGATTCAACATCGTGGAGTCCATATCACTGCACCCGAGGGCTCACCTGTTAAATCTGTTTTTGAAGGTGAAATCACTTATGTAGGAATTCTCCCTGGCTTTGGTCCAACTGTGATTGTCGATCACGGAGATCACTTCTACACTGTCTATGGTAACAACAAAAAAATTGACGTGAATGAAGGACAGAAGATTCAGAAGCACCAGGTGATTGCTCAAAGTGGAATGAATATTCACATGAACGAACCCGGGATTTATTTTGAAGTAAGACACTTTTCTGAACCTGATGATCCGCAAAAATGGATGAAGGGACAATAGATGAAAAAAATTATCTTTCCAATTCTGATCGCAGGCTTACTGCTGTTTCATTTTTCGGGATCGGTCAACGCGGCCAATGACGAACGCTATTCCGAGTTGCAAAACTTCAGCAAAGTTTTGAATTTGATTCAGCAATATTATGTCGAAGAGGTTGATACCAAAAAATTAATCTACGGTGCAATCAAAGGGATGTTGCGGGAACTGGATCCTCACACAAACTTTATGCAACCTGATTTGTTTAAAGATTTTGAATCCGAAACCAGTGGAGAATTTGGTGGATTAGGAATCGAGATCTCGATTCAAAACGGAATCCTAACTATCATTTCGCCCATCGAAGACACGCCAGCCTGGGAAGCGGGAATTAAACCCGGTGATAAAGTTATTGCTGTGGATGGCACATCAACAAAAGGCTTAAGCCTGGTGGAAGCTTCACAGTTGATGAGAGGAAAACGCGGATCCAAAATTAATTTAAAAATCGTGCGCGAAACCGAGGATGATCCTCGCAATATCATCATCACGCGAGGAAGCGTGAAAATTAAATCTGTCAAATCAACAGATCTTGAGGACGGTTATCTTTACACCAAACTTACTGCTTTCAATGAAACAACAGCGCGAGATCTCGAAAAGGCCATCGACTCGCACATCTCAAAAAATAAAAAGGTCGAAGGATTGCTTTTGGATTTACGCCGCAATCCCGGTGGATTATTAGATCAAGCTATTAAGGCGAGTGATCTTTTTATCAAAGACGGAGTTATCGTCAGCACTATCGGTCGCAATAAAAAAGATAAAGAAGTAACGATGGCGACAAAAAAAGCCCGCTTCACTGATTTTCCTTTAATCGTGTTGGTGAACGAATATTCGGCCAGTGCCAGCGAGATTTTAGCAGGAGCTTTGCAAGATAACAAACGCGGCTTGATTGTCGGCGAAAGAACTTTCGGTAAGGGCTCTGTCCAATCCGTAGTGAAACTTCCCGATGGCAGCGGCTTAAAGATGACGGTAGCACGCTATTACACTCCCAACGGAATTTCGATCCAATCCGAAGGCATCAAACCTGACATTGAGTTAGAGGACGTCGACGCCGAAGGTTTTGCGAAAGCTATTATTAAGAGCAAAGGCCCCCGAGAAAAAGATATCCAGGGACATTTGCGCGGCGATCGTGAAAAAGTTGCTGCTAAGGAAAACAAAGATACGAATAATAACAAGCAAGAGGCTGGCGCCTTGGCCTGGTGGAAAGATCTTGGAAGTAAGAAGTCGGATAATCTGACCCCGAAGGAAAAGTTATTTAAGTCGGACTATCAGGTTTATCAGGCTTTTAGCTATTTGAAGACTTGGAAAACACTGAAGACGATACAGAAGTAGGGTTTTGATTGAAGCTACTTCACCCTGTATTCAGCCAATAGATATCTTCATAGCTTGTAGTCTCAAATCCCCAAGCGATAAAAATAGCCTGTCGAATATTTTTATTCATGTAGCGACACACGCGTTGAAAGTCCTGTCCTCCTTCAACCAATCGAGTAAAAGGCCGGGCAATCCAGAATCTTGCAGTTGGAGTGTTGCTTGACGAAGATTTCACTGCCACCGTGGCACTGCCTCTTTCCTTGCCCATCACGTGTCGAGCAATAAGACCAGTCACTGAGCGAATATACCTTGTATACAATTGTCGATTAGTGATCCGCACAACCAGGTGCAAATGATTACCCACATTCACCAATCGATAAATCTTAATACCAAACCGCTGCGCTTGCTTCCTCAGAATACGATCCACTGCAGTCGCATTCCTTTTCTGCAGCATTGAGTTCTGGCCGACCGCGTTCTTTGATTTTAAAACCAAATGCAAAGAGTGCTTGGTCGACAAAGGACGTTTAACTTTGGCATTTCCTTTCAATAGGCTTCCGCCAAAAAACTTTGGAACATTGTTCTCGAAAAATGAAAGCTGGGAGGGGCGTTTCTTATCTTTCATGGATGATGATTTACCATTGTTAGTAGCGATGTCAAATTATTAATGTAAATTTAGAGAAAATAACGCGGAGTTATTTAAAGAATTATTTCCTAATCCACATGAAATCGAGATTTAAAAAGGCAATATCCTCTGCCGGAGATTCGTGGGTCTTTTCTAAGAATTCCTTGA
>JAKFYD010000009.1 GCA_021731025.1 Pseudobdellovibrionaceae bacterium | reverse complement strand
GATCGAAAAACATAGGGAATGTAAATATTGTTGCCCTTGGCATCCATGCCTGAAGCTCCTTTGTTTGAGTTTTCGTCGCACAAAAATCAAACCAGAACTTCAGCCGGTTGTCCGGGGCTTTTTTATTGTTGGTCTAGCTTACTTATCCACATCTTTCCCACTGAATTTAGAAAGATCCCAGCACAACTAAGGTACACTGGTGGTCGTGTATTTGTAGATTTTAGCATTCGTCACACTGACGCTGGCTGCTTCTGTTGTGCAGTAGTTGCTCGTATTAATACCGTCTTCGCCTTGGTAAGCACCGATGTTAGGGGCATAGACGCAAGACTCGTTACTTTCGCAAAGACCGTTATCGTTACCGATAGTGTCGCCTTCAATTTCGATCGCGTGTTTAAGGAAATTGCGCGAGCCGACTGTAAAGATGTCACTTCCATCCAATGAACCGCCGCAAGTTCCGCCGGAAAAAGTAAAATTAGGGTTAGCTGTCGAGTAGCTGAAGCTATTATTAACTAAAGCGCTTCCTGCTTTCAGGCGGAAATCCCAGATGCGGCAACTGAAGGTGGCATCACAGGGGCCTTGATTGGTGCTGTCAGGAAAAATATTTCCATCTCGAGACCACAGACGAAAGCCAAATGCGAAGTCGAACCATTTCGCAATACTCGATAGGGAAGAAAGAGCCGAAAGTCCCGAAGTGTCGATAGGATTCATACTGTCATCCGAAGTGACCTTGCCAACAAAAGAACTCAGCGAAATTCCCGCAGATGATTCCGCGGTACCTCGGCAAGCTGAAGTTAAATTTGTTGTTACTGCATCAATCCCGACTGAACAGCTGTTAGCTCCGCTAGCTCGAGTCACAGTAAAGCCATGGAAATTCGCTTCGTAATTCTTATCTATTTGGATCGATCCATCACTATTTAAGGAGCTGGTGCTTACCGTGTTGTAAAAAGTGTTATTGATGCTAGGGCTTGCGTCCGCACCATAGATTGAAATATTAACGTCGCCATTTCCACCCACTAAAGAATGGAAGATGTTATTTGAAACCAAACCTCCCCACAGTTGTAAACCAAAGTCGGTGTTGTTAATTAAATTGATGTGGGACAAATAGTTGGAGCTAACACTGATCACACCATCTAACATGATTCCTGTGCCTTCAACCCCGGAAACGGTAACTTGAGAAACAACATGGTTCGTTGCATCGCTTAGTTCGATCCCTGTGCCGACGCCTAAATTTGATTGCGCATCTATATTAGAAACTAAAATACGTTGGAAAATATTTCCATCGCTGAAGTTTGAATAAATTCCATTGGCGACTCCGCCAGTGGTCATGCCTGATATTTGCAGATCTGTGAGCTTATTGGAATTTGAAGAGTTCAGTGAAATCCCAGAAGCTGTTCCGCTGTAGACGATTTTTGCTGCTTTAAATGTTTGTACAAGGTTTGTACTAGAATTATCTAAGCTTAAAGCCGCATTCGTATTGTAAGTTTCTACATCTCTAATTAGATTTTTTGAAGAATCAATTAAGCGAACCGCAGCGTAAGATGTTGTGGCATTAAAATTAGATAATTTTGAATCTTGGATGCGGCTGAGCAGTGCCCCATTTAAAATAATTCCAGGTCCTGCATAGTTTGCGACACCGCCAGTGCCGTAGCCTCCATGAACATTGACTTCAAGCCATAAAAATTTTTTCTGATAGCTGCAAAATACGGCACGCACATCTAAACCAGTATTAGTTGATCCCCCATCATTTTTACAATTCGGCGACAACGTGGATCCTACTTGTGACAGAATATTTGATCCTAAAGTGACAATCGAGATTCCGTCGGCGCCAATTTGGTAACCACCCTCTGTGCTTTGATCGGTGCCAATAACATAGATGGGGTGACTGGTATCAGAAAGTAAAGTCGAAGATGAAGTGCCCAGGTTGTCAGGAAGTTGTTGAATAGAATTGGCCCACCAAGCTCCCGCAGTGCTTGAAGCGTAGAGCGTTCCCGACTGGCCTCCGCTGGAAACACGAACTTCAATGTTATTGGGTGACCAAGTTCCCGAGCTGCCACTGCTTTGAATGAGATGCCGAAGGCCTTTTCCTCTTTTTAAGGAAGTGCTGTAAAAAATGATTAATCCTGTGGTGCTTGCAGCGCTATCGTCACAGGTCCAATTGAACAAACCTAAGTTGTCTGTAATAGTCAGGTTTGAGCAAGACATGTCGGTCAATGCAGTGACTTGGACCTTTTTGATTTCAGCAGCATGAACGCAGGCCACAGTGTAATCGCCAGTCTCGGTGCCCGCACAAGTCGCGCCAGTGGCGTTATAAGATTTCGAGCCATCATTCTTAATATATTTATTCCAAGTGTTGCCGGTCGTGTAGACATCACTAACTGTCACTGCGTAAGACGTCGATGCAACTCCGCTGATGGCCATTGTTCCCGCAGTGGTCTTTGTCCCATCGCTAAAAGAAACATTTATATTTGTTGTTAAATGGATCGATGCCGTTTGAGGCGCGAACTTAATTTTGAGATTGCAAGTTGCACCCGCAGCGAGACTTGTCCCACAGCCCGAAGTGACACCTGAACCCGGGTAGCTGCCACCCACAAAACTAAAATGAGTTCCATCGGCAAAGCTCAATGAATTCAGAGTGAGAGACTTAGTCGCTTGATTTTTAAGAGTTACCGTCTGTTGGCTTGAAAAGTTAACAAGGGTATTCGAAAAAGTATTGCCACTCACAATAGCTATAGCATCAGGAGAGTCGGTAGATAGACCATCCAAATTAAGTCCGGAAAGCTTTGGCACTGCATTCGTGCAAGCGATTAAAAACAAAAATCCTGTTAAAATCAAAAACAACTTTGATTGTTTTAAGCCCATGGGTGCCTATCGGTATTTTTACATGGATTCTGTAGATTCAAATTGAGATAGCTGCTCTCTTCGATTTAATAAAAATAGACTTAGATCTGAGTTCCGAGTCGTTGTATTTTGAAGCGATTTTTCTTTTTTATTTGTTTTTCTTTAAAGTGAGTCTTTATCGAGGTTTTCTCCGGCTAGCCAGATCTCGTAAGCATTTGATATTTCGGGTAAAATAGGCCTAGTGGAGCCCGATCAAGGTCGTGGAAAAGAGTTGCTTCCCCTTAAGCAAACTGTTAGCAATGAGCATGCTTCAAAAAATAGTTTTGCCCCTAATTTTCGGATTTATTCCTGTTGTTTCATTGGCCTTACCTCCTTCACTTGAATCAGAAATTTTTACAAAATCTCAAGCATCAGCGGCACGACAACTTTTTTCTGAAATGGATTTCGCCAAAGTGCAAAGGCAGTACTCGCAATGGGATTACACTCAAGATACTTCTTTGGTGGGGGATTGGAAATTTATTCTCTACACCATCGATCCTTTGGCAAAAGGGGACTTGTGGTGGGTTTCAACCGTTGAAGAAAAATTGAACGAAAATGGATTTCGCAACAAGTTTGATGGGTCCGAGTACAACGTTCTTTCTATTAGCCCGAATATTCAAAGCACTTGCCCTGGGGGTTATTCCATTGAAGTGCGAAATATCCTTTACATCGGTTTAAACCAGGGACCTCACTGCCTGTATTTTGAAAGTGAAACAATTCGTTTTCAACAGTTTGGAATGACGCCTTCTCTGGACTGGAAAACTGATGCCTGGTACTCTTATCGATGTCGGAAAAGGCAATTTAAATCAGAAGACTTTTTATTGTGTCAGGTTTCTTTAGATGGAGATTGGATGACAGGGGATCCGAATTGGAATGAGCGAACTCAAAAGTGGCTCGGTCGATCTTTCGGCTACTTTGGTTTTTGGAAAAAAAAGAATCAATAAGTATGCTTCACTTTTCAAACATCACGAAACAGTACGGTCCAAGAATTCTTTACAAGAAGGCTTCGTTTCAAATTAACGCCAGTGAAAAAGTCGGTTTAGTTGGTCCTAATGGCGCCGGCAAGACCACAGTTTTCCGAGTCATCGTTGGCGAAGAAGGTTATGATTCGGGTTCACTCTCAAAACCTGAAAAAGTTCGCGTAGGTTATTTCTCTCAAAACATTGAAGAGATGAAAGGGCGAACGGCTCTGGAAGAAGTAAAGTCTGCTGTCGGTGACATCGAAAAAATTCAAACTGAGCTTCGCGAGATTGAACAAAATTTAGAAAAATCAGCAACTGAAACGGTGAGTGATGAAACCATGGCTCAATGGTTAGACCGCTACGGCGAATTGCAAAGTCTCTTCGATGATATCGGTGGCTACTCGGTTGAATCAAAAGCTGCAGAAATTTTGACGGGCCTGGGGATAGGTCCTGATGATTACAACCGACCTACCGAAAGTTTTAGCGGTGGTTGGAAGATGCGAATCGCCTTGGCAAAAATTCTTTTGATCAAGCCCGATTTACTTTTGATGGATGAGCCAACGAATCACTTGGATATGGAATCTATCATTTGGTTGGAAGAGTGGCTGCGACAATACTCAGGTGCTGTTTTGATGACAAGCCATGACCGTGAATTTATGAATCGTTTGGTGACTAAAATCGTCGAAGTCGCGCATCAAACAATCACAACCTATTCTGGAAACTACGATTTTTACGAGAGAGAAAAAGAGATTCGCAAAGACCAACTGGTCGCAGCGGCTCGCCGACAAGACGAAATGCTTGCGAAAGAAGAAGAATTTATTTCCCGTTTCGCGGCCCGTGCTTCCCATGCGGCCCAAGTTCAATCGCGAGTTAAAAAGTTAGAAAAAATTGAACGCATCGAAATTCCTGTTGAAGAATCATTGATTCAAATGGAATGGCCAGTTCCTCCTCGGGGAGGCGACGAAGTCGTTAAGTTGGAAAACTTAAAAAAAGCGTGGCCTCGTGAGAATGGCGGCGAAAAACTAGTGTTCGAAAATGTAAATGCTTTAGTAAAACGTCTTGATCGAGTGGCTGTCATCGGAGTTAACGGTGCGGGAAAATCGACATTGCTGAAAATTATCGCTCGGCATGCTGAGCCTTCTGAAGGAAAAGCTAACTTGGGGGCTTCGATTCAGGTTGGCTATTTCAGTCAGAACTCGATGGATGTCTTAGATCCTGAAGCAACCATCTTGGAAGAGATGCAAAGTCATTTCCCTCAGGCAGGATTGGGTTTTCTTCGCAGTTTGTTGGGAGCTTTCAAATTTAGCGGTGATGATGTTTTAAAGAAAATTAAAATTCTCTCTGGTGGTGAAAAGAGCCGCGTTGTTTTAGCGACGATTTTGGGAGCTCCAGTTAATTTTTTAATTTTGGATGAGCCGACAAATCATTTGGACATTGGTTCACGACAGGTTCTGTTGGAAGCTCTCAAGCGATTCCCTGGCACTGTTATGATCGTAAGCCATGATCGCCATTTCTTGAAGGAAGTGACGACCCGAGTGTTTGAGGTTCATCACAATAAGATACAAACTTTTGATGAAACTTATCCTGAGTATGTTCGACGGAAGAGCCAGGGTTAATCTAACTTAAAATCTAAGAGATAAAAATAGGGCTACCGTAAAAATAACCTTACAAGTTTTACCATTTCATATTCGCTCGCCGGTTGAGCGTGGAACTGGACTCTAATTTTACTTGCTGACCACAACTCCCCGCTACTTGCTTTCCTTCAATGGAGAGCAGGGGGTATCGGTCACATGATAAAACAACAAAGATTTGGGTTTGAAAAAATACCGTGGAAGTTTCGTTACTCTTATGGCGGAGGTCTTAGGAATTTCCGTAAAGGGCGGGGAGCAAGGACCGCTATTCGAAAAAATTCTTTATTAAAATTGAGCAGTACTCGATTCAAAATGATCATATTCACTTACTCATTCGCTCTTCGCGAAGAGTTCAATACCAAAATTTCTTTCGGGTATTTACAGGGCAAATCTCTCAGCAATTGGAAAAGCAGGGACTCTTGGCTCCGCAGAAAACCTTGGTGACCGATACCCCCGGTAAGTCCCCAAGGCTTTGGAAGTACAGGCCATTTACTAGAGTCGTGAAGTGTTGGAGAGCGTATAAGGTGGTGAGAGATTACATTCAGCTTAATGAATATGAAGCCTTGGGAAGAATTCCTTACTCGAAGCTTCGGTTAAAAGGTTTATCCTCCAGTGAGTGGGAATTATTTTTGGGGTAGGCAAAGGATTTTCTCGGCGCCGCGAATTTTTGATGATTCAGTTTTTTGAGTCAGTGAAAACTTACCTCAACAAAGGCTGAAATCATTTAATAAAATCCGCAGCTGACTTCCCCAATCTTAAAAGCACTTTGGTGATTTCCTCGTACTCTTCGTTTGAGCTGTCGCGGATGTCATTCATATTGTACAAAGTCATCATGACTTCTTGGCCATCGGGGGTCTTGATCCATTTTTTCAATGAGGTCGCGATTTTTTCCCGCAATTCGACGGGGAATTCTTTGCTGAAGATCACGGGATCATTGGGGATGGCTTCGGTTAAACTTAGGATCGCAATTTTTTCGAAAACATCTGGCAGTTGGGTTTTTACGAGTTTCCGCGCGTCTTGTGGGGCTCCTTTGGATTCCGGGGAATAGAAGGTGGCAGCTCCGTCGACTTTGCCCTGATAGACCATCATCACGGCTGTGTCGTGAGCTCCCGCAAAGACAATTTCTTTGGGACGAATATTTTTCTTTTGAAAGAGGTCTGCGGCCATTAAATAACCCGAGGCTGATGCGGGATCGACAAAGGCGAATTTTTTGCCATTGAGTTCTTTCAGACTTTTAATTTTTCCTTTTTTTACGATGATTTGGCCGTTATAAAAATCACGACCGAAATGGATTCCTCGCAGGCGAATGCTGGCTTGATATTTTTCTTTGGCAAGTATGGCTCCAAAGGTGTTGATCAAAGCCATATCCGCTTTTTTCGAGCCAAAGGATTCGACGACAGTGATGTAATTCAAAGGAATGCGAATTTTAAAGTGTAAACCCGTTTCCTGTGCTAACCACTTTTCAATGGTCTTGCCATTCGTTTCCAGAACTTGAGCATCTTGACCAGGGACCAGGAAGAATTCAATAGGATTATCGGCAGTTCCCAAGGGAGATTTGGAGGTGCATGAGAGGATGAAGGTCAGGCTAAAGAAAAGAAGGACTATTTTTAGAGTTGTGGTCACAGCCAAGATATCGGTCTGTTCGATGAGGGTGTCAAACAAATTGAAACCCGTAGCGTTATTACTAGCTGGTTCGGGGATGTCCACTTAGACTTTTTTCTGGAGGAAAAATGAAAAAAGAATTAACGGGAATTATTTTGGTGGTCGGTGTGATGATAGCAGGTTGTTCCTCTCATCCTGTGATCATGGAAGCAAAAGATGTCAAAGTCTCGCGCGAGACCGTTGCTGATTCATGCCAAGATCTGGGACCTGTCGCAGGAAAACTGATCGGTACAAAACCTAATTTAGACTTAGCCGTTAATGATATGAAAAAGGAAGCGGCCGCCAAAGGCGCTAACTTTGTAAAAATCGAATCGGCTTCGGTTTATGGTACCGCTGTGCGTGGCCAGGCCTACTTTTGCCCTTAAGACTTGATGAAAAATTTGTCTGAACTATTTTAAGGCTTCGTAAAGCTTTTCTAAATTGGCCTTTACCAGAGAAAGATAATCAGCTGCAGGACCAGTCGCATCTGTTAATTTATCACTGTAAAGAGTTCCAGAGATATCTTGCTTGGTTTCGCGAGCAATCGTTTTCAGAGTTCCTGAAGCAATACCATGTTCTAAAAACAGTGCATTTATTTTTTCTTGGCGTACGGTCTCAATAATTTTTTTGAGATCCCGCGCTGAAGGTTCCTGTTCGGCATTAGATCCTTGGGGAGAATAAAATGTCAGATCCAAGGCCTTTGCGAGATAATTAAAACTGGAATGACTGGTGACCACTTTTCTATTTTTGATGCTGCGGAATTTTGTTTTGGCCTCAATTGAAATAGCCACTAATTTTTTTCGCAGATTTTCGAATCGTGCTTCGAGCTGAGATTTAGCTTCGGGCTGCAACTTGATCAGGAAATTTTTAATATTTTCGGCGTAGATAATGCCATTCATGGGGTCAAGCCAAGCGTGGGGATCGGGTTGCTTCAGACGGGAAACTCCCTCACTCGCAATCAATACGGGGCCAGAATAATGTTTTTTAACTTGTGGGAACCAAGGTTCATAATCAAGACCATTTAAAATTAAACCTTGAGCTTTCTTAAAATTTTTTATGAGTTCCGGCTGGGGTTCAAATTCATGTCCATCGCTCTTTTCACTGATGTTCAGAAAGGAAAAGTGATCTTCGCCAATCTCTTTCGCGATACTTTGTAAAACGCCGAAGCTCACGAGAACTAGGGGGCGAGAAGCGCTTGCAGGGGATTGGCCCTTAGATAAAGTGCTAAACAAAAAGAGAACTAAAATGATTAAAATATTTTTCATTCGTGAAATTATCCTTCTCGAACCCAGCGTCGAAAAAGTCCCAGGATAAAAAACATTCCCATGCATAAAATCAAAGTCGGTCCCGAAGGCCAATTAAGATGGAAGGATAGCAAAAGACCAATCAGGCAAGATAAACCGCTGATGATGACCCCGCCGATCACTTGGGACGTGAATTTACGAAAAAACAATCGGGCCGTAATCGCTGGAATGATTAATTCGCCCACACTCAAAAGAGTACCAAGGAGTCGAAATGAAATGACGAGATTCAATACAACGAGAGTCATAAACAAAACATGAACTAGAGTCGTTCGAACTTTTAAAAAGCGGGCAAATTCGAAATCCACCGTTAAAACTTTTAAAGGCTCGTAGATAATAAATAAAATAATTAAAATAAAGAGAGTTGCAAAACCCAGATAGAGTAAATTTTCAGAATCGATCGAGAGGATATTGCCGAAAAGGAAATGAAAAAGATCCAAGGGACTGCCTTTGAGGCTGACCAGAAAAACTCCAAGAGCCAAAGACAATAAGTAAGTGACAGCCAAGGTGGAATCTTCTTTAAGTAAAGTCACTTTGCTGGTCCAAGTAGAAATCAAGACGATAATAAAACCGGCAATAAAACCGCCGATGGTCATTGCGGGAATAGAGAGACCGTAAAACCAAAAGCCCAATGCAATACCTGGAAGGATAGCGTGGCTTAAAGAATCTCCGGTAAGGCTTAGGCGGCGATAAGAAACAAAAAGTCCCAAGGGCACAGCCGCGAAACTGAGGAGGATGCAGGCCAACAAAGCTTGGCGTAAAAAATCAAACTCAAAAAAAGGATCAAGCAAAATCTGGGTCAAGCTAAAGCCTTTGTTGCTGTCGCTTGGTTGAGATCTAACTTCTCGATTTCCAATTGCATGCGTCGAGCTTCATCGTGCAAAACGATCAGGCCAGAGCCGCCTTGCTGACGGAATTGGTTGATCAGTTGAAACAAGTCGCTGATCGTGGATTCATCAAGGCCTGTCACGGGTTCATCAAGAATGAGGAGTTGCGGTTGATGAACTAAAGCGCGGGCCAATGCAATTCTTTGAAATTGACCCCGAGATAATTCTTGGAGAGGCCAATCTTTTAAGTTGAGTGCGTTCGCTTTTCGAAGAGCTTCCTCGACACTCTTATTTTTTTCTGGTGTTTTCGAATGCCATAAACCCAAAGCAACGAATTCACTGACTCGTAAAGGGAACTGAAAATCCAGCAAAGACTGCTGAGGCAGGTAACCAATGACGGGAAGTGTAGGGAACTGAATTTCCCCGGCGTAGGGATGCAAGCCGACAATGGCTCGCAATAAAGTGCTTTTGCCACTTCCATTGGTCCCGGTGATCGCTAGCCATTGTCCTTGCAGCAGATCAAAAGAAAGATCTTTAACAAGTTGGCGATGACCGTAGGATAAATGCAGATGTTTAACCCGAAGAACTGGGCTATCCGAATGATTCATATTGTCTAGGTATTGGAAAAGACTTTTAAAGGCAAATCATTTGATTCAGAATGAAAAAATTGGATTTGAGGAGACGGTCAAAATGCTAACAAGAATTGCTTTAATGATATTGATCGGGGGATTGCACTCCCCAGTATTCGCTAAAAGCGTAAAGGCCCATACTCATGGGGAATCGACTTGGTCATTGGCCCTTGAAGGAAATTCAGGGAAATTGCTGATCAATGCTCCTGCAGTCAGCGTTGTGGGCTTTGAGTATGAACCTAAAAAGAAAAAAGATATAAAAAAATCCGCCGCGGCTTTGCAAAAATTCGAAAATACAATTGCTCTGATGGTCGTCATTCCAGCCGAGTACTCCTGTGTTTGGAGTAAAAATGCTTTGGATATTTTAAGAGCTGAAGGTGACTCTAAACACAGTGAAGTTGATGGCGAGTTCGAAGTTGTATGTCAAAAAGATCTTGCAGGCGCGGAAATCACTTTTAATATCCAAAAGTTTTTTCCCCGATTTCGCTTGGTGAACTTTGAAGTCTTGTTCGGCAACATTCAAAAAAGTTTGCCCGTCAGTAAGTCAGGTGCAAAAGTTTATCTTAAATAATTCGATTTTCCAAAAGATCGTCATGGGACGGACTGATTCGTTTTAAAAAAAAGGGAATTTGTTCGGAGGCTTCGATTTGTTCAAGCTCGGACAAATTCCAAAACTGAAGCAATTGCTGCCAAGCTTGGTTACATAATTTTTCTTCATCGACAGAGAGTTGATCTTTCAAAGTGATTCCGTGTTTGCATTTCCAATTTTGTCGCCACAGATGGCGAAGAGTCAGGTAGGCATGCCAAGGGTGAGAATTCATATCGGAAATAAGATAATTAAAAGAGTCGCTGACAGCGGGCTCGATAAAACTTTTCCATGGACCAAGGGCAAATGCTAGATGCAGTAAACGGCACCATTCTTTCTGATAAGAAAAAAGACTTGGGCGAGAAAAAAATTGCCAAGCATGCTCGAGGTCGTGAACCGTAAATAAAAAAGCATCGCGCTCGTGATCGTGGATTTTTTTTAAATCTTGAGCTTCATTGAAAACGCTGACACAACGTTGACCCTTAATTTGTAACTGAAGGACTTGTTGTGGGGTCGGAATATCAAATCGCAATTGAAGATCAAATTTCCCTTCATGCCACTGTTGCAAACTTTTCCAAACGACAGCGGGCACATTTCGCCAGCGCCAATAAGGACAAAGTTGAATGAGCTTTTGCTCTGGGGGAATATTTTTTAAAGCTTTGAACGAAGAAGCGAAACAAGATTCAAAAATCGGCTGCGGTAAATTTTCAGAGAGATGCTGAAATAAAAATTTCAGATCAAGCCCATTGGCCTGAAGCTCAGCCGGAGAAAGATTTTGGGCTCTTGCATCAATCTGCAAATGCGGACGATTAGGATTGCGGAGTCCCGCCAATAAAAAAAGTGAGAAGAGGGTGAATTCAGCCGGAGTCCAGCCCTGATCAAGATTTTTATAAATCGACGCAAGAATTTTTTCTGCAATTTCCGCAAAATTATTTTCTAAATGAGAAGCCATAAAAACGTTTATAACTTAGTTTTTCCACATTGGTGATAAAAAAACTATTTTTTGCGATCTCAGCTTGCCTGGTCCAGATTGCTAGACTTTAATTGGGCCTACATGAAACAAGGAGGCTCCCATGAATTTTAGGCACAAATTGTTTTCAGCGTTTCACGTCTGTAGTCTGTTGCAAATTGCAATGGTGGTTTTTTGCGAAAACTCGGCCTTTGCGTTGGTCAACAGACAGGTTTCTTTTCCTGATTATTATTATATTTCAACTCAGCCCCAGGCTTTGATGGCGACTTCAGATTTAAGTCCAGTAAAAACTTTTTCGGCGGCTTTTGGAAACGTATCAACGAACGCTGTTGCGGCCTTCAACTTAATGAAGTGGGAAAAAGCAGGTAAGACATTGCCTGATCCTAACGAGCCTTATGACCGGGATAAACATTTCGGGGGTTGGATTGATGATTCGCGAGACAACAATTGTCTGGATACTCGAGGAAAAATTTTGGTGCGTTCGTCAAGGGTACCGGTCACTTACACAAACGCCCAAAAATGTATTGTGGCTACGGGCGAATGGCTAGACCCCTATACGAATCGAGTTTTTCGGAAAGCATCTGACATCCAGATCGATCATTTTGTTCCTTTGAAACAAGCTTATGTCACGGGGGCTTGGACCTGGAACAGAAAGACTCGCTGTCTGTTTGGAAATTACCTGTTCAATGAGATTCAGCTTTTAGCGGTGAGTGGTGCTGAAAATCTTAAGAAAAGCGATAACGCTCCTGATGAATACATGCCAGCGAACAAACAAATTTGGTGTGGGTATCTGGCGAATTGGTTGAAAGTTAAATTCATTTGGAATTTGGTGATGACTCCTCCTGAAGCTGAAGGAATCGCTAAATTAGCTTCAGCTCTGAAATGCAATGCGAATGATTTTCAAATGACTGCTGCGGAATTGCAAAGGCAGCGAAGCACCATCACTGCAAATGCTTTGTACTGTGATTATGCGGCTCCTCATCAACCTGAATAAAGGAAATGCACTTGAACATTGATGTTGTCGGCAGCGTCTTTTTTGGAGTTGCAGTCCTTCATACTTTTTTAACCTCGCAAATGCTGAAGCTGTCCCATCGATTTCCACGGGACAGTTTTCGCCATGGATTATTTCATCTGTTGGGTGAAATCGAAGTCGTTTTTGGATTTTGGGCGGGAGTTTTTTTTCTGTACTTTGCTTTGTGGGATAGCCCGCATGCCGTCATCGCTTATCAAGAAAGTCTTAATTTTACGGAGCCTTTGTTTGTTTTTGTTATTATGGTTGTGGCGGCAACACGACCTGTTTTGTTTTTTGCTCAGAATATCATTCAGAGTTTAAGTTCAAGTTTACAAAGAATTTTTCGAACACCAGCGCAACAAACAGATCTTTTTGTGATTCTGAGTTTGGGGCCATTGTTGGGAAGCCTCATCACTGAACCGGCAGCAATGACGGTCACGGCTTTATTGATCAAAAATTTAGCTCAGTCGGTTTCAAAAAAATTGCTCTACGCCTTACTGGCAATTCTTTTTGTCAATGTCTCAATCGGTGGGGCCTTAACTCCCTTCGCGGCTCCGCCCATTTTGATGGTGGCAAAAACCTGGGCCTGGGATTTTAATTTTATATTTTTTAATTTCGGCCTGCGAGCCATGGCTGCAGTTTTTCTGAACACGTTTCTGTTCGTGATCTTTTTCCGCCGGGAGATCACGGGTGCTTTTCAAAGCTTAAATGCTTTAACTCTTAACGTGGAACAAAAGAATAAGTCAGTTCCTGCGGGAATCATCGTTCTTCACTTGGCGATACTGCTTCTGATTGTTCTAACGGCTCATCACCAAAGCATGTTTATGGGAATATTTATGTTCTTCTTGGGCATCACTGTGGCCACCAAAAAATTCCAAGATCAGTTGCGCTTTCGTGAAAGTTTATTAGTCGCCTTTTTCTTAGCGGGAATCATTGTCTTCGGCGCCTTTCAAAAATGGTGGTTGCAACCTTTATTGTCGAGTATGACCGAAGGAACTTTGTTTTTTAGTTCGGTTGCATTAACGGCAATCACTGATAATGCGGCATTAACTTATTTAGGATCCCAGGTGCAAAATTTGTCGGAAGCTTCAAAATACGCCTTAGTCGCAGGAGCGATTACGGGCGGGGGATTAACAGTGATCGCCAATGCGCCCAATGCCGCTGGCTATTCTATTTTGGCTCATTTATTTCCGGGAAGAATTATTTCACCTTTGGCTTTGTTGGTTGCGGCTTTGCCGCCAACTTTGGTGACCATCGTGATGATGTATTTGATTTGATGAAACTTACTGCGACCTTGCCGTAAAAACAAAAAACCCACAATTTTTCAACTGTGGGTTTTCGAAGAGCCGAAGCTCAAAAGTTCAAAAATGAAATTACTTAGTTTTCTCTTTTTTCATTTTCTTTTTAGTTTTATCTTTTTTCATTTCTGGAGCTGGCTTAGTTGCATCATGGTCACCGTGGCCAGGAGCAACAGTGCCATCAGCTGGAGTAGCAGCCGCGCCAGGAGCAGTTCCGTGTCCACCTTCGTGGTTGTCGGCGTGAGCAACGAATCCAACAAGAGCCAAAGTCATAACTAAAGCTGATAATTTCATAAAACCTCCTAGGGTTTAAATGGGTTTGTTTGTTTGTCCGATAGATTCAATCTACCCTATGAAGCTAAAACCCAGATTAAATGGAAATTAAATATTTTTAATCTCAAAACGAAACTCGGTTCCAGTTTCCTTTCGATTGCGGGCGTAAAGCTGAGCTCCGTGTAGCTGGCTTATTTTGTGAGCAATAGATAGCCCTAGGCCAAATCCGCCAGTGCCTTGGGTTTGGCTGGCTCGACTGAATCTTTCGTAAAGATGTTCTTGATAGGAATCAGGGATGCCAGGACCTTGATCCTGAATGATGATATGTGAATTATTTTTTTGCCAGATTAAAATCAGTGAGACATGTGAGCTTTCGGGGGAATACTTAATGGCATTTTCAATAAGATTAATAAAGAGCTGAATCAACAAATCCCAGTCGCCACGGGTGGTGGGTCGCTCTTGCTCTCCTGAAATATTAAAGGAAATCTTTATCGATTTTTTCTGAGCTAATCTTTCGCTTCGGCGAATTGTTTCCAGAAGAACTTCGTCCAAATACAAATTTTGCATTTGCAGAGCACCTATCCCGGCATCGATACGTGCGAGCAATAACATATCGTGAACAATGCCTGAAAGGTTTTCGACTTCTTGAAGGGAACTTTGGATTAATTTTCCACTGTCTACGTCGGTGATTTTTTTTTGGATCATTTCCAGTTCGCCCTTCAAGATGGCCAGGGGAGTTCGCAGCTGATGGGAAGCATCGGCCACAAACTTTTCTTGGCTCTGAAAAGCGCGGTCGATTCGACTGAGCATTTCGTTGAGTGTGAGCCCAAGAGTTTGAATTTCATCTTTCGCCAGAGGTACAGGGACACGACCTGAAAGATCATTGGCATTAATTTTTTTCGCCGTAGCGATCATATTATTCAAGGGCTTCAGTGCCCTTCCCGAAACATAAATTCCTCCGAGGGTGGCGATGATAAGAACCAGAGGAATACCAAACTTAAGCAGATCAAGCCGTTTATTAATTTGAGATTCAAGAAGAGTTAGGGGCGCGGCGATTTGCAAAAAGAGTTTTCGTTCATCGTCCAAAGCAAAAGTAATCATGCGATAGCTGTCGGCTTCATCCGTCGAATAGTTCACCGTTCTATAGGAAGCATCTTCACCAATGCGAATTCGTTCGAAATCTGTGCGATAGGGAAGAACAAATTCTTGCAAGTCTCCCACTTGGGAAAGAATTTTCCCTTCATTATTTCTTACAAGAATTAGAGCATTTCCCAAAGGGAAGGGAAGAATTTTTCCTTGATCGATTTCAAAATGGGGTAGGGCTCCTTCCTCGGAAGGTGAGGGAAATGATGTTTCGCGAAGAGTTTGATTGATGGATTTGGCAACGTCGACCGAATAATTGTATAAGGCGATGTCAAAATCGTCTTCCAGCGCTTTAATCATGTAGTTAAAGACAGTCAGGTTAAAAATAACTGTGGTCACGCCAAAGATAAAAACAAAAAGACCAGTCAGCTTGGCACGCAGGCTGATTTTTCGGTAGGGACTAAGTATTTTGTCGAAGTACGTAGCCAACGCCCACCACCGTGTGGATTAATTTCGTTTTAAAAGGCGCATCGATTTTTTTTCTTAATAAATTGACGTAGACATCGATCACATTGCTTTCCGAATCGAAGTGTAAATCCCAAACATGTTCAGCAATAGACACTCGACCTAAAGGTCTTTCAGGATTGCGGATGAAATATTCGAGTAGAGCAAATTCTTTCGTCGTTAAACTGATTTCTTGGTTCTCACGTTTAACTTTACGGTGAACCAAATCCATTTCGATGTCGCTGTATTTTAAAATCGAAGAACTTCCCTGTTGATGGGAATGACGTCTTAAAAGAGCGCGAACTCGGGCTAAAAGTTCTTCGATGGAATAAGGTTTAGTTAGATAATCATCAGCGCCGGCATCAAGTCCGTGAACTTTATCTTTTGTTGTTGAAAGAGCGGTCACCATCAGTATAGGACCGTGATAGGCATCGCGACGAATATGTCGGGCCGTATCGAAGCCACTTTGATCGGGGAGCATCACATCGAGAATCACCAAATCGTATTCGCCTTGGGCTAAATAGGATTCTGCTGCAGAACCTGTTTCGGCGATATCAACGGCATACCCAACTTCTTGCAAGCCATGTTTAAGGAAATTGGACATTTTGGGTTGATCTTCGACAACAAGAATTCGCATTATTTTTTGAAAAGTGAATCGATCACGTCTTTCTCGCCACTGGGCGATCGGTCTTTGTTTTCGTCTATTTCAACACTTTTAATGCGGTCATTGTCAATAACGACCTTCACCAAAGGACCACCGGGCTTCCGGCTTTTTTCTAAACGCGCCTTGTACAATCCATAGCTGGGTAAAGTTTCTGGTAACACGAATGGACCCGAATTTTTTTTGTCTTCAAAAAAAACTTCCGTTTCAGTTGCAATGTCTCTGATGATGCGAACTTTGCCTGAAAAGCTTTGCTGGTCGCTTTCGGCTTCGAAGATCTGAGTGTTTAATTTGGATTTTGCTTTCGGAGGCTGAGCCTCGGTTGGTTGAGTCAAAAGAAGTGCTAAAATTATAAGCTTGGTAGAGTGTATCGAAAAGGCACAAAGAGCTTGCAGTGACTTGCTGATTTTCATAGGATCTCCTCTTCCTATTTTGCCCAGGATCTTTGAACGCCGCAACAAATAAAGCAGCTGGTGAGCAAGCCCTTTCCTGTGCTAAAGTAGAGACTTGTGGAGGATTTATGAATTTAGGAATGACGGAATTGCTGTTGCTGGCCGGCGTTGCTTTACTCTTTTTTGGACCATCTCGTTTGCCTGGTTTAGGAAAATCTGTTGGTCAGGCAATCCGTGGTTTTAAAAAAGGAATTACGGAAGATGCCCCCGACGAAGAGACAGAGGCTCAGCGAAAACCGACACAACTGGCTCATGACTCTCAGCCGATGAGTGTTGAAGAGCGCAAAAAAATGGAAGCTGAAAAAAACCGTCAGTCTTGAAATTAAGCTCGAGAAGTTTTAATTCGCGGTAAAAATAAAATCAGAACTCCGACAGCTGTCAAAATAAAAGCCTGATAAGTGCTAGCATCAGGAAGCTCTTGAAAAATAAAAAATGCAGGTATGGAAGAAATTGGCGGTTCCATCAGTTTACCGCAGGTCATAATATTTAAGTCCATTCTTTTCATCAAGTAAGCAAAAAGCAAATGCCCCAAAAAAGTGGGAATTAAAATTGTTCCTGCAATGGCCCACCAAGAATAAGTGTGGGTGGGTAATAAAGAACTGTGGCGTGAAATGGAGACGATCAAAAATCCCACGCCCGTTAAAAAGTAAACAAAAAAGCTGTAGGGAATGTTATTTACCGTCAGCCGCGCTTTTTTCCCGGTCAAAACGTAAGCCGCATAAAAAACAGCGGCCAAAATGGCATAGACATTTCCTGCCGTTGAAGAATGATTGATATCGATATCTTGTTTAACCAATAAGAAAACTCCTAAAAAGGATAAAAAATAGGCAACAGACCATCTCCACGAGAGTTTTTCTTTAAAGAAGTAGACAGCACCCGCAGAGGCAAACAGTGGGTTAGTGGCGAACAAAATCATACAGTGGGTAATTTTCGTATTTTGTGCGGCCAAAGAGTAGGTCCACTGATGAAAGAAAAAAAAGAAAGCCGAAGCAAAAATCCATAAGCTTTCCCAAGAAGGTCGTCGCAGAAGCTTGAAAACTTCCTTTTGATGGATCACCAAGGGCAACATTATGAGACTGGCCCCCAAGAGACGCCATAGACCGAGGATTTCGGGCGCTGTTCCTGACCAACGAATCAGAGGAGCCGCCATGGCGAGACTCGAAACCGAAATGAAGTAGAAAAAGAGGGTCATAAATGACAGTGAGATGAAAAGAATCGTGAAGTCCACAGGTGGCGCGAGATGTTATGAGTGTTCAATTCCATCATTCTTGACGACAATCATCCAGTAAATTCAACTAAGGAGAAAGAATGCGTTTGCAACCTCATGTAAAAATTGTAGTGGCTTCAGCACTTGTGGTTTTCGTTGGTGCCTGTGAAAAAAAGGCAAATCTTAACGACGACAGTAAAAAAATCAGTTATGCCATCGGCCAACAAATTGGTCAGAACTTAAAAACTTCGGGCGTCGAAGTCGACACTGACACTTTGGCTCTTTCCATGAGAGATGCGCTTAAAGGTAAAAGTGAAATGAAGCCGGAAGAGATGCAACAGGCGATGCAAAAGCTTCAAGAAAATATGAAGAAGAAGCAAGCTGAAGCTGGCGAGAAAAATATAAAAGAAGGTAAAGAATATCTCGAGAAAAATAAAACCAAAGAGGGTGTTAAAACAACAAGCTCTGGTTTGCAGTACATCGTTGAAAAAGAAGGAACTGGCAAAACTCCAACTCGTGATGACGAAGTTAAAGTTCACTACACAGGAACTTTGATCAACGGAGAAAAGTTTGATTCTTCGATGGATCGAGGACAGCCAGCTGAATTTCCAGTGGGCGGAGTTATTCCGGGATGGACCGAAGCTCTTCTACTGATGAAAGAAGGCGCAAAATACAAACTTGTTATTCCTTCCGAACTTGCTTATGGACCCATGGGCCGACCTGGAATTCCACCAAATTCAGTTCTGCTTTTTGATGTTGAGCTGTTAGAAGTGAAAAAAGGTGCTGCTAAAGACGCTGGAAAACCAGGTAAAAGCAAAGAAAAGAAATAATGCCTGATTTCTCGTTCGAGAAAGATCCTTTCGAAAGTTTCCTTGGGCTTTTAGCGGAAGCTGAAAGCCACAAAGTTCCCGAATACAATGCAATGACACTTTCTACTGTTGGGCTTGATGAAAAACCATCAAGCCGAGTGGTATTATTTAAGGGCCTTGTTCGTGGAGGCTTAAGTTTTTACACCAATTATCAGGGCAGCAAATCCATACAGATATCCCGCAATCCCAATGTGGCTTTGAATTTTTTTTGGCCAACTCTGGAACAGCAAATTCGCATTCAAGGTCAGTCAGAAAAAATGACCAGGGCCGAATCCGAAGAGTATTTTCGTCAGCGCCCTCGGGAAAGTCAAATTGGGGCCTGGGCTTCTGCTCAAAGTGAGCTGCTTAAAAATTTGGATGAACTGGATCTGCGATTTGAAGAGACAAAAAAGAAATTTGCCGGGCAAGAGGTGCCTTGTCCTCCTCATTGGGGTGGGTTCATTGTTCGACCAGATCATTTTGAATTCTGGTTCGGGCGCAAAGGTCGTCTTCATGAAAGATACATTTATGAAAAAGAAGGAACTTCTTGGAAACGCTTCATGAAATTCCCTTAATTCTTGTCTGCGGCTTCGAGCCTTTTCAAAATCAAAAAATCAATCCCTCAAAAAAATTAATTCAAGAGCTTGAAAAAGTAAAAGCCAACACCAAAGGCTTCGATAATTTTAAGACCGTAATACTTCCGGTTGGTTTCAAAGAAGCTCCAGAAATTCTTAAAGGTAAAATTCAGGAATTTAAACCCAGCAAGGTTCTGATGCTAGGACAGGCAGGGGGAGCGACTCAAATTCGACTTGAACGAGTAGCTTTGAATTGGCAAGAAACCTCGAGCGCCGATGAGTTTGGATTTTGCCCATCAACAGGAAAAATTGCGGAATCGGGAAAGGAAGTTTATTTTTCGACGATGGACTTGCCCCGACTGCGACGACAGCTGGAAGGCTTAAGTATTCCGGTGGAAATTTCACTGAGTGCCGGTGGATTTGTCTGCAACCGCTTGTACTATGAATTTTTTAATCAGTGTGGAGCTCGTGTTCCTGGTCTTTTTGTTCATTTTCCTTTTCTCGAAGAGCAGTTAGTGGGAAATTCAGAAGGAAAGTTCTTGCCCTGGGAAACTCAACAGAAAGCTTTTTGGGAGATCCTTAAATTCTTTAAAGAGTAATGACTTTAAGGAGCATTTTATTTCGACAACGGAATTGATCTTGATTGATCATTTTTATCAAGCCCTCCAAGAGCGCATCAAGGCGATCCGTAATGCCCAGTATCGTATCGTTATCGAGCCTCATCATCTTAATCCCGACAGTTTAGGAGTTTTGCTGATCAGTGAGATCATCGATGCGAAACGCCGGCACCCCAATTTGCGGGTTCAAATTCTTTTGGACTACTGGGGTTCCCATAATTTTTCGCCAGAACTAGCTTTGATGATGAAGGGTCTTGGAATTGAAATTAAATATTTTAATTATCCAGCGATTTATCAATTCTGGCAGTTGAATCTGCGCACTCACCGGAAAATTTTTGTGACCGACGATCAGGTTTTTATTGGTGGATTTAATTTGAGCGAAAATTTTTTCGGACTGAATTCTGAAATCAATTTTTTAGATCGAGAAATTTCATTGACGGGATTTTTCGCCGATCAAGCAGACGAGGCCGTGCAAAAACTTTGGAATTCTGTTTGTTCCTGCAATCCCGAACAGGTTTTAAATTGGGACATCAGTTGGATGCCCTGGTCCTGGAAACTTCAGGACAATGGTTATTTACGCCGACGTGATGCTGAAAAAATTTATCAAAGAATTTTGAATTTTAAATCCGAAGGCCTTGATCATGAAATGAAATCATCACGACCTGAAAAGTTTCAAGTGGAAACCAACAAGATTGAATTGCACTTTGATCAAATGCCGGTCCCAGGAAAAATTCTGAATTGGACGAAATCGGATCATTGCGCTGAAGTTTTTTTAGAGCTTCTGGAGAATGCTCAAAAGAAAGTTGACCTCGAAAGTTTGTATTTTCTTCCCACTCCACGTCTTCAAGCTGTGCTTTTAAAAAAACTTTCTCAGGGTGTTAAGATGAATGTTTTAACTAACGGAGTCGACTCTATGGATAAAGAGAGCGGTGAAATTCTTTCTTTATCTTTAAAGTATTTTGATGAACTTTTCAGACAAAACATGAAATTTTGGGGCATTAAAGGGCGGTCCTGGCCGAACCGTAAAAAGTCTCAAGCCCGCCGCGACAGCTGCTTTGCGACCCATGCTAAGTCCTACGTTTTCGACAATGATACTTATATTGGCAGTTTAAACGTTGATCCCCGCTCTTTTGAAACCAATTTGGAATCTGCAGTCTTGATTCGTAACGAGCGTGCTTTGGCGGCAGCTGTGCGCCGCTCACTGCGCTATCGTCAGCGCCGATTTGCCCTTCCGATGACTCCTTGGGCGCAATTGGTTCATCCTGGAGCCTTGGTGGGGCGGTGGACTTCGGTGAAAACACTGAAGTATTTAGCCTTATCGGGATTACGAAAAATTATAGAGCCTTATTATTGAGGCTAGGCTTAGTCCAGCTGCTCAAATTGAAAGTTGATTTTCCGTTTTCTCTTTGCTAGCTCTAGCTTCCATGGTTTTTGACCTTCTTGGGCTTTGCCTCCTTATCTTTGCGTTTTGGACTCCAAAGGAATCTTTGGTTTCAAAAATTCGTCTGAACCGACTGAAACAAAAAGGCGCTTGCATGATCGTCAGCGACCCCTGTGGCGCTGAAATTTGGATCAATAAAAAGAAATCGAAATGGATCACACCGGCTTTAGTTGAATTGCCTTTAAACGAAGAAGCCGAGATTCATTTGCAAAAAGAACATTACAAAACTCATCGCGCCTGGATCCGCAGTTCTGCGGAGTTAAGTTTTTACTATCGCACTTTGGAAAAAATAAAATTGGTTCTCGTCAGTGAAGCGACTGAGGAGAAATAAGAAAAAATTCCGGAATTTCAACTTTGAAAGTTTCCCCGTTTTCGCTCTTCATTTCGTAACTTCCTTTCATTGAACCACTGGAAGTTTTAAGCGGACAGGCGCTGTCATAATTAAAAGATTTGCCGGGTTTGATATGAGGTTGGATGCCAACAACGCCGGGGCCACGAACTTCTTCAATACGGCCCAAGGCATCTGTAATAATCCAATGTCGATTGAGCAGTTGAGCGCTGGTGTTGCCTGAATTTTTAATACGAATGGTGTAAACAAAAAAGAAAAAATTTTCCTCGGGGCGTGACTCTTGAACGTTGTAGTCACACTGAACTTCGATGTCGAAGCAAGGTACAATTGATTTTTGCATGCCCATGATTTTTCCTTTCACTCCAAGGATAGGCCATCAAGCTCAAACACCAAGGGATAATGATCAGAGGGTAACTGTAGCTTAGCATCGATATTTTGAGGGATGTCAATCTTAAAGCCATACTCGTCCTTATAGCGATAAACTGAAGACGAATTTGGTTTAAGAAGTTGGGCCGCCGTCGGATTTAAAAAGCAAAAATCAATTTGTTTTCCATCTGTTTTTCCCAAAGTTTTGACTTGGTAATAAGTCGCGCGCTCGGGGGCGGGAACTTGATGCAATTCTAAAATATCCTTAAGCTGGGTGTCGCTGTAAATGATTTTAAATTCTTCGTCTGGATTAGCAAGGCTGGCATTCCCGTTGAAATCACCGGCCATGACCAAAGGAATCTGGGGAAATTTCTTTTCAGTTTCCTGCTCGATCTCGAGTAAGGTTTTAAGCTCGGCCTTCCGACGTTCAAAGCCATTGGGATCTTTCTTTTCAGGATCCCGCCGTGACTTTAAATGGGTCAGTAAAACAATTAAAAAAGGCTGATCTGCATTTTTAGTGAAGCATTTGAGCTCGGCAACGTCCCGGGAAAATTTATGGTTCGGGAGAGGGTTTTGCCCTCTTTCGTGAGGGTAAACAAAATTGATCGAGCGGTTTTTATTGGAAGAAAGATCAAAGTAAAAGGGCAAATCTTTGCGGATCAGGAATCCCACATCAATGCTGCGATCAGAATTTCCTTCCATCAAGGCCACCGAATATTTTGATTCCAGGAACAATTCATTGAAGTTCTTTAATGACTCGGGGCCGCCGACTTCACAAAGCATAAAAATGTCGGCATTGATATCTTGGAAGGTTTTGGCCAAAGCATTTAGCTTTTCCAGAGATTTATTTTCATAAACCGAGCTCGAAAGCTTTTGCCACTGGGCTTCATCCATTTTCAACTGGTCTTTTGAGGGCGGAGAATCAAAGAATAAAAAAAGATTTTCGGCGTTGAGCAGAGAAACTTTTAGATTAATTTTTAAACTGCGGATATCGTTTGACGCCATTGAATGTTATCATAAAAAAGTTCGCAACATGAGATCAAGACAAATGAGGTGTATTCATGATCCCGTCATGGTTAGACAAGTTTCAAAAGGATCAATCCAAAAAGGCTTTGACAAAAACATCGAAATCCGAGCCTCACGGGCAGGTTTTTTTCCTCGGTGAGAACTATAAGAACTGGATTGATCGCCTGGTGCAGAAAGAAGCTCTCAGCTGGCAAGTGAATAGCCTTCTTGGTCAAGAACGTGAACTTATTTACTTTATTGGCTTGAATGGCCCGGTTTGGATTATTCGTCCGCTGAACCCGCGCTCGGTTTGGAATTATGGTCGTTTTGAGGACTCGGATTACTCGTGGGCCCGAGACACCTTGGGCAGTTTGTTAGCTCACTTTAGAGCTCATCAATTGAAGTTCGTCGACCTCGAGTTTCGTGGAACCAATGAAGCCCATGATCTTGGAGCTTTGGTGGGATTTGAATTGGCCGCTTACAGCTTTCGCGCCCGAGAAGAAAATCAGAAAAACGAATGGCCACAAATTAATTTTCGCAAAACCTTAGGGCGCCTGAAAGAAGATGTGTGGCGGCAAGCCAAGGCCAGAGCTTTTGCGGTCAACGGAGCGCGGCACTTGGTGAATTTACCACCGAACCGCCTTGATCCCGAAAGTTTTGCGACTGTGGTTAAAACTTTCAAATGGTCCCGCTTCAGCAAAATTGAAATTTGGGATGATAAAAGGCTTGCGAAAGAAAATATGGGTTTGCACTTGGCTGTGGGTCAAGGTTCTGAACATGGACCACGAATGGTGCGCATTAAATATCGTCCTCTCAGTAAAACAAAATTGAAGCCCATTGCCTTTGTGGGAAAGGGAATTACTTTTGATACGGGCGGTTTGGATCTTAAGCCCTCGGCGGGAATGAGATTAATGAAAAAAGATATGGGTGGAGCCGCTGCGGTCTTGGCTTTAGCTTATTGGGTGGATCAAATAAAGTATCCAGGCCCTTGTGATTTTTATTTAGCGCTTGCAGAGAATTCGATGGATTCTCGATCCATGCGTCCCAGTGACGTGGTTACGGCTCGCAATGGAATGCGCGTGGAAATTGATAACACCGATGCCGAAGGAAGATTGGTGTTGGCCGACGTAATGGATGTGGCCCTCACTCAAAAAGGAGCCGATGAACCCGAGTTGTTGATTGATGTAGCCACCTTAACCGGCGCAATCAAAGTGGCTTTGGGAGCGGAAGTTGCTGGACTTTTTTCGAATGACAATGAGCTGGCTCAGAAATTAGGTCAGTGCGGTTGGAAAGCGGGCGATTGGAATTGGCAAATGCCTTTGGTGGACAAATACGTGAGCTCGTTAAGTTCAAATTTCGCGGATTGCAAAAATTCTTCAGAAGGTTTCGGCGGAGCGATCACCGCTGCTTTGTTCTTACAAAAATTTGTGCGCGGAAAAAAGTGGGCTCACTTGGATATCTATGCTTGGACCGATAAGGGCCAGGGACCGATTTCGGGCGGTATGGGAAATGGACAAGCGGTGCAGTGTTTGATCGAGTTTTTAGAGCAGAGAATTTGAGCCTGTGCTTGAAGTCACAGACTACTTTTAAGAATAAATATAAGCATAACTTTAATTGAAAGCCGGGAAAAAAATCTAACGGTAGCCGAAAATCTTTTCAGCGATAATTTTCTTTTTCACTTCAGTGGGAACTAATTTTTCCCAGGAGCTGTCTTTTTTCTTCAAAAGTTTTTGAATGTCATCAGAGTGATGATAGATGCCAGCTTCGTCGCAGCCCAAGATATCAGTGATTTGCTGTTTTTCGCTGAAGTGGCGATACAAGGGCAAGCTATTCCCCGAAGGATTAAAAGTTCGTGCAGTCATGCAGATCTTATCTGTTTTGTGGGGATAGATGAAAAGACTGGATTTGGGATCGAAAAGTTTTCCTAAGCCTTCAAAAATTCCGCCCTCGAGATGTTGGTAATGACTTTCATCCATGATTTTTTCCAAATGAAGGGCACTCATGACAATGGCGAATTCATTTTGAGTGAATTTTCGAAAGAAAGATTTCAGTTCGTAAAATAAATTAAATCGTGACACTAAAGTTGTATGGCCCAAGGAAGCCAAAGACTCGATCCGTGTCAGAAAATCTTGAGCATTCATTTTTTCTTTATGCGCTGTGATCTCCATCAAAGGAACAATTTCGGAAGATTTTGTCGAGCTGGATTTTAAACGTTGTTTGAATTGTTGAACTCCTTTTTCAAGGACATCAATATGAGTGTTCGTGACGGGGCGAAAGCTGCCGCGCTGGAGGATAACGGCTTTATCATAAACAACATCACCTACAGTCAGCACTTCCAATTGCGGACTGAAAAGGACGACCTCGGCAAGGCCACGATTTACCAATTCAAGATTAGCTAGGCGAGTGTCAAAATTTTTAAAATGAGGACCTTGAAATTTAATGGCGTCGATCATCAATTGACCGGATTTAATGTTGTCTACCAAGTGAGTTAAGAATTGGTTCAGGTCCTGGGAATGGTAAAAAGCACTGTGAACCAAGTTGACGCCCAATACACCGAGAGTTTCTTGCTGCTGCAAGCGATGTCGGTCCATCATACGAATGTGCAAAACGACATCGTTGGCTTCGCCATGAATTTCATTTTGAAAACGAATTCCCATCCAGCCGTGGCAGCGAGGGGATTCGGCCGTGCCCGTAGCCACTGTATTTGCAAAAGCAAAGAAACAAGTTTTATCACCGCGATGAGCATCGAGACGTCGCAACAGTAAGCTGAATTCTTTATCGAGCATTTTATTCAGTCGCGATTCGCAAACGTAACGGCCGTTCTTTTCTTTGCCGTAAATTTCGTCGCTGTAAACCATGTCGTAAGCAGAAATTGTTTTTGCAATTGTTTGCGAGGCCCGGCCCGCTTGGAAAAAATGTCGTGCGACTTCTTGGCCGGCTCCGATTTCAGCAAAGGCTCCGTAGCGAGCTAAATCCAAATTCACGGTTAATGCTTTGTGCGCTGTTGTCTGCTGATGAGATTGAAGCTGAGCCATTAATCTTTTCCTTCATTTTGCGTGGTCACCCATCCCGTAACAGCTAAACTGAGTGCTCTTTCAACAGGGATATCGATCTGGGTCAATTTGCTTTTGTCGACGATCAAAGTGACTCCTCCCAGGGCGTAGCTCAGTGGGACGTAAACGGCGACCTTGTTTTCTAAGGTTGCACTGGCTCGGGGTATATCATTAAATTTTTCACGGGTCACTAGCCCCATCACTTTAAAGCCAGGGCTAATTTCAGCCAACACCACTCGTTGTAATTCTTTGTGCCCCTTGGTGAAAAGGTTCATCAAATCTCGAAGGGGAGAATACACCGCTTTGATTAATGGCACTTCGGTCAAACGACGCTCGATCTGACCCCAGAAAGAAACTGAAATCAGGTTGTTCAGCATCAACCCAAAAAGAAATATCAGAATCAGAGTGAGTATAAAACCGAATCCAGGAATGTAAACATGTTCGGGTAGGATTCCCCTCAGTAAACTCCCCAGAAGATTTTCCAGAATCGAAAAACCGGCGTAGATAATATAAATTGAGACGGCAATAGGTAATAATGTCAGTAATCCCTTAAGGAAAATCTGTCTGATTTTTTCAAGAATGATGGTCATGAGATCAGCTTAGAAGGTCTTTGAACACGTGTCTATTTTGAAACACTCTTTGTCTCATTCCTAGAATGAGACAGCGCAATTAATGACGTAAGTCTCAAGTTGGTCCTTAAGCTTTCCCGACCTAGGTCCGATAAATAATCAATGCTAATAGCAGTTTGTAAAGGAGCATTTGTGGCTACCGAATCGTGGTTCTTAAAATCCAAATATAACTTGGTTCTTGTAGTCATGATTCAGTTTCTGAGTGTTGTTGGTTTAGCGCAGCAGCCCCGCGTAGTTCCTGGCGAATACTTGGTTAAATTTAAAAAACAAACAAATAGCGTTAACGTGATCGGAAAAATTTCTGGCAAAGCTAGCTTAAAAGCCGCATTTCCTGATATGAACATGTTCCACTTTTCCGTGAAAGAAGATCAGCAATCCACAGTGACTGAATTACAAAATGATCCTGATGTTGAATTCGTGGAGCCGAATTACATTATGGATAAAATCAGCGAGCAAACTCCGGGCGAAGTGATGGAAGTGCTGTCGGAAAGCGACGTGACAGCGCAATCATCGACTTACTACACGCAAAGTTACGCCAACGTTAAGGTGGAGCAAGCTTGGGGAATTATGTCGGCCGTGGGTGCTGCTTCGAAAACGGTTGTTGCTATTATTGATACAGGTTTAGATAAGACTCACCGTGTGTTTAATAATACGGGTGCAATGTGGGTGAACAGTCGCGAAATTCCTAACAATAATTTAGACGATGATATGAATGGCTACATTGACGACGTGTCAGGCTGGAATTTTATAACGAATTCGGCGAATTTTGCGGATGATGAAGGTCACGGAACTCATGTGGGTGGAATCGTCGTCGGCGCAAGTCTTGATATTTTTTCGAGTTCTCTGGATCAATCGCGAATTCAAGTGATGCCCTTAAAATTTTTGGATGCCAATGGTTCGGGCTCAACTTCAAATGCCATCAAAGCGATGTATTATGCTGTGAACATGGGCGCGAAAGTGATTAACTGTTCTTGGGGAGGCCCCAGTTATTCGAAATCACTGCTCGATGCCATCAGTTATGCTTACGATCATCAAGCTCTTGTGATCAGTGCTGCTGGTAATAACTCGAAAAATAATGATGCCTCAGATATGTATCCTGCAAATTACGATGTTCCAGGAAATCTTTCAGTAGCTGCAACGACCGATGCCGACGGCTTAGCTTCATTTTCAAATTACGGTGGACAGCGGGTGCACTTGGCAAGTCCTGGAGTTTACATCTACAGCACTTTGCCTGGCGGTTACTACGGATCAATGTCAGGAACTTCGATGGCAGCGCCCTTCGTTGCGGGAATGGCTGCTTTAGCCATGCGAGAAGCTCCGAATTTGACGGGCTATCAAGTTAAACAATTGGCCATGGCAACAGCGCAAACTTTCGGTAACCTGAGCGGGAAAGTTCTTTCAGCGGCGCGAATCAATGCTTACAACTTAATTGCAAATGCAAAATCCAATGTTTCCACTTTGGCTTCGCAACCTAGCTATTCACCAAAATATCAAGACGACCGCGGAGTAGCCTCGGCAGGCTCTTCATCAGGTGGCGGCGCTGGATGTGGATTGGTTTCAACAGCCTTAACACAAATTCCTCGAGGAGGCAGCCCCGGCGCTTCAGCGGGTGCCGTGATCTTTCTTATTTCTTTACCCGTGTTGTTGTGGTGGGCTCTTCGCCAACGCAAACCTAAAAATCAACGACGTCATGATCGATTCATGATGGATACAGATATCCGCATCAAAGTCGGTGATCGCGAGTTGGTGGCGCACATGAACACAATCTCTATGGGTGGTGCTTCATTCAATGCAGACGCTGCTCTGGACAAAGGCGGAGAAGTCTCGATGAAGATCAAAGGTCCAGATGGGCAAGAGATCGAAATCGCCGGTCGCATCGTGTGGAACGAACAGAACAAAGCTTACGGAGTGCAATTCTCGAATGCGAAAGAGGGAGTGCTGTCTTCCATTCAGGATTGGACTTCGAAACTGGTGAAGTCGGCGAGTTAGATTCTTTGTGAGCGAGTTATGTCATTCGATGATGTAACTCGTTACTAATTTAAAAAATGCTTGTCTAAAAGTTCGACGATCTATTCCGTCACTTGCTAAGTGCTTAGACACTCAATTTGCCTCCCACTCGACAATAACAACACTAGACATCTGGAATAATTTTCGCAATGTCGGCAACCTGAAAAACCGTTAGGGTGTCACTATGGGAAATTTATCCCAACACAATCGGAACGGTACAGAGGATTTTATGAAAACGAAATTATTAATGTTAGGTTTTACACTTGTATTTGTATCTGTAAAATCGTTCGCAAGTTGCGGTGGGAGGGGTGGCGGAGGAAGTGAAATTGGTGAACTTGCTGATATAATGTTGCCACTGACCATAACTACTTCTCCTCCAACTGGTACAACTTCGTTGCTTAGCTGTGCGGAAGTGAACCCAGAAATGGTTCTCCGTGAAGCCACTATGGTCGTTGAAGAGAATAAATTTTTTAATCCTTCATTCTTGGGCGCCTATGCAGAGAAAAATAATATGGAAATTCATGATGCTGCTAAGTACGTTCTAGAAAATGGTGTTAAATAAACGTTTCAGATATGCCATGAATTTATCCATCATCAAGGAATTGCATGAAAAAGAACTTGTTTGTTTTTATTGCTTTAGGGTTACCGTTTGTGATGGCATTTGCCATAGGTACAAACTCGACTCTCGTTAAAGAAAGTTCTGATTCTCTAATTTATCTTAAGGATGGAATTCCATTTGCGCTTAAGCTTTCAAAAAAATCGGGATGTAATTTTACCGAAAGAGAAGTTAGTTTAATTCAAGAGGTCTCTCGGGCATTACCGGAGACCTATTTATCTATAAAAGACGAATTTTATATACAAAAAAAATGTGAACTTGATCTGAATACCAGTAGCTTAGATAGCAAGACCATAGAAACCGTCCATATGGGTTTTAGTCAGCTAGGTAAGATCGTACTCACTGACCAAGTATTCAGCTATGTTAAAAACAAACAATTATTTCAACTTAATGATACTTTGTCTAAGAAATTGATCGTTCATGAGTTAACTCATCAGTTAGACATCAAAATGGGGTACAGTAAGACCGACGAGTTCCGTCAAATTAATGCTTGGGAAGGGAACGTTAGTTCTCTCAAGGTAAATAGAGCCAAAGCAGAAGGAACATACAGAGAATATGGGGAAAGGAATCCCAGAGAAGATCTTGCAACTCAGGCCGAGGGATATTTTTATGATCCTGATTACCTTTGTAAACACCCACAGTCCTACGTTTGGTTTTATTATTGGATAGGACAGTCCATGGTGGAGGCGTCGGAATGCCCTGAAGAAATGGATAGGCCAATTGACTCGAAGAAAGTCACTGATATAGGTTTTATATACGTTTCACCTTCAGCAGAGGAAACAGAAAGTAATTTTGGCCACGCACTGATGCGTTTTCATATGGATCCTAAAAAACCATTTGAGGATTACCTAATCGAGGCCGCAGGAAATATCTCGGGCATGCCTACCCTCGATGGATTTGAAACGCCCAGCGAACTAAAAGCAAAACAGGAGTACGGGCAACAACACCCAATTTCACGTTATGATTTCTTGTGGCAAGGAGCCACAGGACAACTGGAGCTCAAAGTCCATCCTGTAAAGTACCTTATGAAGTGGCTAGATACAACAATTCAACAAGGACGAGACATTCATGAGAGGATTTTAGGGCTGACTCGTTTACAGAAACGGGTATTAATTTATATTATCAATAGGGACATTAAAAACCTAAAGGACAACTACAATATATTAACCAAAAATTGTTCTTCTTATATCGCTACTGTCCTAAATAAAGCGATGGGAAAAGAAGTAATTAACAGCAATTTAATCGGTATCCATACACCAATGAACACTTACAAAAGCATCACGCCTTTTCTGTCTGAAGATATGCCAGTTGCTGAAGGTTACTTGACTAAACTAAAGCGAGTCCTTCCCATGCGTGAAGCGAGAATAAAAATGCTCAAGAGAAATAAATTTTTCAATAATGTAGATTTTAGATCACTCGAAAATCCAATGAAAAATCCAGAAGCAACAGTTAATGCCTTGAAAGAGTTTCCAAATTTAACTAAAATCCACCGTGCCGAAATATCAGAAGAATTAAAGAAGGATCTTCGAAGTTTCATCTATAGTTACACAATAGAACGCAGTCCCTTTATTCAGGATGAAGCTAGCCAAGTTTATAGAGAACTCTATAAAAATTTAAATACAAAATGAAGACAAGCCAAGAACGAGTTTTTGCATATTAAATTCAAATTACAGAATTTCCAGCAATGAAGATTAGGTTCGGAGCGCTGTTTAAGAAAGCTGACTCCAAATTCTATTAAGCCATCCAAGAGCAGTCGGATCCTTAGTTATCAAACGCACTGTCTGTTGGCAGGTGTATGAACACCCAGTTGCCTTTAAAAATTTAAGATCTGCACTTTCAATCAGATACTCAGGCAAATAAGCCAGAGCATTTCCTGACCGAACTAAATTTTCCATCAGTTTAAGGCTGCAAACTTTGTATTTGATTTGACGAGGAAACTTATCGTCTCGCCATCCATCGGTGGAATCTGATTTGCTAATTTTTCCAAGAACTGACGAATCTGGTGAAACAAAGGGATGTTGAAGTATTTCTTCAATTGGAATCGATTTCTGTGAGCCAAATTTTTTATAAAGCGGGTGTAGGGGTGAAGCCGTTATCTTAAATTCGACTTTAGAAATAATTTGTGATTCAAGTTCTGACGGAGCCTCTGATGTTATAAGAGCAAAGTGGGCTTCACCATTTTTGACTTGTTCAATGGCTTTATCATCGGATCGAATTAGAAATTGTATTTTAGCATGGGGATAAAGCTTTGATATTTTCTGAACCAAATCGATTCCAAAATAAGTCTGAAGGATTTCTTGGGAAGAGATTGAAATATTCAGACTTCCTAATTCTTTTCCTCGCAATTCAAATCGAACATCTTCTTCCAGTTGAAGAATTTGATGGGCTTTCTTCTTAAGAATTAAACCCTCAGGGGTTAACTTTATCCCACGGCCTGTTTTAAAGAATAAAGGTGTCTGAAGTTCATCCTCTAATCTTGAAATAGCCTTACTTAAGGACCCAGCGGACACATTGATGCTTTCAGCAGCGCGATTGACGCTTTCAATTTGAGCCACAGCTAAAAAATAGCGAAGTTCGAATATTTCCATAATCGAAATGTATATTTCGATATCATTTCTTTTTCAACATCTAATTTTAAAGTATAAGCAGATCAACTTTAAGGAAGGATTATGAACTTGAACAGATGGACACCCTATAAATTTTCTAACAGTAAAACAGCAAAAAACCGAGTAGTGGTACCGGCTATGGCATCGCAAACTGCCAATGAACATGGCTTTGTGACTGATAAAACCATTGAACATTATTCTCGACTGGGCGAATCCCAAGCAGGAATCATCTTTGTTGAGTACAGCTATGTCCACGCATCAGGAAAAAGTGAGTCTCATCAACTCGGAGTTTATGCGGATCAACAGCTATCGGGTCTTTCGAAGATTGCTCAGACTCTTCATCATGGTGGAGCTCTTGCTGGATTTCAAATCGTTCATGCCGGTGGAAAAACAGATCGTAAAATGACGGGTCAATCTCTTTTAGGCGCAAGCGCAGTTTCTGTGCCGGTAAAAGATTGGACTCCCGAAGTGCCTACTGAAATGTCGATTGAAGATATTGGAGCTTATATTCAGTGGTACGTGGAAGCTGCAAAGCGAGCTTACGCCGCCGGCTTTGATCTTGTCGAACTTCATGCGGCCCATGGATATGGATTAAATCAGTGGCTTTCGCCAATCACGAATCACAGAAGAGACGAGTTTGGTGGATCACTTGAAAATCGTCTTAAGTTATTGGTGAAGATTATTCATTCTATTAAAACGAGTGTGCCTGGAATTTTGATATCTGTACGTATTCCAGGGCAGGATCATTTTCCCGGAGGACTAAGTCTTCAGGATATGCAACGGGCTGTAATGACATTCGAGCAAGCCGGTGTCGACCTCATCAATGTCTCTTCCGGGATTGGAGGTTGGAGACGACCTGAAGGTCGAAGTGGCGAAGGCTATCTTGTGAAGGACGCAGCAGTTATTAAGCAAGCAACTTCCTTACCTGTCATTGGAGTTGGAGGCATCGTGAGTGGAATCGCTATTGATCAAATGCTCTTGGAAGAAAAATTGGATTTTGCGGCTGTAGGTCGTGCAATTCTTGAAGATCCGAAAGATTGGTCTCTGAAACAGCTTTCACCCAACAGGTGGGAGGCTGCTGTATGAATCTTTCGCAAAAAATTCGAAAGTATCGAATAGATAAAAGAATGACTCTCAAAGAAACAGCAAAGCGACTAGAAATTCCAGTGTCAACTTATCGTGATTGGGAATATGGCCGTAAAATTCCAGCTGAGGTCATATCCAAGCTGAGTGAAGTGTTTGAGATTCCACTTTCAGCATTTATGGAGAGCCCCTCGTCTCAAAAAAAGGATTTAGCTTCAGCAATTGCTCTGCTTGAAGAGGCTTTGAAAATTGTAAAAAGTTTCGTCTAAATTGCGAGATGCTGACCGTGGAGAGTGGTTTACCGCTTTTGCGAGAAATAAAATAATAAGAGGATTATAACAACTAAATATAAAGGAGAAAGTTATGAAAAATGTTTTAAAAATAATTGCAATGACAGTGTTTGGCTTTTCTGCCCATGCAGCAATGACCAATCAACAACTTATTAGCAAGGAGATTCTTGGGCGAACTTTTTGTTACGTCGACACCAGCCAAGCAGGATGGTTTTTTGGAAAAAATGGAGTAGCAGTTCGTCATGCTGTAAACCTTGGTATGCCAGGGTCAAGTTCTTACTACCAACTTACATTTGTCGAATCGCCAAGAACAATTGGCTATTTTACTCTTGCTAACTCAACAGGAAAAATCCTGTTTCAGTTTACAGCAGGTGGTATCTTTGAGTATTCGACTGGAAAAATTCTTTCTATAAACGCTTGCTACAGGAGATAATAAATGAAATTTTTAAAATTAATTTTATTGTTATCTTTTTTTCTGCAAGCAGAAATCGCTTTTGCAAAATATTGTGACGGAAGTCCTAACGACAATCCTCCCCCGGGTTGTCGTTGCGCAGGGATCAATGTTGTCTGTAGACCACGAGTGAATATTGCGAGCAACTTTAATGTACTGAAAGTTGGTCTGCCGCCACATTGTTCTATGGAAAATAAGAAGCGTTATTGTGGTTCGGGTTGCACAATCTATAATGCAAGCGGTGAGAGTTATATTCATATCCAATGCTACAACTCTTGTATGAATTCCCAGTGCTATTGAATGCTTTGTATTATTCATTCAAAAAGTTACTGCCACGGTGGCAGTAACTTTTTTCATTTTAAATACACATTTATCTCAACGCCATCTTTCGGAAAATCCTTTGGCAAACTCATCGCTGATTTCCCGCATGTTGCGCTCGCCTTCAGCTCATAGGATTGATGATTTTCAATCGAAGTCGAAACCGTATAAGCTCCACTCACGTCCGTGGATACCGAAGCTAGGCTTCGCCCTTTTGCAGTTAGGGCAACCGAAGCGTGATTCGCAGGAACTTGAGTAATGCCTTCGCCGCAAAATACTTTTCCGTAGATTTTCTTTTGGATGGGCTTACGTTCTAAGACAGGCACTCCCATGATCATGTCTGTCGATTTGTAATTATCGCCATTTAATTTTTCAGCAAAGCTTCTGTCGGGATCTTTTGGACCAGACACACAACTGCACACCGAGAAGATCACTGCTGTACTTAATAAAATAATTTTAAAACTCATAACAAAGTCCCATTCAAAATCAAACTTGCTACAGAAAAATAAATCACCAATCCCGTCACATCCACAATCGTCGCAACAGCAGGAGCCGAGGCTGTCGCGGGATCGAGTTTTAATTTTTGCAACAGAAAGGGAAGCATGGCTCCCGTCAGGGATCCCCATAAGACAACTCCCAAAACACTGACGGCGACGGATAAGCCGATCAGCATATAGTGGCTGCCGTACTGTTCTTCGCGATAGGGCCATAGGATAACTCGGAGAAATCCCATAAAGCCCAGCAGGAAGCCTAAGGCAAGGCCGCAGAGAACTTCACGGAAGAAGACTCGCCACCAATCGCGCAGGCGAACTTCACCCAGCGCCATGGCTCGAATAATTAATGTGGAAGCTTGTGATCCTGAATTTCCGCCTGAACTGATAATCAATGGAATAAACATCGCTAGCACGACGGCTCTTTTGATGTCGCTTTCGAAGTGACTCATGGCCGAGGCCGTTGCCATTTCGCCAACGAAAAGGGCTCCTAGCCAGACGCCGCGTTTTCGCACTAACTCGAAAAGGCTGATCTTCATGTAAGGAGCATCGAGGGTTTCAACCCCCCCGATCTTTTGAATATCTTCGGTGGCTTCTTCTTGAATGGCTGTTGCCACGTCATCGAAGGTGACGATCCCTTGCATTTTCCCATCATCATCAATAACCGGAATTGCCATTAAATTTTGATGAGAGAAAATCTTACCGATTTGCTCTTGATCCAAGTTCACCGGAATTTTAATCACGTCGGTGGTCATGATGTCTTTAACAATATTAATGGGCGCTGTTGAAAATAATTCTCTGAACGAAACCACACCCAACAGAACTTGTTGAGAATCCAAAACGTAAGCGTAGTAAATGGTTTCAACTTGAGTTTTCGCTTGAATGCGCAAATAGCTGATCGCCTCATCCACCGTCATCTCGGGACGAAGTCGGGCGAAGCGGGAACTCATCAAGCCCCCGGCTTTGTCTTCGGCGTAAGCAAGAAGCGCACTGACTTCTCGGCGAGTTTGTGGATCAACAAGGCCCAAAATTTCTTCTCGAGAGTCCACGCCCAATTCTTGAATTAAATCGGCAACGTCATCGGGGGCGAGTAGGCGTACCCAAGATCTTTTCTCGAGAGAGCTGACCTCAGCAACCAATTCCGCTTGATCGTGAGTATTTAAACTTAAAAAAAGTTCTTCAGCTTCAGTGCGGGGAAGGGCCGCAAATTTTTCACGACGTTCACTGACGGTCAATGCCGACCAGTGGGTCATGAGCTCCATCAAAGGAGTTTGACTGATGCTATTAGAGTCCGAGGAATCTGTTGATTCAGCACTGGATAGATTTTCTTCTGGATTGAGGTCATCTGTGCTCATGTTAAGTCCTCTGCCTTTTTACAGAGATACCCTCTTAGGGAATTTAACTCAAGCCAAATCCATCATGGACTGAGATTCAAACTCGGGAAGGACTTGGCTTGTCGGCCCGAATTTTTTAACTTCACCTCGGTCTAGCCACAGAATGCGATGACATTTTTTCAGTGTTGATAATCGATGAGCAATAATAATTTGTGTGCGATCGGCAAAAAATTCCTCGGTGGCTTTGACCAAAATCTCTTCGGATTGGGGATCGACCGAGCTTGTGGCCTCGTCCATAACAACCAGAGGTGCTTTTTTTAAAAGAGCTCGGGCCATGCACAGCAATTGTTTTTCACCCAGGGAAAGATTTTTTCCTCGCTCTTCAATGCGGAACTCAAGATTTTGTCCCATCGATTTGAGCCAGCTTTTCAGATCGACGCGGTCAAGAGCCTGCCAAATTTCTTCATCGGTGCAGAGCTGATCCATGTCCACGTTCTCTCGTAAACTGCCCTGGAAAAGGGTAGGATCCTGAGAAATGTAGGAAATCAATTGACGGTATCGAGTTAAGTCGACCCCCGAAGAATTCATATCGAGTTTGGGAATGAATTCGCCAATTTTAATTTGTCCTCGGTCGATGGGATAGAGATAAAAAAGAGCTTGAACAAGACTGGACTTACCACTGCCGGTGCGACCGACAACACCAATTTTTTCGCCGGGTTTAATTTCGATATTTAAATTCTTTAAAACCCATGGCCCTTGAACGTTATACTTGAACCAAAGATCCTTAATTTCTAATTTAATATTTTTTTGTATCGTCAGAGGGGCAGCGCCCCGTTTTTCAGTTTCTGCTTGAGCCACTGGATGTCCCGTAGGGAATTTGGCCGAGGACGGAAGTTGATTTCCGGTCTCGAGAGGTTGGCGAAGATATCGATCTAATCTTTCCACACCAATAAGGGCTTCTTCAAATTGAGAAAGCCACTCGAAAAACATTTGAATGGTATTTCCAGAGAGAATGATAAAACCAAAAGCCACGCCGATAGAGCCCACGCTGACAATTCCCTTTTGCACCAAAAAATATGCCATGGTCCCTGTCAGTAAAAGTAAAAGCGCAGACAAGCTGTTCATCTGAAAAGAAAAGGAAATGATTTTTTTCAAAGTGTTCATCTTTTGATTCAGAAAATAAGCATCCAAATCCCGAAATCGATTTTGAAATACTTTTTCCCGATGAAAACTGCGGATGATGCTGGCCCCTTGGGTGGTCTCGGCAAAGTGAGCGATCGATGGGGAACGACTGGACGAAAGAAGTCTTCGGGTTTGACGAAGTTTATTTTTATTCCGATGAAAAACAAAAGCGTTCAGGATCGCAATCAGCACAACCGAAATGAGATAGTAGGGACTTGCGATAGTGACCAGAACCACCATGGAAAGTAAATCGAAAATGATGGCTAGAAACTCGGCCAAGGGGCCACCGAACAAACGAAACACATTTCCATAGTCACTGGAAAAGCGAGTGATGATTCGCCCTGTGGGGGTTTTGTCGAAGAAGGACATGGGAAATCGGGAAACTCGTAAAGTCACTTCATCATAGATTGAAGAAACGGCTTGGGCCGATAAGCGTGAAAATAAAATGCGAAAAAGCAAAGTGAAAAGAAAGCCGGTCAGCCCCATAATGGCTAATGTTAAAAGAAATTCCCGAGAACCCCAGGTTTGTGCAAAGCCAGGAAGGGGTCGACAAATCTGCGGCGTTTTGCAAAGGCTGTCCACCCATAAACCAATGATGTTTGCATTTCCTAAAAGCAAAGCTCGACCAAGAAAGCCCAAGATCAAAACCGATAGGATTCGCCCCGCATAGGGACGATAAGACATCCAAAGTGTATCAATCACATTTTTAGAAAACAGAGCCTCGCTTTGAGAATCAGTTTCCTTGAAGGTTAGATCCTTCGACATGAATCTCCTTTGTGTGTTCGTGGTTTACGGAACGGGTGAATTCGCGAAATTTTTCCGATTGCTCGAGCAGATCGTAAAAAGTGCCTTCCGCAAGAATGCGACCTGAATCTAAAAATAAAATGCGATCTACTTTTTCCAACACCGTCAATCGATGGGTGACCAATAATTTCGTTTTGTTTTTCCAACGCTGTGAAATCAGTTTATCCATAATGCGTTTTTCAGTATCGACATCCAAGGCGCTAAAACAATCATCCAGCAAAAGAATATCGGCATCGCTGCAGTCCACACGGGCTAAACTGACCCTTTGCTTTTGACCGCCAGAAAGATTGACCCCGCGTTCACCAATCATGGTCTCGAGACCATTTTCAGTTCTTTCTTGGGTCAAGTGAAATTCGCAGGCGCTTAAACAATCTAAAACTTTCTGGTCATGACTTGAGCTTTGATCGTAATCAAAAATAATATTATCTCTCAGATTGGCTGACATGATAAAGCCCTCTTGGGGGACAAAGGCTAATTTTAAACCCTGTTTAATTTTAAAAGATTCCATGTGGGCCCCGGTCTCACCCAACAGCGAAAGCAACAAAAGACTTTTTCCAGAGCCAACATCACCGACGACAGCCACGAATTCTTTGGGCCGCAGACTCAATGAAATATGACTGAGAATAGGATGCTTTCCAATTTTCAAATTTAAATTTTTAACTTCAAGCACAGGTTCAGAGGAAACCTGCGCTGCAGGTTGTGGTTGTTGTAAAGAAGGGACGGCCTCGGTTAAAACATTGCGAGTGCTGAAAAAGTCTTGCAGTCTTTTCAATGAAGTCCATGAATCAAAGGCAAATGTAAAAAACCAAGGCATCTGTCGGAAAGGGCGAGTCAGAAAAACTCCCAGGATCCATAGAAGAGCGAGAATTTCTCCGGAAGTGAGTTTTTGTTTTGAAACAAAAACCAGAACTCCCAAGGTCAGAATATTCAATAAAAAAGTGAAACTGGAAGAGATCGAATTCATCACCTGGCCATTGGTGAGCATGCGCATGCGATTTTCGGTTTCAACAACGCGCTTGTTGTAAATGGTTTTTTCGAAATGCTTTGTCCATCCCAGGACTCGAAGAGTGCGAATGTTTTGAATCCATTCATTGACGATACCAATGCGCTCGGCCGCCAATTGTTTGTACAGAAAAAAGAATTTTGATTGGCGAAAAGCTAAACCCGTGTTGAGAGCCGAAACCAAAAACATTGTCAAAAAGGTCGGCCACAAAGGAGTGTCGAACATAAAAATGAGAATGAAAGGAGTCAGAATGAGAGGGAACAGGGTTGTGGCCCCTGTTGGTAAAGTCTGATCAAGAAAAACTGTGCTTCCTTGAACATCGGTTGCGTAAATAGAGACGATTTCACCCAAGGGCCGCTGACTTAAGGTATCCACTTTTAAGCTGAGCATTTTTTCATAGAGCTTATCGGAAAGAATTCTTTGCATGATGATGGCTTCACGGGCCCCAAGATAGTTGGTCCACAGCGAGAAGGCTTGAGCAATCAGGTAACTTAAAAAAGCAAGACCTATATAGATCCAAGGATTAAAGACATTCAGAAAATGCAATTTAGATCCTGTTTCGCCGGTCAAGGCATCGACAAATTCTTTTTGAAAGTAAGGAGCAAAAATCCCAAACAGAGAGCCTGCAAAAGAGGCCAATAAAATCAAATAGCGATAGCGCAAGCGATGAAAGGCTATCAGATGAAGTAATGAAGGGCTTTGCTGGGACGGCATAGGGGAGAATCTAATCTTTCTTGCTGCAGAAATTGATGTTTTTCTCTGTATAACGCAGCATTACTCGGTCGAGATTTGATTTTTGGGACGGTCTCACTATTTACCGAATAAAAATTGTCAGAAATGCGGCTTCGTTTTAAGGTGGGGATGTGACGCGAAAACGAACAGCTCAAAAAACTCGACGGGAATTTCTAGTTGGGGCCGCCCAGATTGGGGTGGCTGCTGGCAGTTCAATGGTTTTGCCTTCTTGCGCTGTTCTGGACAGCTATTTCGACGTTGATAAAAAATTCTATGACAACGAGGTTGTAATCGTTGGCGCTGGGTCAGCCGGCCTTGCAGCGGCTCATTATTTAAAAAAGAAGCGCATTCCTTACCGAGTTTTTGAAGCCAGCCGTCGCGTTGGAGGACGGATTTACACCTTAGAGACACCGGAATTTAAGAATGGCTTGGAATTAGGAGCGGGAAGTTTCGATCTTAAGCATAAAATCATTTTTAATTTGGCCAAAGAATACAAATTAGAAATTGATGAGCTCGAGCCTAATGTTCCGCAGAAAAAGATTTTTTATTACAAAACAAAGTGGGTGACACAGCAAGAGATTGTTCAGTTCCTGAAACCCCACTTGAAAAATTGGTCCTTAACCCGATTAAAACTCTTCGCTGATCATCGCGGTGCAAGCCAAGTGATCGTGCATCCCTTAGCCCTCAGTTTTGATCAGTGGAAAATTCGAGATTATCTTGAAAGTTTAAAACCGAAGATTGATTCCGAATTGATCCAGCTTTTGATTCGGTGGGTTCGCATTGAAATGGCGGCCAACGAAGATCAGATCTCTGCTCTGCAATGGTTGCTCTTTTGGGATCGGGAAGCGACAAATGCTTCGGTCTACAAAGTTCAAGGAGGCAATCAAAAATTAATCAGGGCTATGTACGACCGGGTTGCTGGAGTCATTCCCAATCATCTTGTTCAGACCGAAGCCGCTTTGCTCAGTATCAAAGAAAATGGCGGTTACTTTGAATGTGTTTTTAAAACGACACGGGGAATTCGTCGCATCTCGACGAAATTTTTAATTTTGGCCGTGCCTGTGACTCAGCTGAAAAATATTCAAGGTTTGGTCGAATTGCCTTTGGCCCAAGCTAAAAAAGAAGCTCTTACCCAGCTTGGTCTGAGTGCTCATGCTAAAATTGTTTTAGGTATGAAAGAATCGAATTATCATGAAGCCATCGGTGAGAACTTACCGATTCATACTCAGTCATTGACGAAACAACAACTCATTAAAGTTTCTCATTTGCCAAAACAGATCGAATTGCTGTGGGCTCTTCCTGAGGGGAACAAGCGGCCAAGAATTTGGTCTGAAGAAGCCCTCAGCGAAATGAGTTCGGTTTATAAAAAATTTCGAACGCATTGGAACGGGAATTTGCAATTCATTGATTGGTCTCAGCGAGAATGGATTCAAGGAGCTCTATTTAATTACCACGCGAATCAATTCTACAAGTACCGTGGCGTTTTTAACGAGGGTGATTTTGATAATCGCTTGGTCTTTGCTGGCGATTATGTTCATCCCCTAGAATGGTCTTCCTGGGGTGGAGCACTGGAAACGGGAACCTGGGCCGCTGAAAAAATTTCGCAGGTCTATGCGAAACTTCATGCAAAAAAAGAATAAAAGGATTATGAGGTCCTCATGGATAAAATTCTAAAAAAAGTAATTCCGACACCCATTATAAAAAATGGTTTTAGCAACGAACGAAAAGTGAAAGAGATCGAAGTTCATTTCGCCAAGATCATGACGATCTTGGGTCTTGATTTGAAAGACGATAGTCTCAGCGAGACTCCTCACCGCATGGCTAAAATGTATGTCAACGAGCTCTTCAGCGGATTGGACAACGCCAATTTTCCTAAGATAACCACCATCGAAAATAAAATGAAGTACGATCAAATGATCGTTATTCAAGATATAGAAGTGATGTCCTGTTGCGAACATCACTTTCAACCCATTCAAGGACTAGCGAGCATCGCCTATATTCCCAACAGAAAAGTGATCGGGCTTTCCAAAATCAATCGCGTCGTGCAATTTTTTGCAAGACGACCCCAAGTGCAAGAGCGAATGACAAAACAAATCGCCGATTGTTTGCAATTGGTTTTAGAAACAGATCATGTCGCGGTCCATGTGAACGCGAAACATTTTTGTGTGATTGCTCGGGGGATTCAGGATTCTCATTCTTCGACAGTGACTTCGGATCTGCGAGGACATTTTAAGAGCAAGGACGAAACTCGTAAGGAGTTTCTGCATCACTGCCGGTCGAATATTTCGAGTTTGTAGCACCTGCGTAGTCAAAGGCTTGAGGAGGGTGATTCATCATCCACTCCGTTTGAAGCCAAGAGCTGTATTCTGAAATGAGTGTTTGAAATTTTGAGCAGTTATTAAACCCGGCAACCAGAATGATAAAAATGATAAAATACCACTTTTTCAATGGCCACCCCTCTTTATAGTCTCTCATACAATTTAATTATGAACGTCAACATTTGTATATTTCAAGTAAGTAAAATTGTAGCCGTGGTCACATAGCGTTTCACTTTGGGACACTAGTGAAAATTTCGTACGGACTTGAAGGAAAAAGAGCCAAGCTATTTGGTCGTTTTCACTGAATGACCACAATAGCTGAGCTTTCCAGATCGATGGGCCATTGATTTCACCTGGTCAAAATTGTTTTGATGTCGGGATGAAGATTGGGCTGAAAACCATTTGCCATTCCATCGAAATATATGGTGGGTCAGAGCTATCTTTCATTAAAAGATATCCACCAAGTATCTTGAACTGACACTAAAATTATAAACATTATTTTGTTTACCACAAATAAAAAAGCCGGGAAAGCCCGGCTTTTACCAAACTCATTTGCCGCTGATATAAAAATGGTCAATTTCCCATTCCCACTGCTTGGAACAATCACGCCCATAGATATTTGTTGATCCGTTCCAGCAAGACGCTGCAGCCTGACCGTCCCAGGTTGGAGTGATTGATATCGAACTCCAAGGAGATTGACCAGTGTTGGCATTCGTGTGAGATAAGATCAAGGTGCCATCCAACCAAACTCGAACTATCCCATCTCTTGAACTGTTTGTTGTGGACGATTGTAACTCCATTTCGATTTTGTGGTAAACACCTCTTGTCCAATTCCCACTCGCAACATTCGGGTACATATTTATTCCACCTGGACAATCGCCTGATACAGAGGGAAGATGGCAATTGTTCAGAACACCGCTATTTTGATTGTTGTATCCAACACGCCCAGAGACCCATTTTGGCGGCGCCGTGCCGACATCAGACAAGTTCGTGAATAGCTCTAAGACGGAGGGGGTTTCGTTGTTGCGAATAAGAAAAATTTTGTTATTGCCGTTAGAATAGCCAACAAAATCGGCGTTATTTTTAATCGTTGCCCCGATAAAAATATGACGTACACCTGCAAATCTAATATCTAACTGAGTTCCTCCAGAAGAGGCGTTGGGGAACAGGATATACTTGAAGGAATTTGGCGGCGAAATTGGTCCATTTCCTGGCTGAATGCCTCCTCCGGAAACAGACATGGTTTTATAATCATCTAACCAGCCTAAACATAAATTGCTCCACGCACAATCATTGATCAGGCTCATCCCTGTAGGCTCATTCGGCCAAGCTTTTCCAGTGTTAACTTGCGGAGTCGGAGCGGGAGCAGGAGCTGGTGCCGGTGCCGGTGCCGGCGCTGGCGCTGGAACTGTTCCTGATGTGCTCATGAAAAAGTTTTCATTTGTACCACTCCAACAAGTCCACAAAAAGGCTTTAGCACCGTCATTGGTAGAGATTCCTTCGATATCAATACACTTGTCGTTCACTTTGTTATGAATTTTTTGTTTACCACTGCCTTTGTCTTCAAGACGGAAAAGCTGGTTAGTTCCACCATTACACACGGCTTGAACTAGGGGTGCTCCATCAGCGGTGTTGGAATTTAAATTCGCTAAACAGTTATTGCTGTGTTCGGCACGGATCTCATAGTAACCACTGCCTTTGCTGTAATAAGCGAAGTTTTGATTTTTTACACCTGAACATGTTTTTTGAGTGACGACAGTACCAGCTGCGAGGCTTGTTCCCGCATCAATACATTTTCCACTGTGCTCAGCTTTCATTGTAGTTTTAAATGCGTAACCTGCAGGAATTGAAGCTACTGGTGTTGGCGCAGGAGCGGGTGCAGGTGCTGGAGCCGGCGCAGGAGCGGGTGCAGGTGCTGGAGCCGGCGCGGGAGCGGGTGCTGGAGAAGTTGAAGTTCCAGTAAAAACAATTTTTGGATTCATGGCCGTACTGTCGCAGGACCAATCACCGCGTGAATTCACAACAAAATCAATTTTATCGCCAGCAATAACGGCAACACTCAGATTAATATTAAAACCTGTTGTATTGCCATTTAAGATCGTATTTTGTGATAGTATGGTGCTGTTCTTTTTAATTGTTACAAGTACACCAGAGGAAGCCGTCCCACCACCACAAGAAGTATCTACGTCGTAAACTCGACCCGTAATTGCCAGTTGACCTTTACCAGGAGAGGTAAATCGAAGTATGGCATCAGCCAAATTTCCTGGATGCATATAATCACGAGCAATAAATAAATAGGCCTCAGAACCAGCCTTCCTGGCTCCTAAAGAAGAGCTATAAAGCATGGTTTCGTTTTTAGATGTGGTGTAGGAAAAACCACGATTAGTATTGAAATCGGTAGCAGCTTGATAAGAGCCTATCCGAAAACACCGGCTGCTTTAAAAGCAATGACTGCAGACACAAGGTGGAGGCAGGCCTCGTAATTGGCTGCCTTCTTTTCCCATCGCACCAACAGTCTACGGAACTTGTTGAACCAAG
>JAKFYD010000038.1 GCA_021731025.1 Pseudobdellovibrionaceae bacterium | reverse complement strand
TGAGTTTTTCTATTTTTCCGTAGCACAAAAGTAGCACTGAAATAGCATAACTCAGGAATTTTGGCGTATTCTCGCGTGACGATGGACGAAATCGAACCGAATCGCTCGTTAAACTTTATCTCTTTGTAATTGCTGTTTTCTTTTTACTTTTCGCGGAGTTAGGAAGGTGAAACTGAAGTCATTTGCGGTTGATCCATTTTTTCATTTTACCAGAGAGTAAAATGGCGGAGGATGCGAGATTCGAACTCGCGTTACACTTTTGGTGTAAACTCGCTTTCCAAGCGAGCGCCTTCAGCCACTCGGCCAACCCTCCGCATTCAAGATTCTAGACGGAGGTATAGATATCATTCTGCTCGCTCTGTGTCTAGAGCCAAAAGTCTGATCTAGATCTGGTGTAGAGTCGATATTTTTCCCCTAAAAAGCCCGCAAAGTTCAAGTGATACCAATGAATTTCCGAATTCATTATTATGTTTTTACTACCAATTGGATTACATGCACGAAATTTCAGAATCCCTTGGGGAGCTTTGCTTCTTCTTTTCTCGTCCTTAGCACTCACCGCCAACAACCTGTGGTACCAGTTTGAAATTGAAAATCACTTTAGGCTCCAAGAAATTATTTTACAGACCCTGACTTTTCATTCTCCTCTTCAATTGGCAGCGATGATTTCTATCCTTTTAGCATTTTCAAGTTATGTGGAAATGCGAATGGGATGGTTTCCTTATCTGGTCACTTATTTTGCCACGGGACTCTTAGGAACATTTCTCCAGCCCATTTTAGAAGTTAATGATCCTAGTTTTGTTCCGCTTTTTTCTTTAACCGCTTATGCGGGGGCTTTCTGCGTTTTCTTTGGGAAAACACCCTATCGATTTTCTTTTTACACTTTACCCAAGAGTAAAAAAACGATCTTTATGCCCTCTTGGCTGTTCTTGATAGGTGTCTACCTTTTTCTGATTGGTGGTCATTATGCAAGTCAGTCAGCCTTTCCCATTGAAGCTTTGTTGGGCTTATCTCCGGGGATCTTGGTAGCTCTCCTTTGGAAAGAACTGTCCTTTTTGAAGAAAGGCTTTTTATTTCCTATCGAAGTCACTTACTTATTGCGGGCCAAAAAAGAAGCTGACCCCTTAAAGAAAATCGACTGGATTCTCGAGTGTTTGCGAATCAATCCTTCGAACCCACAGGCCATTGAATATTTATTTCTTTCGATCGCAAAATCGAAAGTGCCTTCTCATTTTTTCACCGAATCGCAAAAGGATATTATCGCTGAGCTCATTTCAGCCATCATAAAAAAAACAGTCAAAGTCGATATGAACTTGGTGATCTACTATTTTTCACTCTTGCCACTCAATTGGAATTTATCTGACATTGGCTTGATCGATATTATTGAAAACGATCTCGACTATATGAATGATCTCTTAGATCTTTCAGAATGGCGCACAGCCATTCGCCTTTACGATGCCTATCTGGCCAAAGATGCCGATGAAGAGGTTCGTGCTATCGTTATTGCTAATATTCAAACGACCTTAAATGAGTTGGCTCGGATTGGATTAAAACCGCAAGATCGAGATTGGCTCAGTGAATATATTCTTTATCATGCTGATGGCTACGCCTCCAATTTGATCAAGGCAACTATCGATTTAAAGATCACAGTAGACGATAAGGCCTCTTAATGGAACGCAACGAGTGGATCCCCTCGGACTTGAGTCCCAAGTATCCCACCGAGAATACGGCTCCACTGTTCATCCGTTTTTTTGCGGGCATCTACGACCTTATGGTTGTCCTTTCCTTTTTCATTTTTTTAGAAATTGCCATTTCGCAGTTGCCAAGAATTGATCATCAAAAGGTTGTTGCAATAGTCTTTGGTGTCTTTCTTTTTCTGTATTACATTTGGTCCATTTATGAGACGGGAACCACTCAAGGTAAGAAGCTATTTAAGTTAAAATTAGTTCAACATCTAAGTTCGAAAAAACCTGGCCTTACCACCGTCATCTTTCGTGAAGTCATATTAAAACCTGTTTCTATTCTTTCGCTAGGCTTACTTTTTTTTCGCTTTAAATCCGACTCGGCTTCGATTTCTTTTCAGGATCACTACACTGATACTCGTATTGTTGTCATCGACGAGAATACAGATGGACCTCTTAAAGGATTCGCCTTTTTTTCACTCTTTCCCTTACTAATTCCTTTGACCAGCGCCTATGCCATTTTTTGTTTAGCGACTCCAACCCCACTTTTAAAGATAAACTCCGAGCTTAACCGTTTAGGTGTACGCATAGAAAAAATTGAAGGCAATGCCATCAAGGGATTTAAGATTAAAGGTCTTACATTTTACTTTAAAAGTAACTTCTTTAAAATGTCTGGCCTAGAAATTTCCCTGGATTACAAAGAGCTTCTGTTACGTCAAAATTTAAAAATATCTCGTCTTAATGTTAGCTCACTCGAAATTATGAATTGGACATCACCACCAGCTTTACCAGAAACCGAAAAAAGTCCCTATGAATTCGCTTCATTTATGGCTCCTTCCGGCGTTGATATTAACGAAATTGATTTTACAAAATTTATTGTTAACGGCGCCGAGGGAAAGTCTTTAAAATTAATTGGAACTAAAATCCGCAATGATGGAACCATACAGGTTCAAAAAGTGACAAGTCTTGCCCCCCTTTTTTCCTTCGAGGGACATGACATCAACTACTACCCGACCAGCAAGAGAATTAAAATTAATCCTTCCGAACTTATCTTAAAGAAGGGGTTTTTTCATAAGTTAATCCATGATTTGCCTATGTCATTATCGGCAGAAATTAATACCAATGATATCGATAGTGCAGTTATCAATGTCGAAATCGCGAATGGCCAATTTAGACTTTTTCAAAACGAAAAATCTTTCATCTTAAACATTACTGATCTCGAGATTCGCCAGTGGTTCGATATCCCTTGGTCCATCAATAAAATCAGTCTCAATTACTATGATCATGTTCGATTCTCTGAACTCTTAAAAGATCCAAACCGGGTCCTTCGGCAGGAACTTGAAGTAACCCTGCAGAATAAAACATTCAGCTTGAAGCGCAAAATCAAAGAAAAAGTGACCCAGGTGGCAAAAACCATCACTGAAATTAATTGTGAATTCAGTTTATGCTTACATCACTCCGACCGAAGCTTTTTTATGCAAATTGATTTGAATAATCTCTTTAATGATAAACCGTTAAAGACGCTCAGGATCGACGAGGCCTCTCGCAATCACAGTTACGAAACCCCGATCGATTTCTTAGCGCAGGTTTACTACAATAAAAACTTTAATAGCTTGGATATCGAGGAAAAGCGTCTCGTCGCCAGCGACTCTTTGAATTTAGATTTAAATGCATCTCGTGTTGCTGACGAACAGTATCTTTCAGAAGTAAGAATGTTTGGCAAAAATAAGTCTTCGGCTGCATTCATGAACGAAGCGGGGAAAAATGTACTTGAAGGATTAAAACAAAAGCGAAACGCTCTTAACATTTACAAAGCCATTGCCTATTTGCAAGCTGCGGGTGATTGTCCGACCGTTATGGCCTTTCCGTCAGAAATGTACACGGATATGTTGGTTCAGCAGCCCAAACTGAAAGAACCCATTTATAAAATCCTCGGTTTGTGCGCTAAAAATCCTCTATCGGCGCTGACCATGTTCAGTCGAGCCACAGTTGAGACTTCGCCTGACGAGGAAACCACCTATCATATGGCCGTTGCCAACTACCAACTCGAGCGTTGGCCTGTTGCTTTAAATCTTTTCAGTCGACTTTTAAGATTTGGATTTTCAGAGGAAACCTATCGCTATATAGCTCACATTCATAAAAAATTAGGACATCAGCGTGAAGCCCAATTTTATTTAGCTCGATTAAAACAAAGACAAACCCCGCCGCAAAACAAAAGAAATGTTTCTTCCGAGCAGAATCGTCCTTAAAAACCTACTGAAGCTTTTCTAATTTTGCATTCCAAATTTTTATCTGTCGACGCAGGCTTTGTTGTTCTACCGGCTTAAGGTAAGGAATTAAGTGAGACATTGAACGCGCTAAAAATGATGTTAAAAGTGGATTCGAAATTTTTTCATTCCCAAATTCGAAAAAGTTTGTGTCAGGATTCATCACTTTCCTTAAATGCTTGTAAATATCTAAAGCTGACCACAAATATGTTTTCATTTTTGTCACTTCGTGGATTGTCAATAAAGCGTCAATAGCCAGAAGATGATCCATAAGGCTATGTCTACGGCTGATATCGCTAAGATCTGTCAACTTAATGGCTTCAGAAACAAGACCTTCTTTAATCATTTGGCTCGAAAGCAGATTCCCCAAAGCAATAATCAAATTAATAATGTCTTTACGGGACTCTTTCAAAGATTCAACGGCAGAACGACTGCCATCTTCCCCTCGCTGAGTCAGTTCTGGGGCCCGAGTATTTTCAATATCCTGAGTTCTTTGCAAAGCTTTACCTAAAGAAATAATCCAACGCGAAACGTTCTGACTGCGAATAATATCAGAACGTTCACCGTTTTTAATATCAACAACTCCCGCCATCGTCACAGGCGCGGTAGCTGATTCCATTTGGTTAGCCCAAAGCCTTTGTCCTGATTCCGCAAAAAGAATAAAGGGTGTTTTTTCTTTCGTAATATTCTTTAAAAGATTCCCGACGTGAGCAAAAGATAGGGCAAAAAGTTGTTCCTTCGGAAAAAGTTTTTGCCCTACAGGTTCGACGGGTTTTCCATCTTCAGTGAAAAGTTCGCCGGCGTCTTTTTCACCTAAAATTCGATCAAAATCGGTCTTCAACCAGTCTTTCATGTAATGCATAAACTCTAAAAGACCATTCAATAAAAAGCTTTGCGATTCAGCACTGATATTCAAAGCGACAACTTCGTTTTGTAAAGAAAAGGGAGCTTTCAATGGCAATGTATCAACCAAAACAAAAGAAAATGGAGAATGAGGTGCTGTTGGTAGATCAAATTTTTCTTTTTCACCTTCAAAGGCTCGCATAATACCCGTGGTAATCACTTTCGGTTTGATCTCTATTCCCCCAAAACCTAAAAGTCTGTTCAACTGATTAATAACAATACGGGTGTATTCTTTTTCATTTTGAGCATTAAAGCTGAGCATATAGGAATAGGTCTCTAAACCCGCTCCGATCGCCGCGCTGGCGCTTTCATTAGCTTCGGCGCTAGGATTAAGTTCCAATTGAAGATTCGGAAGAAGCTTTACTTCCAAACGAGGTTTTTCGTATGAAGATAAACGAGCTGCGTTTTTCTCTAAAAGATCTGTGCCCCATTTATTAACTTTTAATTGAACATAGCCAAGCACGTTGGCATTAATTTCTTCAATACCTTTTCGTTCCTTATTAACTGACTCATCAATTTTATCAGAAATCTGTTTTGCCAGTTGAGACAATGTCGCTGTAACCTGAGCTTCAACGGCTGTTACGGTGTAAGTATAAGTGCCCGCGTTCAGCTGCCGTCGCAATTTTTCTAATCCAAAATCTTCGAGCTTAGGTTTGATAAAAAAATCAGCTAAAAAATCTTGCCATGGCGAAAAGCACCCCGGAGTAATAATACAACGAACAGTCGAATCTGATTTATCCTTCAGAAAATCGTACAACTCTGGCGATACGGGTTTAATATTTTCAACACGGCCCTTTTTATCGAGCATTAACCAGATCTCTAATAGAGCTCCCAGGGCCCCATCTGCATCCTTATAAGTATCAATTTTCTTCCCTAATCTTTTGCCACTTTTCAAAAGTTGCTGGGTTTTCTTATCCATTGGAAATTCAAACTGAGTTACCATCTCTTCGATAACTCTAATCGCGCCGCTCAGTGTTTTTTCTTGTTTTAATTTTTCAGAACTTTCACGCAAAATTTTCAAACTTTCAGCAGATTGCTTTTTAAGCTGCTCAACAAGGGCGCTCTCGATACGAGCATTCAATTTTAGGCTAGGAATTCTGTTCACCAATTCGTTCATGAAGCTCTGAATCCACACGACAGACTGATCGATCGTAGATTCTGTCGGCCATTGAAATTCCTTATTTATACTTTCTATTAAGTTTTTAACTTTTTCAAGATCTCCTGGCAAACTGGCCAATACATCTTCGATTGTAGTTCGGACTTGAGGTTCAGCCTTATTGATCAGAATTTCAAAAAATGGAGTGTTCTTAAAAGATACTTGCGGAGTTAAGTAATTGACCCTCTCTAATTTGTTCACCAGGTTAAGAGCCACAAGGCGAAGCTTGCTATTTCGAGAGATGTTGGATTGCTCGATAAGGTTAGTTACTAATTCAAAATAATCTTCCGTATTAATAGTCCCGTTCCAAACCATTGGGAAAGCTTCGACACTTCCATTCAAGCCAACTTCTTCGACAACTTCAGTGTCAGGATAAAATTCCGTTTTTGGCGGGGTTCGCGTTGGCTCCTGTAAAGTGGGCGTGCATGAACTCAAAGTCATCATGCAAGTCAGCGACATTAGCCCGAGGTTAAACAGTTTCATAACAGCGCCCTTACTTTCCTTGTGCGGGTTTGTTTCCGTTAACAGATTCAAGATCGATATTGAGTTTCAAAGCTTGCAAATAAGACCTTAAAATTTCCCCGTTCTTTTCCGATTTTTCGACGACCATTTGACTGCAGGCCTTCTTTTCTAAGGTCCCCGAAAGCACAACCAAATCTTTTGATAAGGTTTCATACTCTTCTTTAAGCTTCTTGTCTTTTTGACTCAGACGCAGAGCAATTGATTTCACTTTTGCAGTTTTGGTCTCGAGCTTTTTAGCTTCGGACTTAGATAGCTCTTGGACTTTTTCGTTCAGTCTTTTTTGACCTTCTTGAATCGCGTTGGCGCTCGACTTGCCATCTTCGTTTTTTACGGTCTTTACGGTTTCGCTCAACTCGTCGGCCAGTTTATCGCCCTCGCCTAATGCCGATTTTGAATTTTCGAAATTTTTTGCAATCGTTGCGGCGTCGGTGCGGCTAAGAACTTTATCTTCGAAGGGAAACAGGGCTTCCGAAAGTCCTTCGATAAATAAGAATTTTTCTTTTGCTGACAAATCTTTTTTAATTTCGACGAGATCCTTAATTAGACTTAAACGTGTAGAGACTTTTAAATGCATATCCTTATGATCGGCTTCCAGTTTAACAAGTGCTGATTTCAAGTCCTTCTCACTGGTTACTTCTGCGAGAACAGTTTCTAAATTTTTTCCTGTGAGAGTGTTCGCAGCGAATCCTTCTTCAGTTAAAAGATCCTTCACTTCGGCTTTCATGCAGCCTTTAAAGACTTCTTGATTCTTTTCAAACAGGCCTTCGTTAAGCATTTTTCCTTGAACAACATCATTACGACCAGTTCCTGGCTTTTTTCGGGCTCCGCTTTCACCAGCTTTTTGGCAGGCGACGACAGAAAGAGTCAGCATCGAAGCTAAAATCAGGCTTTTGAAGATAAACAATTTTTCAGACCCTGTTTTCATAGATATCATCCTTTAAAAAAATAAAATCAGATTTATTTCTTGAATCAATTTTCTTTCAATATTTTGTCCCGCAATCGTGTCAGACACATCGTAGGAAACAATCATAGGAATCAATGCCTGTTTCTTAAAATAACTTTTAACGGTGTCATAGGACAAAGACACAAATACGTTTTGTTCGTTGTTCGAGCTGTTCAAATTTAAGAGATCATAGCGGCGATTTTCCGTGCCAGTATATCTATCCGCATCTTTGCGGGCGTAGGTGTGGCCTGTGCCGATACCATACTTGTCGCCGAACTTATAGGAAACTTCGTTGCGGATCGAAGCCCGACTTCCTGTAAACATCGTTAAGCCTTCTTTGGTCGAGGCATCCGGTAAAACATCATCTTCGTTTCTTGGGACACGCTTCACCAATTTTCGAGGCATGTTGAATAAATAGGAAATTGTTGAGCTGACCGAAAGATTGCTATTCAGCCTGTAGGAAGCCGTCGCTGCATTTTCTAAAGAAGTTTGGTGCGAGATATTAAGAGCCGCAATATCATCGGGGTCATATTCAGGGCCAGTGGGTAATGTTAAATAAGCGGAATGAATCAACGATAATTTTTCGTCAGCAAAAAATTTATTCATGCTCACCAACTGCATGTCGTGAAAGAAAGTTTCATCCTTATCATTGAGAGGTTTATAGCCAGCCTGCTCGATGGACCTCATTGTTTCCACGCCCAAATCTGTATTGAAGGCCTGATCAAGTTCTGGAAACTTTCCACCAAACTCTGATTTATAAAAATCAATATTTGAGAATGATCGAGATATTCTGATTGAATTTTTGTAAGTGACTACGGGCATAGCCAAAGCCATCGTCCAAGTATTGGTTATCCCACGGGCATAAACCGGGGCAAAATAACTCACCTTGGGTTCAACTTTGAACTCTAAAACTCCTAAGTTTAAAGCATCACCCAAACGCTGATTGCCAAATCTATTTAGGGCATTAATCAGAACCTGGGCCTGTGGATTAATTTTAGCTAAAGTTGGAGCATTAAATTCGATAGCTCGAAGGTCACCCAGGCGCCACAGCTGACCTGATTCGGTGTACCTTTGATTAAGGCCCTGAACAGCGCCAAATTTAAACATGGGGCTGTTGATACCTTCAGGAAGGACCTCGGTAATGGCTTGGGCCATACTCCAAGGAAGTAAGGTCATCATAATGAATGAATTTATGAAGACTTTCATGAGCAACCTATCCCCCGTATCAAACTGGGAAAATTGTATATCAACGGATTTCCTATAACCCGCTCGATTTAACAAAGCAAAGCTTAGACCAAGATTTTTCTGAAAAATAGACGCTGAAAGTTCTTAATCGGGTAGCCAGTCCCTGATTCGTAAATAGGGAGCCCTCGTTTCAAAATTTGCTGATGACTGTATAAAAAATTGACAGTCAAAAGTCTCACCATGGAAAAAATACTGACCAGATTCCTGACAGTCGTGAATTCTTTCCAGATCACCTACTCTACCTCTGCAAAAAGTTTTTTTTAAAAAGGAAGTTTGGTGGTTTTTCGTCAGTGGTTTAGCTTATTTTTATCTCTCAGTTTAGGGTTGCAACTCCCCTGCAGTTTCGCCGTTGCCAAAGCCGAAAAAGTTAAAACAAAAAGTGCAGACAAGCGTCCCCCTGAAGAAAAAGAATATCCTTGGTGGCTCGAGGGCTTGCGCACGCGCTTTACTTTAGTGGCAAGTGGTCTTCAGCTCTTAAAAGATGAAATGGATATCGACGCCGCTGTCGGAGATAATCCCTGGACTTTGCGAACTGACACTCAAGGAGCGATTAAATTTCTACCCATCAAAATGCAGTTAGGCCTCGCCCAATTTCTAACGAGCCGAATCGGTAATATTTTAGTCCAAGATCGAAACATGAGAGTCGACGACAAAGCCGGTCTTGCTCCTCAACTTAATGCACGGAATGATCTTTCAGCCGATTTTGTTCTCAGCGAAGAAATGAGCCGTGATCTTGTTCAGTCGACGGTGCTTGATCAGTTGCGACGGGCTCTTTCTGAAGAGCAAATGGTGGACCTGGCGATCTTTATTTTGTCGAAGCAGCCCTTTTTCCCAAAGGAAAATGATTGGGCTGGCTGGGAAAACGTAAAAAAGAAAATCATCTACTATGATGTTTATCTGATTTTAGCCGTCATCACTATGGCTTTGATGTTCGACAAAGGACAAATCAAAGTTTCCGGTTACCTTTTCAAAATTAATGGCGATCAGTTTCGAGTGGGTTGGTATGGCGGCTTTAAAAATTTGGGTGCGCACTTAAGAAGCCCCGAATTCAAAGCAGGTCTGAAATTAAAAGGTGAACTCATCAATGTCGAAGCTGGAGTTAAAAAAAGATTGAGCCCCGAAGAACAAACTGCCATCGAGCTTAATATTGGTTCACAAATTTTCAGTGAACTTATAAAGCCCATGGGCTGGGCTTCTGACGGCCACCTTTTCATCAACAATATTCGTTCCGATGAAATAAATCCAAACAATGTCGGAGAAACCTCGATTGGTTTTAGTTCTACCATTCGAAATGAAAGATTAAGAACGGCTAACGATTCACTGGCTATCTCTTTGCAAAATTCTTTTTCCTACAATACCAAAGGTCGAGCCGATGCGAGTGCAACGGTGATATTAAATGATGCGAAATATGGATATGATCTTTCAGCCAGCATTACAGTTTCGGAAGAAACTGGGCCAACAGGGAAAACTTTTTCCAGCACTCGGGTTGGCGCATTAGCAAAATATCAATGGGATGGCGGAGCCAAAGCTTTGAAACATGCAATCTTCACGGATGGTCAAGCTATTCGAGCACTGATGGCCGATATCCTTGTTCTAAAACGGCAACCCGAAAACTACCGCAATCAAAGCAACTTAACTATTTTAAGAGAATCTTTAAAATTAAGAGTTCAGGCTTACACTCAAGAAGTCACACGCATGATTCAAATGTTACATCCTGATGAAAGATCTTTTCCAATATCCGATCAGGAATTTGCTTATGCCTTGCTCGAGTCTGAACAAGAAATTAAAGATCCAGGCGCGAAGGAACGCGCGCAGAAAATGGCAGAAAGATTATATTTTCACAATTGATCATTTTTTTGATATTGTTCTCTCAGTACAAACAGCATCACTAAACCTGGAATAGCAATTAAAGCGCAAACGTAGAAAAAATTAGTCCATTGCAAGGCTTTCACCATTTCCCCCGAAAATCCTGAAAAGAAATTTCGTCCTAGGGTCGCAATACTTGCGAGCACAGCATATTGAGTTGCGGTGTATTTTTTATTCGTGATCGCTGCCAAAAAGGCGATGAAGGCCGCAGATCCCATTCCTGAAGAAATATCTTCAAAGCAAACCGCAAAAGCCAAGGCCCAGCGTTCTGGCCCAGTGTAAGTGATCAATGCAAAACTTGCGGTCGACAGGGCCTGCAGAATTCCAAAAACAACCAGTGACCGATAAATTCCGACGGAATAAATGATAGCGCCGCCAATGAACAATCCCACCAAGGATGAAATCAATCCGAAGGTTTTTGCAATCAGTCCAATATCTTCATTGGTGTAACCCATCTGCACATAAAAGGGATTCAGCATAGCTCCCGAAAGCGCATCCCCTAATTTAAAAAGAAAAACAAAAGACAAAATCACTAAAGCCTTATCCCGAGTGAAAAATTCTTTGAAGGGTTCTACGACAGCGGCTCGCAAAGTTTTCGGTTCTAATGCACGATCAAAATTAGGTTCGGGCACAAACAGGGTGGTCGCGATTCCGATCAACATCAATCCTGCCATGATTAAATAAAGCTGCTGCCAACTTAAGTTGGCCCAAGATGAACCCACCATCCCAATGCCCAAGCCCCCCGACAACAGCATGGCAATGCGGTAACCATATTGATTCATGCTGGAGCCCATGCCGAGCTCTTCATCTTTAAGATATTCCCTTCGGAAGGCATCAATAGCGATATCTTGGGTCGCACTGAAAAAAGCAATAAGCACGGCAAGTGCTGCCATCGCGCTTAAAGAATGAACTGGGTTAAGAAAAGAAAACGAACCAATTAGAACCATCAAACACAGCTGAGTGATCAACATCCAGCTGCGACGACGGCCAAAACCAAAAAAGCTAAATCGATCCAATAAAGGCGCCCAAAGAAATTTCAAAGAGTAAGACATCCCTACCCAGCTGAAATACCCAATGGTGCTGATATCAACTTGCTCTCGAGCCAACCACGTTTTCAATGTGTTGCTCGTCAAAAGAAATGGCAATCCACTGGAAAAACCCGTGAAAAAAATGATGAGCATTTTTTTACTAAAGAAGTCTTTGAAAAAAGTTTTAGCGCTCACCCTTTGACCTCGGAATCGATTTTCTTTCTCATCTTCCAGAGGTAATGGCTGATTAAAGGTCGCCGTGTTTCACCGGTCACCACCATCAGTAATTTTGTGATCTTTAAATCGTCGGCGTCGGTATAAAGAAGAATCAGCATTTCTTGAATAAAGTTGGTATTTAAAGTCACGTAGTTATCAGTTCCAACGCCCAATTGAACACCCTTCTTTTCCCACCATGAAAAAGGATGATCTTTATAGTCTTCAAATTTTCCTGTTAATTTATTGTTCGATGAGGGCAATGAAATCAGAGCGACATCTTTTTGAATAAGGCGATTCAGCACATCATGCTGGTAGGTTTCCACTTCTCGTGCCGTATGAAACTTGGCCTTCAAGAAAAGCAGATGTTCACTTTCATCCAATATTTTTCCGGATAGAAGTTTATCTAAGACGGAGGAAGAATTTCTCCAATCTAATTCGATCAATTCACGGTGAATGGCATCTTCAGTGGTGATGGGCAGAGATTTCTGATTTTTCTTCAAAGCCTCTTGATAAACTCTTTGAAAGTAAAAATTGGGATTAATGCCCAAACTGATTCCGTGCTCGAGCGTATCGATATGCCAGATATTCATGGCATTATCGACAGCCTGGATTCCTTTTTTCAAAGTGTGAAAAGTTTCACCGTGATGCGAACGAATTTTAAAACCGCGGTAGTGCAGTTTGCGAAAGCCTGACTGCATTTCATTGAAATGTTCTTTGCGATAAAGTTCCTTTTCATCCCCGACTGTATCAACATCAGTCATATGCTCTGCAAGCCCTGGATATTTATCGATCATGCGAATGATCTCGTTAATCTGACTCATGAAATGTTCGCGACGAGTTTTAAAATTCTTAGGATCAAAATGATGAGCCTCTTTGCGGAACGAAGGCGAAAGAACAAAATTAAAATCTGGATTTTCTTTTCGAAACTTTTGAAAGCCTTCAAACAAACCCAGAACCACATCTTCCGAGGTGATCTGTCCCAGACCTGGGATTTGTTCGCTCTGGCTGGAGGTCGAACGAGATAAAGAGAACTTCAATCTGATTTTACCAACGTTATATTTTGTATAAAGTTCTTTCGCCAAATGATAAGCTGCTTCGGCGTGAATCTCTTTAGAGATAAAAATCAAAGAGGGTAAATAAAGAATTTTTAAGTAAGTGGAAAAGCCTTCATTCTCTTTCAGTCGAATTAATTTATCAACATCCTGAGCGGTTTTAATAGGAATCGATTTTTCACCGTAAACTTGTTTGATTTTTTCTTCATAAATTGATTTTTGCGGACCTTCGAGAAGCTTTTTAACGTGAGGAAATAAAAATTCCGAGGTTAAAGCCCCCGTTAAATGAATATGCTCTTCATTGTATTTCAGTGGAAAGTTTTTAAAAAACTCAAAAAAGGCTTTTGAAACTTGGTGCTCTAACAGCAAAGTGATTTGAGCTTTATTGGTTTTAAAATGATCAATCAGCTTATGAAATTCTACAACGGCCTGATAGGCTTCAGGGCTCTGTTGCTGCAGGTCCGAGGTCAGCAGAAGGTCCAGGGTGTCGACTAAACTAATTCCATTCGTTTCGCTGATTATCCTGGTGATAACTTGAAATAAAGTCTTTTGAATATCAGGTTTCATCCTTCGAGGTTAGCGAGGATTCAAGATCTTGTACATGACTTTATGTGTACCAATTCCTGGGAGCTCAAATAGATTTCCTAATCCCCGAAAACCTAGATTTTCGTAGAAGGGAGTAGCCTTAATACGAGCGTTGCACCAAATTAGATCACAGCGTTTATACCTCAATAAACCTTGAGCAAAGTTAACGAGCTCATTGCCGAAACCTTGGCTGCGATATTTTTCGTCCGTCGCCATTCCTCGCAAGCGATAAGGGGCGCCAGCACTCATCAAGGGACAGGCTTGATATGAAAATGAAACGATGCTGACCAAATGATCTTTAAAAAATAATCCCAAGTGGAAAGTGCTGGGCTCACTGTCTTCGGGATTAATACACTCTTCAAGACTCACATGGGGTTTTAAGACTTTATGTCGGAGGGACAAAGTTTCTTTCGCACTGATCTGTCGAATTGTCCCTTGAGTATTCATCCGGCTTTGTACCGCAAATACTGTAACCAACCTTCGGGAACTTGCCCGGGTTTTATTTCAAATTCAATCACAGGTAACCAAACCGGAGCTCGAGGCTCTTTGAGTAAGGGCATCTCGGCTTGCTTCGGCGTCCGATTGGCCTTCCGCTGATTGCATTCGCGGCAAGCTGATACGACATTGGTCCAGCTCTTTTTGCCCTTATGGGAGACCGGTATGACGTGATCCAAGGTTAAATGCTTTGCTGGCAATTGGTCCCCACAGTACTGGCATGTAAAACTGTCTCGAATGTAGACGTTTTCTCGACAAAACCTTACGCCTTCGGAAATTCGAGGCCGAACATAGGCTTTCAAGCGAATGACACTGGGTAATTGGAAACTAGCTCGAGCGGAACGAGCAAAGATATTGTGATACTCGAGAATTTCCACTTTTCCTTGGAACCACAGTATCAAGGCTTTCTGCCAACTCACGATTCGCATCGGTTCGTAACTCGAATTGAGCAATAGAGATCTCACCGAAGTCTTTATGTGCAAGGACCCCCCTCGGGCACTTAAACTAATTATAGCGTGTCCTTCATTACGAATTCAAGAGGGTCTGTGGTTATATATTGTTTTTCCTCTGAAAAAATGATTAGGGTGGGAAAACAATTTTGAAAGGAGCCAATGTGAAACGTCGAGTTTTCGCTATTCAGTACACCCTAAAGTCTAAGGACGGAGAACTAATTGACTCTTCCGAGAAAGACCAACCCCTGACATTTCTTGAAGGTGCAGGTCAAATCATTCCCGCCCTTGAAGACCAGATTAAAGATTTGCTTGAAGGTCAGAAAAAGAATGTAAAACTTGCAGCGGAAGAAGCCTACGGAATGCCCGAAGAAAAAATGAAAATGGACGTGGCTAAAAAAGAGCTGGCCCATATTCCTGATCTCAAAGTCGGCGGCTATTTGCGTTTGGATTTAGGGGAACAAACAAAAGTTGTTCGTATCACTCAGATGAATGATGAAACTGTAACCTTAGATGGAAATCATCCATTAGCTGGTCAGGCTCTCGAATTTGATGTTGAAATGGTTTTAGTTCGTGAAGCAACTTCGGAAGAATTAGCCCATGGCCATGCGCACGGTTTGCATGGACACAGTCATCACTAAACAACAAAGGAGGATGACGAATGCCATCTTTTGATATTGTTTCAGAAATTGATATTCAAGAAGCTGATAATGCTATCAACCAAGCCCGGAAAGAAATTGAAGGGCGCTTTGATTTCAAAGGCACTGAAACAGAAATTAAATGGGACCGAAAAGAGATTGTGCTTATCGGCGATGATGAATACCGCATGGAAGCCATGAAAAGTATTTTGCAGTCTCGCTTTCATAAACGTGGAATCGATATGAAGGTCTTAAAGTTTGAAAAGGCTGAACCGGCAGGGGGCAAATTGATACGTCAAAAGATCAGTCTAGCTCAAGGAATTGAAAAAGAAGTCGCAAAAACGATTATAGCCAACCTTAAAGACGCTAAACTGAAAGTCCAGGCCCAAATTGTGGACGACAAAGTTCGAGTCAATTCCAAAAGCATCGACGAATTGCAAACGGCCATGGGCCTTTTAAAGAAGGGACAATTCGATATTCCTTTGCAGTTTAATAATATGAGGTCGTAATATTTTCCGCTTTACTTTTCAACCCCCTGTGTTAGTTTGGACGAGTTATTCCGTGTGAGTGTTCGTGTGGATCTGGTTCGTTCTGTTCCGACTCATGGCTTCCGCGGTGTCCACAAAAACGAGGAGGAAAAGTGGGTAAGAAGTTATACGTGGGAAATCTCCCATTCAGTATCGATGATTCAGCATTGCAATCAAAATTTGCTGAGTTTGGTGCAGTCGATTCTGCAAAAGTGATCACAGACCGTGACACTGGAAGAAGCAAAGGTTTTGGGTTTGTTGAAATGGCTGACGACAGCGAAGCTGAAGCAGCGATCTCTAAACTCAATGGCGCTCAGTTTGATGGACGCGCGATCAATGTTTCTGAAGCACGACCTCAAGCTCCCCGCGAAGGCGGCGGTGGCGGACCACGACGTGGTGGTTTCGGTGGTGGCGGCGGCGGCGGTGGCCAACGACGCGGCGGATTCGGCGGCGGTGGTGGCGGCGGAAACCGTTACTAAGCTCTATTAAAATTAAAATATATAAGAAAACCCGTCCACAAGACGGGTTTTTTTTATTAAGCTTCCTCCATGATGAAACGTTTTTACATTCTCTTTTTTATTCTGACTTTTTTCTTCCAAATTCAATCGCGGGCCGAAGATAAATTAATTGTCATGGGCGACTCGCTGACCGAAGGCTACGGCGTTAGTAAAGATTCAGCGTTCCCTGCTTTGCTCGAGAAAAAAATTAAAGCTGATGGAAAATCCTGGACCGTAGTGAATGCAGGAATAAGTGGATCAACGACAGCTTCAGGACCAGGACGTTTGAAGTGGATATTGAATCAAAAGAAAGCTGAATCTAAACCAAAAATAATTTTGGTCATCTTAGGCGCTAACGATGGACTTCGCGGGTTGAAACCGGAAGAGAGTAAAAAAAATCTGTCTAAGATTATCGAGATGATTCAGGAAGAAAAAATTACTGTTGTTCTTGGCGGGCTCTACATGCCTCCTAATTATGGCAAGGACTACACAGAAAGATTCAAAAAGATTTATCCCGAGCTGTCCCAAAAATATAAAATAAAATTAATTCCATTTATTTTAGATAAGGTCGGTGGAAATTCGAAATTCAATCTTGCGGATGGAATTCATCCCAACGAAGAGGGTCACAAGATCATCTCTGAAAACATTTACTCTGCGATTAAGGACCTTCTGTGAGTTTAGAAATCAAGAATTTATCCAAGCATTTTTTCCAGGGAACTGCGAAGATCGAAGTTCTTCGTCAGTTAAATGCCAAAGTCGATACCGGGGAAATTGTTGCTATCCTAGGACAGTCTGGCAGCGGAAAATCAACTTTGCTCTCGCTGATCGCAGGGCTTGAAAAACCTAACGAGGGCGAAATACATTTGGATAAAAAAGATATCGTTCCTATGGACGAAAAATCTTTAACCTCATTTCGTGCCAAAAATTTAAGTTTAGTTTTTCAACAGTACCATTTGGTATCGCACCTGACGGCACTAGAAAATGTCAGCCTGCCTTTAGAAATCATCGGCGAAAACCAATCCTTGTCGCGAGCAGAAAATTTATTAAAAGAGCTTGGATTAGGACATCGCCTGGATCATTTTCCTCACCAACTCAGCGGCGGTGAATGCCAACGTGTTGCCATTGCGCGCGCCTTAGTGACTCAACCCAAAGTTTTATTAGCCGATGAGCCCAGTGGAAATTTAGATGTCGAGACTGGGGAAAAAGTCATGACTGTTTTCTTAAACCTCGTTCGCCAGCATCGGGCCACCACTCTTATCGTCACTCACAATGAAAATTTAGCCCGCCAGTGCCAGCGCATCTTGCGCCTTAAAGAAGGCCACTTGGTCGAGACCACCTTGTGATACTCAAATTTGCTGGGCGTGAAATTCGCCGAAACTGGAAACTAAATTTATTTTTTATTATGAATCTCAGTTTGGGTTTAGTGGGTTTTCTTATTGTCGACTCATTCAAGCTGACCATTCAAAATTACATTGGTGAAAATTCAAAGAAAATCCTTTCAGCTGATCTGAGCGTTTACGTCCGTCGTGAAGTCAGCCCTCAAGAAATCGATACGGTTCGCAAGGTACTTGGGCCCGATGTTAAAGAAGCTCAGAATTATGATTTTTTTGCTATGCTTTCGACATCTGAAGGTTCACGTCTGGTCTCGATCCGGGCTATCGACGAGAGCTACCCTTTTTATGGCGAGCTCGAGCTCGAATCGGGCCTTACTATAAAAGAAACCACTCCAGGAAAAGCTATCTTCACGGGAGCCAAAGTATGGGCTTATCCTGAATTGAAATATCAACTGAACTTAAAAAGCGGCGATAAACTTAAAGTCGGTGACACCGAATTTACTCTGGACGATTTTGTCATTAAGGACAGCACTCAAATTTTCCGCCTAACCAGTTTAGCTCCCCGAGTTTTTATTGATCGCAAGCTTCTCAAACAAACAGGTCTTATCAAATTTGGCAGCACCTATACTCACAGCTTTCTCTTTAAATTCGATAAGCCCATAGAGTTAACTGAAAAGGTAAGCCAGATTTATTCTCAAATCCAGGATCCTGCATTTCGCGTGGATACTCCTGCATCTGCCGGGGAAGATTCGTCTCGGCAACTGAACTATCTTTCCGATTTTTTAGCTTTAGTGTCCTTGGTTGCTCTTGTGCTTTCCGCATTGGGTGCAGCCTATCTTTATCGTTTGTATCTTTCACGTCATATCAAAGACATTGCCATTTATCGCAGTCTTGGCCTGGATCGAGATTCTATTTTTAAGATTTATCTACTTCAAATTTTTATTCTTGGCTTACTCAGTTTAATTCCCACCGTTGTTGCAGTTCATCTTTTACTTCCCTTGGTGTCTAATTTTATTGTTTACCTGACATCTTTAGACATGAAGCCGACACTATCATTGAGCTCATTAGCGCTCACCTATTTAGTCGCCTCATTGAGCAGCATCCTTATCACTGTTCCCTATTTACTGAAGCTGAATGATCTTAAACCCGCAAAACTTTTCAGCGAAGAAAAGTTCAGTAGCGATTTGCGAATCAACAGGCCCTATGCGTTTATTCCGGCTTTTATTTTTCTGTATGTCCTTTCCGTGTGGCAGAGCAATTCCTTTTCGGTCGGCAGTATTTTCTTTGCGTCCCTTGTGGGACTTGTGCTGATTTTAACCCTTTTATCTTGGGCTTTTTTCTCTCTTATTGGACGCTGGCCTAAAAACACCCGCTGGTATTTGCAAATTGGTTTAAAAAGTTTATCCCGTCGACGCAACCAAAGTTGGGCCGTTTTTTTAGCGATTGCCGTTGGAAGTTTATTAATTAATTTACTTCCCCAGATGAAAACCAGTTTGAATCACGACCTTGCTTTCGAAGCTCAATCCAAATTGCCTTCCATTTTTCTGTTCGACATTCAGGATGACCAGCTAGAGCCCCTTAAGACTCAATTGCAGAGTGAACAAATTCCACTTCTGAATATTTCACCTTTGGTTCGAGCACGAATTCTGAAGGTCAATGGCGAAAATTACGAACGAAGTTTTGAACCGAAAAATTTTAAAACTCGTGAAGCCGAGCTTGCGGCCCGTGCTCGCAACCGGGGCGTTAATATTTCCTATCGAACTCAATTATCAACTTCCGAAGAAATCGATCAAGGAACGTCTATCGACAAAAAATTTGATCCAGCAAAACAAGAAAGGCCATTGATTTCTTTAGAGAAAAAATTCGCAGAACGTATGGACTTACACCTGAAGGATCGTTTAATTTTCGATATTCAAGGTGTAGAGATCGAAGCCGAAGTGGCTTCCTTTCGCCAAGTGAAGTGGAACACTTTTCAGCCCAATTTTTTTATTTTAATCCAAGACGGCGTTCTGAACGATGCACCTAAAACCTACATCGCCATTCTGCCCCACCTGCCCGAAGTCAAAAAGAATTTCATCATGAATGCTTTAGGAAAAAGCTTTCCCAATGTTTCGGCGTTGGATGTCCGCAGAACCGTCGAAGAAATTTTGCAAGTCACAGAGAAAATGAGTTGGTCTTTAGAATTGATGGCGGCCTTAGCTTTAATCACTGGCTATGTGGTGCTTTTTTCCATCATTCAAACCCAGGTCGAATCCCGACGTTGGGAACTGAATATGTATAAAATCCTTGGCGCTCATTTTTCGCAGCTGCGATGGATTTTAGTTTTTGAATTCACTTTAATCAGTTTTGTCGCAAGTCTATTTGGCTCATTTCTTAGCCTTCTCTTGGGTGCCATCATGATGCAACAAATGTTTGATATTAAATTCAAAGCCGACTGGCAAACCCTTATCTTAACGGTTGTCGGAGTATCCATCGTCAGCGCCATCATCGCCGCCTGGGCCTCAAGCCAAGTCGTCCGAGAAAAAGCTCTCGTTCTTCTCAAAGGAACCTAAACGAAAAATCTAAGAGCCTTCCAGAAACTTTAAAGATCAAGGCCGCACGACTGAAGGCGACTGAGGCTTGCTCATGCAAGTCGCAGGGAGCCTGAGGGAGGAGAACGCAGAGATTTAAAGTTTATGGAAGGCTCTATGGGCGCCAGTTGAATTTGAAGTCGTATATTTTGTAGTATTCGGTTTTTTGTTTTGAGGTTTGAAAATACTTTTCTAAATAGCTCTGTGTGGTTGTGTCCCACATTCTAAAATTAATAACGTCAGACTTGTAAATAAGAGTTGAAGCTTGAGTTCTTATTGGTTTGCTTTTTTCGGCAGGAAGGGAACTTCGGTGAATTTGTATTTTTTCTCTTTGGACAATATCCATGATTCCGTCTTTGTTAAGATCAACAATCCAACCGACTTTACGATTATTAAAATCTTTTTGTTCACCCTGAGTTACAAAATCATTCACACGCATAATTTGTTGTCCTTTTCGACGGACATACAAAGCATAGAATTTAATATCGCCACTGCTGTTCGACTCGAGAACAAAATCTTGTCCTTTGGGTCCAAGAAAATAAATGTATTTGAGTTGATTTGAAAAGTTAAATGGAATGCGTTGCTTGTTTTGGTCGACATAATAACAGTTATCGGCCACCATCACCTGGCTTTGAAATTTAACGATTCTACTTGTCGATGTTTTTGAAGCTTCAGCCGCACAGACAAAGGAACCTGGACAGAATAGGGAAACCAGCAAGATGACGGACTTTATGTAGAACTCCTTGGTGCTTTATTCCATTCTAATTGCTCTTTGGTTTTTTCTCAAAAAATATGTCTTTTTCTGTTCTTGTCTGAGACCGATTTTAGGTGTTAAAAACCCTTATGTTTCAAAATGATTTAAAGAAAGCCATCGAAGAAGTTTTGCATGGCCGTCCCGTTGCTCTTCCCACCGAAACTGTTTATGGATTAGCGGCTCGAATTGATAATCCCGAAGCAATTAAGGCTATTTTTAAATTAAAGGAACGACCCTTTTTTGATCCCCTGATTGTTCATGTTCGATCTATCGAACAAGCCCAATCTCTAGTTTCATGGTGGCCACCAGAGGCTCAAAAATTGGCCGAATCCTTTTGGCCCGGTCCTTTAACTTTGGTGCTGCCGAAAGCAGCCCACGTAGATTCTATGATCACTTCGGGACTTGATACTGTAGCTCTTCGCTGGCCCCGACAGGAACTGTTTCAAAAAGTTCTCGATGAGGTTAAAATTCCATTGGCTGCTCCCAGCGCAAATAAATTTGGTCGCACCAGTCCAACTGAAGCTCATCATGTTAAAGATGAATTTAAAGATGATCCTGTCTTTGTTCTGGATGGAGGTCCCTGCGAAATTGGAATTGAATCGACTGTCGTTAAGATCTTTCCCAGTGAAAATGAAACTGAATTAGCCCTTTTGCGAAAAGGCTCGATCACCGAGAGTCAGATCAAAAATACCTTAAATAATTTTTCTGTTCGCTTTGTTGACTCAGTCAGCGCTAAAGATTCTCCGGGGCATATGAAACATCATTATATGCCCGCAATCCCCTTGATCATCTGCTTAAAGCGAAAAGACTTGAAACAATTGGCTCAGGAAATTTATCGAAAAATTTCTTTGCTTCCCCCGATTGTTGAACAAGTCAAAATGATTCCGCTGACTCGTGAACCCCAACAGATTTTAGAGTTAAAGCTTTCCGAAGACCCACGCCTAGCCACGCGTGAATTTTATGGTCAACTTCGTAAACTCGCAAAGAGTGGGGGCGAATGCATTGTGTATTTTAAAGAGACCCAGGCTGATCCGGCCCCATGGGAAGCCTTATACGACAGAATGGCCAAAGCCGCGAGCCTAATCTTAAATGATTGAAGATTCAAAAACTTCATCGTAGGATGGCCCCATCGCGGTCCAAGAAAATTCAACGGGTGAGATGTGAAAAAAAAGTTGAAGAAGTCACTGAAAAGCATCAGAAGAGTTTCTTCAGGGATCAAATCTCTTTACAAACTTCGACTCAATAAGATCCACCGGTTTAAACCAAAAATTGAAATCTACCACGAGATGGGCTCTTTTGTTTTAAAGACATTGACCACATCGAAAGAATTAAAATCGGCCTTGCAATTGCGCTATCAGGTTTTTCATCGTGAGATGATTGGAAAAAAATCCGAACGGGGCATCGATGTCGATGAATATGATTTTCAGTGTGATCATTTAGTCATTCAAGAAAAACAGAGTTCACGCATTGTTGGCACCTATCGTTTCAATTGCTCGCTTTACACTGACCACTTTTATTCTTCACGAGAGTTTAATCTCAATCGCTTGATGAAACATGATGGGATTAAACTTGAATTGGGTCGAGCTTGCATTCACAAAGACTTCCGGCGGGGCGCTGTGATTGCTCTGGCTTTGGAAGGGCATCGCCGATTACATGAACAGCTCTAAGGCCCAATATCTTTTTGGATGCGGAACAATTAAAACCGCAAATCCCCGCGAGGCTGCCCTGCTTTATAAATATTTTCTCGATGATAAGCGTATCGTTCCCGAATTTCTTTGTCCACCCACTGTGGCATTTACAATGCCCGAGCTGGATTTGTGGATTCAGAAATTTAAAAATCCACTGACTGAAGCGGAAACTGAAGAAGCTTCGAAGTTAGTTCCCCCCTTGCTCAGAACTTATTTAAAAGTTGGTTGTTATATTGGCGGCGAACCCGCTTGGGACGAAGAGTTCCAGTGCATAGACTTCTTGACCATACTGAATAAAGAGGCTTTAAATAAGTCGCTGTGGAAAAAATACAAACTGGATTCCGATTCCTCTACCGATTCTTAGGTTTTATTGTCTTAACGATCAGTTTTTTAATTTCTGCTTTTCGTATCCATTTTAAAACCAAAGACCCTGTTGAACGCATGAACCGATTTTCTGCAAATGCTCATTACTTTACCGGTGTGGTCTGCCGCTTTTTTAATATTAAAATAAAAGTCGTTAATGAAATTCCTAAAAACCAACCAGGACTTATTGTTGGAAATCATATGGGCTTTATCGATGTTCTCGTGATGAATTCATTGATTTCTAGCCTCTTTGTCACTTCGAATGAAATTAAAGAAACACCCTTTTTAGGTTTGCTCTGCGAGATGGGCGGATGTCTCTTCGTTGAAAGACGAAGTCGCATGAACATCAGCAATGAATTAAACGAAATCGTTACTTATTTAAAAAAAGGTTTTAACGTTATTCTTTATCCCGAAGCGACCTCTCATAACGGTGAAGAAATTTTACCTTTTAAGCGAACGCTCTTAACTGCAGCCGCTTACGCACAAGTTCCCATACGCCCCTATTGTTTTAATTTTACTTCCATCAATGGCGATCCTTTCAATTTAAAATATCGCGATGCTGTTTGTTGGTATGGTCCTATTAGTTTCGCTCAAAGTTTTATCAGCTGTGCGAGCTTAAAAGAAGTTGTTGTCGATGTTGAATTCGTTGAACCTGTGCACACGAAACCGGGAGATGACCGCGCGAAGGTCGCAGATCATGTACGGGAGCTTATCGTTAAAAAGTTTAGACCTGTTCGACCGGCTTAAGAAGCTTTAAAAATCAGCGGTACAACTAAGATCGAATTTTTTTTGGATTTAGGGAATTTCAAATTTTTCATGCCTTTGAAAATATTTTTCTCGAGCATCGCTACTTCTTCGTGCTGATGAGATGTTGAAACTAAAGTATTGGTTAACCACTTCACTGAAGTGACTTTACCACTGCGTTCAATTTTTAATTGCAAAGATAAGGTTCCCCACAGCTCAGAAATCTGTTCCAGAAGTTCTCCTAAGTCCTGCAGAAATGGATTCAGAGTTTCGCCAACTTCTTCCACAGAAAGCCCACCGACAACGTAAGGACGAGGTTCTACAAACCATCCATGAATGACTAGTCGGGCGTCCATGGGATCCTCGACACCACGAACTTCGGTGACTCCATGAGGAATGCGGGGATCAAAAACCACCAAACGATTAAACTGAGGGCTGATTTTATCCAGAAAAGAATCGGGCGAACGGTCTTTGGCTTCTTTCCCTTTGGACCAGTAATTAAGAACTTCAGGCTTTAATAAAAAAGTTTCTCCGCCTTTAAAAAGAATATCTTTAGGCGATAGACTAAAAACAAAAGCCCAGGGCCCATGGGGAACATCCGAGTGAATCTGTTGACGACAGCCTTCCACATAATAAGACAACCAGGGTGGAGAAATATCATGACAACCTAAGTTCTGCCGCCCCCACTGCACCAGTTGCGAGTGAAACCCTTCATAAATCTTCTTAGGAAAATAGTGATAAGCTGGCGTTCGTAAGTGTCGGTACTGATCGGGAACATTCCAAAAATCCCAAACAAATCTTTTTTCGTGAGTTTTTAAGGGATTGGAAAATTGTTTTTCATAGAAGGATCTCATCTGCGGAGCTAATTTCGAAAAGCCATCAGTGATCAGAACATTTTTCATCACCTCGAAACTGCTTTCACCTTTTGAAAAATCCGACCGAATAAATTTTCACCTTGAGCTGATTTCATTGTGATCTCGATGGTGTCTCCGCTCTTCATGAAAGGAGTTTGAACTTTTCCGGTTTCAATCTGTTCGATCATTCTTTTTTCAGCAAGACAACTTGATCCCACGCCTTGAGTTTCATTGGAAACCGTTCCACTTCCAATGATGCTTCCCGCTTGCAAATCTCGCGTTCGCGCCGCATGAGCAATCAGCTGACCAAAATGAAAATGCATTTCTCCAGCGTTGGCTTTCCCAAAAAATTTTCCATTGTATTGAACATCCAAAGGCAAATGCACTCGACCTTCTTTCCACGCTGGCCCTAACTCGTCAGGAGTCAGTGCAACAGGCGATAAGGCTGAAGCCGGTTTACTTTGAAAAAAACCAAAACCTTGGGCAAGCTCTTCAGGAATAAGACCACGTAAAGACACATCGTTAACCAATACGACGAGGCGAATGCATTTCAAGGCCGCTTCTGCAGTAATTCCCATAGGAACAAAATCAGTTACGACGCCGACTTCGGCTTCGAAATCAGTTCCATGAGCAAAGTCCATTTGGGGAATATCTTGCAAAGGATCAAGAAATCGTCCCGCTTCCCCTTGGTACATCAAGGGCACAGTCGTTAGGGTCTCGGGCAAAGGGGCATTGCGAGCTTTGCGCACCAACTTGATGTGATAAATGAAGGAAGATCCGTCAGCGAATAACCAAGTTCGTGGCAATGCCGAATGAAAATCTTTTTCTTCAACGGGGAAAGAATTTTTTACTTTCCCCGACTCTAACTCTTCGGCCATTTTTCGCAGTTGCGGTTCAGCTTCGGACCAGCTCTCGAGAGCTTGTCGTAAGTTGGGAGCTACTGAAGTCGCTTTGACGGCCATTTTCAAATCGCGAGAAACGACAACAAGATCACCATCTGGACTGTTTGAGCCTTTAAGGCTTCCTAATTTCATGGATGACTTCCTTTAATTTTTTATTCGAAGCTCATCATGAAATTCACACCAACGGCGCGATAATTTTTTTGACCTTGAGCCACATCACCACCGGATTCAAAGTACACGTTGAATCCCATTCCTGGCGCAAATTTAAAAGCAGCGCCCAGAATAAACGGCGTGATCATTGATTTTGCGTCAGTGACTTTTCCGCTAGCCAATGCCCCAGTTCCTGAATAGGTTTTATCTAAATTAAGTGCAGCAACGACTCCCAAATAAGCGCCACCGAAATCATTAAATTTGTACATTAAAGCCAGTGGAATATCGAAGTAAGTTAAACTGATTTTTGCTTCGTCAGATTTGTTAGTATCTGATTGAATTGTAATCGGGCGTTGAGTGTATAGCAAACCAGTTCGCAACATCAGTGGGCCATTTAATTCAAAGTGACCTGTCATTCCTAACTGATAACCAACCTCGGATTTTGTTGAAATACCTGCTCCTCCATCCCCTGATTGTTGGCGAAAGCCAACTTCGGCGTTGAACTCAGAGGCCCAAACAGTAGGGGCGGCAAAAAGGCTTAAAATAAGAACGAATTTTTTGAATGAATTTTTCATAGGAACTCCTGTGGTTCCCCCTAAATTGCGTAAAAAAAACCCTGCAGCCAAGGTGCACCGAGCTATCGGTCGTCCTTAGTGAAGGACCACTGCGCGTTCAAGGCCAGTTCATTCCAAGGCAAAGATGAAGTCACTTGGCTGTCTTCACGACGCAGGTGGTGGGAGCCCACTTTGCCACGTGCACAAAAAGCGATCACCAAAAGGAAAACTGTGAACTGGAGTAGGATTTTTTTGCGATTCTGTGATGTGGGTGGAATTGGCAATTCTGAACTAAGGAAGCTCTGACGAATTTCAAAAATCCCCAAAGCACATGACAAGAGAATAAAAACTATAACGAGGGTTTTTAAAAAGACCTGTGGTCCCGAAAGCCACAGGGTGAAAACTTCGAGGGCATTTAAGATTTGCCACTCGGGCCAATTCAAATGCTTTTGATTGAGGGCGAAATAGGGAAGATTCAATAAGTTGATCAGTGAAAAGGCCAGCCACACGAAAGACAGATAAATTTGGCTCATTTGATTTCTCAATTTGAATTGAAGTTTGGTTAGTAAAAACAGGAACAAAGGTGAAATTGCAAAACTCCAGACAAGAAGATCAAAACGAAGGCCCATCAGATAAATTTCGATGTGTTGACCTAAGGGCAAAGGGACTTGTGCATTTAATCCCGCGACAACTTCATACAGACCTCGTTGCAGCGACATAAAAACTAAAATGATGGCCACAGGCCGTAAAAACTTGCTGAAAAGCTGATTCTGTTCTGTGATGTTATCTAGCATGAGGATTATTCTATGACAGAGCTCACTCTTTACAACTATTTTAGAAGTTCCACTTCTTATCGGGTAAGAATCGCCCTTCACTATAAAAATCTATCTTTTAAATACCACCCCGTTCATCTGATCAATAGTGGTGGAGAACAGCATCAGGTTGACTACAAAAATTTAAACTCGATGGCTGAAGTTCCAACGCTGGTTCATGAAGGCCTGACTCTTTCTCAGTCCATGGCCATCATCGAATATCTGGATGAAGTTTTCCCTCACCCAGGCTTACTGCCACGCGAACCCCAAAAGCGGGCGCGCATTCGACAGTTTTGTGAAAATATTAATTCCTTCATGCATCCTCTGACGAATCTGAAGGTCCTGCAGTATCTCGAATCCAAGCATGGATACACCGCCCAGGATAAAGAAGAATGGGTTTCGGTTTGGGCCAAAAAAGGTTTTGAAGCCAATGAAAATTTTCTGCGCAAAACCTACGGCAGCTTTTGTTTCGGAAATGAAGTGACCGCAGCTGATTTGTTTCTGATTCCTCAGGTTTTCTCAGCGCAAAGATTTAAAATCGATATGTCAGCTTATCCGATAATTACGAAGATCAACGAGAATTGTTTGGCTTTGGATTCTTTTAAGAAAGCGCATCCGTTGAGACAAGTGGATACTCCGGAGAACGAGAAGATTGTGTGAATTTCACTGCCACCGTGGCAGTAAAAAGTTAATTCTTAAAAAAATCAATATTCAAACACACGACTTCTTCAGCCTTTGAGTCTTTAGCTTTATCGACAATCTCTTTAATCAAGTGAGTTACTTTTTCCCGAAAGTGTTCAAAGTCTTTCTTAGCTATCGACATTGGAGCGGTAAAAAATAATTCATTCTCAGTGCGGGTATCCATTCTCTGAATAGCCTTCATCCGCCAATTCATGTGGTGCTTAATGACAAAGAAAGACTCATTAGGAACGTGAACATGGGATTCGTTCATCGAAAAATATCCTTCTTTCTCAATGCACATTCCAACTTCCGTTAAAAAGATTAAAACTTTTTCCGCTTGCTCTCGACTAATTTTAAAACGATCGGCCACTTGCTGTATCGACTGTCGATCTTCGATGGCTGTACTGACCCAAGTGGCTACGTAAATCCAACTGGAATAAAATTCGGCTCGCTGTTCTTGAGTGAGCTGTCGATGTTTATCAAAGCGCTGACTCAGTTTATTTTTTTGAAACTCGACTTGAGATTTCTTCTCTTGCCAGTATTTTCGAAGCGGTTCATTTCCGGCGCGATCTAGATTTATTAATATAATGAAATAATCTTGCTCTAGTTTCGTGTGCTTGAAGTGATCGCTTATTAGCGTCGCTTGCTCAAGACTAAGATGTTTAGTGCCAGCTAAGATGTGAGAAAGAAAGGTCGGATGGATGTTTGCCACTTCAGCAAGACGGGTCAGATTAAAAGTTTTTTGGGACTTTGCCGTCGTCAACCAGGCGTTTAGGTAATCTCTGTAGTCAGAAAACTCAAATATATTCAGTAGTTTATCCATACATGACTATCGGACATTATTTTCATTATCTTTAGACTAAAATACTATGGCGGCCATTAGCGCGACGCATTATATTGGTTTTCGAATTGCAACCCTAACAAAGGAAAAATTATGGAAACACGGAAACAAATTAAAAGAGTTTTGAGTATAAGCGCACTGACCTTGTTGAGCTCACTGTCTCAATGTTGGGCAGGCATTGACGGTGGAGTTGGTACCGGCGGTGGAAATCCTATTCCGGCAAAACCTCATCACAAACCCTACCTCCCTGAAGTTGAAAAAATTATTTCAGAAATAAGGCCAATGGCACGTGCTGAATTAAACAGCCTTCGAAATTGGTATAGTTGTGACCCTCGCAACTGCGATTCCGATCCGTTCATGATAGCAAGAAAAAAATTATTAGTAAATCCAGATAAAACTCGAAATATTATTGATTCCTTCAATCTGACTTTACTTAAAGATCGACCTTGTGACATCACCAACGGAGGGGTTGTTCATCATAAAGCCGCTAGCGCAACCAAGCCCAATAACATCTGCTTTTCACTGTCAGAGATTGGAAAATACAATATAAGTTCGGATGACATCAATCATTTACGAAGGGTCATGAAAGGTCTCTTTTTCCACGAGTTAATTCACTTACTTGATGGAAATGAAACTGACGCAGTAGAAATGCAACAGAGAATAGCCGGAACCAGTAGTGGAGATTATGATTCTGTTTATGCCATTTACAATATACCCGGCACTGCAGACATTGCAAATTCATCGGTAAGAGAACTTGATAAGATCTTGAACGCTATAACTTCAAGCAAAGCGACTGATGCATCCATTTGTTCAAAGCTGTCTCTCATCTCGTCTGAACTAGGTCGGGGAAAAAGAGTTACTCTAACCGAAAAAGAAGATTGGGTTTACAGTCGTGCAATTACTAGGATCGGTCTTGCGTCTAAAGGATATTGCGAGGCCGATGATGATTATAAGGCCTTCTTTGGAAATAAATCCAAACTTTCTGAGTTAGAATTCCAGCTCCCTATCGCTAATACATCTGCTGATGCTCTCATGAAAGAAATTGAAGTGGAAAGAGCCAACCGTCTTTCTTCAGAGAATGTGTTCTTCAACAATCTTCTTGATCATTCTAAAGAGAATTTAGTCAAAGAAATATCCGCTGCAAAGAATGAATTGATGTCATCGATTGAAGCTTTAAAAGCTATGGCAAAATTTTAAATTGTGTTCTAAGCAAGCCCTCATCACTTAGGTGCGGGTTGCTTTTTTGTTAACTTTATAAATACACTTAATTAACGGCTCTTTAACTTAAAGAAATTCTCTATGTCACAACATAATTTACAAAAATTCTGCATTGTTAGTTTGATACTAATTCTTTCCTCTTGTGAAACTTCAACAAAAAATGAGCGTGAAACCTGCACAAGCTATATGCCTAGTTGTGGCGCGATGGGCATGAAGGATGAGTGTAGCTATACAAGGGCAGGGTGTAAAAGCTGCACTTGCGCTCCTATGTTCGAATCAAATTTTGAGCAACGAAGGTACTGAACTCAATTTGATTTTTGATTTTCCAATGCCATATTGGCAGTAGTATTCACCGCTCATTGAAACTAAGGAATATTTTTTTGCGTTCTTACTAAGCATCACTTCAACTTCTCTATAAACTTTTTAGGATCCAGTAAAAATGACTCAACATTGCTTTCAGAAATAAAGATAGGTTTTGCGCGCTTAAATCTTTTTGTGAACTCGTTCAGTCCTTTAGAACTTTTTGCAACACCAGATTTAACTTCAAATGCAAATAGATCTCCGTCGAATTCAAAAACATAATCCACTTCTGCGTTGCCATCCCTCCAGTAAAAAGGTTCAAAATCTGCCTTGATTAAAGCCGCTCCCACAGCTGCTTCCAGTGCACGGCCATATCCAGTTTTATCTTTGAAGATACTCCTGGTGATTAAAGCCCCGCACAGAGGAATAAGTTTAGGCGAAGAAGATCTCGTTACCAAGGTTTTGGGAGAATATTTTTGAATAGCTTTAATTAAAAATGCACCTTCATACAGTTCAATGTAATATTTTACCAGATCCGTGTTACCGGAATCTTGAAGTTGACCCAGCAATTTAGTGTAACTGATTTCCTGCGCAGGATAAGACATGAGTAAACTAAAAGCCTGGCGAAAAAGAGCCGGCTTGGTTACCTTGGCTAGGTTCAGTATGTCCTTGCCAATTACTGTTTCTATGATTGAATGTCTGATATAATTTTCCCAATCCCGCTGATGCTTAAGCAGAGCATAACTTCCGGGATATCCGCCGTAACAAAGAAACTCATCCAGATTGAATTTTTTTAACTCGCGCGATTCTTTAAGCCCCCAATGGTAAGCCTGAATTAAGCGAAATCGTCCCGTTAAACTTTCGCTTAAGCCTGTTTGAATTTGCAATGAGCTTGAGCCTAGAAGAATCAATTTGATTTCAGTCTTTTTATTTTTCTTCTGCTGTTCCCACAAGCTTTTGATCGCGGTCGACCACAATGGTATTTTTTGAATTTCATCAATAACGAGCAGGCATTGAGACGATTTCAAGACAGCCTTCTGCCATTGCTCGTGGATCCAATTCGTGGTCGGCGAAATTTCGTCATCAGCCGACAGATAAATGCTTTCACCTTTATAGGAGTTCAAATAATTCAAAATACCTGTTGTCTTACCAACTTGCCTTGGGCCAAGCACGACATTGATCAAATTTGTTGATAAGCTAATTTGTCGCTGAAGATCTAAAATAAAGTCCGGAACCGTATCCTTTTTCATATTGTAATTATAGCCTATTTTACTAGGTCCACCTAGCAAATTTACTAGGTCTGCCTAGTAAATTTTCTGGTCCGAGATTTTAGATTTGTTTTGAAGTGTCTTAAAAATTCTTATCTTACCTTAAGTCTTGCTCTTTAATCGGTTAAAGGTCCCTTAAAGGCACATGTTATGGAACTTATGTCCTGTTGGATTTCTAAAAATGGCTTTCTTAATTAAACTATGAAATTATCTAAGAATATCCAAGGAGCACTTATGCAGATAGTATTGCTAATAATTCAGCTAATAACATATTCTCATGCTTCTAATTTGAACCCGAAGTTAGATATTCCTGAAGTTCAGTGTGATCAGTCTCTTACCCAAGAAATCCAAGATAAAATTTCTCGAAGCTTTTCAAGTCTGGAATGTTGGAGCATTACAAAATTAGGAGGTTGCGCTGTAACTTCGGCAGGAACGGCAATGGCTTTGGCCGGCCAAGCAGAGATCAAGGCAAATAAAATGAATCAGGTTAAAGCAATTAAGATTGATTATGCTAAACTGGGTGCAACTTATGCAAAACTCTTCGCAGAAGAAAAATCTGGATGGAAGGTATCCCCTGGCCTATCTAGCGGTATTAATGAACGTGGTGTAGAATTTAAATGGATAACTCCTGCTACTAAATATGGCCCACCTGATGATGCTTTTAGTGGTCGCTTGATTCAAAAATTAGGAAGTTCAGCTGCTGTCTTACGTGGAACAGGACTGTTAACTGCGTTTTTCGGTGTTACTGACTTACTCCAAACTAAAGGTGATACCATTTCAAAATGTGCTGGCTTGGCAAAAGAAGTAGAGGCCTATGTTTCAACAATGGAAGAAAATGGGAAATGCAGTACAGTTCCAGCGATAGGAAGTAAAGAAATAGAATTTTTAAAGTTACCCTCTGAAAAACAGTCAGAATTATTGAAAAGTAACAAATATCTTTGTAGTCATTTCAAAAATGTTTCTTTAAATTTCGAACTCGTGACTCAAGCCCAAAATGATTTGTGGTTTAAAGATGTTTCTGTAAGGGATATTAAATGCTCTCCTTCCGGAGACCTTAATTATACTCTTTCATCTAAAAATTTTAGTACCGCTGTTCAGTTTGAAAGAAAACAGTCCGAAAATACAAAAACTCTAAAAGTTACATATAATCAAGGCAGCGATAAAATTTCATCTGAGCTAGAATATTCAAAAGATCCAGAATGGAAAGACTTAACAAAGGTAACCTGGGACAATAAGTTACCTGCATGGAGAGGATCTCGTAGTGTTACTGCAAATCGTTTTGATGCTGCTTCTGAGTGGGAAGGAAGTTCGATCAGAGATTCAGTTCGGCATACATATTTAAATGAATTCTGGGGCGGGAAAGCAGAAAAATGTTGTTCCATGGCCGGAGGACAACGAGCAAGTTGCATTGCAGATCTTGATGTTAGACCAAAGAAGAAAAATTCTGGACCGGGTGGAATCAAATAATTAAGTAAGATTTATGTCCCACTGCCACAGTGGCAGTAAACTCTACCGAACCAAAAGAAAATTCCACTTATCCATTGCGGGCACAAACAAATAAATCAGCACGCTAGCGTTCACCCACATGAAATAGCGGAACCACCCCGCTTCGCCGCCTGCTTTATAATACTTGCGGAACTCCAAGAGCAGCTTCATCGACAGCGGGATCACCAAAAGAATGTAAATCCAACTGGTGTGTAGAAAAAAAGGCGAAGCCAATGCAACACCGGCATAAACCATGGTGTACATTCCCATTTGCAAGAGAGTTTTTTCCATTCCCAGTTTCACTGGCAAAGTGGGAACTCCACCATCCGCGTAATCATCTTTAAATCGAATCGCCAGGGCCCAAAAGTGCGGCATCTGCCACAAAAACAAAATCAGAAATAAATAAACTGATTCTGAATTAAACAAATTATCGTTTACTGCCGCATAACCAATGGAAACAGGCAAAGCTCCAGGAATAGCGCCAGGAACGGCGGCATAAATCCATTTCGGTTTCCAGATGTAAGTGTAAATTCCGTTATATAAAGCTACCGTCAGCAAACCTAAACCCAAAGCCAAAGAGCTGGACAAAGCGAGCAAATAAATTCCCGAAACTAACAATCCAACTGCCAGAATCCCTGCTGCCATCGGTGTTACTTTGCCTGAAGCTACGGGTCGCTTCGAAGTCCTCGGCATTTTTTGATCCAGTTTGTACTCTTGAACTTGATTCAAAGCCAAACTGCCCGAGCTTAAGCAGTACACACCCAGCAATGTTATTAATAAATGATTCAGGCTGAAGTGGTTTTCAGCAGGAAAGCCCGTTACGTAACCCGCAAGAGCTGCAAATAAAACAAAGATGACAATCCCGATTTTAGTGAGCGTGGTGTAGAGCTTAAAGCTTTTCACTACAGTGTGCTTTTCTCGGCAATCCGAGTCCAAATATCAAGTGCAGAAATAGCGAACAACAACATCAAGGTGAAAAAGGAGATTCCAAAAATCACCCGATTCATCATGTTGTCGTATTTAAGGCCCATGAAAAAAAGCATGACTAATGCGGCTTTAATGCTGGCAATTAGGAAGGCCACCGGAGCAGCCATGGCTCCCAAGTGCATTTGATGAAATCCCACTGTTGCGAAAGTGAGAACAAAAAGTGCAGCCGCCGTCATCACATAAATTTTAAAAGGAATAATGTGGTGTGAGTGATTTGCATGATTTGAATTGTGATTCGCCATTTTGTACTCCTCGATCAACCAACAAGATAAAGTAAGGGAAATAAAAAGATCCAGATCAAGTCAACGATATGCCAAAAAATCCCGACACCTTCGACAGGAGTAAAATATTCGGGACTGAAGTCACCCTTCATAGTTTTAATCATAACCCAAGTGATGAGGCCCATTCCAATCAGAACGTGAGTCCCGTGAAGACCTGTCATGCAAAAATAAAGTCCAAAATACATTCCCAAATTTTGGTGAGCCGCATGAACAGCTTCGACGTTAAGAAATCGTCCTGGGAACAATCCATCGTGAAACTTATGTGTGTATTCGAAATATTTAACCACCATGAAAATCGCGCCACAAAGTATCGTTAGCGCCAAACTCACAACTGCTTTTTTCTGTTGGCCCACTTGGATAAAATGAATTCCCAAAGCCATAGTCAAAGAAGAGAAAATCAGCACGAGAGTGTTCAAGAATCCCATTTTCCAATTCAGATGGCTCGCACCTTCAGCAAACATCTCGGGGTAAATGGCGTGAAAAATAATGTAAGCGACGAACAAACCACCAAACATTAAAATCTCAGTCGCCATGAACAACCAGATTCCTTGCTTAGCGCTTTCAAACTGATGTTCAGAATCTCGGAAGTGATGAGCTACGTGTGATCCGTGCGACCCGTGTGTGCTATCTGTACTCATATGGTCCTGCCTTAATAATTGGTTCAACTTCGAAGTTGGTGTGAATAGGTGGAGAAGGTATCTGCCACTCTAAAGTTTTTGCTCCCCAAGGATTAGCCGGGGCTTTAGCTCCACTGCGAAGACCTTGTGCAAAAACGTAGACGGAAAGGAAAAATCCTGAAGCAATAAACCAAGACCCCACCGTCGAAATCGAATTCAAAGAATGATAAGCGGGAATGTAATCAAAATAACGTCGGGGCATACCCATCGATCCCAAAATAAATTGCGGGAAGAAGGTCACGTTAAAACCGACAAAGATCAAAGCGAAGGTTAATTGCGCTAAAGATTCGTTGTACATTTTGCCGAACATTTTTGGGAACCAATAGTAGAATCCACCCATCAAGGCCATCAAGGTTCCACCCACCATCACGTAATGGAAATGCGCCACCACAAAGTAAGTGTCATGGAAATGCACATCCACCCCAAGAACTGCGAGCATGATTCCCGTAACTCCACCGATAGCGAATAAAAACATAAAGCCTAGTGCAAAAAGCATTGGCGATTGAAAGCTGATCGATCCTTTGTAAAGAGTCGCTAGCCAGTTAAACATCTTTATAGCTGTTGGCACACCGACCAGCATCGTTAAGAATGAAAACAACACACCGGCAATTTCTGATTGTCCCGAGACAAACATATGATGTCCCCAAACAAAGAATGAAACTGCAGCGATACCAATCGAAGAGTAAGCAATAGCCGTATAACCAAAAATCACTTTGCGTGAAAAAGCCGTGATCAATTCACTGATCACGCCCATCGCTGGCAAGATCATGATGTAAACCGCAGGATGAGAATAGAACCAGAAAAAATGTTGGAACAAAACGGGATCTCCGCCCAATTCAGGATTGAAAACTCCAACCCCGAAAGCGCGTTCTACAACGAGCAACAACAAAGTGATGGCTAAAACCGGAGTTGCCAGAACTTGCAAAATCGCCGTTGAGTACAAAGCCCAAACAAAAAGTGGAATTCGATGCATCGTCATTCCGGGTGCACGCAGTTTGTGAGTTGTGACGATGAAATTCAAGCCCGTTAAAATGGATGACATCCCCATAATGAAAGCAGCCAAAACCATGGTGATAACCGCTGTTCCTGTCTTGATCGAATAAGGAGTATAAAAAGTCCAACCCGTATCAATTTTCGACGTGAACAGTGTGGACACAGCCAACAAAGATCCCGCCATAAAGATGTACCAACTGGCCAAATTTAATCGCGGGAAGGCCACGTCTTTAGCGCCAATGTGAATCGGCAAGAAGAAATTCCCCAAGATCGCGGGAATTCCAGGAATGATCACCATAAAGACCATCACGGCCCCATGGTAAGTTAAAACTTGGTTGTACTGATCGGCTGTTAAATAATCTGCACCCGGCTTGAAAAGTTCAAGTCTAAGGAGCAAGGCCATGATTCCACCGAACAAGAAGTAAGTTAAAACTGAAATCATGTACAACAAACCGATTCGCTTATGATCCAGCGAAGTCAGCCAAGATTTAATACCTTTAAATTCATTGATGTAATTCACACCTGAAGTTGATGTATGAGTTGATGCTGACATAGGTCTCTCCTTACTTTAACCCTTTGATGTACTCGATCAAGGCACTGAGTTCGACTTCGCTCAACTGCCCTGCAAAAGCTGGCATCACGTTCGGGTTAAAGCCTTTTGCGATTTTTGCGTTGGGATTTAAAATAGATTCTCGAATGTAATTTTCATCCGCGACAATGTTTTGCCCATCGGCGGTATCACGAGGTGTGCCAAATTTTTGGAAAAGAGCTGGACCGACTTTAATACTTTGATCCGACGTCGCATGGCAACCTGCACAGGCTTTCACTTGGAATAATTTCTCTCCCCGTTGAGCCAAAGGCAAAGTGCTGACATTCGCTTCTTCTTCTAACCAAGCTTCGTATTCTTTTTGAGTAACAACTTTGAGTTTACCGACCATGCTCGAATGAAGAGTTCCGCAGAATTCCGTACAGAAAATATGGAATTCACCAAATTTATTCGCCCGGAACCATAGGGTTGTGTAACGCCCAGGAATGACGTCCTGTTTGATACGGAATGAAGGCACGAAGAAACTGTGAAGCACGTCGATCGAAGTCATGATCAATTTAACATCGGTGTCGATAGGAACGACGATCAAGTTTGCGGCTTTAACTCCGCTCTTGTATTCCATCTCCCACGCCCACTGTTTCCCTTTGACATGAATTTCCAAGGCGTTCTCGGGCATCTGTCGCATTTCATGATAGACATGCCAGCCCCAACCAAACACCGCTAGGAAAATAACTAAGGGAATGAAAGACCAAAGAAATTCTAAAAAAGTATTGTGAGTGATGTAGGCGGTTTTATCGTGTTCACTTCGTCGCTTATACTTGAAGACAAAGTAAATCATTCCACCAATCAAAATCGCACAAGCGATAAAACTTGTGATCAGTAGAAAGTTATAAAGATTATCGACATCAACCGCGATGTCGGTCGCCGGGATGGGCATCAACTTGCCGCCTGCATGAGCTACGCTTGTCCAGAACATGAAACTAACTCCTTGCGCTTTCCTTGATCTTTAAACTGCGGCGCCAAAAAGGCAGCAGCCAAAGTGCCATTAATAAAACCATCACTGCTCCCCCAAGCTTCATCAAATTAAAAGCTGCCAAAGTGTACTTACTTTGGTGGGGATTATATTGAAAACAATAAAGAATAAGTGAGTCGATGAAATTTCCAATTTTACCTTGAGTCGCTTCATTCAGTGCCAACTTCAAGTCACGGCTTTCGAAAAAAATACCGGGAAGATATCGCGAAAGAACTCCCTGTGGAGTTGCAACGATCGCCGCAGAGGCATGGGACCACTCTTGATCAGCTTCAATCCATTTGTATTTAAATCCCACGTTCTCAGTTATTTTTTTGATGCTTTCAGCGCTGCCCGTAAGAAAGTGCCAACCTTTTTCAGCACCACTGCGGTCATAAACTTTCATGTAAGTTTGCTTTTTAGCCGAAGCCAAAGTTGCATTTTCCTTGGGATCAAAGCTAATCTCGATCATTTTAAAATTTTGTCCAATGCCCCAATCGACGCCCTTCAGTCCTTCGACCAAACCGTTCAAATGATAGTTGCACAAGCCAGGACAGGAATAATAAACCATGCTGAGAATGACAGGAGTTTTTCCATCAAAGTACTGACCCAGGGTTACTGTTTTTCCAGTTTCGTCCGTAAAAGGAATATTTAAATCTAAGGAAGCCCCTAATTTTTCGTCGATTCCCACGCCTTCCATCTGCGCCGGTTTTTCATCAGCACGTTTCGGCTCGGGAGTTCCGTCGTAACCCGTTTTCGCAAAAGAATTTACAGTGAAAAAAAGAAAAACAATCGCCGCTAGCGAGCTGCTTCTTCTGAATTTCCGCGCAAACCCTTGTCTCATCTCGCCCTTACTTTGCTGTTTTAGCAAATTCCGCAATGGCTGCAGCATCTTGTTGTGATTTATTTTGAGTGATGGATTCAATAAAGTGAACGAGCGCCCAACGATCAGCGGGTTTAAAATGGCCGAATGAAGCCATTGAAGTTCCTTTGATCCCGTTGGTAACGACATTAAAATGGTCTGTTAAGTTATTACCTTGAGTCCATTTGCCTTCGACTAAATTTCGAGGCTTAGGATTCATGCCCCCCGCAGAAGGCCCATCGCCTTTTCCTTCATTTCCGTGGCACAAAGCACAGTTGGTTTTGTAAACCTTTGCGCCGTAGGCAAGAATTTCGGGTGTTGCGACCCAAGGCTCTTTCACAGAAGCAATATCAAATGCAGCAGCGGCTCCTTCAGCACCAGGAGCTCTCGGATCAACTTCGTTTTGTCCTAAATCAACCCCATTATGGATCACGGAAAGATAGGCTAAAAATCCAAGCACTATGGCCATCGACACAATAAAAACTTTCATTCCTGAACTGTTATAAGTGTCTTTGCTATTCGTATTATGATCGTTATTTGACATACGCTCCTCAACCTGTTGTCGCTCTTACTTTTGCGGGCGTCCAAATTCAAAGAACTTATTTAAGGCTCTTTTTTTAGGCTCTTTACTTGCCTCTGCGAATATAAATTCAGGTATGCACTTGAGTAATAGCTTATAAAATGAGCCTCGGCAAGAATGGAGCCCTAACCTCGAGATAAAAAATATTGCATTGTATCAGCGACCAACCGTCGACTTTGGACTAGAGCTTTTTTCGAGGCCGAACTGGTGTTTCATTTTAGGACGTTTCTCCTCTAAGTTTTGAGAAGTCTTTTCGTTTTTTGGCGAAGTCCGATATCCTAAATACTAAGGGAATGAGGTCTATCTATGGTTCAAATCAAGCTATTCATTTTAGCTAGTCTCTCCATCGTATTTCTTTCAAGCTGCCAAACCAATATGCTTAAACAATTTGCAAAAGTTCAAAACGGCATGGATAAAAATGACGTTGTTGAACTGATGGGAAGCCCGAATACAAGCACTCGATTTCATGGAAAAGACCGTTGGATTTATGTTTTTTACGAAGACAAGGTTCGTTACAACAAAGAAATCCATTTTAGCGAAGGCCACGCCGTTTATATCGGAGAGCCTTGGCAAGCCCAGCCCGAGAAAAAAGCCGACGTTGTGGATAAAAAGAATGAGGCTTCTAACTTGGCTCTTGAAGCCGAAGAAAAACAGAATAAAGAAGCTGCAAAAAGAGCCTATTCTGATTACGAAAAACAAGTTCGATCCGAAGACAAAGTTCAATACATGCCTGTTTTTGAACCGGTTCAATAGACTCAAAAATTATTTCGAAATGATCATGGGATCGGCTAAAGGATTTGATTCTTTGGCCGCAGCTGCCGGATTTGAGTTCGTCGGATGAGGTTTTTTCTCTTCGCTCTCTGACTTCACTCCATATTTAGTTTTAGCATTTTTCACCGAGCTTTTAATTTTTGTATTCAAATTCCAGCTGGTCTCAATATCTTCCAAAGATTTTTCTTCGATACGTTCGTATTCACGCTGTTTTGTTAAACCAGCCTCGGGAAAACGATATTTTAATAAATTTCTATTTTCTTCGTAGCTCACAATAGCCTTTTGCATTTCTTTATGATCAGCCACCATCTGATTGACGATCCGAGACGCTTCCGCAGGATTTTTCGTTTTACTTTTTTCTTCAATTAATTTTTGAATCGAGTCTTCTTTCATTTTAATCTTTGAGCGCAAAGAAATAATAACGTTATTCAACTCCATCCATTCGGGACTTTTCATTTCGGCGGGCTTAGCGCCTTCTTTAGCGGCCTCACCACCTCCACTGGCCCAACTCGAATTTGGAAATGCTGCGATCCAAAACGAAAGTAAAATTTTAAGAGGTAAGTACATTTTGTCTCCAGTGAATCTCGAGGGGAAGAAATTTCAAACGTTGCACCAAAACAACTGTCTTGGCTGCGTTCAATGACTCCAAAATCAATGTCCCATTCTGAATTTGTCCCATGACATCTTCCACTCGCCAATTAAATTTAGGATCCGTCAAAGCATCAGTCAGTTGCTGATGAAGATGTGATAAATCAATGCCCTTGATGGTTAAGGTATAAGTAATTAAGCCCTTGTCTTCGACGGCGTTCGCAAATTCTAAAACATCATTGAAATTTTCCTTCTCTGCCGTTTCCGTGGGTTCATAACTTGGAAGTTCAAAACCCGCGGGTTCCGTGGGGGTCATGGGTGACAAGAGATCGTCGGCAGGAAACGAAGTGGACGGCGTTGAAATAAAATCATTAGCTTGAGGATTTATTTCTTCGTTCGAAATCGCGGGCGCAGCTGCATTTTCGGGTTGACCATCCCAACCGACGAAGAAAACGCTTTGGCATTCAGGGCAAGTGTATAAAGTGCCGTAGTGAGATTCGTCGATCTTAATATTTCGCGAACAACTAGGGCAACTAGACATGCCTATCTCTTCTTTTGATTTTTTTCCATCCGTCTTCGATCAGCTCGGTTCATTTTTGGCGACTCTGAAGGGCCGCTTGAAAATGTCATTCGTTTGTTTGCAGAGGCCGAATTATCACCATCTCGAGGGTTTCGCGATGGAGTCATTCCCCCAAAGGAATCCATTTCACTGAGGTCGGGTGATTTGTAATTCAATTCATCCAAATCAACTTCTTCAGGACGGAAGCTTTCCAAAGCTTCTTCCGCTTGCTGAGCCACAATCTGCACGCGCATGATCTTTTCAATGACATCACTTTCAATGGTGTCTTTCAGAGTGCTAAAAGCATTAAAAGCTTCTTTTTTGTATTCGATCAAAGGATCTTTCCCTGAATAACCGCGAAGCCCGATTCCCTCTTTTAACTTATCGATCACTAAAAGATGTTCTTTCCAACGTTGATCAATTTGTTGAAGCAGAACCATCTTTTGAATCTGTTCAAAGTAAGGTCCCATAACCGTTTTTTGATTATCGTAGATTTGCTTAATTCCTTGCTGAACAACTTTTTCAATTTTTTCTGCTGTCATCTCAGCCAACTGACCATCCAGTTGAATTTTGAGCCCCATTTGCTGCTGCAAAGTATTTACAAGTCCTTCAACATTCCACTGGTCTTTACGACCTACAGAAGGAACATAGGTATCCAAAATTCGCGACGTCACATCAGCTAACATATCTAAAATTGTGCGTTCGATATCTTGGCCTTCAAGAATACGTCGGCGCATTCCGTAGATTTCACTTCGTTGCATATTCATGACGTTGTCATAATCTAAAAGACTTTTTCGAACATCAAAGTGATGTCCTTCGACTTTTCGTTGGGCACCTTCGATAGAACTTGTCACCATACGTGCGGTGATGGGTTCGTCCTCGGGAATATTCAACATGCTCATGACTTTTTGAATTCGTTCGCCATTGAAAATTCTCATCAGATTATCTTCCAATGAAAGATAAAATTTAGACTCTCCAGGATCCCCTTGACGTCCTGAACGACCACGCAGCTGATTATCGATACGACGAGACTCATGTCTTTCAGTTCCGATGATGTAAAGCCCACCGGCCCCCACCACGTGCTGTCTTTCTTCATCGCACTGCTTTTTAAATTGCTGTAAAGAGGCGATGTAAGCTTCACCAGTTTCTTCTCCGGTCGATTTTTTTGCCATCACTTCAGGATTTCCACCCAACATGATATCGGTTCCCCGACCGGCCATATTTGTAGCAATAGTGATAGCACCTTTTCTTCCGGCTAAGGCCACGATTTCAGCTTCACGCTCGTGATGTTTAGCATTCAAAACATCGTGACGAATGCCTTCTTTTTTAAGCCAAGAGCTCAGGGTCTCTGATTTTTCAATGCTCACGGTACCAACCAGGATAGGTTGGCCCTTGGGAACACGTAGCTTAATGTCTTCAGTGATCGCCTTAAATTTCGCAGTCTCAGTTTTGTAAACCACATCTTCGTGGTCTTTTCGCGCGATGGATTTATTTGTCGGGATGACTGAAACATCCAAGTTGTAGATTTTTTTGAATTCAACAGCTTCCGTATCAGCCGTTCCCGTCATGCCCGAAAGTTTATTGTACATACGGAAATAATTTTGGAAGGTGATTGTCGCTAAAGTTTGATTTTCGTTTTTAACTTCAACGCCTTCTTTGGCTTCGATCGCTTGGTGAAGACCATCACTCCAACGACGTCCCGGCATCAATCGCCCTGTGAACTCATCGACGATAACGACTTCACCGTTGTTCACCATGTATTCCACATCTCTGCGGTACAAATAGTGAGCTTTCAAACCTTGATAAACGTGATGAAGAACTTCAATATTTTCGGGATCGAATAAATTAGTAATTCCCAATAATTTTTCAGCTTGAGCATTTCCTTCTTCGGTCAAAGAAGCCGTCTTGCTTTTTTCTTCCATGGTAAAATGCACATCGCGCTTCAAATGCGGAATGATTTTATTGATGGCGTAATATTTATCTGTTGAAGCTTCAGCAGGGCCCGAAATGATTAACGGAGTTCGCGCTTCATCGATTAAGATCGAGTCACACTCATCGACGATAGCAAAATTATGAGGACGTTGCACATAATCCTCGAGAGAGAATTTCATATTGTCGCGCAAATAATCAAAGCCCAATTCATTATTGGTCGCATAGGTAATATCAGCGGCGTAAAACTTTTTTCGCTCTTGATCATTAAGGCCATGAACAATAATTCCTGTTGTGAGCCCCAGCCATTCGTAGAGTTTCCCCATCCACTCGGCGTCCCGTTTGGCGAGATAATCATTCACTGTAACTACGTGGACACCTTTACCAGTAAGTCCATTGAGATAAACCGGCAAGGTCGCAACCAAAGTTTTTCCTTCACCCGTTCTCATTTCGGCAATCGACCCCCGATGAAGAACATAACCACCAATCAATTGCACATCGTAATGTCGCATGCCTAAAACTCGAAAGGCGGCTTCACGACAAACGGCGAAAGCTTCAGGCATAATGCTGTCGACGGATTCTCCGCGAGACAATCGCTCTTTAAACTCGTTGGTTTTCGCTTTCAATTGCTGATCGTTCAATGCTTTGATTGAAGGTTCGAGCGAGTTGATTTTGTTGACGATCGGTTGAATGCGCTTCATTTCGCGATCGTGTTTCGTGCCAAATACTTTACTTAAAACTTTTGTTACCATAGTTCGCACAGAATAAACTCTCATAGGGGTAAACGGCAAGTAATCGAAGCCCAGAGAACACCTAACGCTAAACGTTAGTAGATGTGCCATGTCTGAAGTTTAGTTTTTTAGACAGTTCCCTCGTCGAAACCGATTTGTCGAAGTCCTTCATAGACAGCAATAGCGGCAGCCGTTGCTAAATTAAGACTGCGCACGGGACCAGGTTGAGGGATTCGTAAACACTGATCAGGATATGATTTCAAAATTTCGGGGTCCAGCCCGCGAGTTTCACGACCAAAAACAAGCCAATCTCCAGCTTGAAATTTCTCTTCCGTATAGGATTTTTTAACCTTGGTGGAAAAAAAGAAAACTCGATTTTTATTTTCGACTTTTTCCCACCACTCTTCATAATTTGAATGTTGAAACCACTGCAGATGAGTCCAATAATCCAGCCCCGCCCGCTTTAAATTTTTATCATTAATTTCAAATCCCATTTGTCCAACCAGGTGCAATGCTGATCGCGTCGCAACGCAAGTCCGACCAATATTCCCCGTATTTTGTGGAATTTCAGGTTCAATCAAGACGATATTAAAGAGCGACTTATGAGCAGAGATAACGGTAAACCTCTTGTCCCAGTTTGCTTAAAGCGAGTCGTCGTCCCTTGTCGACAATTAATTCCAAATTCATCAGTTCACGATATAAAACCAAATCAATCGGAATGATATCTCGTCCTGCACAAGCACCTAATTTCACAACGTAAGTTCTTTGCCGCTCATTCAGGCGCTCGGGTAAAGGAGGGTTTTGCTTTAAATCCTCTCGCCAATTTCCACCTTCAACTTTAATCAGCTGAGTTGTTTTTTTAAGCGGATTTAAAAAATAGGATGTCGCCATAATAGAGTCACCATTCTGAAGGCTGACAGAAATTATCTTTTTTTGAGTTAAGCTGCGATCGGGATCCATGGGATTATGTCCCTGCCATTCATCCAGGAAAGCTTCCATAACGGGTGATAGGCTTAGGCTCACCAAATCTCCAGGAACTAAATCTTGTCCCTGATCAAGCACCACGGGGAAGCCCACAGGAGTGCGGTAGCAGCTGCCTGCAATATGTGCAACCTGATGGGATTGAACCAAGGACTGAATCTTATTAAAATGAACAAAATCGTGGCACAACGATCCGTAAATAAAAAAGTCTTTTGCTGTCATCAATCCCCCTCGAATCCTTGACGCTCAAACCCTTCAACGTGGTAGGTGGGTCTACCAAAAACAATCCGCTTCGGCAACATGAGGTCTGATTATTTTGCGATGCAGTCGCCAAAATTGGCTATAACAAGACTTGAATAAATTAAAAAAAAATTGCAGCTTCTTAGAGAGTGTGAGTGAAAGAGGAAATTTATGAGCAACGAACTTAAAAACTTCATGGGATATATGTGGCTTCTTGAAGAAGATGGGATAACGACCATTGGAATCAATGAAGAGGGACTCAGTGATTTCGAAGAAATTTCCTCTATTGAATTGCCCACTGAAGGTGACCGTGTCGAGGCCGATGTCGTCATCGGCACTATCGAAACGGATGATGGTCCCCTCGACATTTATGCTCCTGTGGATGGAACTGTGTTGGAAGTAAATTCAAATGTCATTGATGATCCTTCACTGATCCAAGAAGATTGTTACGATGAAGGCTGGTTGATTCGAATCGAAGCCGAAGATTCTTCTCCAAGTGACGACGAAGATGAAGAAGAAGACGATGATGACGACGACGATCAAGACGAAGAAAATGAGGACGAGGAATAAGTATCTCACGCTTCAAAGCATTCTTATTTATTCTTGTTTTTCAGCTAGGCGTTTTAATTCCTGACTCCGTCAAAGCCATTGAAGCTAAAGTTCAATCCCCTTCGACCGAAGTTGAAAAGTATAAAAGTGCTTTCGCTGTTTACATTGAAAATGACTCTCGCCATATTGGCGGCCCTGGTTCTGATCAAGCTTATTCCAATGGTTTTAAAGCATCCTACATTTACGCGAAAGACCGGGTCCCCCAGTGGGCAAACCCAGCCGTAAAAAATTTGAATTGGCTTGATCCCCAGCTGAACAAAGCTAAAATTAATTTTGAGCTTTCCCTAGGTCATCAAATTTACACACCCAACAACATCAGAACACCAACGCTCATAACCAATGATCGTCCCTACGCAGCCTGGCTTTATTTAGGTTTCGGAACGAGTCTAAAGGAATATGATCGCAGTCACCTTTTCGAGTTTGATATCGGCGTGGTGGGCCCCAGTGCACTAGGAAGACAAGTGCAAAATGGTTATCATCGCATGGTCAGCATTTCTCCTGCGCTTGGCTGGGATAATGGCTTACGTGATGAACTGACTTTACAACTTTTCTATCAAAAACGTTTTCGCTCCTTCAGCACAAACTTTTTAGAATTTATCCCCTATTACGGTGGAGCTTTTGGGAATGTTCAAATTGGTGCTCATCTGGGAGGACTGGTTCGCCTGGGAGTGAATTTGCCAGATGATTTTGGACCAAGTCGGCCTTCTGCCAGTGACGGAGATACTTTTGTTTCTACAGAAAATTTAAAAAGTTCCCATCCCCCAAGCTATTACATTTTTGGAGGCATCCGCGGAAATGCTTTTGCCCGAAATATTTTTCTGGATGGCAATACCTTCGGAAAATCTCATCATGTCACTAAGCTCCCCTTTGGCTTTGATACCGAATTTGGGTTAGGTGCTCAGGTTTATCCCTTTGCCGCCGTGTGGAGATTTGTCGTTCGCTCTCCCGAGTTTAAAGAAAAACAATTGTTCAACAGCTTTGCAGGACTTAGAGCCTATCCGAAAACACCGGCTGCTTTAAAAGCAATGACTGCAGACACAAGGTGGAGGCAGGCCTCGTAATTGGCTGCCTTCTTTTCCCATCGCACCAACAGTCTACGGAACTTGTTGAACCAAG